>JBJLFR010000011.1:0-38644 GCA_045565285.1 Paracoccaceae bacterium
TATTTGAATACGATACAAAAGAAGCATTTCAAAATACCATTGAGTATTTAGATAAACATTTTAATACACTTCCTAAAACAAAAGAATTGATGACTATGGCAAAAATGGAAGGAAGCCGAGGGATTGCAGTTTTTGAAGTATAATTATCTACTATTTCGTTAAACTCAATTGTGTCCATGATGACGAACGTAATAGAACTAATTATCAAGTTTCATTACATGACTAGCCACACTTTTCTTTCTCATTTTATTTCACACCACTGATCCGTATCAACAAAAATTCTTACATATCAATGATTTAAATGCACTATTTGTTGTGACATGGTGCGGTTGAGAAGTAGTTTAATACTTACCCCATGCACCACTCACACCTTAATGTAAGCAATAACAATAGGTTAGGTATTTGTTAGTCACTGTCAACAGGCACGTTTTCTTCCACTCTTTCTTTCATAGTTAAATTAACTGTTGCTAGTATAGGGAAAGTGATCCCATATAGGTGTGTTAACTCTACCCACGCATGGGTCATACCTCCCATATGGGTATACATTATCAATGACTTACACAGATCAGTAATACACTTAGGTAACCACTTTAAGTACCTTTGTAAGTTAATTACCTAGTATGCTTAGTTGTTAAAGTTTTTCTCAATAGACTTTCAGTGACTCTAGGATGAGTCAGGAGAGTCATATTAGGTGTCAGGAAGGGTATAAGACTCTACAAATAATCTTGAGTCTGTATGGACTTTAAAATGGTACTGTAGTTTCATTATATCATCTATTGATTTAGATGTATCTATGAATACTGTACAGTTAAGGCACTACAGAACAAGTGTTTATAAGTTTTTAAATTAAAGGTATAAATTTTTTTTTTAGGATAAGTATGATTAGGAAGACTTTTTGATATGATTAAAATTCATGAACAACTATACCTCTAGAACCAACAACTTTTGTATTAAAATCTTTTAAATGATGCAGATAGTGTTTTTCTAAAAGTTTTTGACAATCTTTATAGGCTTTTTCACCTGTATATTCAAAAAGTATTCCAACACGAAATGCTCCTTCTCTATTCCATATTCTTGTTACTACTCTTCTAACCATTCCAGCTTTATTGAATTCAGATATTACATTTTCTGTAAATATATTATCCTGTTTTGAAATATATAATTCTAATTCAGTTTTTGATATAAAATCTCTAGTAGTGTAGTTAATGAGGGTAACGTCAGACAATTTAAGTTCTCCGAAATAATAAAATTATAAGCTATTATCAATTATTGAAAATTCCAAGTACTTTCAAAAATTAAAACAAATAAATTTAGGATTTAAATATGATTAAAGGAATTCTAGTACTAATTGGTGTAGTTATCCTTATAGCATTTGGATATTTTGCATCTAACAGAAAAGATAAAGATGACTAAAGTTATACTAATAATAATAGCTATAATTAGCTTATTAGCATTTGCCTTTTTTACTAGGATAGATGGATATCATGGAAGGATAGAGCAGTTAAGTAGTCATTTACCAATAGATAGATCAATTTAGTTTATTTGAATGAAAAAAATTTTAAAATTTCTTATATTTATATTGAAATGGGATATTAGGATTAGCTTAATAGTATTTGCAGTAATTATGTTATGGTACTTTTTTCAGAACTATTAATGTATTAGATTGTAAGTATTACGTTATTTAGTTGGAAGGTTAGTAGATAATCTATCCATCTTCAGTCAAATCTGTTTCACTAATTACTAAAACCCTATCAGATACCATTTTAATCAGGAACTTAAAGGTAAAGTTATAAAGTATGATTTTAGGATATGATAACTGATAATACTGTGTTTTAATTCAACAATCATCCTAACACCACAGAATTAAATTTTATAACTTTGGTACCTAAAAGTGTGGTTTTAGTTTACTCAATTACACTACTAGGCAGGTCACAGGATTATGCTAGTATCTAGTTATGAAGTATCTGAAATATATTTTAGCCATTATCGTTGTTACTGTTCTAAGTAAGGTATTCATCTACACCTATGCTAATGCTATTCCTAGTACAGTAGAAGATTATACAGAATGGGAATTTGTAGTTTATGATAAGGAAGTAACCTTCTACTATGCAGATCCTGATTCAATAACTTAGCTACTAGTAGAGTTTATATACTCATCTTTTGCTTGCGGAATAAAGTATTTTATTTATTTTATATGAAAACACTTTATTCAATCATTATAATATAAAACTTCCAATAATGTTAATTTCTGAATATAAAGAAGTTCATATTATTTTGAGTAAGCAATTTAATGGAACTTACACTAGATCAAGCATTACAAAAGGGTATTCAGGCCCATAAAGCCGGTAAGTTACAAGAGGCTGATCGCTATTATACATCAATACTTAAAGTACAACCCAAGCACCCTGACGCCAATCACAATATAGGTGTATTAGCTGTTGGTAGGGGTAAGGTCCAAGAGGCACTATCATTCTTTAAGACAGCACTGGAAACCAATCCAAGTATTGCTCAATTCTGGCTCAGTTGTATAGACGCTTTGATTAAGTCAAATCGAATAGATGATGCAAAAGGATTTTTTGATAAAGCAAAAAGTAAGGGTATAAAAAGGGGATGAGTTTAATCAGATTGAAAGTAAATTAGCAAATGTAACCCAAGTTGAAGGTAACCAAACGGATGAAGAGATATTAGAGAAAGCAGTAGATCTACGGGAAAGAGGTAAGTATGATGAAGCAATTGATCTACTTTTTTCCCAGCCAATTACCATTATTATTTGTGGAACCCCAAGTTCCAGAAAAACTTGTATATTTTTCATCAAAATTAATAGCAAGCCATCCCTGTCTAGTTTCTTCTTTCCAGTATATCAACAAATCTTTACCAGACAATTTTCCATCATAAAAAATACCATTCCAATTTTTTCCTCCATATTTGTATTCATATTGACCTTTTATCACACCTTCATCAGTTATTTCCAGATTTGTTGTAACAGGATAGGTATTTTTATATTTATCTTCTATTTCACCAAGATAAGTTCCTTTAATTTTTTCATCAGCTAAAACAAAAGTTGATATTAAGAGTACAAATAATGTTATATACTTAAACATATTTTACCTAGCTTAATTTATGTAGAGTTTCATTTTTAGGCAGCTTTCTCTTTGAGATTTTTTTGGATTTCTGAAGCTTCTGCATGCACCTCAAAATCTCTAACTACAAAGTCTGACCAATCGGGGTTTTCAATAATAGATTTAAAGATTTCTCCTTTTTTATATGCTTCCATGTCTTTTTTACTATTAAACATGTAGCAACCACCATATGTTTTTGTTTCATGATTAAATAAAAAGTTTTTAACTATTAATCCATCAAGCTCTGCAAAAACTGGAGCTAATTCAGTTGTCCCTTGGTCATATTCTTCCGCTGTATAATTGGCAGTAAAATTTATTATTAAAATGTGCATTTTTGCTGTCCAAATTGTTCAAATAAACTTAAAATTTATAAAATTTAGAAGTAATAATTAAACGTTAAATATTTCAAAATCATTTTCAAATAATTTTTAATCTAAGATATAAAAAGAATATCCTATTGCCTAAAAATTATCCAAATTATCAAAAATTGATTTGATAATGATAACTATTTTTTTTGGATAAATAAGAATGAAGAAATAAGTAAGACCTCACTAGACAAAAACTTTACAAAGAGAGCAGTTCATCTTTCATGTAACCATCCTGAACTAACTGAATTAGTAGAAGTAATCTTTGATAACTAAATGGTATAATAATTGCGAAGAGATAGGATTGGTATACCTTTATATAGACCCCTATGCTTGAAAAGATACATCACAAAAGTGCCCCTAAAGAAGTCGTGAACGCTCTTGTCACTTTATACCATCAAGGTAAGTTTGATGATGTGTTATCTCGGTCGTCTCAATTAATTAAAGAGTATCCCCACACTTTTGTCCTCCATAACATTATGGGAGCAATCTCTTTCGAAAAGGGTCACACAGAGGCCGCTATTGAGCATTTTCGTCAAGGTCATTGAACTTCGGCCCCATCATCCTCATGCTTATAATAATCTAGGCGCTGCGCTCATTGATATCAGGGAATATCAAGAGGCCCAATCTAATCTTGAAAAAGCAATTGAGACTTCAACCAGACTATGCCGAAGCCTATAATAACCTAGGCAATGTCTATAAGGAGATGGAAGACTATACTCAGGCCATCTCACGTATATGAAAAAGCGATAGAACTCAATCCTCAGTACTATGAAGCGTATAACAATTTAGGGTGTAGCATTAGGGCAAAATGAACAATACGAAGAAGCAATAGAAGTATATAACAAAACTATCTCAATAAAGCCTGATGAGGCTGAGGTATATAATAACATGGGCGTTACTCTACAAGGCCATGACAAGCTGGAAGAAGCTATTGGGTCTTACAAAAAAGCTATCTCAATTAAGCCTGATTATGCTCAAGCCTATTACAACATGGGTATTACTTTCAAAGCTCAAGGCAAGCTAGATGAAGCCATTGAGGCTTACAACAAAGCTCTTTTACTCAAAACTAATTATGCTCAAGCCTATTATAACATGGGTATTGCTCTGCAAGATCAAGGAAAACTGGATGAAGCCATTGAGGCTTACAACAAAGCTCTTTTACTCAAAACTAATTATGCTCAAGCCTATTACAATATAGGCAATGCACTTAAAGATCAGGGAAAGCTAGATGAAGCCATAGAATCTTACAACAAAGCTCTCTCAATCAAGCCTAATTATTCTGAAGTCTATAACAACATAGGTATAGTTCTCAATAATCAAGGAAATTGGGAAGAAGCCATCGGTGCTTACTCCAAAGTACTTTCAATTAAACCTGATAGTGCTGAGGCCTATAATAACATGGGCGCTGCCCTCAAAGATCAAGGTAAACTGACAGAGGCAATAAATGCATTCAAAAAAGCAATTAAAATTATTCCCAATTATGCTGAAGCGTATACTAATATGGGAATTACACTTGAAATAAGTGGACAGTTAGAAAAGGCATTAGAAATATATGAAAAAGGTATTTGCAAAATGCCTGCAAATACACTTTTAAAAATGAACTTGGAAAGATTAAAGAGTAGACTAGTTCCCTCGTGGCATATAAATATGATGAATGATAATCTTAGAAATGATGCTTATTTTAATGCAATAAAACTTGCTGTGTCGAAGCATGACATTGTGTTAGATATTGGAACTGGTTCGGGCTTATTATCAATGATGGCAGCAGATTCTGGTGCAAAAAGAATAATAACTTGCGAATCCTCTAAAAGCATCTCCAACATTGCTAAAAAAATTATTGCTGCCAATGGCTATAATAACATAATTAAGGTAATAAATAAAAAATCAACTGACTTAATAGTTGGTAAAGACCTTCCAGAAAAAGCAGATTTAGTAATTTCAGAAATTTTATCATCTGAATTTGTTGGGGAAGGCGTTCAATCCACTATTTTAGACGCAAATAATAGGCTGATGAAATCAACTGGAAAAATGATCCCTGAATCTGGGGACATCAGGATAGCTTTAATTGGGGAAAGTCCAGAAGTTTCGGAAAATGTGTCTATAAGTAAAGTAGGAAAATTTGATTTAACCAAATTTAATTCGATATCAGGTAATAAGGTAAATGTTATACTTAAAGAAAAACCTAATATTTTAAGTGATACAAAAATTGCTTTTAGAGTAAATCTTTTTGGATGCAAAAAAATTATCGAACAAGAAAAAATAATTGTTTTTACAGCAACAAAGAGTGGCTTGTGCTACGGATTGATACAATGGCTGAGTATAAATATTTATAAAGAAATCAAATATGAAAATATGCCAGGTCAAACAACATCACATTGGGTTACTCCTATTTATCTATTTGAAAAACCTGTTATGTTAGATCTTGGAGAAAAAATAAAAATCAAAGCTTCGCTTTTTAATGATCGAATTTGGTTTGGTGAAGTTCTTTAAACTTCTGTGAAAATCGATATTATATAATATTATTATTTTTTATACATTTCATTAATTTCATTTTATACCAAAAGGGATTGTTCACTATAAAACTATATTATTTTCCATTAATAAAAGATCATTTTTCCCAGTGTTTAAGTATTAAGTTTTGTTATACTTGATTTTATTTTTATAATTTTAGGTTTTATTATTATTTATAATTAACTAAATAAATTAAAAATATATTATTTAAGTTCATCCTTAATAAATGTTTTGATAATATCTTCAAAGTTATCATCAGCTATAAATCCTAGCGCTAAAGCTTTAATAGGTAAGAAATTTTGAGGCCATCCTTCAACCATATTCTGTATGGTTAAATCTTTTTTAAGAATAATTAGATCAACAACTTTTTGTCCAGCTATAGATCTTAGTCTCTCTATTTGTTCTTCTACAGTGCAGCTTACACCAGGAAGGTTTAATGATCTTCTGTTTTCTAATTGGGAAAATTCCATTGATACTGAATGAATCAGAAAATTGGTAGCAGATTTTGGTGATGCGTACCAATGTCTAACTGATGAATCAACAGGTAAATATGCTTTTTTTCCATTTAAAGGTTCCCTAATAATATTTGAAAAAAAACCTGAAGCTGCTTTATTAGGATGACCTGGTCTAACACAAATAGTAGGTAGCCTAAGTGAAATACCATTAATAAACCCTTTCCTACTAAAATCAGAAATCAAAAGTTCTATTGAAACTTTTTGTGCTCCATAACTAGTCTGCGGGTAACATAGGAATTCATCATCTATCTTATTTGGAAATGGAGCACCGAATACTGCGATTGGTGAAGTGAAAATTACTTTTGGAATATATGATTTCGAACTATTTAGATGTTCTATTTTTATAGCCGATAGAAAATGCCACATTGAGAAAAGATTTACGTTCCAGCCCTTCTCAAAATTTTCCTCTGATTCACCAGAGACAATAGATGCTAAATAAAAAATAATATCAAATCTTTTAGACGATAAATCTTTAATTTTTTTTTTATTATTAATAGAACCTATTATACGTTTTATCCTTAAATCTTTATAATTTGGTAAATAAAGATCCAAAAGAAATAATTCTTCAAAATTGAAAGAATTAAAGCCTGGTTCAATAATTTTTTGAACTAGTTTTTGACCTACCATACCTCCAGCACCAATAATTAATATTTTCATATCACTACTCTCTCATGGTTGTTATCAATAAATTTTTTTTCGATTACATCACTTTTTTTTATAATAGATTGTAAGGTAATAATTTAATTCAATTTCTAACTCGGAACACTTCTATCTCATTTAAATCATAAATTTTATTTTTTAAATTTATTGCCTTCAATTTTATTTATCAACTAAGGTTAACAAGTATTATTTTTCTAGTAAATCAGACGTGTTTTTATATAAATTCTTAAATAAATCAAACTGCTTATTATATAAAGGATCTGGACAAGATTTAATAATGCAGTCTACAGGATTCCAATTTATTATATCTTTTTTTGACACATCTCCTATGGCTAATGCTGCAAGAAATGCATTTCCATAAGCTGCACCAATCGTAGTTTTTTTTACTTCTTGATTGAAACCTGAAATATTAGAAATTGAGCTGGACCAAATATTATTTTTTAGGCCTCCTCCGACCGCAAAAAGCTTCTTTGGTTTAAATCCAGATTCTATAAATGTATCTAGAATGTGATTGGCCCCATAACTGATACCCTCAATTATTGATCTATAAATATCTTCTCTTTTATGTGTAAGATTTAAACCAAAAATTATTCCACATGCATTAGGGTTTTGTATAGGTGTTCTTTCACCTGAAAAATATGGAAGTGTTATTAAATTTTTTGATCCAATAGGACTTTTTTCTGCCATTTTTGATAATTCCTGAAAAGCATCTTCTGAATTAAAATCTTTTGCAAATTCTTTTTTAAACCATTGTGTAATGGTACCACTCGTAGAAGTGCCAGCCATTAATGCAAATTCATTTTCAAATAACCATGGTGCTGACCATAATGTTTTATTTGACTTATTACCATTTACTAAACCGACAAAAAACATTGTTGATCCGTACATTATCATAATATCACCAGTATCTTTAACACCTACACTTATCGCTTCTGCTGCTGCATCTATTGTTCCTACAGTAACTGGTACCCCTTCTGGTAAACTAGTTTCTAATGAGGCTTTCTCCGTTATATAGCCAGCAATTTCTGTTGACCACTTCAATTCAGGAAGTTTTGTTATATCTATGATATTTTTGGAAATTTCACTACTCCACTTAAAATTTGATTTATCATAAAGAGGAGTAAAGTTAGCAGCAGTATAATGATCTATAACACATTGATCAGTAAGTTTTTGAACAATAAAAGTAGTGGAGGTTACTATTTTTTCTGCTTTTTTATATATGTCAGGATGATTATTCTTTAGCCAAAGAATTTTTGGACCAATTGATTGAGAGGTTAAAGCATTTCCACCAAAATTAAAAATTTTTTCTTTACCTAATATATAATTTAAATGATTGATTTCATTAGTAGCCCTTGTATCAACTCCATATAAAATACCCGAATATAATGGTTCTGTTTTATTATCAATTGGCAACATACATGGCCCAATTGCACTAACCGCAACGCATTTTATTTGCTCAGGAAAAATATCTTTTTTCTTTAAAAGTTTTTTTGTTATCTTCACAAAATCTCCCCACCAAACATCTTTTGGTGAGTGTTCAGCCCAACCAGGTTTCGGAATAATCATTTCGTGCTTTATTGATGCTTGATTATAAACATTTCCTTCGAAGTCCACCAATACACCTTTTGTTTCATATGTTCCAATGTCAATTCCAAGATATAGATTTTTATCCATTAGAGATTCCATACATAACAGGCATTAAAATTAATTTCTGCTTCAATAAAAAAGTCAGAATGACATAATTTAAATTGTTTGGTTCCATTTGTAAGTTCCCTTAATAATTTCAAAGTATTGGTCTTCTTACTCCTCTAACTGAAAGAGCTTTTAAAAGAGAAATAAAATTTAATAAAATCAAAACCTATACAAACTTAAAAGTCCATGTTTAAATATATATTTAATATTCTGGAAAGATCTCTTATAAATTAAATGTTTAATCCTTTAAGTGAAAAAAGATGAAATTAATCATTGGATTGAAAAGAAAAAATTCAAGCAAACTTTGATACCTAATTAAATGTTACTTTCTTTGGGAATTGATATTGGTACTACTGGAGTAAAAACAGCAACCATAAATAGTGACGGTGAAGTACTTAGTATTTCTAACATTAAACATAAAATTCAAAATTCAGATAAAATTGATCCATCCATTTGGTGGAAAACAGTTAAAATAGCGATAAGATCTAACCTAATTGGTCTTAACAATAATGGAATAAATTCTTTTAAAATAAAAAAGTTAGCAGTGGACGGTACTTCTGGAACAGTATTACTTGCAAATGAGTACTTACAGCCTGTAACAAGAGCTCTAATGTATAATTCATCAGGTTTTGTTGAAGAAGCAAAAATAATTGAGAAATATTCTCCTGAAAAACATATCGCAAAAGGTCAAAACTCAACTCTTGCGAGGGCTTTAAAATTAATAAAAGAAGATAAAAATAGAAAAGCAAAATATTTAATGCATCAGGCTGACTTTATAGTAGCCAATTTATTAAAGAAAGGTGGGTTATCCGATCACAACAATACTCTTAAGTTAGGATATGATATTAAAAAAAACTCCTGGCCTGAGTGGATTATTAAGACAGGTTTGAAAAAATATTTATTACCTAAAGTATATCCCGTGGGAACTCAACTTGGAAAATTAAATGATTCTGTTGCAAATGAACTTGGTTTAGATAGGAATACTAATATTTATGCTGGTACCACTGATAGTAATGCAGGGTTTTTATCTTGTGCTACCTTCAAAAAAGGTTCAGCAGTAACTTCTCTAGGAAGTACTTTGACTGTAAAAATTTTATCTGAAAATCAAATTGAGGATTCTAATATTGGTCTATACTCACATAAATTAGGAAATTATTGGCTGGTTGGAGGAGCATCTAATACAGGTGGAAATGTACTTGAAAAATATTTTACTGTTAATGAAATAATAAATCTGAGTAAAGATATAAATCCGAATAATATAAGTGGGCTTGAATATTATCCTTTAACAAAAGTTGGAGAACGTTTTCCAAAAAATGATCCAAAACTTAAACCTTGCTTAACACCTCGACCAAAAAATGAAGCTCTATTTCTTCATGGTTTATTCGAAGGTATGGCAAAAATAGAAAAAAAATCTTACGACGCTATTTCTCAACTTGGTGGGTTTTTTCCAAATCATATTTTTACAGTTGGTGGTGGTTCAACAAACATGGTATGGGAAAAAATTAGAATAAAAATAATTAAAACAAAAATTTCACCTGGAAAAAATGTAGAGGCTGCAGTTGGAACGGCAAAAATACCATTTTTATTTTGTAACAAGAATTTAACTTAAAATTTTATTTCTTTTTTATGGTTTGTAATCTCTGACTGACTAGTCTAGTTTATATTCTAATTTTATTGATTAACATATTATAAAACAATCATGAATATTAAATCCTTTGTAAAATTTGAGAATGTTCAAAAAAGCTACGATGGCGAAGTATTAGTTGTTAAAGATTTAAATTTAGATATCCCAAAAGGTGAATTTCTGACCATGTTGGGTCCTTCTGGTTCTGGTAAAACAACATGTCTTATGATGCTTGCTGGGTTTGAAACTGCAACCCATGGAATAATTTCATTAGCTGGGAATCCCATAAATAATATACCTCCTCATAAAAGAGGCATAGGTATGGTTTTTCAAAATTATGCTCTTTTCCCTCATATGACTGTTTATGAAAATCTTTCTTTCCCCTTAGAGGTAAGAAAATTATCCAAAAGTTTAAGGGAAGAAAAAATAAGACGAGCTCTAGATATGGTACAAATGCGTGAGTTTGGAAATAGAAGACCCGCACAATTATCTGGGGGACAACAACAAAGAATAGCTCTGGCCAGATCTTTAGTATTTGAACCTGACCTTGTTTTGATGGATGAACCATTGGGTGCTTTAGACAAACAGCTAAGAGAGCATATGCAATATGAGATCAAGCATTTACATGAAAGGCTTGGTGTTACTGTAGTTTATGTAACTCATGATCAATCAGAAGCATTAACTATGTCAGATAGAGTAGCAGTTTTTAATGACGGGGTAATTCAGCAGTTGGCTACACCACCAGATTTATACGAACGTCCTGAAAATGCTTTTGTTGCTCAATTTATTGGTGAAAATAATAAAATTATGGCAGAGGTAGTAGATGTAAAAGGTTCAATAGTTACAGCTAAAACATTAAAGGGTAATTTACTTAAAAGTAAAAAAGTTAATTGCGATACAATTGGTTCAAAAACAACATTATCTATTAGACCTGAGAGGATTAAAGTGGGTGCAGATGGAGAAAATACATCTGATGCAAAAGTGTTGGAGTTAATTTATATTGGCGACCATATAAGATGCAGAATGAATGTAGAAGGAGACGAAAATTTTATCGTTAAAATTCCAAATGCAAAAAAAATTTCCGATTTAAAATTAGGACTGAAAACTCGAGTTAGCTGGTCTACTGATGATTGTCGGGCACTTGATACATTGAACGAATAATATATTATCTATTTTTAGTTCGTTTTTTTTTACGAATCATTAAATAGTTGGGAGATAAAAATGAAATTATTTAAATTAATATTTGCATCTGTAAGTGCGTTATTTGTAGCTTCTGTTGCGATTGCGGATTCAATAACAGTAGTTTCTTGGGGAGGGGCATATACCAAATCTCAAGTTGAAGCTTATCATAAACCATGGTCAAAAGAAACAGGCCACCAAGTAGTATCTGAAGATTACAGTGGTGGTTTAGCTGAAGTTAAAGCACAAGTTGAAGCAGGTAATGTTACTTGGGATGTTGTTGACGTTGAACTGTCTGATGCTCTTCAAGGTTGTGACGAAGGTATATTAGAAGAGATTGACCATTCAACACTACCCCGCTGCTCCAGACGGTACTCCAGCTGCTAAAGATTTCCTTCCTGGTGCATTGCAAGATTGTGCAGTAGGAAACATTGTTTGGACTACACTTTATGCATTTGATAAAACCAAATATGATACCCCTCCTACAACAATGGCCGATTTTTTTGATATTGAAAAGTTTCCAGGTAAGCGAGGTATGAGAAAATTAGGCAAAGCGATGCTAGAAATGGCTTTGATGGGTGATGGAGTTCCATCTTCAGAAGTTTATGGTCTATTAGGTACAGAAGAGGGAGTTAAGAGAGCATTTGCAAAACTTGATACTATTAAAGATCATGTTGTTTGGTGGGAGGCAGGAGCTCAGCCACCTCAACTACTAGCAGATGGCGAAGTTACCATGACAATTACTTGGAATGGAAGAATCTTTAATGCTATCGCTGCTGAAGGACAGCCATTTGGTCTTGTATGGGATGGCCAAATTTATGATCTTGATCTTTTTGTAATTCCAAAAGGAAGTAAAAATAAAGAAGCAGCGTTAGACTTTATTCGTTTTTCAACAGACACTCAAAGATTGGCAGATCAGGCTAGTTGGATTCCATATGGTCCACTAAGAAATTCTTCAATTCCTCTAATTGGAACTTTTCACAGTGACCCTTCAATAAAGATGATTGATCATATGCCCACAACAGAAGCAGCGCTTAAAAATGCTCTTCAAAATAATTTTGAGTTCTGGGCAGATAACGGTGAAGAACTCAATGAAAGGTTTAATGCTTGGTTAGCTAATTAATAAATTTTAAACCTTATAAAGCACATAGGGATAATCCCTATGTGCATTTTTTAAATTATAATTAAATTTTAATTGGAATATAGATGCAGGCATCCAATAATAATAATAATAAACAGATGCTATCCTATGATGGAATTCCACTTAAAAAGAAATTATCAAAAGCATTATTCAGAAGTAGATTGCGGGCATTTGGATTAGTTACTCCTTTACTTTTACTTATTTCAATTGGGTTTGTTTTTCCAATACTTGTCTTTTTAACTCGTGGAGTTTACAACGATACATTTGAAAAATATATGGTTAACCTAACTCCTATTATTTCAGAATGGGATGGAAAATCTGAACCAACTGAGGAAATGTATGAAGCTTTAGTACTAGATTTAGTCTGGTTAAAAAAAAGTAAGAATATAGGAAAAGTAGCTAGTCGTATGAACCGAGAAATGTCTGGGGCTAGATCCTTATTTACTAGTTCAGCAAGAAAAGCAAAAAAATTAGAAGCACCTTTTAAAGAATCTTTAATAGGAGTGAAAAAAAAATGGGGGGAAATTAAGACTTGGCGTGCAATGAAAGTAACATCACATTCTATAACTCCTGTTTTTCTAGCATCCGCTTTAGATATGAAATATACGGCTGAAGGTTCTTTTATCAAAAAATCAGAAGAACGACGTATTCATATTAAATTATTTATTAGAACTTTGGAGATATCCTTAATTGTTGTGATTGCTGGTTTAATTTTAGGATATCCCGTAGCTTTCTTACTGGCTAACCTTCCAATTAGAATATCAAATTTACTTCTTATTTTAGTATTATTACCTTTTTGGACATCTTTATTAGTACGGACAACCGCATGGATTGCTATGCTACAAGGTCAAGGCGTTCTAAATGATCTATTTGTTGTATTTGGTATTACAACTGATGAAGATAGATTTACCTTAATTTATAATAAAGCTGGAACATTAATTTCCATGACTCATATTTTACTTCCTTTCATGATTTTGCCAATATATTCAGTAATGAAAACTATACCACCATCATACGTTAGAGCAGCTAAATCAATGGGCGCAACAAATTGGATCGCTTTTTGGCGCATATATTTTCCTCAAACAATACCTGGCATAGGTGCTGGAGCTATATTAGTGTTCATATTAGCCATAAGTTTTTATATTACTCCTGCTTTAGTTGGAGGCCAGGATGGAACAATGATATCAAATTTTATTGATTACCACATGAGAAAATCTCTTAATTGGTCGCTAGCAGCCGCAATGGGAGGAGTACTATTAGTAATAATATTATTTTTATACTGGATTTATGATCGAGTAGTAGGAATAGATAATATGAAATTAGGATAAAAATTGCTTAAACCTTTTCAATATATACCTCCTAAACCATCTATGTGGTTTAATCTTTTTTGGCCAGGAATTTTTGGTTTAATTTTAGGTTTTTTAACAGCTACAGGACAAAAAGATTTAATGCTAGTTTATGCCATTATAGGTTTGTTAATTTTTGTTGCACTCACTTATATAAGCGTAAAAATCTTAAAATTTAGTTTATATGCATCTTTTTTTTGTGCTTCTATATTATTTTTAAGTTCTCTAGCTTATTTTGGACTTACTTATTCTATAGTTTTAGCATTAATAGGTTGGATATTAGGTAAAACCAGTTTATGGATTTCTTCTGGTAATTATCGTTTAGGTTTACCTCCTTATGCAACTTCTATTGAGGTTTTGTGGTTTTATAGCTTTAGATTTATTTGTGGTCTAATATTCCTTTTTTTAATAGCACCTATTTTGATAGTATTCCCTCTTAGCTTTAATATAGAACCTTACTTTAGTTTTACTGAGGGAATGATCAATTTCGATTCAGAGGCATATTCTTTAAGATGGTATAAAGATATTCTTTATAATGGAATGGTTGCTCCTGAAGCAATTGAAGGCTGGTGGTCAGATCTTTGGGCTAATGCACAATGGATCAGATCAATTAGGAATAGTTTTATAATAGGTATTTTTTCGACCTTAATTGCTACTTCAATAGGAACGCTAGCAGCTATCGGTTTATCTCGAAGTGAAATGCCTTACAGAAGACCTATCATGGCTCTTTTGATTTCTCCAATGGTAGTTCCTTTAGTAATTATAGCATCTGGATTATTTTTCTTTTTTTCTGATATTGGTATAGCTAAAACCTATATTGGTGTTATATTAGCCCACGCTGTACTAGGTACACCTTTTGTTATAATAACAGTCACAGCAACATTAGTTGGTTTTGATAAAAGTTTAACTAGAGCTGCTGGTAGCTTAGGAGCAGGACCATTTAATACCTTTTTTAAAATTCAAATGCCTCTAATTCTACCAGGAGTAGTTTCTGGAGCTTTATTTGCTTTTATAACTTCTTTTGATGAAGTGGTTGTTGTGCTTCAATTAGCTGATGTTAGACAAAGAACAATTCCACGCCAGATGTTTTCTGGAATTAGAGAACAAATTAGTCCAACAATTTTGGCTGTCGCTACTATACTTGTCATAATTTCAATTATACTATTAACTGTTGTAGAATTATTGAGAAGAAGGTCTGAAAGACTTAGAGGAATTACTAATTAGAAACATAAGAAAATTAAAGGGTTCTAATAGTGCATAATACAAAAATACCTCAATATATAAAAGATCGTGTGGTTAAGCGAAGAGGGAAGCTTAATATGCATGAAAAAATCAACCCAAAAACTTCTGCTCTTTTAGTTATAGATATGCAAAATTGTTTTATAATTCCCAAACTTTCTATTGTGGAAGTGCCCGGTGTTGAAGCAATAGCTCCTAATATAAATAAAATTGCTAAATCAATAAGAACCAACGGTGGAAATGTGATATGGACTAAACATAGGTATACATCAGATTGGATTTCTTGGTATGAAAATTTTTGTACTAAAGAAAGTAGAACCCAAATTATAGAGGATACTAAAGAAGGAGCATTTCCAGGTGAATTATGGAAAGGTATGGATGTACAAAAAGGTGATAAAGTAATAATTAAAAATCGTTCTAGTGCGCTAGCCCCTGAATTTTTTGAATTAAAAAATTATCTTAATAGTAACAATATTGATACTTTAATTATTACAGGAACTTTGAGTAATGTATGTTGTGAATCCACTACTAGAGATGCAATGTTTTTAAATTATAAAACAATTTTTGTTGAAGATGCTAATGGAACTAGAAGTGATCAAGAGCATAATGCTACGCTAATTAATATGATACAATTTTTTGCAGACGTAAGAAGCACAAACGATGTATTGGAATTAATAAATAAAAATTAATCTTTCATTCTTTAATTAAATGAGTGTCAATTAATGTATAGAATTGCAGTAGATATAGGAGGTACTTTTACTGATATAGTACTAACAGATAACAAGAATACTTTTTCCGAAAAAGTGTTAACTACTACAATTAATCCAGAGCTAGGTGCGATAACAGGTATCCAGAATGTTTTAAAAAAAAGTGGAATATCGATTAATAAAATTAATACAATAATTCATGGAACTACTCTTGCTGCAAATTCTATAATTCAACGAAAAGGTGCTAAGACTGCTTTCATAACAACAAATGGTTTTAGAGATATCCTAGAAATGCAATATGAAAAGCGTTTTGACCAGTACAATTTAAATATAAAACTTCCAAAACCCTTAGTCCCAAGAGATCTTCGATTTACCATAAAAGAAAGATGCTTAGCATCAGGAAGAATAATCAAAAAGCCTAAAATTAATGAAATAAAGATTTTAGCAAAAAAATTAGTTTTATTAAAAATTGAAGCAATAGCAATTGGTTTTTTGCATTCCTATATTAATTCTGAAAATGAGCTATTTGTTAAAAAATTATTAAGAAAATTTCTACCCCCAAAAGTGACTTTGTGTGCGAGTCATGAAGTTTGTCCTGAAGCAAGAGAATATGAAAGATTTTCTACTACGGTTGCAAACAGTTTCGTAAGACCTTTAATAATCAGATATTTAAATTCTCTAGAAACATCCTTAGTTAAATTAGGTTTTATAGGAAAAATGTTTTTGATTTCATCAGATGCTGGGATTACAACTATTTTTCACTCCAAAAAATTTCCTATAAGGTTAGTAGAGTCTGGTCCTGCTGGTGGCGTTGCTTTAGCCTCCCATATATCTAAAACATTAAAGGAAAATAAATCTATATCTTTAGATATTGGAGGAACTACTGCCAAAATTTGTTATTTAAAAGAGGGTTATGCAATTAAAGATCGAAAATTTGAAATTGCTAGATCAGACATTAGCAAGAAGGGAAGTGGATTACCTCTTAAGATACCTGCAATTGATTTGTTAGAAATTGGAGCTGGAGGGGGTTCAGTAGCTAAAATTGATAATACTGGAAGAATTAAAATTGGTCCAGAGAGCATGGGAGCAAATCCAGGTCCAAGTTGCTATAATCGTGGTGGTCAAAAACCAACTATTACAGATGCAAATCTAATTATTGGCAGAATCAGTGAAAAAACATTTTCTGATAATAGTATTACTCTTGATAAAAAAAGTTCTAAAAAGGCAATTAAAAAAAATATTAAAAAAAATTTAAATTTTGATTCAACCGAATGGGCAGCTATTGGAGTAATTGAAATTGCAGAGGAAATCATGGCAAATTCTGCTCGGACTCACGGAATTGAAAATGGAAAAAAAATACAAGATCATACTTTAATTGCGACTGGAGGAGGTGGACCACTTCATTGTATTGGTATCGCAAAGAAATTAGGAATAAAAAAGATTATTATACCGAAAATGGCTGGTGTTGGTTCTGCTCTAGGTTTCCTTTACACTCAAGCAAATTACCAATTAGTAAAAAGTATACTAATAAGTCTCAATGACTTGAATTTAAAAAAAACAAATTCAATAGTAAATCAATTAATTTCAAAAGCTCAAAATACTATAAAAGCTACTGGACTAGTACAAAATAATATTCAGACTACTGTAACAGTAGAAGCTAGGTATAAGGGTCAAGGTCATCAAATCAGAATAAATTTAAGTAAAAGTTTAAAAACAAAAGATGATCTAAAAGAATTAAAAAATATATTTATAAAGAACTATAAAAAACGATATGGTTTTATAATGCCAAAATTACCTATTGAAATAGTATCTTTATTGGTAACCTGTTCAGAAAAGGACAAAAAAGAAGGATTTAAAATTAATAATTTAATTAATTCAAAAATATACAAAAAAAATATGGTAAAGAATAAAAATGTGTTTGATTTTTCATTAAATGGATGGGTAAATTATAAAATTTTAGATAGAGAAAATTTAAATTGTGGATTTAAGATGAAGGGCCCAGTTTTAATTGAAGAAAAACAAACTACAAGTATTATACCAAAGGGATGGAAATTTAGTATCCACCAATTCGGACATTTAATTATTAAGAAAATGAATGAAGGATGAAAAGCTCAAAATACATAAGAAATAGTATTATTTGGAATCAATTAATTTCTATTTGTGAAGAACAAGCAAATGTTTTACTTAAAGTTGCATTTGGAGCTTTAGTAAGAGAAGCAGGAGATATTTCAGCTGGTATTTTTAATAGAAAAGGTAAAATGCTGGCTCAGGCTGTAACTGGAACACCCGGACATGTTAATACAATGGCAGAAGCAGTCCCAAAATTTTTAAAAATAATTCCACCAGGGAACTTAAAAAAAGGGGATGCCTTAATTACTAATGACCCTTGGATTGGTGCTGGTCATATTTTTGACTTTGTAGTTGTTTCACCAGTATTCTATAAAAAAAAAATTATTGGTTATTTTGCATCAACATGCCACGTTGTAGATGTAGGTGGAATAGGATGGTCGGCTGAAGGAAAATCTTTTTTTGAAGAGGGAACTCTTATTCCTATTAGTTTTTTAAGAAAAAAAAAAATTATCAATGAAAACCTATTAAACATTATAACTTCCAATTCCCGAGTTCCAAATGAAGCTAGAGGTGATGTTTTGTCACTTATGAGTTGTAATGATGCAGGTATATGTAGATTAATTGATTTATTATTAGAAAATTCTCTAAATGATTTATCAGAAATATCTAGTTTTATTTTTTCTCAAACAAGAAGTTCAATAAAAAAAATTATAAGTAACCTTAAAAAAGGTATATATAGAAATAAGACTCAATTAGATGGATATGATACTCCAATAAATTTGGAAGCTGAACTTGAAATAACAAAAAAAAGAATTTTTATTAATTTAGGAAAATCATCAAAAAGCACCTTAAGAGGGATAAATTGTCCAATTAATTACTCTGTTGCATATGCCTCCTATGGAGTGAAAGCTGCAATTGCCCCAGAAATACCAAATAATTTTGCAACATTAAGTTTTATTAAAGTTAAAGCACCACCTGGTTTAATAGTTAGTGCAATTAAACCAAGCCCAGTAACAGCTAGACATGTAGTTGGCCAAGCTTTACCTGATTTAGTACTTGGATGCCTGCATCATATAATTCCTGACAGAATTCCTGCTGAAAGTTCAGGTGCTCTCTGGACAATATCCCTAAGACACGAGGGAAATCGTCCATTTAATTCCTTAAATGTAGCTCTAGGAGGTATGGGAGCAAGACCTGATGGAGATGGATTATCTACAACTGCTTTTCCATCAGGAGTAGGTTCGATTCCCATTGAAATTGTAGAAAATGAATCCCCTATTATTTATGAAATGAAAGAGTTTATGGAAAACAGCGGCGGTAGAGGTAAATATAGAGGGGGATTAGGTCAAAAAATTGTAATTAAATGTATCCAAAATAAAACAATGAAAATTTCTGCTGCTGCATTTGAGAAAATAAATAAAGGATCTTCTGGTCTTAAAGGAGGTTTTAATGGATCTCCTGGTCAAGTAGAAATAAGCAATGGAACAAAAATTACAGATAAAGGAACGTATGAAATTCCAGCTGGCGAAAAAGTTTTGTTAATAACACCAGGAGGTGGTGGATATGGAAACCCTATTGATAGAGATCAGAATTTGATTAAAAATGACTTAAAACTTGGTTTAGTTACCAAAGAAAAAAATAAAAAAAACTAAAATATATTTAAAATTTCTGTATAATATATTTTAAATATATCTATGGAGAATGTTATGAAAGAAAATTTTGATGCAATTGTTATTGGCGGTGGAATAATAGGATGTGCTATAGCATACGAGCTATCCAAAAAATCCTATAAAGTTGGATGTATAGAAAAAAATCAAAAAACAGGTTCAGGTTCAACAAGTAATTCTTGTGCAATTATTAGAACTCATTATTCTACTCTAGATGGAGCAGCAATGGCTAAGTCCAACTACCCTTTCTGGGAAAACTGGCGTGATTATTTAAATGCCCCTGCTGATGAAATCTTAGCAAAATATCAAGAAGTTGGGTGTTTTTTTACTTGTTTTGAAAAAAATCAATATGGTCAAAAATTAGAAGAAATAGCTATTGAGATTGGGATTCCATACGAAGTTTTAACACCTGCAAAAATGAAGAAACTTTTACCAATTATTAATCCTGGACATTATTATCCTGCGAAATCGTTAACTGACAAAAACTTTGGAGAAAAAAATGGAGACCTAAGATACATTCTTCACTTCCCAAAGGCAGGTTATATAAGTGATCCTATGTTTGCAACTCAAAATATAGAAAATGCTGCCAAAAGAAGTGGTGCAAGATTTTTTCTTGGAGTAAAAGTAGTTGAAATTCACAAAAAAAATAATCAAGTCACAGGTGTAACTACTGATAAAGGAGATATATTTTCAGCACCTATCATAATAAATGCATCGGGTCCTCATTCCTTCAAAATAAACGAAATGGCGAAAGCTACAAAAGATATGACCATTTCAACAAAGGCCTTAAGAGTTGAAGTAGCACACGTACCTTCTCCCAAAAACTTTAATTTTGAAGAAAACGGTTATATTTGCTCTGATGACGATATTGGGGGTTACTGGAGGCCAGAAGTAGGAAATAAAATATTGGTAGGAAGTCATGATCCTGAATGTGATGAAATTGAGTGGGTGGATCCTGATAATTATAATACTCAACCTACTAATCAAGTACGTGTGCAAGCAATGAGAGCAGCTCAAAGATTTCCATCTCTTGAGATACCTAATAATGTTCAAGGAATTGCAGATTTATATGACGTTTCTGATGACTGGATACCTATATACGATAAATCTTGTATTGAAGGGTTTTATATGGCCATAGGGAGTAGTGGAAATCAATTTAAAAACGCACCTGTTGCAGGCAAAATGATGGCAGAATTGATTGACTACGTATCAAAAGGAACTGATCATGATAAAAAACCATTAATTTATAAATTACCTAATCTTGATTATAATCTTGATTTATCTTTTTTTTCCAGAAAAAGAAAAATTAACAAGGAAAGTAGTTTTTCAGTAGTAGGTTAAATTTTTATTATGAAAAATATTGCATTTATAGATTGCTATGGAGATTTAGCAGAGAGGTTTACTCCAGAAATGCAGAAGTTCTTACCTGAACTAAAAGTTATACACAGTCAAACATTAAACGAAACAGATATAATCAAAAGAATTGGAAGCCATACTAATATACTAGTTTATATGGCTTTCATCTCCGAAAAGGTTTTAAATTCTTGTAAAAGTCTAAAATCTATAGCATATCTGAGCACTGGGTTGAAGACACACGGTGACTTAGAAGTCGCAAAAAATCTTGGTATTAAATTTGAGGGCATTAAGGACTATGGGAATAAAGCTGTTGCTGAACATACTATCACCTTAGCATTAACATCACTAAAACGCATTGTAGAAATGGATAATATAGTTAGATCAAATACTTGGTCTTTAGTTAAAACAGAAGAGTTTTCAAGTAAAACATTTGGTCTCATAGGTTTAGGAGGAATTGGAGAAGAAACTGCAAAATTGGCGTCTGCACTTGGTGCAAGAACAATCGCCTGGAACCGATCAAAAAAAGAAATAAAAGGTGTTGAACTTTTACCATTGGAACAAGTTTTATTTGAATCTGATATTTTATCATTTCATCTTGCTTTAAATGACCAAACTAATTCTTTTCTAAATGACGAAAAACTTTCTAAAACAAAAAAAGGGGTTATTTTTGTAAATACATCAAGGGCAGAAATTTTAAATGAAAAGACTATACTTAGGGGTCTTTCAACAGGTCATATTAAGCACTGCGCAATGGATGTATTTCATAAAGAACCATTACCTGAAAATCATCCATTCATTAATTCAAAATTTGTAACACTTACTCCACATTCAGCATGGGTTACAAGCCAAGCAATCGATCGTTTACTTTGGTCTGGTTTAAAATTACTTAAAAAACATTCAGAAGAAATAAATTAATTATTATTTAAGTAGAAAATCTAATTAAGTAATTCTAGGAATTTATTTATTCTTTCACAAGCATTCTTAAGATCATTTTCTGATTTTGCAAAACAAAGCCTAAAATAACCGGGAGTCCCGAATTCTGATCCTGGAACTACAGCAACTCCAAATTTTTCAAGCAAAAATTTACAAAAGTCACTGTCAGAATTTATGGTATCACTACCATTTATTTTTTTTCCAATTAGGGACTGGCAAGAAATAAAATGATAAAATGCTCCTTCCGGGTTATTAAAGGAATCTTTAAATGAATTTTCTAATCCATTAGAAACTATATCTCTTCTTTTCGTATAGCGTGAAAGCCACTGCTTTAGAAAAATTTGATCCGAATCAAGAGCTGCAATTGCTGCCTCCTGACCTATGGATGATGCATTTGTAGTTGACTGTCCTTGTAATTTTATCATGGCTTCGATGAGTTCAGGTGAACCTGCAGCATAACCTATTCTCCATCCTGTCATCGCATATGATTTTGAGAATCCATTAACTGTAAGTATACGATCAATTAATTCAGGTGCAACTTCACCTAAAGTATGAAATTTCTTACCGTCAAATATAATTTTTTCATAAATATCATCACATAAAATATTTATTTGGGGATAATTAATTAGAACTTTTGAAAGGGCTAAAAGCTCTTCCCAACTGTAAACAGCTCCAGATGGATTACCCGGTGAATTTAGTATTAACCACTTGGTTTTTGAATTAATAACCTTAACTAAATCTCTAATAGAAATTTTGAAGTTGTTTTTTAGATCACAATTTAAAATAATGGGTGTTCCATCAGCAATTTTGACCATTTCAGGGTAACTAACCCAGTAAGGACTAGGAATGATTACCTCATCACCTTTATTAATAGAGGAAAAAAATGCATTAAAAATAAGTTGCTTTGCTCCTGCACCAACAACAATTTGGCTATCTTTATAGTTAATTTTATTTTCTTTTCTAAATTTTTGAGCAATCTTATTTTTTAATTCTGGGGTACCTGATACTGAAGTATATTTTGTGGCACCATTTTGTGCAGATTGATAAGCATATCTTATAATAAATTCTGGGGTATTAAAATCTGGTTCTCCCTCCCCAAGTTCTATAATATCTTTACCTTGTGCCTTTAATTGTCTAGCTTTTTGTGCTAATACTACTGTTCCAGATGGTGAAATATTTGACATTTTTTTACTTAATTGCATTTTAAATCCTATTATGAAAACTCCATTATATTAAAAGTAGTTAAATTAAAATTAAAGCAAAAATTAATGATACCTTACGATCCTGAAAGTGCAATTTTACAATTTGATGGTAATCGTATGGATTTGGTTGCAGAATATCGAAATAATATTAGAGGTCCTTATAGTTTAGAACTACAACAAATTTTAGACAAAATGCGTAGTTCTCCTTTAAAAGGAAGGTTTGTATTATTAATAAAAAAACCTTTCAAAGAATTCCAATTAGCAAAATTATCAGGAATTAGAGGAAAGGATCCAGAGATAGTTGAGGGTAAGGTTTATAAATCAATTGCGGAAGCAGAGTGGGATATATTTAAGAGGAGATGGTTTTTGTTAACTGGTATTAAAGTAACAGTAGAGGATCCAATATTATGAAATCAACTACTGGGATATTGGGATACTTTTCTCCTTTATCGGTAAAACCAAATCAACAAACAGAATTAAAAATCTCTAGTAAATCGTCCTATGAATGTATGGTAGAGATTTTAAAGGTAATTTGTGCTGATATTGATACAAATGGACCAGGTGAACAATATGAAAAAGTTTCCTGGTTTAAAAAACAAAAAATAGGATTAAAAAAACAGCCTATTAATTTAGGATCTTTTGCTATCATAGATCCTGCACCAGACATAATAGATAATAAAATTATTAATATACAACTTAGTGTCTTTCCAACAATGATTAAAAATACTCCCCAAGTAATTTTTCATTGGGGACAATTTCAAATTATAATAAATAATCAAAATAAGTTGTGCGTTGTTATTGGAAGTAAAGAGATTTTAACCTGTTCTGAGATTAAAATAAGAGAATGGCTATACATTGAATTTGAAATGGACATAAAAGAAAAAAAAATTTCTTTGTTTTCAAAATATATATCTCCTTTTAACAGTAAAGATAAAGGAAAAATAAATATAAAAAAATTGAATGAACTTCCTGTTCCTAGGATATCCGAACCTATTATATTGGCTGCTAGATATATTAATAAAAAAAATAAGATCAAAACAGAATTTCACTTTAATGGTAAAATTGATAGTCCAAAAGTTGTTGATAAAAATAAAAAAATTATTTGCCATTGGGATTTTACTGAAAAAATTAATTCAAATAAAATAATTGATAAAGGACCTAAATCTCTAAATGGAATTTTACATAATGTTCCTATGAGAGCAGCTACTGGTGTTAAATGGGATGGAAGTTGCCATAGTTGGTTACAAGACAAAGAACATTATAGTGCCATTCACTTTCATGAAGATGATATAAGTGACTGTAATTGGGATACAACTATAGTTTTAGATATACCTGCATGTGCAAAGTCAGGTTATTATATTGCAAGATTACTATCCAAAACAGTGCAAAGTGATGTCCCTTTTTATATTTCAGTAGATGAAAATGAACAAACAGCAGATATACTTTTTATTGCTCCAACTGCTACATATCTATCATATTCTAACACTCATGTTAAATTTGATAGCCATAATACAGAAAATCTTTTTGAAGCACCTTTAGCACTTAGTGAAGATGAACTTTACTTGAACAAACATAGAGAACTTGGTTTATCACATTATGATACTCATGCAGATGGTTCAGGTGTTGTATATGTAAGTGAAAAGCGTCCTATTTTGAATATGCGTCCTGGTTTATATACTTTTAACTATATTAATGATACCCATATCATAAAGTGGCTAGAATCCAAAAAATTTGATTACGATGTAACAACAGACCATGAGTTACATAACCTAGGAACAAAATTATTAAAAAAATATAAACTTATAATTACTGCTTCACACCCTGAATATTATTCCACAGAAATGTGGAATGCCATTTATAAATTCCAAAACAACGGTGGTCGACATATGTATTTAGGTGGTAATGGATTTTATTGGAAAATGGCATATTCAAAAAATTATCCTGGAGTTATAGAAAATAGGAGAGGTGCATCAGGTGTACGTACCTGGGAGGGTGAACCAGGAGAACATTATTTGAGTTTTAATGGAGAGTTGGGAGGACTTTGGCGAACAAATGGAAGAGCTCCTCAAACTTTAGTAGGGATTGGTTTTAGTGCAACTTATTTTTTAAAATCTACATATTTTCAAAAACTTGATATTACAAAAAATTCTGAATTAGATTTCATTTTCAAAGGAATTGAGAGTGATACTTTTGGAGATTTTGGTTATAGAGGAGGTGGATGTGTAGGATTAGAAATAGATAGATTTGAACATAATTTAGGATCCCCCAAAAATACAGTTGTATTGGCCACATCTGTTGGAGTTGGTTCTGCAGGATTATTAACAGGTGAAGAATTTATCACAACTACTCGTGCTCTAGATGGTAGTCAACATGCACACGTTCGAGCAGATATGACTATTTTTTCGACAGATTCAGGTGGAGCTGTTTGGTCAACAGGTTCTATAGCGTGGGCTACTTCTCTTCTATGGAATAATTGTGATAACGATGTATCAACGATTACTGAAAATGTCCTAAATAGATTTCTAAATCCAGAAAAAATACATTTAATTTAATTGATAAGAATTCGTAATCCTAAATAAAAATTTTATATGATTGGATATATAGCATTTTTTGAAAGATTAACCCAAACTTCTTCATCAGAGCTGAAATCTTGATAATTTAAAAATTTTGAATTATTTACATTTATTAAAACAACTGGTCCATCTTTAATTTCAACTTGGTATTGAATTGTAGAACCTAAGTAAATCTTTGATTTTATTAACCCAAAAAAATCTCCTTTTTTTGAATTATTTTTTTTCTTATAAATTTCAATATTTTCAGGCCTAATCATGACAGAAATTTTATCATTTTTGTTTAACTTTTCATTCTCTATTTCTATGGTTAAACCTTCACATTCAATAGTTTTTTTTGCTCTTTTGATTTCTGTACATTTAGCAGAAAAAATATTTGAAAGCCCCATAAATCCAGCTACAAAAACAGAGGCTGGCTTTTCATAAATTTCATTTGGTGCTCCTATTTGGCAAATCTTGCCTTTTTCCATAACCACTATTCTATCCGACATCGATAAGGCTTCGTCCTGATCATGTGTTACAAATATAGTAGAAATATTAAGTTTTCTTTGTAAATCACGTAATTCAATTCTCATATGATCTCTTAAATTTTTATCCAATGCACCAAAAGGTTCATCTAATAATAGTACTTCAGGCTCAATAACTAATGCTCTCGCCAATGCTACTCGCTGCTGTTGGCCTCCAGATAATTCACTAGGCATCCTTTCAGATAATTCTTGAAGTTGAACAGTTTCTAAAATTTTATTTACTTTTTCTAAAATAAGTGATTGCTTCAATTTTTGCATTTTTAATCCAAATGCTACATTCTTTCTGACTGTCATATGAGGGAAAAGTGCATAATTTTGAAAGACTAATCCAACTTTTCTATTATGTGGAGCAACTCCAACCATGTTTGAACCACCAATAATTAAATCTCCTGAAGTAGGTTTGATAAAACCAGCTACCATTCTAAGAGTTGTAGTTTTTCCACAACCAGAAGGACCTAATAAAGTAACAAATTCACCATCCTCAATAGACAAATTAATTGAGTCTACAGCACTAAAAGATCCATAGTTCTTTGTTAAATTTTTTAATTGAATATTACTCATTTTATTATCTTACCACCTCCTACCACTTGACCTCTAAACATTAATACTAACGTGAGTATTGCAGTAATAGCTAGAGTAAGCGCTGAAACAGCTGCAATTGATGGCTTTACTTGATACATTAATGTTGAAAACATTTCTAAGGGTAAGGTTCTTTGGAAAGTTGCTAGAAAAAATGTAATTATAAATTCGTCAAATGAAATTATAAAACTGAAAATTGCACCAGCAATCAAACCAGGGCTAATTATTGGTAAAGTTACATACCATACAGCTCTGAATTTTGAAGCACCAAGACTTCTTGCTGCTTCCTCTAAAGAAATATTAAATGTTTGAAGGCTAGCTCCTACTGTAACTATTACAAAAGGTATGGTTATTGTTAAGTGTGCAGGAACAAAAGCCCATAAACTATCTGAAATATTTAACTGAAGTGCAATTTTGAACAAACCTAATCCAAGTACTATATGTGGCAACACCATAGGTGAAATCATAATTGCCTGAATAGATTGCTTACCCTTTTTAGGTCCACGTTCTAATCCAAAAGCAACTAAAGTCCCAAGAATAAGAGATAGTGGCGTCACAATTATTGCAATAGTAAGACTTAGAAAAGTTGCATTTTGCCAATCTTGAGAAGAAATAACTTCAGTATACCACCTAGTACCATATGTAGGAGGTGGAAAACTTAAGTAAGACTCATTAGTAAAAGACTGAATAATTAAAATTACTAATGGAGCAGTAAGAAAAAATAATACTAAGCTACTAAAAATTATTAATATTCTTTTTGGCCATAGAGAATGATATCCTTCTGAATTAGACATTAACTTTTAACCCATTTTTGTATGCTAGAAGATATTATTATCATTATCCCAATAGCTATAAGTAAAAGTAATGCCATGGCCGAGGCCTCAGGCCAATTGTATCTATTTCTAACTGCATCTTCAATTAACATGGGTAATGTAACTACAAAATTACCACCCATAATTACAGGCGTAAGGTAAACACCCATAGATAATATGAATACTAGTGTACAGCCTGCCATAATACCAGGCAAACTTAACGGAAGTGTTACGTTCAAAAAAATACTCAAAGGTTTAGCACCTAGGCTTGCAGCAGCTTCTTCCAATGAATTATTTATTGAACTCAATGCGGCAAATAGTGGTAAAACCATAAAGGAAAGGTAAACATGGACTACTGCTAATACGACGCCAAAAGTATTGTACATTAATGGTAATGGTTTACTAATTAAACCCCAGGAAATTAGAACATCATTAATCATACCCGATCTTCCGAGGATCAAAACCCAAGCTACATTTCTAACGATAATACTTGTGAGCAGTGGTGAAACGACAAGCAATAATATCCAAAGTCGGGCTTTTGGACCAACTCTTCGCATTAACATAGCTACCGGGTATCCAAGTAATAGGCAAAAAAGTGTAATTATTAATGATAACTCTACTGTTTGAAAAAAAATCTTAAGTGTAATTCCATCTGTCAAAATTTTCTCATAGTTATTTAAATAAAAACCAACTGTTGTAACACTTGACTCAAATTTAGAGAAACTCATAACCACTAAAGTTATAAGAGGAATAAAAAAAGTAACTAAGTATAGAATACTAGTAGGTGCTAATAGCAACCAAGATGAAACCTTATTATTATCTATCTTTTCCATGTATTAATACAATACTACCAATTGGTATTACTTTAAATAAAAATTACAATAAAATGGAAAATTGAGGTTTTAGTGGATCAAATAAATTTATATGATCCACTAATTTCTCATTAAATTATGATGACTTCCACTTAGTCCACATATCCGTCCAAGTAGCTGAATTATCAAGAATTCTAGTAAAATCTTCTTTTACAGCTTTTTTTACAACTTCAGGATCAGCAACAATAACAGCTTTGGCTTCTTCTGGAGTATGCTCAACTAATTTATTTGGCGTACCATAACCAAATTCCACCATTTTCTTCTGTGGTCCTTTACCCATTACCCAGTTAAGCCATTCAAGTGCCATTTCTGGATTTCTAGCATTTTTGGGAACTCCATAAACACTAGATCTAACAAAAAAACCTTCATCTGGAGTTGCAAATTCTAATGGTATTCCTTCTTTCTTTAATTTAGTTACTCTACCATTCCAGAACGGGGTCATTACTATTTCTTCATTCCTAAATAGCTGCTCTGCGTCTGCACCACTACCCCACAACGAAACCAAACCTGGCCTTATATCGGAAAGGTGTTTGAAGGTTTCTGCATCAACAGGATATGGGCTACCTTTGAATGCTAAATTCACCATCTGTAATGTTTGATCTTTTAGACCTTCATTTAAAGCTACTTTACCTGCGTATTGTTTATCCCACAAAATTTTCCACGAGGTTGGTGCAGGTTTTACTTTTTCTGTATTATAAGCTAATCCATAACACCATAATACTAAGTTTGGACCATAATCAGTAAAAAATTGATCATAGAAATTCTTCGATTCTGGGATCTCGGATCTTGTAACAGTTCTCATCAAATCATTTCTTTTGGCAAATATAACTTGATCAGGGTGTAATGGTAAGACATCTGTTTCAGGTTGGCCCGCATTAATTTGAGCCTGAACTTTCTCTAATGGTGCCCTACTACCTTTTAGTCTAATGAAATCCATTTTTACATCGAATTTTTCAATGAAAGGACCATACCAATGCTTAGTATAAAAATCGCCCAGATTACCGTCAAAGTTATACATTCTCATGTGCTTTGGATCACTTGCAGCATGTGCCTTTACAAAAAAATGTGGTGTAGCTAGAACAGCTGCGGTTGCTGCGCCAGCACCTTTAATAATTTCTCGACGATTGATTATAGAAAATTTGTTTTTATTTTTCTTCACTAGAGCCTCCTTCAATAGATATTTTTCTTTTGATTCAGTTCGTAACATTTGCTAAATATATCTTTAATATATTCCGAGTAATCCATACGGTCAATAAATAACATTATTTTTTGAAATTCTAATTAATAATAATGATTAAAATTTAAACTAACTTAAGGATTATAAAATGCATCTTATTTCAATACCTAAAGAAATAATTGATTCCTGTATAAAAAGACGAGGAAAGTTACATGTCTTTGAAAAAATTAACCCAAAAAAAACCGCTTTAATTGTAATAGACATGCAAAATAGTTGGGTTAAACCTAATATGTCTGTTTTAGAAATCCCAAAAGCCAGAGGAATAATAAATAATATTAATAAAATAGCTTCTGCGTTGAGAACTGCTGGTGGAACCGTATTTTGGACTAAATCAACCTTCAATTGTAACTGGACTACTAAAATGTATGAAAACTTTACTGACAAAAAGATCATCAATAAGATGATGATAGAAACTAGTGAAGAACATGATGGATTTGAAATATATGAAAAGATGGATTGTAAATCTGAAGATGTAATTTGTAAAAAATATCGTCCCAGTGCATTTATACAAGGATCAAGTGATATAGACAAATTTCTTAAAGAAAAAGATTGTGATACTTTGATAATAAGCGGTACGCTTACCAATGCTTGCTGTGAATCCTCTGCAAGGGATGCAGCAGCTCTAGGCTATAAAGTTTTGTTTTTAAGTGATGGTACTGCAACTAGAACAGATATTGAACATAATGCAGCACTTATAAATCTTATGCAGTTAGTTGCCGATGTTAGAACTACTGCAGAAGTGATTAAATTAATTAAAAAACCTATGTAATTTTATTTTATTTCCGTCAGGTCTAATTTGTTAATACCTTTTCTTTTAATAACTTTTTGTAGTCTTTTTCTAAACATTTCTGCATGTTCAGTACATGATGTGATTAATTTTTTTTGATTTCCGGTCTCCACCTGATTAATAATTTCTTGATGATCTTTATTTATTTTCTTTAGGTGTTTTGTAAGCTTTTCTTTTGATTGACTTTCAAATTTATATACGAAATAAGATAATCTTCTTGAAAGATTATGTAAGTGTGCAGAATGTGATATTAAAAACTGATTATTTGTAGATTCAGCTATCCTATTGTGAAATTTACTATTTATTTCAGTAATTAATAACAGGTTTGGTTTCAAACAAACTTTTTCATACTGGTTTTGAAATATTTTTAAATCCTTTAATAAACTTTTTTGAGATAAATCAGCAAAAGTTGAGATAACCCTTTCTGATATCACATAAGCATCTAATAGTTGAAGAGTATCACTTATATTCATTGAAGCAACGTAGGCACCTCTAGTATTTTTTGTTTTAACTAGTCCTTCAGCTATTAATCTATTCAAAGCTTCACGAATTGGTGTACGTCCAAAAGGAAATTTTTTTAAAAGCATTTTTTCATCTAAATGCTCACCTGGAGATAATGAAAGGTCAAGAATTCTATTTCTTAAATCAGATGTAGCTTGTTTAGTTAGGGACAAACCTTTATCACTATTTATATTAGAAATCGTCTTATCTATATCTATTATATTATTTTTTTCTTCCATTTACTTATTTTATTTTTATTTTTTTGGTTTGTGGATAGTTTTTTTCGAGAAAATCTTTTGAATATTTTTCACTTTTTAGATCGTCTTTTAGTTGTTTTTTGGATCTTTTTTTAGGGTCTCCATATCCACCTGCTCCTGCGGTTACAACACTTATAACAGAATTAGGCCCAACTTTTAAAGCAGAGGGTTTATTAGCTATCCTGATTTTTTTTCCATTATTTTGTATTATTGAAAAAAGGCCTGTACCACCATGATATCCTCCAAAAATACCCCAAGGCTTATTTACAAACCTCTCACCTTGTCCAGAAAATGTGGTTTCATGCTTAATAGGTCTATAATCTCTACGTATTCCTAGACCACCTCTATATTTTCCAGCACCACCAGAATCTTTTACAAATTCATATCTTTCAATCATCAGTGGATATTCACTCTCAAGAGCTTCAATTGGCAAATTTGAAGTATTAGTCATGTGGATTTGAATTCCATCACTTCCATCTTTATACGATCTACCACCAGCACCTCCTCCTAGTGTTTCAAGATATACATAATACTTCCCCTGTTCACTTTTACCAAAGAAAGCTGCAGAAGTATTGGCTCCGTTACCAGCGGCTATTATATTTTGTGGACAAGCTGGTGCTAAGGCTCCAAATATTACATCTACGATCCTTTGACCTGTTTGGGCTCTTGCGGCTGAGGCTGAAGGAAATGCCGCATTAACAATAGTACCCTCAGGAGCAATTATTGAAACTGGATCAAGCATTCCATGATTTTGTGGACAATCTGGGTCTAGAAGCACCTTTATACAGTAAAGACAACAAGCTTGAAGCCCTGCCATAGTAACATTATTGTTCCCCTCTACTTGAGGATCAGTACCAGAAAAGTCGAAAAGTATTTGATCTTTTTTTACTTGTATAGATACTTTTAGAACTATATTTTTTCTTGATAAGCCGTCATCATCTACAATGTCTTCAAAGGTGTATGTACCATCTGGTAAATTTGAAATTGACTTTCTGGTACGCTTTGCAACAGACTTAATGATAACATCAAACCCTTCATAAATATTTTTAGCACCCCACTTATTTATTAAATCCAAACATCTTTTTATACCTAGTTTGTTAGACGCAATTTGTGCATTGTAATCTCCTCTTCTTTCTTCAGGAACTCTTACATTTAGTAATATCATATCCATTACGTCTTCCATTAATTTCCCACTTTTAAAAAGACGAATTGGAGGAATTCTAAGACCTTCTTGGTAGATTTCTGTCATACCACCAGCCATTGAGCCAGGTGACATACCTCCTATATCAGCATGATGAGCAATATTACATACAAACATTAAAAGTTGATTATCATAAAAAATAGGAGCAGCCATTGCTACATCCGGAAGATGAGATCCTCTTCCGACATATGGGTCATTGGATAAGAAAACATCCCCAGGATTTATATTTTTTTCACCATATTTTTCTAAAACTATTTCAACTAGACCAAGCATAGATGCCAAGTGTAATGGCATACTTTCTCCTTGCACAACTACTCGCCCATTTTTATCAAATAAAGCTGTTGAATGATCTTTTCTTTCCTTAATGTTAGTTGAGTAGGAACTTTTCATTAAAGAAATAAACATCTCATCAACAATACTAGACATTGCATTTCTAAGGAGTTCCGCATCAATAAGTGAAATTGTCATTACATTTTATCCTTCAATTGAAATAATTAGGTTTCCCCAATTATCAATTTTACCTATATCTTTAGGAAAAATTACTGCTGTTGAGTCCATTTGTTCAATAATTGCTGGTCCATTTATTGTTTGACCTCGTACTAATTGATTTCTTTTGTAAACTGGTGTTTTTAAACTTTTGTCCTTTTCAAAAAATGTTTTTCTATAATCTTCTGGTTTAGATTTTGTACCAGTTTTTTCTAGAGGTAATTTTGGACGATCTAATTTTCCAATTCCCTTAACCAAAATATTTACGACCTGTATTGGTTCCTTATCTGAAGCGAAACCGTAATTAGATTCATGAGCTTTTTGGAAGGCACTTTTTAACTTAGTAATTAATTCCTTATCATTTTGCTTAAAATTAACAGGCAAAGTTAACTCATAATTCTGGCCGAAATATCTTGCCCCAATAAACCAATTTTCTTTTTGAGATTTTTTTTGAACCTCCTCTTCAGCAAACCAATATTCAATTTTTAGTTTTAGTATTTCTATTAATGAGCGAATTTTAGAAATGCCCTCTTCATCTAATTTAGTAAAAACAGTTTGAACAAATTCATTAGTAAGAAATGAATTCATAGCTCCTTCTGCGCAGAGAATACCAGGAGAAGGAGGTATCACAATTTGTTTTATGCCCAGTTCTTTTGCAACTTCAATTGCATGGAGAGCACCAGCACCACCATATACAAACAAAACAAATTCTCTAGGATCATATCCTCTCTCAACAGAAATAGATCTAATAGCTTTAACCATTGTTGAACAAGCAACTTTTATAATACCAATTGCAGTTTCTTCTTTAGATAAATTTATTTGTTTAGCTATCTCACCTATAGACTTACTTGCTAGAGTTTCTTTAATCAGCATTCTTCCTTCTAAAAGAGCCTTATTATTTAATCGACCTAAATAAACATTTGCATCTGTTACAGTTGCTGACTTCCCACCTTTATCATAGCAAGCTGGACCTGGTTCAGCTCCCGCAGATTGAGGCCCAACTTTTAAAAGCCCATCCTTATCGACCCAAGCTATTGATCCACCTCCTGCACCAACAGCATTTACATCAAGTGCTGGAATTCTAATCGGAAATCCTGCTAACAATCTTTCATTTACTTCCATAGGTTTTCCATTCAAAATAAGAGCTACGTCTGCACTAGTACCTCCTACATCTAGGGTAATTATATTTTTAAAACCTGCTGTAACCGCTCTGTTTATAGCACCTTGAACTCCTGCAGCTGGACCTGAAAGACTTGCCCGAACTGGAAATTTTTTTGCCATGGCTGAAGACATTAACCCTCCTGAACTCTGGCATATTTTTACATCTGAAATAATTCCCATTTCTGCTACCTTGCTTGACAATCTATCGAGATAGGAAGATATGATAGTTATTAATGCACCATTAAGAACTGCAGTTGAAAATCTTTCATACTCTCTAAATTCAGGGTAGACAGATGATGATGTTATAATTTTAACTTTTTTTGGAAGTAACGTACTTAATATTTTAGCTGTTTTTTCTTCATCCATTGGAAATGCGTAGGAATGTAAAAAACAAATTACAACACAATCGATTTGTAGGTTTTTTATTCTTTTCCCTAATTTTTTTATTTCCTTTTCTTTGAGTTTTGTTTTGATTTTTCCATCTGCAAGTATTCTCTGATTTATTTCAAATCTCAAAGATCTATCAACTATAGGTGTTGGATGATCTTTATGCATATCGTATACAGTAGGTCTTGTTTGACGACCAAGTTCTAATAAATCTCTAAAACCTTTTGTAGTAACTATGGCTACTTTACCAGATTTTTTTTCTATAAGCGCATTTGTCCCTACTGTAGTCCCATGAGACATTCTAATTATTTTTTCAGGTAAAATATTATAATATTTAAAAATTTCTGATAAACCTGAAACAATAGCATTTTCGGGTGATTTTGGAGATGATGGTAACTTATAAAATTTTACATTTTCTCCATCTCCAAAATTAATTGCAATATCCGTAAAAGTTCCTCCAACATCTATACCAACATACATTTTAAATCCTATTCTTTAATCTATCACGCATAAATTTTTTGTAGATTTTTAGATATTGATTTAGATACTAATTTAGCATCTTCTCCTACACCCCAAATAATTCCAGATTTTCTTTTAGTCATCCAATTTAATCCACAAAAATAGATACCTTTAATATCAGTTTCCCCATTTTTGGTAATTGGATATCCAAAATCATCCAATATTGGAAAATTGATCCAATTAAAATCATACGAAAAACCCGTTGCTAATATTATTGTTGAAATATTTTTCTTTTGAAGATCAAGAGTATCTATTTCAATAATTGGATCATCTTCCTCATCTTTAAAACCGAACAGATCTTGTGTAGTTGGTAAAGGTGCATTAATATTGTTCTTATAAATATGGTCATCAATTTTCCTATAGAAATCTAAAGCAAAGGAATCCGAGAATTTAATACTACTCTCAACATTTTTACTTATTTTCATTTCAAAACCATTGATTTCCTCGACTTTTCCAATAAGCTTTACTCCTTTTCTTCTAAAATCATGTAAACTTAAAGTTTTACCCCCATCCCTGCCACTTAAATGAGGATCTCCTTTAAAGCGATCTGCAGGTTTCTCTAACATATTAGGAGTCCTATCAAGCAGTGACATTTCATTCTGCCATTCTATACAGTCTTTTCCTCTATAATGTCTTGGTAATCTACCATTCGAAGATATTGAAAAATATATATCAATATTAGTTCTAACTAAATCATACACTATTTGACAACCGGTTTGACCTGATCCTATAACAAGAACTGATTTAGAATTTATTTGTTTGGGATTCTTGTAAGTTTCAGCATGGAAATAATTTATGCTTTTAGGTAGCTTGTTAACAAAACTAGGCATTCTGGGTTTTTGATAAGTAGCTGTAGCAATCACTACATTTTCACTATTATATATTCCAACATTTGTACTTATTTTAAGTGATCCAGGTTTCCCTGAGATATCTTTAACTTCCACATTTTCTTTTATTGGTGCATAAAAACTTTCAGCCCATTCTTCTAAATATTTTACAAAATCATCTCTTTTCATAAATCCATATTTGTCCTTACCTTCATAAGGTTTTCCTGGCAAATTTATAGTCCAGTTTGGAGTAACCAAACAGAAAGAGTCCCATCTTCCTTTTTTCCAAGAATTTGCGATACTTCCCTTTTCCAATATCAAGTGCGGTATTTTTAATTTAGTTAAGTAATAACTTACACTTAAACCAGCTTGACCAGCACCTATGATTATAACTTTTTCAAATTTTTCCATAATTAATCAAATACTTTATACTGTCCATTTATCCTTATCACCCCTAGCAAATTTGACTACATCAACGGGGGGAGGATCCATACTAGCATGACTTATCATATGATGAATCTGTCCTCGATGATGAATTTGATGCTGAAATAAATTAGTTAAACAAGTTCCTAAAGATAATGAAAAAAATTCTCTTTCGTTTAACCCTACAGCCTCAAATGGAAATTCCTCTTTTAGATCAATAGGGGTTAATTCTGAACAATAATTTTCATACCATGTATCATTTTTTCTGTGATGATTTTCCAATTCTATAAAGTCTGAATGTATAATTTCGTCTAGTGCTTTAAATGTAATTGGTTTTTTTTCTATTCTTTGCCTATATAAAAGATCCGCTAATAGAATGTGGTTCAATGTATTATGGATCGACTTAAAAAAAGCTTTTCTATCTTTTTTTCTTTCTTCATCACTAAGTTGTTTTAAGCAGTTATAAATTCTGTTATTAGCCCACTTATTATATTGAGCAGCAGTACTGACATCCATCAAACTTGACATACAAATTCCCCTGTTAAATTCAACTTTGAGCCCGAACCTCATATTCAAATGGTTTTGGACTTCCGTTTTTTTTCATACATATGATCAAACATTTTTATAATTTTTTTTAAATCTTCATGGTTTGAAAAAGAATTATATGATTGTTCATTATCCCATTGTGTAAAAGCAATTCTTTCTGAACTATCCTTCCCTCCTAATAACATAGCCTTTATAAAACCATTATGATTTTTCATAATAGGAACAGCACCATTATTAAAAAGTTTAAAGTCTTCTGTCCAAAATTCTTTTTTACATTTCCAATATGACATTCTAACAAACATAATTTCTCCATATGTTTATTTAAAATATATCATAAATATATATGCTTGCAAGAATGCATTATCATATATACAATTTCTTTTGAAATAAAAGGTGGAAAAATGATGAAAGATGTTTATTCAAACTATTCACAAGAAGAGCTTGATCTAGAATATGATATGAGAAGAAGGTGCCCTCATTTTGCTGAAACTTTTGAAACTTTAGATCCCTTAAATCAAAGAATGAGAAAACAATTACGAATGTATGCTTGATGTAAAATTTGGAGATACAAATTTACAAAAACTTGATGTATGGAAGGGCAAAGGTGGATCTCCAATACTTTTATTTATTCACGGCGGTTATTGGAAAGCTTTTGATAAAAATATGTTCCAATTTATAGCAGAAAGATTTGTAGAAAAAAGGCGCATGTGTAGTTTTAAACAACTACGATCTTTGTCCATCTGTTACTATGAGTAAAATTATTTCTCAAAACAGATCTGCATTAAAATGGATATACCAAAACGCAAAAAAAAATAGGTGGAGATCCTGGAAGAATACATGTAACTGGTCATTTCTGCTGGAGGACATCTAACAGCAATGTTAATGGCAACTAACTGGGAAAAGTACAACCTCCCCTTTGATGTGATAAATGGAGCGATACCTATAAGTGGTTTATTTGATCTTGAACCTTTAAGAGTTTCATATTTGAATGCTGATCTTCACATGACTAAAGAAGAATGTATCGAAGTTAGCCCTATACATAATCTGCCAAAGTTTATGCCACCAACGGTAGTCGCAGTAGGTGGGGGTGAAACTGATGAATTTAGAAGACAATCAAGAATTTATACTGATGAATGTCGAAAAAATGGTTTTGAAGTCAGTTATCTAGAAGTAGAGAACCATGACCATGTGAATGTTGTTGGACAATTACGTAACTTAATGAGTCCTCTTACTTCAGCAATTATGTATCAAATGGGTTTATAATAAAAAAAATTAAATTATAAAATATTAAAATAAATTTTTGCTCTATTAATTATTCTAATCGTAATCTTGAGGAAAGGTCTTTAATATCAGTAATAAGTTCAATTAAAGAAACCCCCTTTAATTTATAAAATTTTTTAAATGCTTTAAAAAAATTCTTTTTTATTTTCTACTTTTACTGCTTTAGCACCCATCGACTTTGAAAGTGATACAAAATCTGGATTTTTAATATTAGTACCAATCACTCTTTTGGGGTAATGTTTTTCTTGATGCATCCTTATTGTTCCGTATGAAGAATTATTCACTACAATAATCAATATATTTAAATTATTGTTAATTGCTGTTGATATTTCTAGGCCTGAC
>JBJLFR010000012.1:0-37307 GCA_045565285.1 Paracoccaceae bacterium
TATTATCATAACCCAAGATGGGTATGAAATTATAACACATACACCCAAAAAAAATAGACAGAGGTCATCATAAAATGTCCTAAAAGCTAATAGCTCAATTATGTGATGTCAAAAAAACATTTACCTGAGATGGATGGAGGGTAAGCATTATCGTGCGAGACTAGGATTTATCTCTAATGTCAACTGATCTTGCGTCCGAAAGTGATCTTTTTGAAATGGCTCCTCGAGGAGTAGGTGTTCATATCACTAGATTGAAAACTGACGACTTCACAACAAATGAAACTTTATCACGACATATTGACCATATGGCCGAAGCGGCAGGCACTGTATTCAGCCTGATACTAAGCCAAATGTTATAAGTTATAGCTGCACAAGTGGATCCATTGTTATTGGAGAAAAAAGAATTTATCAGGAAATAAAAAAGGGTGCACCATGGGCAGGACCAATGTGCTTAGTTTCCGGAGTAGTAGATGCACTGACGGGAGCTCAAAATACAAAAATTGGTTGTTGGAACACCTTACCTTGATGAAATCAATTCTGCTGAGACTCAATTCCTTATACGATAAAGGTTTTGAAGTACTTGACATACAAGGCCTTAACTTAAAAACAGGAATAGAATTTGGTCGAGTAACACCAAACTACTGGAAAAAGTTTGCACTGCAACTAGATCGTCCCGGACGCTGAAGCAATATTTCTTTCATGCGGAGGGATTCGTTCTCTAGAAGTAGCTCAGGAAATTGAAAAAATAACTGGCAAGCCCGTAATAACCTCAAATCAAGCACAGTTTTGGAGTTGTTTAAGACGTGCAGGTATTAAGGATAAGTTAGTAGGTTTTGGTAAAATTTTCAAAAAGATGGTCTATCACTTAAAAAAAATAAATAGTTATTTGCATATCGATTGAAACAAAATTTCATTTGATTATTTATAATAAAAATTAGTAAAATTTAAAAAATTTGTTCAAAATTTCATCAATTTTGAGTTTTTAGAATTTTTGTATTTTATTTTAATTTACAAATAAAAAATAATTTTTTTAAATTACGAACGAAGATAAGTCTTCTCCTATAAATAACTAAATGTCCAAATAGTCCCCTCACTTTCTTATTTGGACATTTTTTTTATTTCCTATTTAAATTTTATTACAACAATTTTTTTTATATGGTAAATATCAATACATGTCTTTAGATGATGAGCTTTCAGATTTATTAATAATTTCACTGGAGCAAGCAGTAGCTGCGCCATATTGTGGCCTTCTATTGGCTTCAGCTGGTGCTAGGGTGATAAAAGTTGAAAGACCCGAAGGTGATTTCGCCCGTTCTTACGATAATAGTATAAATGGAAAAAGTGCAATCTTTGCATGGCTAAATAGGGGAAAAGAATCAATTTCTTTAAACCTAAAAAATAATACTGACAAAAAGATATTTAAAAATATGCTTAAAAAGGCTGATGTATTTTTGTCAAACTTAACTTCTGGTTCATTAGAGAAACTAGAACTAGATTATCAACAAGTTAAAACCTTAAATCCAGAACTAATTTTTTGTGAAATTACTGGATATGGTAATTCTAAATTAGCACATTCAAAAAAAGCATATGATTTTTTAATTCAAGCAGAAAGTGGTTTATGTTCGGTTACTGGGACAGAGAAATATCCATCAAAAGTTGGTATATCAATTACTGATTTATCCACAGGTCTTACTGCTTATTCAGCTATTTTAAGAGGGATAATTCAAAGAAGTAAAACAAAGAAAGGTGCTTCAATTTCAATATCAATGTTCGATGTTATGGCTGATTGGATGAATATGCCTTTGTTAGCTCATAGATATATGGGTGGTACCCCCAAAAGGAATGGAATGAAACATTCTTTTATTGCACCTTACGGAACTTTTAAATGTAAAAATAATGACGAAATATTAATATCAATCCAAAATAATAGAGAATTTGAAGTCTTTTGCAAAAAAATACTTAAGAACAAAACTTTGTTCAAAAATCCAAAATTTCAAGATAATCCAAATAGGTATAAAAATAGAAATGAATTAGATGAAATAATTAATAGCTGTTTTTTAAAATATACCAAAAAAGAGATTCAAAAAAAATTAGATTCTGAAGGTATTGCAAATGCTCTTCTTAATAATACTTCAGATTTATCAAATCATAAACTTTTAAAAAATGAAAATGCCCTTATCAGTAATGAGTATGTTTCAATTGCTGCATTGCCTATAAAAACTTCCAGTAAATTATCAATAAAAGTACCGTCAATTGATGAAGATGGAAACAGTATTCGTTTAGAATTTCAGTAATTGAAATTAGGATTTATAAATTAGATCGTTTCTTGTTTTATTCTACTGGCCTGGATTGCTACTATTACTCCAGAGATAAGTATAAGGAATATTCCAAATAAACCCAAGGTATCAGGTAAGGTATTGAATATTATTTTACCCCAAAAAATTGCGAAAATTAAATATAAAAAATCAAGTGGAGCTAAAAAAGAGCTTTCAGATGTTTGATAAGCTTTTACTAGACATAAGTTCCCAGATAAATTGAAAAAAGACGCTACTACCGCTATAAAAAAAGCAAAAAAAGTTAATTCCGGCCAACCAATTAAAATATATGGGAACTTATCTTTAAGACTTTGATCTAATATAAAATAATCAGTAACAAATATACCAATGCATCCTGATAATATAAAACCTATAGCTACAGTAAAAGTCATGGCTAAAGGACTTTCATTTGAACAATATTTTCTTAAAACAAACAAATTACATGCATAAAAAAAACCTGCTATAACAGGAAAAATTTGAAAAATTGAAAAATTAATATCCCAAGGTTTCAATACAAACAAAGCACCCATAATTCCAAAAAAAAGTGCTGATAACTTTAATTTGTTAATACTTTCTTTGAGAAATAAAAAAGCAAAAATCACAACAAAAATTGGATAAGTATATAAACCTGTTGCCATTTCAGCTACTGTTAGTTTAGGGGCTGCACAAAAAAAGAAAAACATGCATAAGACTAAAAATAATGTTCGAAATGCAACTATAGGAATATTCTTTGGGATGAGTTTTGAAAATTTAGAACCAAAAAAGGATGGTAAAATTATTAAAAGAATTAAATTGAATAAAGACCGTAAAGTCTGAAATTGCCAAAAAGATGTCCAATCAGCTGCAAATTTTACTAGAGAATCTTGAAAGGCTAATAAAAATCCGCCAGTAATTAATAAAAAAACACTTTGATACTGGCTACTATTAAAGAAGTGTTTGATTTTAACCTCAAATAAAAATGAAAATATCGATATTTATAATTTTCCTAGATATTATATTATATCTTCTTTTTCTAATAGAGTTTTAGCTGTCTGTATATTTTTATCTGCATCTTCTAACCAACCAACCCTTAATTCTGGAACTGACGAGATAAGAAGATCTGTGTATGGATGTGATGGAGGAGAGAGAACTTTATGAACTGAGCCTTTTTCTGCTATAACTCCTTTATACATTACTGCAATGCTATCAGCAAAGGCTGAAACTGTCGACAAGTCATGACTTATAAACACAAAAGAAACGCCCAAATTTTTTCTTAAACCTCGAAGTAATTCGATTACATTTGCACCAACAATACTATCTAATGCCGATGTAACCTCATCACACAATAAAACCTCTGGTTCTGCAGCTAAAGCTCTTGCTAAATTTATTCTTTGTTTCTGACCTCCAGATAATTCATGAGGATACCTAGTATAAAATTCTTTTGGAAGTTCAACCATATCCAATAATTCTAAAACTCTTTCTTTCTTCTTATTTCCATACATATCAAGATAAAATTCAAGAGGTCTTCCTAGAATATTACCAATGGTTTGTTTAGGATTTATAGCAGTATCAGCCATTTGATAAACAAACTGAATTTTTCTTAGTTCAGATCTTGGTCTTTCTTCAAGTCTTGGCTTTAATTTTTCACCATCTAATAAAATTTCTCCTTTAAAAGAGGGTAATAAACCAGCAATAACTCTTGCGAGAGTAGATTTTCCAGAGCCAGATTCGCCAATAATTCCAAGAACTTCACCTCTAGATAGTTCTAGATTTATATCTTTTAAAATTATCTCTTTTGGTTTTGACATTACATCTCCACCATAACCTGCAGAAACACCTTTAATTTGAATAACTTTGTCAGTTTTATTTGCTTGAGTTTTTTTCCCCGCAGCCGGTAAAGGTCGAACCGCTTTCATTAGTCTTTTTGTGTAGGGATGCCTTGGTTTAGAAATAACGTCATTTGCAGAACCTTTTTCTTGTATATCACCGTTGTATAAAACTACTATTCTATCTGCAATTTGTGCTACTACTGCTAAATCATGAGTCACATAAATTGCAGCTGCACCACGTTCTCTTATAACTTTTTTAAAAGCTTTTAATACTTCAATTTGAGTTGTAACGTCTAATGCTGTTGTAGGTTCGTCTAAAACTAATAATGAAGGTTCGCCGCACAATGCCATTGCAGCCATAAGACGCTGCAACTGTCCACCTGATACTTGATGAGGATATCTTGCCCCAATATGTTCTGGATTTGGTAAATCTAAAGAGTGATACAGTCCTTTAGCAAATTCATTAGCTTCAATTTGGGTTTTTGATCCATGAATTACAGCAGATTCTGTTACTTGCTCATTAATTTTTAAAGCTGGATTGAAAGTTGCTATCGCACTTTGAGCAAGATAAGCTACTTTTTCACCTCTTATTTGCCTTAACTCATCTATATTCATTTTAGTTAAATCTTGATCGAACAGCGAAGTTTGTCCTCCACTAATTTTTAGACCTGGTTTACAATATCCTAAAGATGATAGAGCAATTGTTGTCTTTCCAGATCCAGATTCACCAATTAGTGCAACTACCTCACCTTCTCTAACTTGAAAGTCAATATCCTTCACTATTGGCAGTTCAATACCATCATCTCTTACGGCGCTAATACAAAGATTTTTTGCTTCGAAAACTACTTTTCTCAATTTTTAGAGTCTCCCTGACAATTTACCACCTGCATGTGCTGATATATCATCTACTATAAGATTAATACCTACTGTCAAAGAAGCTATTGCAATTGCAGGAGCTAAAATTGGTACTACTGACTCACCATACTGTAAAGCACCTAAATTTTCTCTTACCATCGAGCCCCAGTCAGCTAGTGGTGGTTGAACGCCAAGTCCTAAAAAACTCAAGCTTGAAACAAAAAGAATGACATAAATAAATCGAAGTCCAAAATCTGAAATCAGAGGCATTGCAGCATTTGGCCAAATCTCTTTAAATATTATCCATCTATATCCTTCACCCCTTACTTTTGCTGCTTCTACAAAATCCATAACCATTATTTCCATTCCAAGTGCTCTAGATAATCTAAAAACTACAGGGGAAAAAATTGCGCCAGCGGTAAATATAAGTACAGGTATTGAAGATCCAATAGCAGCCACAACAACCAGGCCAAACATAATAGTAGGAATAGCCAACATAATATTAAAAAATTGTGTCAATAATTGATCAATCTTTGGTCCTGCAATAGAAGATCCAATTCCCAAGGTTACACCAATAATGTAAGCAATCAAAACTCCAGCCAATGATATACCAATAGTTCGTCCGGCTCCATACATTACTCTTGAAAGAATATCTCGATCATCAACATCTGTACCTAACCATGCACCTGGTCTAGGTTTTTGAAACTCAGAATAATCGTCTGGAAAAGGTAGATCATTTTCTTCATATGGAGCTAGAAATTGTCCAAAAATAGCCACAAATAACCAAAAGCTTAGTACGATTACTCCTAATTTTCCGGTGATAGAAAGACGAAACTTACCACTTGGGGGAGCATCTTGAAGTTCATCAAAACTTACTTCCTTACTAAAAGGAGCAACATAATGTCTATCTTCATTATTTTTACCTTTACTCATTTTGGATGCCTTAATCTTGGATTAGATAAGATAGATGCTAGATCTGCTATCATCATGAGAATTACATATGTTGCACAAAAAATCATTCCTAGTGTTTGGATAAGTATATAGTCTCTTGTTTGAACTCCTTGTACAATAAGTGTCGCTAATCCTGAATATCCAAAATAGACTTCTATCACTATAACTCCCGTGACTACATATGCTAAATTTATAGCAATAACATTTACTATTGGTCCTATAGCATTCAATAAAGCATGTCTCATAACAACTCTTCTTCTAGGTATTCCTTTAAGAATTGCCATTTCGATATATGGAGAATTCATTACGTTAAGAACGGCAGCTCTTGTCATTCTTATGAGTTGTGCAGCTATTACTAAACAAAGAGTAGTTATTGGTAATATAAAGTGAGTAATAAGCTCAACTAAATTTTTATCATCAATAGATCCTACAACTACTGCATTACCTATTCCTAGAAAAAAAACAACAAATAAAACCATTAAAGTTGCAGTAAAAAATTCAGGAGCAGCAACTAATGTTACCGAACCTAATGTTAAAATTCTATCATATAGTGTCCCTGGGAACATAGCCGCAACAATTCCTAATCCAACAGATATAGGTACACCAATCATAGCTGTTAATGAACTTACAATTAAGGTATTTTCGTATCTATCTGATATTAATTGAGCAATAGTTACATTGCCACTAGCTAGTGAAGTGCCAAAATCCCCACTTATAAAACTTATTAACCATCTAAAATATTGCTGATATAAAGGATAATTTAAGCCTAATTCTTCCCTTAAAGCTTTTAGTGAAGCCTCATCTGCAGCTTGTCCTAATCTAATTTGTGCAGCATCACCTGGGAGAGCATTAGTACCCAAGAAAATGACTATCGAGACACCTAAGGTAGTGAGGAGACCAGCTCCTATTTTTTTTAGAATTAATGGAAACATTAAATATATTCCAGAATATACTTTTATAAATTAAAATTCATATATTAAAAAAAGCTGGAAAGAAATAGGGGCAAAAAATATGCCCCCATTATTGTGCTTAGATTTAATTATGCATCTTTCCACATATAAGGAGGTGCCTCAGCACCGCCCCAATTATTTAAAGGTACATGAGTTAATCCTTTAATGTTTGAAGCAACAGCATCAGTATAATTAAGGTGAGCAGGAGTGATTGACCCACCATTTTCGTGAATATCCATTTGAAGATCATGATACATTTGTTTTCTTTGACCAGCATCCGTTACACCTCTAACATCTACTAAAGTCTTATCAAATTTTTCACTCTTCCAAAATGTTTCATTCCAATTTGAGTCACCCTTATAAGCTAGTGTCATCATAATATTAGCTGTAGGTCTCATGTTCCAGGTTGTAACATTAAAAGGAGAACCTTGCATCCATACTGCACCCCAGTAGCCATCTGTTGTAACCTTTTGAACGTCAATGTTCATACCAATTTTTTTGGCTTCTCTTTGAAGAGCTAAACACTGAAAGGTTGCAGCTTGAGACACTTCTGCTGCAATTATTGGAATTGTAGTAGATCCTATACCAGATTTTTCAAAATGGTATTTAGCTTTATCCAGATCCAATTCACGCTGCGGAATATCCGGACTAAAATCGAAATAGGCTTTATTAATTGGCTGATCGTTTCCAACGCTTCCGTAGCCTTTCAACTCACCCTTAACAATTCTTGTTCTATCCATACACATCTGCATAGCTCTAACCAAATCTCTGTTGTTAGAAGGTGAAACGCCTTGGTGAGCAACAATGCTAGTATATCTACCAGATTGGATAGACCAAACATCTTTTCCTTCTGCTGCCTCTACTTCCTTAACTGCTTTTCCAGGAAGGTTGACCATCATATCTACATCACCTGCTAAAAACGCATTTAATCTAGCAACAGGATCGCCTATACCGAAATGTTCGACTTCATCAAGATAACCAGGTCCATGCCAGCAATTCTCATATGGAGTACCTACAGTTCTAACACCTGGTTTAAATTCTTTACATCTGTATGGTCCAGTTCCGTTGGCTGTGGAGAAATCTGTTGTACCATCTTGAATAACATTGAAGTGGAATGTTCCTAAAGAGTTAACCAAATCAGCGTTTGGAGAAGATAAATTAACTTCAACCTCATGCTCATTTATTTTCTTAAGCTCTGAAATCATATCCATTTGTGACTTACCAATAGACTTAGAATCTTCTCCTAAATGTCTTGAAAGTGTATAGATTACATCATCGGCGTTAAGTGTATGACCATTATGAAATTCAACACCTTTTCTTATCTTAAAAGTCCATTTAGTAGCATCGCTATTAACTATGACTTCCTCTGCTAACTCTGGTTCCCAACTTAGATCATCTTTTAATCTTACTAATTTACCATAGAACATCCTGCCCCTCCAGTAATCAACTGAAGCAGTACATAAAATTGGATCTAGGGTGTCAGCTGGTCCGTGTTGATCACCTGCACAGACAAGTCTACCACCTCTTTTTGGTGTATTTGCCCATACTGTAGATGCACTAGAAAAAATTGCTCCACCGGTAGTAGCAGTAGCTCCTGCTGCCATCATCCAGGTCATAATATCTCTTCTTGTTGCTCCTTTTCTAACAGCATTAATAATCTCCTCCTGCTGCTGAAGCTTTAAATCTGAAAACTCAAAATCACCCAATATTTTTGGGCCTTTTTTTCTAAGACTCATTAATTATCCTCCAAATAGATTAACTTTGCCACCAAATAGCAAACTATAGTTCAATATAAGTATTGTAAGTGTTTCAACCCTTTATTGACAACAGTAAAAAGTAAAAAAAAAGCAATTTTTAAAAAAATATAATAAAAACAATGGTTAAACACGCATTTTATTTGCAAAAAATTAAGATTTTAGTGGTTTCATTCCAAAGTCTTTATTGTTTTCACCTATTTTTTTAGCAGATTCTGTAATCTTTGGAGAACCATCAGAGTAGCAAAAAGCAGTAGTAGGAAGCTTTTTGGCATTTGCATTATTATTTAGGAAAGAACTTTGAAGTACTGATCTTGATTTAATTTGTTCACTATCCAATGCTTCCGAAAGGGTGCGAATTTTTGAAGCTGGAACATGATATTTATTTAATACTTCTTCCCAATAGTCAGCAGTATTTTTAATGACAACCTGAGATATCATTTTCTTAAACTTTTTTTTATTTTTTTTGATCTCTTTCTTACTCATAAATGCTATTTCATTAGCTATATCGTCTAAATCGATTGCCCTGAACAAATTTTGCATTTGTTTTTTAGTAAAAGCACCAATCACAAAATCTCTGTCACTTGCTTTGAAGGCACCGTATCCGGCATAATCGGGATGATCATTACCATAGCTAGGTTTGGATAATCCCGTTGCAATTGTTTCTGAAACCGTGGAGGTCATGAGCATTAGTGCTGCGTCTAGCATTGAAACATCAATTTCTATGCCTTTACCAGTTATTTGTCTTCTATAAAGAGCCGAAGAAATAGCAAAAGCAGCATGAATTCCTGTTCCGTAATCCACAACAGCTGGTCCAACACGTAGAGGACCTGTTGACTTCAATCCATTTAATTCCATTAATCCTGAAAATGCTTGTATTACATGATCATAAGCTGGATGTTCTGACTTTGGTCCAGTTCTTCCAAAACCTGTCATTGAACAATAGATCAATCTAGGATTGATTTTTTTTAATTGTTTATAGGAAAGACCCAAATCAGCTATAGAATTACCCGAGTAATTTTGTACTAAAACATCTGCTGTATCCAAAAGTTTAAAGAAGAAACTTCTATCTTCATTATTTTTTAAATCTAGAGATAATGATTTTTTTTCACTATTTTGACATATATAAAAATTACTCAATCCTAATTCATTAAGATCATCAAAATTACCTTCGTCTCTCATCATATCAGGTATATCTGGAGACTCAATTTTAATAACTTCTGCTCCCATTACAGCTAATTGAAACGTACAAAAAGGACCTGCAAAAACATGGGTTAAATCAAGAACTCTTATTCCTTCAAATGGTCTCATCAATTTCCAAAAAACAAATCATCTATTATAATCTAGATTATAATAAAAAATGTACCAAGAAGAAATTTAAATAATTAACTTTGCTATTTAAACTTAATTTCCAACTGCAATAACTGCATCAATAGCTTTTACATGGTTTTCATATACAAATACTGGATTAATTTCGATTTCTGTAATCTTAAGAGTTGGATCCTTCATTAATGATAGTAAAGTATTTATAAATTGGACAATATTATTAATATTCGTTTTTTTAGATCCTCTATATCCGGTTAAAATTGTACTTATTTTTAATGACATTAAGTTGTCCATAATTTCTTTTTGAGTTACGGAACCTACCATGATTTTGAAATCTTTAAACAACTCTACAAAAATTCCACCAGCACCAATTGTAACAATTATGCCAAAAACTTTATCCCTTTTAATTCCTACAACTAATTCACAAATAGGTTCAGGTTCCATTCTTTCTATAAGAAAATTATCAGTATTAAAATTTGGAAAATTTTTATGTAAATTAGATTTCATATCATCTAATGCTTTTTTTAATTTCATTTCATTAATAATATTAGTTTTAATAGCACTATGTTCAGTTTTATGAATTAAATCTTTGCTTAGGGCTTTTAATACAATCGGATAACCTATTTCTTTTGCTTTTTTTAATACCTTAATGCTTGAAGACTTAATTGAATTAGGAATTAAAATATTTTTTGATAATAAAATTTTCTTTGCCTCAAATTCATCTAAGTAACTAATATTTCGCAATTTCTCTATTTTTTTGGATTTAAATATCAATTTTTTATTGATATTCTTTTTGTTCTTAAACCAATTAATTACTTTGTTTATTGCTACCAGACCATCCCCAATTCCCTGCAAAGGTGCTACTCCATGAGTTATTAATTTTTCCCTTGTTTCACTATCAATATTTTCAGATATGGTTGATATTATTGCGCCTGGTATTTTTTGCTTGCTGATTACTTCAGAAAAACCAATTGCATCATTTAAGTAATAAATCTTTGTTTCATCTAATCCTTGCAAGGGATAATCCTGTATTAAAATAGAAAAGTCAGGTTTAAGAGATTTAATTACTTCATTAAATAGTGGCTTTGTAATTTTTTTCTGTCCCCAAATTGGAGTTGTATAATCAAGTGGATTTGATATGGAAGCAATTTCTGGTAGTAGAGAAGATATTGTGTTTATACTATTTTTAGGAATTTTTGAAAATTTTATATCCAAAGTATCACCAATATCTGCAACCATAGCTGCACCACCCCCAGAACAGGTAAAAGCAGAACATTCTCTACCTTCTGGAATCCCTGAAATACAAATGAATTTAAGAGTTTCTATTAATTCAGAAGGAGTATTAACAGTTATTATCCCTAATTTTTCAAAGAAAGAATTATAAACTTTGTCAGAACCTGCAATTGAACCAGTATGACTTTTTGTTAAGGTGGCACCAATCTTAGATTTTCCTGTTTTTAATACTACTATAGGTTTTTGGGCTTCTATTGCCTTTTTGGCAGTTAATTCAAATTCTGAAATATTTTCAATACTTTCAACATGAAGACCGAATGCTCTTACTTCTTTTTTATTGATTAAGTAACTGATAAAGTCAGTGTTTTTTAAAGATGCTTGATTACCAAGAGATATCATGTGAGTAAGAGGTAAGGAACGTTGATTCATAGTTATATCGGAGGATAACATTCCGCTTTGCGTTATAATAGCCGCCCCAAAACCTGGGCAAAACCCACCATGTGCAAATGGCCAAAGAGCACTTTTGTCTAGATAATTAATTATTCCATAGCAATTTGGTCCTACTAAAACCATATCTTCTAGAGATTTGATTAACTGCTGTTCCAAATAAAGACCATTTTTCCCTATTTCCTTAAAACCTGCAGAATAACAAACAATTCCACCAGCGTTTATAGAATTAAGTTCAACTACGGTATTTATTATTTTAGATGCAGGAATTGCTAAAAATACTGCATCAGGTCCATATGGCAGATCTATTACTGATTTATAACATTTATATCCAGCAATATAATCTCTTTTTGGATTCACTGGCCAAATTGAACCTCTAAATCCCCTACGCTTTGCTTCATTGATTGCAATTTCAGCATCAGATCCACCGATGAATGCAATCTGAGATGGATTAATAAGTCGACCAATGTTTTTATATCTTAATTCTTTCATGCCCCAAGGGGTCTTAGAATAGATCTAGAAATTATATGCCTTTGAATTTCAGATGTTCCATCCCAAATCCTTTCAAGACGACTGTCTCGCCATAGTCTTTGAATAGGCATTTCCTCCATAAGTCCCATTCCACCATAAATTTGAACTGTATCATCTGCCACTTTATTGACCATTTCAGAACAAAAGAGTTTTACCATTGCTGCATCCTCATCCTTCATCATACTTCTTTCAGCTTTTTCTACTGCATCTTTAACTAATAAATCAGCTGCTCGCAAACCAAGAGCCATATCTGCTAACTTAAAACTTACAGCTTGGAATTTTCCTATAGGTTGTCCAAATTGTTTTCTTTGAGCCGCCCATTCACTTGAAAGTTGCATCATTCTTTCTGCCTTTCCACAGCAGGAGGCACCAACCCATATTCTTCCCATTCCCAACCATTTTCCAGATAATTCCAGACCTTTTCCTTCCTCTCCTAAAATCATATTAGAAGAAAGCTTTACATCATCAAAATTCAAGGCAAATGTTTTATATCCTCTATAACTTACACATTTTGTTCCCTCTTTTATTTCAAATCCCTTAAGTCCACGGTTGACTAAAAAAGCTGTAATTCTTTTTCTTGATCCCCTTGAAGTTTTATCTTCACCAGTAGCTGCAAAAACTATTGCAAAATCTGGCAAACATGGACCAGAAATAAAATGTTTTGATCCATTCAGAATCCAATCATCACCTTTTTTTATAGCATTAGATTTCATTCCCATAACATCAGAACCTGCTTCAGGTTCCGTCAAAGCAAATAATTCTCTTTTATCACCTTTAACACACGGATATAAATATTCCTCTTTTTGCTCATCATTACATGCCAAGAGAATTTCAGTCGGTCTTGCAATCCAAGAATGTAAAGCATGTGTGGTTTTACCATACTCTCTTTCAAGAACACACATAGATCTATAATCAAGACCACCTCCACCAACTTCTATGGGAAGATTTGCAGAAAAAAGTCCTACTTCTTTTGCTTTTTTTTCTATTTGCTTTCCTAATTCGATTGGTACTTGACCAATTTTGTCAACAGTTTCTTCATGTGGATAAATTTCTTCTTCCAAAAACTTTCTAGCAGTATTTAGAATAAGCGAATTTTCTTGACTAGTCATTTGATCCAATTTCTATATTCCTTCTTTAAAAACTAAGTTCCCTGCTTTTTGAGATTAAATTTGGTTCTTGCCTCATTAGGGCTTAGAATACGGGCTCCCATTAATTCAATGATTTCTTTTGCTCTAGAAACTAAATCAGCATTTGACGCTAAAACACCTTTTTGTAAATATAAATTATCTTCTAAACCTACTCTTACATTTCCTCCCATGGCAACTGATGCAGCGACCATTGGCATTTGCATACGTGAAATCCCAAAACTTGCCCAATAACAATCTGAAGGCAAATGATCTTTCATAACTTTCATAGTATCTACAGTTTGTTCTGCACCCCATGGAATACCAAGACATATTTGAAATAATGGAGGGTTTTCTATTAAACCCTCTTTTATCATTTCTTTTGCAAATCTAATATGACCAAGATCAAAAACTTCTAATTCAGGTTTTACACCCCATTTTTTTGTAAGAGCTGCCATCTCCCTTAGGAAAGGAGGTGTTGAAATATATATTTCATTACCATTGCCAAAATTCATAGTACCGCAATCTAACGAGCAAATTTCTGGCAAACATTCCTTTACATGGGCCAACCTTTCTTCAGCGTTAATCATATCTGTACCTATTCCAGGTTTGTTTAAATTATTTTCATTAACAACCCAATCTCCGCCCATTCCCGCAGTTAAATTGATGATAACATCCTCAGAAGAATTTCTTATTCTATCAACGACTTCTTTAAATAATTTTGGATCTCTTGAACCCTTACCACTTATCGGATCTCTAACATGCAGGTGCACCGAAGTAGCTCCAGCTTTAGCAGATTTTATAGCATCATCTGCAATTTCTTTTGCTGTAATAGGTACTTTATTACTTTTTCCTACTGTGTCTCCTGCTCCTGTGACGGCACAGGTAAGAACGACTTCGAAATTCATTTTTTTTCCTCCAAGCTCAACCTATTTTTATTTTTACTTTCTTTGAATTTTGATAATCTCAACAATTTTTTTGTCTCTTTCTGAAGCAAGATCTTCAAATTTCTTGCCTTTAATAATATCTTCACAACCAACAACCATTTTATCTCTTAATTTTTTTGTAAGCTCTGGAGCTTTTAATCTAGTCCAAGGTAATTCTAATGCCGGTCCAAATTGATCCAAATTTGTAGCCATTCCTCCTTCTCCACATGCTACATGAAAAGCTAAGCATTGACCCTGAACAGCCATTCTTGGAGCTGGACCATGCATCAAAGCAATATCTATTTGTTCAGGCGTTGCTTCATTATTGTTAACCATATGCAAAGCCTCACGCCATAAAGCTTCCTGAAGTCTAGTAGCAACAAAGCCAGGAATTTCTTTTTTTAATATAAGAGGAGATTTTCCTATTGAACTATAGAATTCATATACCCATTTGACTGCTTTTTCATTTGTGTATTTTCCACCTACAATTTCTACTAATGGCAGCAAATATGGAGGATTAAAAGGATGAGCTACTACAGTTCTCTCAGGTGTTTTACACAAAGCTTGTATATCAGTCATTTTCATTCCAGAAGTCGAAGAACATATAATTACATTTTTGGGAACGATTTCACCTAATTCTTTATATAAATTTTGTTTTAAACTTAGAATTTCAGGTGCACTTTCTTGAATAAAATCAACATTTTTAATTGCTTCAGGTAAATTAAAAAAAATCTTTAGATCAGTTTTATCTAACTCTGTTACTTTATATAACTTTTTTAGTGAAACCCATGCAGTTCTAAGCATTGAGTAAAAACTAATTTCTTCTGATTTATCATGAAGGTAAGCTTTTACAGACAATCCTTGCGATAAAAAATATGCAACCCATCCAGCACCAATAGGGCCAGCACCAATACTTCCGACTACTTTTACATGATTTCTATCAATATAGTCCATTATTCACCCTTAAAATTTGGATCCCTTCTTTCAACAAATGCTGCAATACCTTCTTTAGCATCATCTGAGCTAAGCATTTTCTTATATATTTCTAAATCATCATTTCTCATTTTAGAAAATGCCTTCTCTAAAGGGACACATTCAATAGATCGAAGAACTTCCTTTACACTTTGCATCGCTAAAGGAGCTGAATTTGCAATTTGATTAGCCCATTTGTAAGCTTGATCAATCAAATTTTCATGTTTTACAACTTTATTTACCAATCCAAAATTTTTTGCCTCTATTGCGGACATTCGCCTACCCAAAAGGAACATTTCCATCGCTACATTATAGGGAATACATCTTGGTAGTCTTTGCAACGCACCAGCATCTGGTACAATGCCGAGTGGCATTTCAGGCAATCCAAATTCAACATGTTCAGAAGCAATAAGTAAGTCACATCCTAATGCTAATTCAAATCCCCCTCCAATCACTAATCCATTCAAAGCACCAATAACAGGCTTATTCAAATTCCAGTTTTCAGTTAATCCTGCAAAACCACCGTCTCCATAATCAGCATTTTCCCACCAGTTTTCCAGTGACATTTCGCCAGAATTTACAGCTTTTAAATCCCACCCAGCTGAAAAAATTTTATTACCTTTTGCGGTTAAAATTCCTACCCAAAGATCTTTATTATCTCTAAGTTCGGCAAATGCATTACCTAAATCCTGACTCATCTCTACATTTATTGCATTTACTTTTGGTTTGTTTAAACAAACTTCTAAAACTCTACCAACTTTTTTAACTTCAACACCACTAGACACAATATTCTCCTAAATAATTTTTTGTTAAATTTATCTCATAATAAATGGATTACTCATAGATGCATTAGAAGTATTTAACCAAATGGTTTTCGGACGTGTATAATCATACATTGCTTGAAATCCACTTTCCCTTCCATAACCAGAACCTTTAAATCCTCCAAACTCAGCAATGGGCGAAACAACTCTATAAGTATTTACCCATACTATTCCTGCTCTAATGGATCTAGCTACCCTAAGTGAACGAGCACTATTTTCAGTAAAAATTCCAGCTGCTAAACCATGCTTTGTGTCATTTGCAAGTTTAATAACTTCCTGCTCATCCCTAAAGGTAAGAACACTTAATACTGGTCCGAAAAGCTCTGTATCGACAATTTTTAGCGTTTGTTTTGGACATGAAATTATTGTTGGATTAAAGAAAAAACCTGGAAGACTTGAAGGTCTTTCACCACCACATAAAATTTCAGCACCCTCAGTTTTAGAAAAATTTATTTCTCTTTCAATATTTTCAATTTGATTTAAAGTACATAGTGGCCCCATTTGAGTATCTTCTTCCAATGGATCACCAAGTTTTATGGAGTTCACAACCTTTAACATTTTATCCAAAAATTGATCTGCAATTTTTTCATGAAGATAAAGTCTAGAACCTGCAACGCAACTTTGTCCTGATGCACCAAATATTCCAGCAATAGATCCATTCACTGCACTTTCAATGTTGGCATCATCAAAAACAATAAAAGGAGATTTACCACCAAGTTCTAAAGAAACTTCTGCAAAATTATTAGCACTATTGTGAATGATATTTTGTGCTGACTTTGGACCACCAGTAAATGAAACACGTGACACAAGGGGATGCGAGGTTAATTCTTTTCCACAAGGATCACCATGTCCTGTAATAATATTTACAACACCTGGAGGAAACCCTGCCATTTCAATTAATTTTCCAAATTCCAACATAGCAGCTGAAGCATGCTCTGAAGCTTTTAAAACAACCGTATTCCCAGCAGCAAGTGCTGGGCCAAGCTTTACGGCAACTAGAAATAATTGTGAATTCCACGGAACAATAGCTGCTATTACTCCAAGAGGTTCTCTCTCTGTTAAAACTAATAAATCAGGTTTATCAATTGGTAAAGTTTCACCACTTATTTTGTCGGCACAACCTGCATAAAATTGAAAAAATTCAGAAATGTATTTAGCTTGCCAACGAGTCTCTTTAAGCATTTTGCCAGTATCAATAGTCTCTGTTTTCCCCAATTTTTCTGATTTTTCACTTAAGAGCAAAGCTAATTTTCTTAAACAAGAACCTCTTTGTGTAGGTGTCATTTTTGACCAAGGTCCATCAGAAAAAGCATAGTGAGCTGACTCAACAGCAAAATTTACATCCTTTTTACTTGCAGATGGTATGCTAGACCATGTTTTACCGGTAAATGGATTTAAACTATCAAAAAAATTATTTTCAAAACCTGATGTCCAACTACCATTAATAAGCATTTTATATTTTTTAACTTCAGTCATTTTCAAACCTCTAATATAAAATTAAAATTGATTCTTCTTTTGAATGATCAATAAATTTACTATAGTTCAGAAATTAATTTGAGTTAAATAAATTAAATATAATCGGATAAAAAAATGAAGGAAAAAATTTCTCTTGGAGAACCTATCATTATTAATGGTAGAAAACTTTCACTTTCCAGAGCTGTAAGAGCTGGTGATTACATTTTTTGTACTGGACAAGTACCAATGAAAGATGGAAAGGTTATGACATCAGGTACTATAGAAGAACAAACAACTGCAGTAATTAAGGATATTGAGAAAACTCTGAGTTTAGCTGAGTGTACACTAAATGATGTTGTCAAATCAATGGTATGGTTAAGTAATAAAAATGATTTTCCTGGATTTAATGAAGTTTATAGCCAATATTTCAAAAATAATCCTCCTGCTAGATCAGCAGTTCTTAATGAACTTCTAGTGGATGTGAAAATTGAAATTGAGGTAATTGCTTACAAGCCTCAATGAGAGGTAGGAATAATTGTCAAAAAAAAAAATTAAATCAAATGGAACTTATTTTGAATTCAGTGGTAATTTAAATAAAAAATTGCTGATTTTTACACACGGATTTGGTCTAAATTATCAAATGTGGCAGTGGCTACCAACTGATATCTATAATAAATTTGATATTTTGAAATATGACTTATATGGACATGGGAAAAGTATCGCCCCACCTTACCCTCCGTCATTAGAAATGTTTGCTAACCAAATTGAAGATTTAATAAAATATCTTGGGTATAAAAAAGCTATATTAATAGGATTTTCTTTAGGTGGGATGATAATACGTAAATTTGCTAATATGTTTGAAAATAGCTTAGAGGGACTTGTAATTTTAAATTCCCCTCACAGAAGAAGTTTAGAACAACAAATCTCCATTGATGAACGAGTTAAACAAGCGGAAAAACAAGGTCCTAAATCTACTGTAGATGATGCGATTAAAAGATGGTTTTCAGATAGTTATATTTCAAAAAATCCCCAAAAGATAAATCTTATTAAAAATTGGATTGTAAATAACAACACCAATCTATATGCAAAAATTTATAAAGTACTAGCTCAAGACATCAATGAAATTATAAATCCTGAAAAAAAAATTTTATGCCCAACTTTAGTAGTTACAGGAGACAAAGATTTTGGTAACAATCCAAATATGAGTAAAAGGATTTGCGACGAGTGTTTAAATAGTAGATTAGTAATAATGAAAAATCTAAAACATATGGGATTAGTTGAGGACCCAAAACAATTTGGAAAAATACTAGAAAATTTTTTAAACCAATTCTTAGAGATAAAAAAACAATAATATGAAAAAAGGCATTCTTTCAGGTTTAAAGGTTTTAGATTTAAGTAGAATGCTTTCTGGACCATATTGTACAATGATGCTAGCGGACCATGGTGCTGAGGTCATTAAAATTGAGAGTCCAACTGGGGATACAAGTAGAAAAACTGGCCCCTTTCAATCTAACGATATAGAAAAAAAATGGTCAGGTTATTTTGTTAGTCTTAACAGAAATAAAAAAAGTATTGTCATTGACTTAAAATCAGAAAATGGGAAAGAGAAATTTCTTGCACTTGTAGAAAATGCAGATGTTTTGGTAGAAAATTTTAGGCCAGGTGTAATGGATAAATTAGGTCTAGGCTATAACGTATTAAAAAAACTAAATGGTAAATTAGTTTATGCGGCGATAAGTGGATTTGGTAATCCACTATTTGGAGAAAGCCCTTACGTTAATTGGCCATCTTACGATGTTGTTGCTCAGGCAATGGGAGGAATTATTGGCATTACTGGTCCAAACAAAAATACACCAACTAAAGTTGGACCTGGTGTAGGAGATATATTTTCCGGACTAATGATGTCATTTGGTATCATTTCAGCTTTGCGGGTAGCCGAAAAAACTTCAAAAGGACAATTTATTGATCTATCAATGTATGACGCTGTCTTAAGTCTTTGTGAAAGAATAATTTATCAACATGATTTCGATGGAACTATACCAATACCTGAAGGCAATGGACATCCTCTACTTGTTCCATTTGGAATATATAAAAGTAAAGATGGACATATCGCATTAGGAATAGTTGATAATTCTTTCTGGAATATTTTAACAAAGATAATTGGGAATAAACAATTATCAAAGAGTCAGAAATATCAAACAATACAATCTAGACAAGAAAATGCAAAATCGCTTAATTCTATTTTAGAAAATTGGATATCCTCAAAAACTAATAAAGAATTAGAAAGTTTACTTGGTGGATATGTGCCTTTTGGACCTCTCAATACTGCTAAGGAAATTTTTAAAGATACTCATGTAAAAAAACGTTCAATGATAAAAAAAGTAGAATTACCTGAAAATAAAAATGTGAAACCATGGAAAGTAGCTGGTAATCCCTTAAATTTTAGTGAATTTCCACAACCTACATTTAAGTGTGCACCGTCATTGGGTGAAAATAACGAAGAGAATGTGTTTGGTTATAAGTCAGTAGTTATAAAAAAATCTGAGAGCTCGAAACTTCGAAAAGCTTTTAGTTCTTTTGCTACTGGGGTGACTGTGGTTACAACTAGACAAAAAAATGGAACGCCAAGGGGGTTTACTGCAAACTCTTTTACTTCCCTATCACTAGAACCTCCATTGTTACTAGTTTGTATTTCAAAAAATGCTCAAAGTTATACAACTTTTAGAGATAGTAAATATTTTGCTGTTAATGTTTTAAGTGAAAACCAACGCTCTACTGCAGGTTTATTTTCTTCACAGAGTCCTGATAAATTTAAAATTACTAAATGGAAAAAGGGATATAAAGATTTACCAATTATAGAATCAGTTTTATCCCATTTTTCATGTGAAAAGAAAAGTTTTCAAGAAGCTGGAGATCATGCCATCATTATAGGAAATATAAAAGATTTTGGATTAAGGGGTGGTAAACCACTAGGATATTTTGACGGTGATTATTTTTCAGTAGGTTTCGAAGAATCCCTGGTTAATATGGTAAATAATGATAGGAACACAAATATTGGAGCAATTTTAGAAAATAAAAAAAGAATACTTTTTATTATGGATAGGCATAAAAACCTTACCCTACCTAAATCAACAAACAATCAAAAAAATCTAGAAGGTTTAGAAGATTACTTAAAAAGTCTTAACTTAAAGTTCAAACTTGATTTCCTGTATTCAGTTTATGAAGATAAAGAGGTGAATTCACATATGATATTCTATCATGGAAAATTTTCAGGAAATGGTAATAAAACAACTGTTACTTATGATATCAATAAAATTCCATATGAGAAAATTGTTAATAGTGCTGAAAGAACTATGATGACAAGATACTGTCATGAATACCACCATGGGCAATTTGGTATTTATCAAGGAAATGAAACACGAGGAAAGGTAAAGAAAGTTTATTAATTTTATAACAAGTGGAATAAAAAATGATTATAGATATTAGGAAAATAGTAACTTATGAAGAAATTATAAATGTTGAAGGGGGGAAAAAAACACCTAATGAACTTAAACTAGTTGGAGTCGCTGCTGTTGTAACTAATCCTTGGTTTGGTAATTTTACTCAAGATTTGATGCCTGAGATTAATAGAATTTCACCAGTAATTGGGAAATTACTTACAGAAAAATTGATTTCTATCATTGGATCTGGAGAAAAAATTGAAGCATATGGTAAAGCTGCTATCGCAGGAATTGACTCTGAAATTGAACATGCATCAGCTTTAATTCATACATTAAAATTTGGAAACTATTTAAGAGAAGCAGCTAAAGCTAAATCATATCTGGGTTTCACAAACATAAGAGGACCAGCAAATACACCTATTTATATACCATTAATGGATAAAAATGATACAGGAAGACGGTCACATTATTTAACAGTTCAATTTTCAATTAATGACGCACCTGCTAGTAATGAACTAATTGCAGCTCTAGGTGCTGCTACAAGTGGTAGACCTCACCATCGAATTGGGGACCGTTACTCAGATTTAAATTCTTTAGGTAGAACTGAAGATAATCCGGCAGGTGTATAGTTAAGAAATTAATTGCACTATTAATTTAATCTTATACCATTATATAAGAGTTTCGATTTATTGGGGGTAATATTTAATGAAATTCCAACTAGCCGTAAATTTAGAACGAATGGATAATACCATTAATATGGAAGATGTGAAAAACCATACCCTTGAAATGGTTAAAATGGCTGATCAAGGAGGATTTAATATTGTATGGGCGGCTGAACATCACGCTATCGAGATGACTATAGCCCCAAATCCTTTTCAAATATTAACTTGGTGGGCAAATAATACAGAAAAAATAAGGCTTGGAACCGCAGTTGTAAATGCAGCATATTGGCACCCAATAAATCTTGCTGGAGAAGCAGCTTTTACAGATTTGATTAGTGGTGGTCGTTTAGAGTTTGGTATTGGTTCAGGCGCTTATCAAAGAGAATTTGATAGAATGAAACCAAATCTCAAGCAACAAGATGGCTGGCGATATATGCAAGAAATGCTTCCAGTTTTAAAAAAGTTATGGTTAGGAGATGTAGAACATAAAGGAGAATTCTGGGAATTTCCTTCTTCTACTTCCTGTCCAAAACCTCTTCAAAAACCTCATCCACCAGTTTGGGTAGCAGCAAGATCGCCAATTACTTTTGATTATGCCGTAAAAAATAAATGCAATGTAATGTCATGGCCCCTCACTAGACCATTTTCAGAAGCAGAACTCTATAAAAAACAATTAGATGACGCAATTTCTCATCATAAATCCAGTTTTAAACCTATATTTGCAATGATGCGACATGCAGCAGTATATACTAATGATGCAGATAAAGAGAAAGCTTTAAATGCCATTAGAACTGTACTTGGACAATTCGAAAATTTATTTAAAAATCTTGGTGATGTTGAAAACGGATTTACAAAACAAATTCCATTGAATGAGTTAGAAGGTAGGGATCAATACGATCCTGAAATGCTTTCTAAAAACCTATTATTTGGTACCCCAGAAGAAATAATAGAAAAGCTTAAATTATATCAAAATTTAGGTGTCGATGAATTTATCTATTATGCTAGTATGGGCTTAGGGCACGAAGAACAAAAAAAATCATTAAATTTATTTATTAAAGAGGTAATGCCAGAGTTTTCCTAGAGAGTTAACTACTTACTTTGACTAACATTTTACCAAAATTACGTCCATTTAATAAATCTAGAAAAGCTAAAGGTGCATTTTCTAAACCTAATCTTATATCTTCTTTGTAAATGATTTCTTGTTTTTGTATCAAAGGAGATACTTCCTCAATAAATTCTGGATAAGTTGCCTTATGATCAAAAATAATAAACCCATTTACTTTCAATCTTTTGACTAAAATAGATCGCCAAACTTTAGGTAGAGGCATAGCTTCATCAATACCCCTTCCAGAATACCAAGAAATCATACCACAAACAGCAATTCGACCAAAATCATTCATGTTAGGAATGACAGCCTCTAAAGTTTGACCCGCTACATTTTCAAAATATATGTCTACTCCATTAGGACAAAAAGATTTTATTAAATTCCTAAATTCAGTGGAATCTTTAACTTTATTATGGTTAATGCAGCTATCAAATCCTAACTCATTTTTGACATAAGAACATTTCTCATCATTGCCTGCAATACCCAGAACTTTTAGTCCTTTTTTCTTTGCGAGCTGCCCTACCAAACTACCAACAGCACCAGCTGCAGCAGATATAATTATGGTTTCTTCTTTTTGTGCGTTGGCTATTTTATTTAAACCAGTCCATGCAGTATGGCCTGGCATCCCCAAAACACCTAATGCAGTCTGTTCTGGAATATTTGTTCTTTTTAATTTTCTTAAACCAAAACCGTTGGAAATAGCGTGTGTAACCCAACCAAATTTACCTACAACTAATTCACCAACTACAAAATTTTCATTTTTGGTATCTATTATTTCTGCAACACATTCGCCCTCCATGGGCTCCCCAATTTGAACAGGTGGCGCATAAGATTGAACATTATCCATTCTTCCTCGCATATAAGGATCTAATGAAAGCCATAAAACTTTTACAAAAATTTCTCCTATTTGTAATTTAGGACAATTAAAACTTTCAAAGTTGAAATTCTCAAGCGTAGGTTCTCCATTAGGTCTTTTTGCTAGGATTACTCTTTTAATTTGCATCGTTACTTCCTGATAGTTAGTTAAAAAGTTTATTTGAAATAATTTTTTTAAAGATCTCATCTCTTATATCCATAAAATCTCCTTCAAGGTGATCAAATTCACCATTGGCAATAGATAATATACATTTTGCTGGCTCAATAGGATCAATCATATTATTTGCAGGTAAAAAAGAAATTTCATTAATTCCAGATGTTCTAATCTCTTGCTGCATTTTTGTTTTTACTAGGCCAGGAGAGAAACCAAAACACTTAATCCCACTTTCTTTACCTTCTAAATTTATCTGTTTTGTAAGCATATGAAATGCAGCTTTACTCGCACAATAACTTGACCAGCCTTTTCTTGGATTTATTGATGCACCAGACAGTATATTAATTATTTTTCCTTTAGAATTTGATAGTGGTGTCCATAACTTAGAAATAAGTGCTATTTGCGCGGTTAAATTAATATTAATTGATTTTTCTAATTCAACTAAATCCAAGTTTCCTAACATCGCCATTGGTGAAATAGTTGCTGCATTATTAATCATAACATCTATTCTACCCCATATTTCAATAATAGATTTTGCTAAATTTGGAATAGTTGATATATCAGATATATCCCCAGATATCTCATTTGCTACTCCTCCGATTTGATTTATTTCCTGTATAAGATCGCAGCAATTACCTTTTTTTCTACAGTGGAGTAAAAGTCGAGCACCACTTTTTGCCATAAGTAAAGCAGTGGATCGTCCAATACCTGATCTGGATCCTGAGATAAAGACTATTTTTTCTTTTAGTATATTCATATTTTCAGTTTTAATTTTTATATATCATAGTGTAAATCATTATTAATTGCACTGATTCAGTATTCATTTTATGTGAGAAAATGGAATTAAAAAGTTGTAAATTTGATGACATAGATAAAGTATATTTTGATACTATTATCGATGTCCGGTCGCCCACAGAATATTATGAAGATCATATTCCTAATTCAATAAATCTCCCTGTATTATCTGATTTTGAAAGAGAAGTTGTCGGCAAGATGTATAATCAACAGAGCCAATTTGAGGCAAAAAAAATTGGGGCAAAATATATTTCAGAGAACATATCTAAACACTTAGACGGACTACTTTCGGATAAAAAAAATACTTGGAAAGCACTAATTTATTGTTGGAGAGGTGGTCAAAGATCTAAGTCACTTGGGATAGTTCTGCATGAGATTGGATGGGATATAAGTATTCTAGATGGTGGATATAAGTACTACAGAAAAAATGTTGTGCATGCTTTATATGAAAAAAAATTACTTTTTAACATATTTATTATTTCTGGTTATACAGGTACAGGAAAAACATTAATGCTTAATGAGTTAAGTAAATTAGGTGCCCAAGTTATTGATTTAGAAAAGTTGGCAAATCATAAAGGGTCAATTTTTGGATCACAACCAAATGGACAACCTTCCCAAAAAAACTTTGAAAGCGAAATTTATCAGTTAATGAAAAAATTTGATCCTAAACACCCAATTTTTATTGAATCTGAATCTAGTAAAATCGGTTATTTGAAAATCCCACCTTCTTTATGGAAAGAAATGAAATCTTCTCCTCGTTTTGAACTTTCATCTGATAATGATTTACGAGCTAAGTTTTTATCTAGTGAATATCCCGAATTATATAAAGATACTGATAACCTATTAAGAAAAATTGATTTATTAAAAGAGTTTCATAAAGCTGAAATTATTAATAATTGGAAAAATTTAATAGAAAAAAAAGATTTTTTTACACTTTCAAAAGAATTAATAGAAATCCATTATGATCCTAAATATAAAAATTCAGAAAATTATAAGGAAACTTCCAAAATTAAAGAAATATACATAAATCCCAATATCAAAAATAATGTCAATAAAATAGCAAACGTAATTTTTAATAAGGCTAAAAAGATATGATGGGATCACCTTTTACAAATTTTCCAATTACTGAACTACTAAAACCTAGTTTTTTTAGTTGTTTTTTAACTTCATAAATATGTCTTTTAGGAACTGAAGCTAATAATCCTCCTGCAGTCTGTGGATCAAACAATAATGGCCATCTCAAATTATCTAAATTAATGTCATTAATATCAGCTTGTTGAAAATTATCGTCAAATATTGTTGATTTAACTCCTTTTAAAGATAATTCCAAAGCACCGTCAAGAATAGGAATTTCATCTATGCTTAAAACAGCTGAAATATTTGAAGATTTACAGATGTTTTTTAAATGACCATATAATCCAAATCCAGTAACATCTGTCATTGAAGTAACTTTATTAACTAAAAATTTTGTAACACAGCCTTGTGATTTCATCATCCAGTCGTGTGCATTTTTTATCCATATACCTTTTGCTAAGCCTTGCATCTCCCCAGCTAGTATAGTTCCAGTACCTAAAGGTTTAGTTAGAATAATCTGGTCTCCATCTTTAGCTCCATTTAAGGTAATTGGTTTTTTGTTAATCTGTCCTATTATTGTAAAACCAATTGTTAATTCTTTACCTTTAGATGTGTGGCCACCAATTATACTAGCTCCTTCTTTTTTAAATACAGAATTTGCAGAATCTACAATTTCATCAAGATATCTTTTCTGATCAGTTATTGATAAATCAGGAATTGTAATATGGCTAAGTACTAAAAGTGGTATTGATCCCATTGCCCAGATGTCACCTAAAGAGTGAATAGCGGTAATTCTTGACATTTTCCATGGATCAGAACAAAATTTTCTCAAATGATCAGTAGTAAATACATGTTTACCTTGATTTATATCAACGATTGCAGCATCATCACCGATCGCATTTATCATTCCGTTTGTATTTTTAGGTAGTTTTGCTAAAGCATTTTCTAATATCATACTACCGACTTTTGCACCACATGCTCCACATAATTCCTGATTTTCAAGATTATTTTTTTCAACAACTGTAGATTTCATAGAATGCTTTACTGAAAATTTCTTGATAAAAGATTTATCAACAAAATCTTTAAATATCCAAGGGATAGTACCTTGTAATGAAAAACTTCCCCAAAACAAGAGGGCTTTTTTATTATTTATGGTTAAAGCTTGTAAAAATTTTTTTTGAGGATTATACCTTTTTAATTTTTTTGATGATAAATAATTTTTAATATTTTGATAGAGAAAGGGTGCCGATCTTACAGCAAATACACCTGCTTTTTGAGTTGGGAGATTTATAATAGAAGCACAATCACCAGAAGCAAACACAAAATCATGTGAGGTGCTTTGCAGGCTTTGCTTGATACTTAAAAATCCATTTTCCAAGTTTAATTCGGTTTCTGATAACCACTTATGAGGTTTTCCACCAGCGGCGCTTAATATTAAATCACTTGTGATGATTTTTCCTTCTTCTAAATGAACTCTACCCTTTGATATGGATGAAATATTAGCATTATTTTGCAGAATAACTTTATTTCTATTTAATAGTTTTAGAATATTAGCTTTTGCCCTATCTGGAAAATTTTTAGCAATTTCAGTTTTGTCTATCAGATGAATCTTTGGAATCTTGCCTAATGACTTGAGTTTAAAATTTATACATAGTGCTAGCTCGCATCCTGCTGCTCCAGCACCAATAATAGATAATTCAGGAGTATTTTCTCTTGCAGTTAAATTTGAAAGAAATTTTTCCCATTGATTTATAAAATTATCAAAAGGCTTTACAGGTGTTGAAAATCTTTCTGAACCAGGAACATTCAGTAATTGATAGTTGATACCTATATCAATAGATAATATGTCAAATTCTATTGGTGTTCTTTCATCCAAACATACTACTTTTTTTCTTAAGTCAATTTTATTAACATATGAGAATATAATTTTAGAATTTGCAAAATTTACCAAATTAAACAAATCAACTTTAATTTGCTCAAAACTATACACACCTAAAATTGCAGCAGGCAACATTCCAGTATACACTAATTCTGGATTAGGAGTAATTAATGTAATATTAAGTCCTTTAATAGGCTGCATACCCAATTTTTTTAATAACAAAATATGTGAGTGCCCACCACCTATTAGTACTAATTTTTTTTCAGCCATTGAAAACCTTAGTTCTTTATGGATTAGTAATGTAGTTATAGTTGATTCTAAGATAATTAGAATTAGTCATATCAAGTAAAAATTCAATAGTGGATAGAGGATAGAAAATGGGAAAATCATTAAAAGAATATGCTAAGAAAAATAAAATAAGATATTTTATGATTTCATTCACTGATATCTTTGGTGCACAAAGGGCAAAATTAGTACCTGCTGAAGTAATTTCAGATATGGAAAGAAATGGTGCAGGTTTTGCAGGTTTTGCAACTTGGTTAGATATGACACCAGCACATCCTGACATGTTAGCTATACCTGATGCTAAAAGTGTAATACAACTTCCATGGCAACCTGATGTTGCTTGGTTAGCATCAGATTTGGTAATGGAAGGAACTGAGGTTTCTCAGGCTCCTAGGAATGTTTTAAAAAAGTTAATAAGAGAAGCAGAAAATAAAAAATTAAGAGTTAAAACGGGGATAGAAGCAGAGTTTTTTCTTATTAAAAGAGATGGATCAGCAATATCAGATGAATATGATAATGCTGAGAAACCTTGCTATGATCAACAAGCTGTTATGAGAAAATACGATGTTATAAAAGAAATTTGTGACTCAATGCTTAAATTAGGATGGGGTCCATACCAAAATGACCATGAAGATGCTAATGGTCAGTTTGAAATGAATTTTGAATTTGATGATACTCTCGCAACTGCAGATAAACACTCATTTTTTAAATTTATGGTCAAATCTATTGCAGAAAAACACGGGTTAAGAGCTACATTTATGCCTAAACCTTTTTCCAATTTGACAGGAAATGGTTGTCATGCACATATTTCAGTTTGGGACTTGGCTGGAAAGAAGAATATATTTGAGAATAAAAAAGCTGAACTTGGTTTATCCCAAAATGGAATTCATTTCCTAGGCGGACTTATGAAAAATGCCAAATCATTAGTTGCAATTACTAATCCAACAGTAAATTCTTACAAAAGAATAAATGCTCCAGTTACCCAATCTGGTTCAACTTGGGCTCCAAACACAATCACTTGGAGCGGAAATAATAGAACTCATATGGTACGAATACCAGGCCCTGGAAGATTTGAATTGAGACTACCTGATGGATCTACAAATCCATACCTTCTGCAAGCAGTTATTATTGCAGCTGGAATTATTGGAATTGAAAAAAAATTAAACCCTGGCAAAAGACTTGATAATGACATCTATAGTGATAAAAAAACAGAGAATAAAGTTGAGAAATTACCTTCAAATTTGATGGACGCTATTAGGGAATTTTCAAAAAATTCAGAATTAAAAAATAAGTTGGGTGAACAATTTTCCAATGCTTTTATTAAATTAAAAAACCAAGAATGGACTAAATTTGCTAATCATTTATCATCATGGGAAATTGAAAATACAATGGATATATGATAAAAAACTTATTGCTAACAAAATATAAGTTGATTACCTTTTTCGATTTTTCCGTCTGTCAAAATTTCACAGTAGACACCAAAATCTTGGTGCCCATAATAAATATTTAGACCATTTAATGTATTTATATCTCTTTCACCACTCAGAGGGTTGACTTTTGTAGCATTACACCTCTCAATTCTCTCAATAACTTTTAATTTTGAACTACCTAAAATAATTTCCTGACCCAACCAATCAAATTCTTCAAAGGGTTTACCACCACTTAACCATAAATTACCTCTAAATCTTCTAGGATCTAATTCACTACCAATTTTGGTTGATAATTCATTTAAGGATTCAATTGATAGCAAAGAGATGGATGGATATTCAGTGTCTGTTAATCCCCTATCACCAATTTTATATAAATCATAAGGACTTGGTCCATTTGATGGGCATAAAGGTTGTATCCATTTTAAAAATAAATTTAACTCTGCTTTTTTATCAGGATTAAAAGTTATTTGATCTTGATTAGGATGCATTAAAGTTATGGTTCCATTGTCTTCATTATATAAGGATGTTATTGCCATAAAAGATGGTGCAATTGTTCCTCTTAAAAAAGAACTACAAGGCATCCATTCTTTTTTGGTACTTGGCATCCTCGTTTTATTATGGGCTAAGGCCCAAACTCTATCTCCAGGCATAGTTTTACCAGAATAAAGTGAAATTCCATCTAAAAGCTCACACCCAATACTTTTAATTGGATGACGATAAATTTTATCTATTATGCGGATATTTTTTCTTAACAAATCTTATTCCTTTTTCACAACCTATTCATAAAATAGCTTTCCATCAATAGAAATTCTAATTTTATCCAAAAGATAAAGTTGCAATAGAGCAAAAAACCAAAATTATTCCAAATATTTGGATTCCATTTAGTTTTTCTTTGAAGAAAGAACAAACTAAGAGAATAGTAATTAAACCAAAAGTAGAAGCTGAAACTGAAGAAAATTCAGGTTTATCAAAATTTCCAGAATAAACCATCATTAGTAGTGCTAGAGTATCAGCAATACCCATTAATATCAGTATTAAAATGTAATTTAGTTTCAATGATTTAAAAATTATTTTATTAAAAAATAAAGTACCTAAGACCAATATAACTGAAATTCTTGCTAGTAAATTTGATAAAACTTCAAAAGAGTTAATACTTTGATTTTGACCCAATTGGAAAGATAAAGAAAAAAATATTGCTGAACCAATAGACCAAAAAATAGTTTCTGATATTTTTAATCTTGATGATTTTTGATTTTCTGCTTTTGAATAAACAGTTAAGAAAATCCCCAGTATTACAAAAATACTTAACATCCACTGATGAACCGCGGGGGAATTAGATAAAATTGAAGCATAAAACAGTGATAATATTGGATATGAACAAATTATTGGAGCTGCGACATAAACTGGCCCTAAGTCAAATGCTTTATACAAACAGTAAGTAGCGGATAAAAAAAGAAGACCATAAATTATAGAAATACCAATAATTTTTTTTTCAAAAGATATATCTTGTGTAAAAAAAAAGAAAAAAATTAAAAGAAATAATGCACCAAATATATTTGTAGAGGTTAATGCCGTAATAATATTTACTTTCTTAACTATAAATCGGACTAAAAAGTCATGAATACCCCAACAAATTGCAACTATAAATCCAATTAAAATCTCTATCATTTTTTAAAAATTCCAAACTAAACAGGAAGGTAAGCTGCTAACTTATACATATTACTCTACAGTAAATAGGAACTTAAAAATTCTATTTAAATTTAAAAATAAAAGATATTTGGTATAATTTTGGTATATTATGTTCATTTTTATGTACCTTTTTTTAAAAAAAATGATTTAATTCACCTACATTCATATTTCATACAGACAACAAAATGAAGGGGGGAATAGAATGGAAGAAAAAATTGCTGAACTAACAGCTAAAATTGCTGAGCTAGAGGCAAGCTCACAGGTAACTAATACTATGTTTGCAGAAACATATTATTATTTAACAATACCACTTATGGTACTTATTCATGCTGGTTTTCTTGCTTATGAAATGGGCGCTACAAGAGTAAAAAATGTTTTATCATCAGGAGTAAAAAACATTTTGGCTTTTGCTTTTGTAATTCCAGCCTTTTATTTCTTTGGTTGGTGGGTTTATTGGGCTTTCCCAACAGGAATAAGCTTGTCGATGGGTGCTATGGAAATTTCAGGTAAAGAATATGCAGACGCTATAGCCTGGGGTTGGGGAGAATCTGCCCAATATATGGGGCCTAACATTGCAGATAATGCATCTGGAGTATTTTGGGGCGCGTTCGCATTGTTTGCAGCTACAACTGCATCCATTATGTCAGGATCTGTAATAGAAAGAATTCAAACTGTCGGATTTGTAATCCTAGCTGTTGTACTCGGAGCATTTGCTTGGGTGCTTGCCGCAGCATGGGGTTGGCATGCTGATGGTTGGTTAGTAACCGGTTTTGGATTTCATGACTTTGGCGCAGCAGGTGTAGTGCACGCAGTAGCTGGTTTTTTTGCACTAGGAGTACTCATCAATCTTGGTCCTAGAATTGGCAAATTTAATACTGATGGAACAGCTAATGATATTTCTGGCCACAATATGCCTTTTACAGCTACTGGACTAATGCTTATTATTGTTGGTTTTTGGGGCTTTTTAATGGCTTGTATGATCCTTCCTGGAGAAGGATGGAGTTGGACAGCTAATACTGGTACTACCATTTATGGAACACCTATGAATTTATCGGCCCTTTCTTTTAATATATTAATGGGTATTTGTGGTGGTATCATAGGAGCATGGTTGTTAAATAGAGATCCTTTTTGGATGATGTCCGGAGCTCTTGCTGGGATTATTTCAGTTGCTTCTGGATTAGACGTTTATTTTCCTGCTTTAGCTTTTATCGTAGCTATCGTAGCGGGTCTTCTTTTAAGACCGGCTGCAAAAATGCTAGAAGCATTCGGTATAGACGATGCTGTAGGTGCAGTAACTGTACACGGAACAATCGGTGTATATGGTATGGTCGTATTTGGAGTTTTTGCTCAAGGATACCCAGCACTATTTATTGAAAACGCACCAACAGTTTCTATTTTGGGACAATTGGTTGGAGCTATTGTTACTTCACTTTGTGGTTTTATTCCTGGATACCTACTTTCCTTAGGATTAAGTGGACTTGGGATGCTAAGAACTCCTGAGGCTGCAGAAATCGCTGGTCTGGACACCACAAAAGTACCGGCACAAGCCTTCCCTGAAGGTATACCGGCTTCAGCTCAACCAGCTGAATAAACTGAAACAATATAGAAAGGATTTTATAATGGGATTTCCTTACGATAAGGCAGACTGGAGTGTTGTTGATGGAGCTATGTTCATGGGAGCAGGATCTACAATGACATTCTTTTACACAATTATCGCAATTATCATTTGTATTGTATTTTTAGTATACGGACAGATGATTGAAAGTGATAAATATAACAAATAAGAAAATTTATTTTGAAGAGCAAGGCTCATTAGTTTGAGCCTTGCTTTTTTATTTATATGTACCTCGAACTCTAGATTTTTCTGGGTCAAAATGAGGGAATCTAACTATTGTAGCTGGTATTCTTTTTTGATGACCATCCAACTGTCCAACTTCTAAATCTGTTCCTAATTGAGAATGTTCCGTTACTATTCTTGCAAGTGCAATAGTTTTGTCTAAGTAAGGTGATTTAGTAGCTGAAGTTATTTCTCCTACTTGTGCTCTACCAATTCTAACACAATCACCACTATTTGGTACTAAACCACCTTCAATATTTAAACCAACTAATTTTTTCTGAGGGTTAGTTTTTCTTTTTTCTAAAGCATCTCTACCAATGAAGTCTGCTTGTTGAGTTTTAAGTGGAACAGTAAACCCAATTCCAGCTTCAAAGGGATCAATTTGGTCACTAAATTCATAACCAGCAAAAATCAAACCAGCTTCAATTCTTAATATATTTAAAGCCTCAAGACCTAAAGGTGTTAATCCAAATTGTTTTCCTACTTCCCATATTTTGTCAAAAATTTCATTGGCATCCTTAGGATGACAAAAAACCTCATATCCAAGCTCTCCCGAATATCCAGTTCTACTGACCACACAAGACGGGCCATGAAAGTCACCTAACCGAGCTACTGAAAAACGAAACCACTGTAATTCATACATATTTGGTTGTATTGGAGCTGTCCAAATAACTTGTTCAAGGATTTCCATACTTCTAGGTCCTTGAATAGCAATATTACATAAATGATCCGTTGAGTTCCTTACCCATGCATCAATTTTCATTTTGTTTGCTTGTTCCTTTAACCATACTCCACTTAAGTCGTTACCACCTACCCATCGAAAATTATTTTCACCTAAACGAAAAACTGTACCGTCATCAATCATTCCACCATGCTCGTAACACATGGCTGTGTAAACAACTTGTCCAACTGAAAGCTTGTCCATATTCCTAGTAACACATTTTTGCATTAACTCTTTGGAACCAGGCCCTGTAATTTCATATTTTCTAAGTGGAGACAAATCCATTATAGCTGCTTTTTCTCTACAAGCCCAATATTCACTTATAGCACCATAATTTGTCATATTATTGGGAAGCCAATAACCGCTATACTCAACAAAATTTCTTGTATATTTTGAAAAAGACGAATGGAATCCTGTCTCTTTTGTTTGTTCCATATCTGCCTCCGTTATTTTTCTCCAACCAATAGACTTTTTAAAGTATAAATCTTTGGAATATGTTCTTACTTGAATATCAGTAGGATTCCATCCATTTGCCGGATCAACATCACAAGGACAAGCAGTTGAAATACAAATTAGATCACTCAATGCCTTTAGAAGCACAAAATCACCTGGCCTTGACCATGGTTCATCCATACCAAGATTATTTATATCATCAAGCATAGTATTAAAGAAAAAGTTTATTGCTGGCCAACCACCTCTAGGTTTAATACTATATTTTGATAAATCTAAATTCATATTATCTGAACAATTTACGTGCCCAGGATACCCTAAGTCCTCATAATATCTTGCTGTACAAGCAAGACCAAATGTATCATGCCTCCCGCAAGTGTCTTGAATAATCTCTACTAGCGGTTCGTGATCCAAAGTCCAATACTTAGAGAAAATACCAGGCGTCGGATAAAGCGAGCCCATAAGACTCCTAGTAGTAGTAGGGTCAATATCACGTTCAATACCTTTATCTAATTGACGCAGGCTAAAAGCTTGAAAATCAGAGCATTCTCTTCCTTGAACATCCAATATTTGAATATACTGACCTTCTTTGACAAGATATGATTTTGCCTCACCAGGTAAAATATTTTTATCAATCAATGGATTTGCAAGTGGATCAGGTGGTAATAAACCTCCCTTAGCTAATTCAGGATTTAATCGTTTAATGTAAACTACTAATTCAGTAGGAGCATTTTGAGCCTCGGGTAACATATGTTCACCTGGAGCTGCTATAATTATTAAACCATCAGAACTAGCAACAAATTCCTCTGAATTCCCTGGTTTTGAGCCATCTTTAAAGATATGAATTGCGTCTGCATTATTAATATCAAAATTTGATTTAGAAAGAGCATCAAGAACTTTTAAACCTGATTTATCACCTTTAGATAAAAGCCTAATTAAGAAATCTGGTTTTCCTGATCCCTGAGCACCTAACATAGATGCATCTGACCTGCCTTCAGGATCAAAAAAAACTAATTCTCCAATTTGCAAACCTTCTTTATCGACTATTGTTATTTCATCGCCCTTACTTATAGCCATTCCCCGACTACCAGCACCAGGTATTACATACCTTTCTACACCATGTGGTAACAATGGAAGACCTGGAAATTTGTTTGAACCAGAAATAGTAGGTCTCTCTATCATATCTAATAAACCCATTATACTTCATCCTCATCAAGATCTATTACTTTTCCTCGATGGGTTACAACAATTATACATCCAGATGGTGAATGACTATAATGTCTAGATCCCCCACTTAAGGATACAAAATCTCCTTTTTTATAAACATATCCATCATTGTCAACTAAATCCCCTTCTAGTATAAAAAATTCTTCAGGACCCTCGTGTTCGTGGGGATTAGACCTGGCTTTAGGCCCCATTCTATAAAGATATGAACCTTGACCTAATTTAGGATCATAGCTCAAATTGAACCACCAAACATCTTCTCCTGGTAATCCTGGTTGATCAAGAACTTCCCAATTTAAGTTTTTAATATTTGCTACTTTTCTTAGATTGTTCAATTTATCCATAATTCAAGTTTTCCTTGAGAAAATTAAACTACTTAATTATTCCAAATTCTCTTTTTTTAATGTTAGAATATTCAACTAATAATCTATCAGCTGTTAATCCAATTAAAGAAACGCATAAACCAATAACCAAACCTTTGCCCCCCATCATTAAAAGATAGTGCTCTAAAAATCTCCTGTGATAAATCAACTGTACCAATAAATCCTGCGATCATTACCATAAATAATGCAAACATTAAAGTTTGATTTATTCCTAATAATATTTCTGGGAAAGCTAAAGGTATTCTAACTTTCCCTAAAATCTGACCCTCACTACACCCAGACATTTTTGCAGCTTCTATAATTTGGGATGGCACATTTCTTAAACCAAAGATTGTATATCTAGTAATTGGAATACTTGCATAAACAACAATTGCAAAAATAGCTGAAACATCACTAATTTGGAAAAGCATGACTGCTGGTAATAAGTAAATAAAAGATGGAAAAGTTTGAAAAGTATCACATATATTAAGAATAAGTTTTGTTGTACTTAATTTTCTAGAAGCCCAAATCGCGATAGGAATTCCAAATCCAACACTTATAAGCATAGCTACAGATACCATATATAAAGTGATCATAGCTCTCACCCAATATCCAGATGCAGCAATGAGAAAAACAAAAAACATAACAGTCAATGCTAATTTTAATTTTCCTAATCTCCAGCCAGCACACCCTACTAATACTATTACAGAAATCCAAGGCATAGACTGGAACATTGCTTTTGTAGGCATGAAAAAGTAAACCAGCAAAAAGTCTCGGAAAATTCCTAAAGGTACAAAAAGGGAAGTTGTTATAAACTTTATTGCCCAATCTAGATACCCTGATATTGAAATAGTATATTCTTTTGGTAATTGAATTGCAGCTGAGGATAGAAAACTTAAAATAATTGACAAAATTACAATAATTAGAGCACTAAAAAGGTATGGTTTTCTTATCCAAAGGGGACCCTCTTTAGTTCTTTCGGGCTCTTTAATAACTAACGCTTGACTATAACGATCTAAAGTAATTGCGATAAATACAACCGCAACTCCTATTTCAAATGCTTGACCTAATCTCAAATTTTGCAGGCGAGCAAGAAGATCATGCCCTAAACCTGGCTGACCTATAAAAGAAGCGATTACTACCATTGCCAAACATTGCATAATTACTTGATTAACACCTAGCATTAGAGAAGATCTAGCACCTGGTAATTCTACTTTAAATAGCATTTGCCAGTAATTACACCCGTTCATTCTTCCTGCCTCAATTATTTCAGAAGAAAGTTCTTTTAAACCTAAAATGGTTAATCTTGTCATTGGAGGAAAGGCAAAAATAATAGTAGCTATTACACCAGCTTTTGCCCCTACTCCACAAAAAATAGCAACTAAAATTAGATAAGAGAAATGTGGTAAAGACTGTAAAATATTGAGGATAGGATTTAATATTTTTTCTACAACTTTAAATTTTGCACCAAGTATACCTAATAAAATTCCTATTATTACTGCCAACGGTACTGACACTGCAATTGCAGCTAATGTTTTCATAGATAATGTCCAAATTCCCCTTAAACTAAATATCGCCAAGTATAAAACACAAGCCCCTCCTAAAATTGCTAAGTTAACTCCTCTAAGGTATAAACCTAAAACAATTACTAATCCTAAAATCATAACCCACGGCATTGGGCCTAGAGGTATGGTATTAAAACCTTTGTAAAGTAATGCCTCAGTAAAATCTAATGGGATATCAATTAAATTTGCAATAGAACGGGTAAATTCGCGGAAAGTAAAAAATCCAAAGATTTCATAATTTCTCAAGATATCTATAAGGTTATTGACCCATTGAACAAAAGGTATCATCCC
>JBJLFR010000013.1:0-43686 GCA_045565285.1 Paracoccaceae bacterium
GTCATATTATAAAAAAACATTTTTAACAGTTTAAGTAATTTATGAAACATTATTTATTTTCCTTAATATTTATCATATTTCAGCATATAACACATAATTACAATATAATACGCAATAAATCATTATAAGTTGCAAATATCATTAAACTTAATAGTAAAAAAACACCAATAAAAGTAAAAAATTGCATAAATAATGCAGACGGTTTTTTTGAGAATATTTTTTCATAAAGTAATAATAACAAATGACCCCCATCTAATATTGGCAAAGGGAATAAGTTTATTATAGCAATACCAGTGGATATAAGCCCTAGAAGGCTTATAAAAGAGATAAAACCATTTTTTGATACGTCAGAAATAGCATGTGCAATACCAATTGGTCCTGATACGTGTTTTGCACTAATTGAACCATTAATTATTTCTAATAATCCCCTTACTGATCCACTTATTACCCTAAATGTTGTTGAAAAGCCAAATTCAATTGCCTTAAAAAGATTAGGAGAAATTCTTTCTGGCTCTAAAGCAAAACCACCAATGATACCAATTCTCAATGTTTCTCCAAAACTTCCATCAGGATTTTCAATAGGTCTTTTTTCTGGTGATAAATATCTTTTCAACATAGTACCATTTCTAAAAATATCTAAGGCTAAAGGGTCACCATTTGAATTATTGACAAATCTTTTTAAATCATTAAAAGCAAGGATATTAATACCATTAACCTTCAAGATAAAATCACCTGGTAATAAGCCAGCTTTAGAAGCTGGGGATAACGGCTCTATACTTTTTATTAGCGGTTGAAATAAATTAGGAACTGTAAATTTCAAAGTTTCCTCTTGTCTTTTAATTAAAAAATCGACATCCCTTTTATCATTCATTTTATTATATTGAATAATTATATCTGAAAAATTCTCTACTGATTTATTATTAATTTCTAAAACTAAATCCCCTTTCTTAAGTTTAATATCTTGGAAGGGGGTGTTATTAATTTTCCCAATTAGTGGTTCTTCATTAGCTATACCATTGATCATAATGATAGAAGAAAAAAGGAATAACGATAATAAAATATTAGCTGCTGGACCTGCAAAAACAGTTAAGGCTCTGGACATTATTGTCGCATTATTAAAATGCTTTGAGTTATTTATTGAATGCTCTTTTAATTGAGACAATGAACTAGGATCTAGATCACCTGCAAATTTAACAAAGCCACCAAAAGGAAGAATACAAAATTTCCATAAGACCCCAGAACTGTCTTTAAACCAAAATAACTTAGGCCCAAATCCTATACTGAATTCATTTATGCCTATTCCACATTTTTTACCAATATAAAAATGACCAAATTCATGTATAAAAATAACTAATGAAAAGGCAAAAAAAACATAAAGTATATTTGAAAGAGATGCAGTTATTAATTCAAACAATTTAATTATAATCCTAAATTTTAATTTGTTTAGATATCTGTCTTACTCTTTTATTTAGATCTATTATATCTTCAATAGTGTCTAATAAAGTGGAATTATACTCATTCATTTCGGGCAAAAGTAATACTTTTTCAACTAAAATACTCATGTCTAAAAATTTAATGTCATTACAAATAAAACGATCTAAAGCAATTTCCTTTGCAGCATTAAAAACTATACCTAAACTTCCTTTCGTATTTAAAATCATTCTTGCCAGATTAATAGATGGGAATTTTTTTACATCAACTACTTCAAAAGAGAGATTTTTTAATGAAGTCAAATCCAAATCATTAATAGGAACTTTTTTTCGCTCAGGATAATTTAAGGTATGAGCAATAGCATTTCTCATGTCATTTGGGCCTAGTTGAGCTAATGTAGAATTATCAATAAATGTTACCATAGAATGTATAATTGATTCTGGATGTATTACAACCTCTAATTGGTCAGAATTTAACTCAAAAAAGTATTTAGCTTCAATAAGTTCTAAGGCTTTATTAAACATAGATGCACTATCAATTGAAATTCTTTTCCCCATAGCCCAAGTTGGATGTTTTATAGCTTGAGCCACGGTAACTTTAGCCATTTCAGCAAGAGTAAAATTTCGAAATGGTCCTCCACTAGCAGTTAATGTTACTTTCTTTATATTTATTGGATTCTCATGATTTATACATTGAAATATAGCATTATGTTCACTATCTACAGGTAAAATTTTTGATTTAAAAGTAATAGCCATATCTATCAATAATTTACCTGCACAAACTAAAGATTCTTTATTTGCAATTGCTACTATTTTACAATATTTTACAGATTCTAATGTAGGAGGTACTCCAGCAAAACCAACTATTGCAGAAATAATCCAATCTGCTCCCATTCTTGCTGTATCCAAAATTGCCTCTTCACCAGCAAGAACTTCTATATTATATGAAGATAATTTATGCTTTAATTGAAAAATATTATTTTTATTTGCAGTTACTACTCTCTTAACTTTAAATTCAATAGCATCTTTACACAACTGATCAATATTATCATTTCCAGTTAACGCTAATATTTTAAAATTTTGAGTATTTTTTAAGAGTCTAATTAAACTAAGAGTACTTTGTCCAATTGAACCAGTTGACCCAAAAATTATAATTTTCATAGTAAAAAACCCATAATCAATTATAATCCATATCCCAAGTATACTATTAAACTATAGCCAATAATACCACCAATTATGGAATCCATTCTATCAAAAACGCCGCCATGACCAGGAATAAAATTACTACTATCTTTTATAACTAATCTCCTTTTGGCAAAACTTACAAGCAAATCCCCAAATTGAGCACATAAGCATATAAATATAACGGCCATAATTTCTATAATTACATATTCTGTAAAACCTTTAAAAAATAAAATCCAAACTAAAATACAGGCAATTATAGAGCCTAGAGCTCCTTCAAATGTCTTCTTAGGAGAAGTTTTTGGAAATATTTTATATTTACCAATAGACTTTCCTACTAAATATCCACCTAGATCTGAAGCAATTATCAAAGATAAAAGAAATAAAGGTTGTTTTAAGTTAATGGTATTAGGAATATTACAAATTATTATAATAAAAAGATATAGTGAAAATAAAATATACAAATGAGAAAAAATTCTTAAATATTTTTGCTTTGAAATAACTATATTTAATAAAAAAATTATTAAGCAGATAATTAAAAAAAAAAGTTTATTTTCCAGAAAAAAGGGGGCCAACAAACCCAGAAAAGGAGAAGAAAAGTAATTTATCTTCTCATTTGAATTTAAAGTAGCTTGATTTATTTCTAAGAATAATAAAAAAACTGTAAAACTGCAAAAAAGTAAAATTGAAAACTTACCAAAATTAAATGCCAAAAAGATTAATAATATAAGAACAACAGATGATATTAGTCTTATAAAAAAATTTGACAAAATATCATACTTTCAAAATATCGGCCTGTTTGATCCTAAGCAACTCATCAATTTGTTTGATAAAATCATTAGTTAAATTTTGAACCTCCTCAGACCAAAATTTTTCATCATTCTCAGACATACCAATAGACTTTAATTTTTTTATTTTATCCATTCCATCTTTTCTTACATTTCTTACTGATATTCTAGCTTGCTCTGCAAATTGAGCCGCTAATTTTGATATTTCTTTCCTTCTCTCTTCGTTGAGTTCAGGCAATGGAAGTCTTAATAAGCTTCCTTCAGTTACAGGATTAATTCCTAATCCAGAATTTTGAATTGATTTTTCAATTGCACTAATATTATCTTTATCCCAAACATTAATTGTTATTAATCTAGGCTCAGGAACGTTAATTGTAGCACACTGACTGATGGGCATTTTTGAACCATATACCTCTACATTTATATTATCCAAAATAGATGAAGATGCTCTCCCAGTTCTTAAAGATTGAAAATCATTTTTGACAGATTCTAATGCACCACGCATACGCTTTCTTATATTTTCTATATCGAATTCTTCAATCATTCTTAACTCCACTTTTAAATAGAGGGTGTAACTATTGTAAACCTACCATTTCCTTGAATAACTTCTTTCATATTACCGAAATTTTTTAATGAAAAAACAACTATCGGAATTTTGTTATCTCTTGCTAGTGCAACAGCAGATGCATCCATTACCTTTAAGTTTTGCTGTAGGATTTGATCATATGTAACCTCAGCATACTTAACTGCATCTGAATTTGTTTTAGGATCTTTGTTGTATATACCATCAACATTTGTACCTTTAAATATTGCCTCACAATTCATCTCTGTAGCTCTTAGGGTAGCTGCAGTGTCAGTAGTAAAATATGGATTACCCGTTCCAGCTGCAAATATACATACTCTTTTTTTTTCAAGGTGCCTTACAGCTCTTCTTCTAATGTATGGTTCACAAATTTGATCTACAGATATAGCGGACATTACTCTAGTATAAATACCATAGTTTTCAAGTGCAGATTGCATAGCAAGAGCATTCATTACTGTTGCCAACATTCCCATATAATCAGCAGTTGTTCTCTCCATTCCTTTAGCACTTCCTTGCAATCCTCTAAATATATTACCACCACCAATAACCAAGCAAATCTCTACACCTAATTCATGAACACCAATTATGTCTTTAGCAACTAAATCCACAGTGGGTGGATCCAACCCAAATTGAGATTCTCCCATCAAAGTTTCACCTGATATTTTTATTAAAACTCTAGAATATTTAGTTTTATAATTTATAACTTAATTCCTCCAAAGAAAATTAAATACTTTAACCTGAAATAGATTTCATAACCTCTTCTGCAAAATCTTCAGTATTTTTTTCAATACCTTCACCAACCTCAAATCTTACATAATTTAAAATACTATTATTATTATTTTTCAAAATTTCATTGATAGTAAAATCAGGATCAATTACAAAATTTTGATTTAAAAGTGTTACCTCACTAACAAATTTTTTTAATTTACCTTTAACCATATTGTCTATAATATTTTTGGGTTTACCAGTTTCTCTCGCTTGCTCAAAATATAAATTTTCTTCTTTTTTCAATAACTCTTCAGAAAGATGTTCTTCAGACAAAGCCAAAGGATTTGAAGCTGCAATATGCATAGCAATCTGCTTAGCAAGAGTTTCATTATCTTCAGATAATGAAACAACTACTCCTATTTTTCCTAGGTTTTCAGAAACGGAATTATGAATGTAAAAGCCAACATATTTTCCAGAAATTATATACATACGTCGCAATGAAATTTTTTCACCAATAGATGTAACTTTTTCTATTAAAATCTCGTCAACAGTTCTACCATTAATGCTAGAATTTAAAATCTCATTTAAAGTTTTTTTCCCTAATGAGTTATTTAAAATATTATTAATCATATCTTGAAATTCTTCATTTCTTGCAACAAAATCAGTTTCACAATTGGCCTCTAATAATGTAGTTGTATTATTGCCAACTTTTATACCAATTAAACCTTCAGCAGCTATTCTTCCTGATTTTTTTTGTGCTTTTGCTAAACCCTTTTGTCTTAACCAATCAGTAGCACTATCAAAATCACCATTTGTCTCTATTAGTGCTTTTTTAGCGTCCATCATGCCTACGCCAGTTATATCTCTCAAATCTTTGACCATCTTGGCGGTTATTGTCATATTTGAAACTCCTTAATAACTCTTAATTGTATTAAAATATACTATTTAAAAAAAATAAGAGGAATAATCCTATCATACATTACAACTTAATTATTTCTTAATATGATTTGTGTTAATTAAGATATAAAAATTAATCCTTATTTCCTTTATTTTTTTTTCATTTTCTTAATTTTAGTCTTTGCTTTTTGTAACTGAGGGTTTAAAATCTTTAGAAGATTTAATATTTTTTTCTATATTTTCAGCACTTTTAGAATTAGATTTTATTGTTTCTACGACAGAAGCAGAATCTTTAGATGAAGAAACCTTTTTCAAGTCAGAAACTTTTTCAGATTCTGACTGAGTTACATCATTTGCCGAAATACTGTCAGTATCCTTTTGTTTGTCATCAATACTGTTATTTTCTAAATCATCTTTTTCTAAAGTTGTTGAACTAATTTCATTAATATTATCTTTGTTTTTTTCTTTGTTATTAGAAGATTCAATATTATTATTTGACGATAATTGTTCTTTTGGTGGATCTATTGATTCACCAATATCAACTCCTGCAGTTGTTAATTGATTGGTCATACCTTCAATCGCCGCTTTAGCCATAAGATCACAATATAAGCTAATAGATCGAGCTGCATCATCATTTCCTGGAATAGGAAAGTCAATTAAAGAAGGATCAGAATTTGTATCAATTACAGCAATTACTGGTATTCCTAATTTTTTTGCTTCTTGAATTGCTAATGCTTCTTTATTTGTATCAATTACAAATAGTAAATCGGGAGTACCCCCCATTTCTCTGATACCACCTAATGAAGCATTAAGCTTTAATTGTTCTCTTTCAAGGTTAAGTCTCTCCTTTTTTGTAAGACCCGTAGCACCATCAGATAATTGCTCATCTAATTTTTTAAGTCTAGAAATAGAGTTAGACACAGTTTTCCAATTAGTTAATGTTCCCCCTAGCCATCTATGATTCATATAGTATTGTGCGCTTCTTTCAGCAGCTTCGGATATCGGTTTTTGTGCTTGTCTTTTTGTGCCAACAAAAAGTATTGAACCACCTTTAGAAACAGTATCTTGAACATAATTTAAAGCAAGATCTAATAATTGAAAAGTCTGTGTTAAATCAATTATATGAATACCATTTCTGGATCCGTATATATATTCTTGCATCAATGGATTCCAACGGTGAGTTTGATGTCCAAAATGAACACCAGATTCTAATAAATCTTTTAAAGTGTATTCAGGCAAAGCCATAATAATTTCCTTTCCGGTTTAAAACCTTGATAAGACGTAATTTAGCAACCGGTTAGATTAAAATAATCTTCGTCTCATCTGTGAATTTTTTTGTCGACTTATACTAATTTTAAATAAATTTCAAGCATGTTTTTATAAATAAAAAACTAATAATAATAAAAAAAAATGCTATAGTAAGATATATAAATTAACATAATAACATTTCTAAATATGAAAATCAAAAAAAATCAAAACTTACTGCAACGACTTCGTTCAAATTTTTTAACTGGTTTAGTTTTTATAACTCCTATCGTACTAACTATTTACTTATTATGGGGTGCTATTAATTTTATAGACGACAAAGTAGTACCCTGGCTACCTTATAAATATAATCCTTCAACTTATCTTGGAAAAGATATTCCTGGTCTAGGAGTTTTGACCTTTTTGATATTTACTACAATAATAGGAACGGTAACAAAGGGTTTCTTTGGTAGACAACTTATAAAATTCTGGGAAAGTTTAGTTGATAGAACACCAGTTTTTAGATCAATATATAATGCTGTCAAACAAATTGCAGAAACAGTATTCACAAAATCAGACCAAACTTTTAAAAGTGCCTGCTTAGTAGAATACCCTAGAAAAGGGATATGGGTCATAGCTTTTGTTTCTACGATTACTAAAGGAGAAGTCAGGGAAAAAATTAATAAAAATGAAATTTTAACAGTATTTGTACCAACTACACCAAATCCAACCTCTGGATTTTTATTATTTGTTCCAAAGACAGATGTTATTATGTTAAAAATGTCAGTTGAAAATGCAGCAAAATTAGTCATTTCAGCTGGTTTGGTAGTGCCTGATTATCATGAAAAAATTAATTTAGATAATAAAGATTAATACGAATCATTAAAAGAAATTATAATTAGTATATTTTTTCCTTGAAAAAAATTTCTTAAAAAAAGTTTTCTAAATATGGTATGTAATTAATTTATACTTATACATCTTGTAGTTTAAGGATTAAATTATAATATTGATGCTTAATATTAATTATTTTCTTTACGCCATAGATTAAGTTAGATAATAATATTATACTGCTCGATAGGTTTCTTGCCTGTATGAAACCTGCCTCAATAACTAACGCCCTCTTATGAGGGCGTTTTTTTAAGTAAATCAAAATTTTTAACTAATATTCTTATAAAATCTAATTTAGTTTTATTATCATCAAAATACTTAGTAATAATAATTTTATCTTCTTTTACTTTAATAAAATTTTTATTTTTTTGAATAAATTCCATCAATTTTTTAGGACTGCTAAATTTATTTTCGTGGAACCCAACTAAAATTCTACTTTGACCAACTTTTAATAAATTAATACCTGATGAAACACAGATATTTTTAATTGATGTTACTTTAATAAGAATATCTACTTCATTTGGGATTGAACCAAATCTATCAATTAACCTTTCTGAAAATTCGTTTAATTCTCCATCATTTTTTAAAAGTGCTAACTCTCTATATAAACTTAATCTACTAGCAAGATCTTTAACATAATTATCTGGAATAAGCATTGGTACATTTAGATCAAGTTGTGGTATAAAGTCATTAATTTCTTCAGCAAGGTTAAATTGATTGTCTTTTATCTTATCAATCTCTTTTTTTAACATGCTTTGATATAGTTCATAACCTACCTCTTTAATTTCTCCTGATTGCTCTTCTCCCAATAAATTACCAGCACCACGAATATCAAGATCTTGGCTAGCTAAAGAAAATCCTTGTCCCAAAGAATTTATATTTGCTAGTATTTTTAATCTCTTTTCTCCTTGCAAAGAAATCTTATTTTTTTGTTCATAGGTTAAATAACAATATGCTCTAGTTTTTGAACGTCCAACCCTACCCCTAATCTGATAAAGCTGAGATAGTCCAAACATATTTGCACGATGAACTATCAATGTATTGGCATTGGGAAAATCTAACCCACTTTCAACTATAGAAGTTGACAGCAGCAAGTCTGTTTTATTTGAAATAAAATCAATAATAACATTATCTAAATTAGAACCGGATAATTGACCATGAGCAATTTTAAAACTGATTTCAGGAACCTCATTTTGTAAATAATCAGAGATAAGAGTCATATCTGAAACTCGTGGAACAACAAAAAAACTTTGCCCTCCTCTATTTTTTTCTCTCAATAAAGCTTCACGGATAATAATACCATCAAACTCCATAACAAAAGTTCTAACTAACAATCGATCAATAGGAGGGGTGTTAATAATTGAAAGATCCCTTACACCTGATAAAGCCAACTGCAACGTTCTTGGAATGGGAGTTGCTGTCAAAGTTAAAACATGAACATTTGCTTTTATTTTCTTTATTTTTTCTTTATGAGAAACGCCAAAATGTTGTTCTTCGTCTACAACAAGTAAACCTAGTTTTTTGAATTGAATTTCTGGTGATAATAACGCGTGTGTACCAATAATTATATCAATTTTTCCTTCATTTAGCTGATCAATTATTTTCTTTCTTTTATTTAAGTTTTCAAAGCGTGTAAGTTTTTCTATAAAAATTGGAAATTCTTTAAAGCGGGTTTTAAATGTCTCATAATGCTGTCTAGCTAATAGTGTTGTTGGTGCTAACAAGGCCACTTGGTATCCATCATTTGAAATAATCATAGAAGCCCTCAATGCTATCTCAGTTTTACCAAATCCTACATCTCCACAAATAAGACGATCCATTGGCAATCCAGAAGAAAAATCTTTCAAAATTTCTGAAATTGCAGAATTTTGATCTTCTGTTTCTTCAAATTGAAATCCAGAGCAAAATTTGTTCCATGCAAATATTTCTTTCTTATGAATAGTCCCTTTATTCAGATATCTTTTGGCAGCAACTGAAATAAGTGCATGGGCCATTTCTTTAATTCTCTTTTTTGCTTTTGATCTTTTGTTTTGCCAAGCAAGAGTTCCTAATTTATCTAATTCACCAAATTCTTTTCCATACTTAGATAAAACATTTAAATTTTCTATAGGTAAAAATAATATATCACCCCCTGCATATTCAATTCTCAAACAATCATGGGGATTTTTTGCTGCAAATATGGATTTAAACCCTGTATATTTTCCTACTCCATGATCAATATGAACTACTAAATCACCTATGTTAATTTCAGAAAAATTTTGTAATGGATTTTTAATTTTTTTATTATATTTTCTTTGCCTATATAATCTATTACCTAAGATGTCTTGTTCTGAAATAACAACTAAGCCTTGAACTGAAAATCCTTGTTCTATTGGTAGTATTCCTAAACATAAGTTTCTTTTTTCAGGTAAAAATTCAAATTTCTTTTTTTCAGTATCATAAAAACAAGATTGAAATTTTCCAATATCCTTTAATCCATAATCATTAAAAATTTTTTCCAAACGTTCCAAAGAACCTTTAGAATAGGTTGCAACTGCAACAATATTATTTTTGCTCAATAGTTTTTTTATATAATTTACTACATGTTCAAATAAGTCTATACCTTCTGTTTGCCTTTCAACAACAAAATTTTTTGATAATATACCTTTATAATCAATAGAATTTTCAATTTTTGTATTTTGAATCTCAAAAGTTTTTATCGTTGATAAGTTCGATGTTTTTTTTGCCCACTCCAAAGAATCAATATATAAAAATTTACTATCTACTGGATTATAGATAGAATTAAACTTAGAATTTATTTCCCCACTTTTTTTTCTTGTTTTGAAATAATCATTTATACTTTCAGACCTAATTGCAAAAGCAGTTTGAAAGTGAGATGGAATAATCAATATTGGATCAATTATATAATCGAAAATAGTATCCATATAATTGTAAAAAAAGGGAATCCAATGTTCATAGCCGGGAAAAATTTGACCAGAACTAATAGAATGATATAAATGATCAGATTTATCTGGCATTCCAAAATTTTTTAAATAATTTTTTTTAAATAAAGTAATATTAGACTTATCTAAACATACTTCCCTTACAGCAAAAATTGAAATTGGATCTATAATCTGCTTAATGCTTTTCTGATCTTCACTAGAAAAAGACCTAGCATTCTCTAAATGATCACCAAAAAAATCAAGCCTTACTGGATTTTCAAAAAACGATGGAAATATATCAATAATTCCACCTCTTATTGAAAAATCCCCGAGTTCCAAAACTTTTCCTGTTTCTATATATCCTGAAGAAATAAGAAAGGTTTTTAATTTTTCAACATTTACTGTTTTTCCGACAGCAAGTTTAAAATTTAATTTCTCAAGATGGTTTTTAGGAATAACTTTTTGTATTATGGCATTTACTGTAGTTATTATTACTTTTTTTGAAGAATCATCATCACATAATTTTGATAGTAATGTTAATCTTTCAGACTGAATTTTAAGTCTGGGGCCTGATCTATCATAAGGAAGGCAATCCCAGGCTGGAAAATTTAGGATTTCAATTTTTGAATTAAAAAAAAGTAAAGAAGACTTAATGATATCAGCCTCTTTATCATCTTTAGCAAGGTAAATAATATTTTTTTGATTTATTTTTGATATACTATCAATTAAATGTCCTTCAAATCCAAATGGAATCCCATAAGCTTCAATTTTTTTGAACTTTTTTATATTAAGCTTATTTATTTTTATCATTTGTTTGTAAGTTAATCATTATTTTGAATATTATGATAATGAGCTAATACTTGAAATATAATTTTAATACTTTAGCATCTAAAATTTAAAGTAATTTCTGTTAAAAGGAATAATAATGTTTAATTACACAGCTGATTTTCCAAATCATCGTGGAAGAAGGTTAAGAAATAATATTTGGATAAGAGATCTTGTTACAGAAAATTATGTATCAGTCAATGACTTGATCTGGCCCATATTTGTTATTGATGGAAAAAATAAAATTGAGCCAATTAAAGAGTTACCTGGAATAAATAGGTATTCAATTGATAAATTAGTAGAAATTGCAACATCTGCTTTTGAATTAGGTATAAAATGCATAGCTTTATTCCCTTGTACTCCTCTAAATCTAAAGTCTGAAAATTGTGAAGAAGCTTTCAATCCTGAAAACTTAGTAAATAAAGCTACCAGAATTTTAAAAAAAGAAATACCAAACCTTGGAATCATGTTAGATGTTGCTTTAGATCCTTATAATTCTTTGGGACATGATGGCTTAGTAAAAAATAATAAAATTTTAAATGACGAAACCCTTGAAGTTTTAATAAAACAATCTTTAATACAAGCAGAGTCGGGTGCAGATATTTTAGGTCCTTCAGATATGATGGATGGACGCGTCAAATTAATTCGTGAAAATTTAGAAAAAAATCATTTTAAAGAAACTATTATACTTAGTTATTCAGCTAAATTTTCATCTGCTTTTTATGGCCCATTTAGAGCGGTTGTAGGTTCTTCAGGTAATTTAAAAGGTGATAAAAATTCTTATCAGCTAAATTTTTTAAATTATAAAGAAGCATTGAAAGACGTAGCTCTGGATTTAAAAGAAGGTGCAGACATGGTTATGGTCAAGCCTGGAATGCCTTATTTAGATTTATGTAGACAAATAAGTGACATCTTTAATGTTCCCACTTTTGCATATCAGGTTTCAGGTGAGTATGCCATGATATCATATGGAATTCAAAATGGAACATTTGAAAAAAACAAAATTTTGATTGAAACTATTTCATGCTTTAAGAGAGCAGGCTGTAATGGTATTTTAACATATTTTGCATTTGAAATTGCAAAAATTTTGAATAATAAAAACTAAGATCAGTTGGAAATTAAAATTGAAAAGAAACTCTAAAATATTACTATATTTATCTAGAACATTTAAGGAATAAAATAAAATGAATATTGGCAGAAGAAGATTATTATTTTTAAGTAGTTCTTTATTTTTAGCAAGTTCAACTATTGGTTGTTCTGTAAATAATGCAAATAATGCTGGAAATGAAATTATTTCTAAAGCAGATGAAGCTTTAGAAAATTTATTCTCTGTAGCACCAGAATCATATTCTATATATGAAAAATCTGCAGGTACTTTAATAATGCCAAAAATAACTAAAGCAGGTTTCATTTTTGGTGGATCTTATGGTGAGGGAGTTTTAAAAATCGGAGGAGCTCCAGTAGACTTTTATTCTGTTGCAGCAGCTTCCTATGGATATCAGTTAGGAGCTTTACAATATAGCCATGTAATTTTCTTTATGACTGAAGATGCTCTTAAATCATTTCGAGTTACTGATGGCTGGCAAATTGGCGCTGATGCTGAGGTATTTTTTAGAAAGAAAGGAGCTTCTCTTGGAATTACTAATAATACTTTAACAAAACCAGTTTATGCTATAGTATTTGGACAGAGAGGGGTAATCGCAGGAGCATCTCTAGAAGGAGCAAAATATTCTAGACTTATTAGATAATATATTTTTTTAAAGTCTTTTTATTAAACTAGATGTATCAAACCTTCCTCCACCAATGTCCTGAATGTCACAATAAAACTGGTTTATAAGTGCTGTAATTGGTAATTTTGCTTTATTGCTATTAGCTTCTTCAATGCATATATTCAAATCTTTCCTCATCCAATCAACTGCAAATCCAAAATCAAATTCATCATTTAACATAGTCTCACCTCGATTTTCCATCTGCCAACTACCAGCAGCACCTTTTGAAATTACACTGAGAACTTTATTACCATCCAAATTTGCTTTTTTTGCAAAGTTTAATCCTTCTGCAAGCCCTTGTACTAAACCAGCAATACAAATTTGATTTACCATTTTTGTTAACTGACCAGATCCAATTGGCCCCATAAGGGCTGAAAACTTAGAATAACAAGATATTATTGGCTTTACTTGATTATAAGTCTTTTCTTCTCCACCACACATAATTGTTAACTGACCATTTTCTGCTCCAACTTGACCTCCAGAAACTGGTGCATCCATAAATCGAATCCCAGAATTATTTGCTATAAGAGAAATCTCTTTTGAAACTTTTGCTGAACATGTTGTATGATCAATAAGTATAGAATCTTTTTTCATTGAAAATATGGCACCATCTTCACCTAAAAGGATAGATCGTAAGTCATCATCATTGCCAACACAGCAAAAAACAAAATCTGCTTCTTTAACTACATTAGTAATAGAAAGTTCCATTTTACCATTATAATTACTTATCCATTTTTTTGATTTTTCAGTAGATCTGTTATATACAGTTGTTTCAAAATTTTTTGACAAATATCCCGCCATTGGGTAACCCATTACCCCTAAACCAATAAAAGCAACCTTTGACATATTTAACTCCTAATTTTAAAAGAATTTATACAATTAATTATTTTAAGATTCTGGTCAAGTAAGTCTTCAATATGTCAAAATTCATAAAACCTATAAAATTTATTGTTTTCTTTTTATTTACTGTTTTATTTTTGGGTATATTTTTTATTACTTATTTAACAATTAAATCCTTACCAGATTATAATAGAATTGTAGCAAATGCATTAGTAAAGAAAGATATAAAAATTTTTCGAAACAATTACGCAATTCCTAATATTGTTGGTAAAACAAATGAAGACACCTTTTTTGCCTTAGGTTATGTGCATGCACAAGACAGACTATGGCAAATGATTTTGCTAAGAAAAACTGCCAAGGGAAAATTAGCAGAAATTTTTGGTGAGAAATATCTAGAAAATGATAAACTAATGCGAACTTTAGATATTTATAATAATTCAAAAAATAGTGTAAGATTTTTATCTGAAAGAACATTAACTTTATTAGAATCCTATTCTAATGGTATAAATAAAAGATTAATAGATATTCAAAATGAAGGACTAGGTAGAGGTTCACCTATTCTTTTTCTGTTTCCTCCTAAAATTTCACCTTGGACACCAGCAGATAGTTTGGCAATCTTAAAGCTTTATGATTTGTCAAATAACGAAAGTGCTAAAAATGAAATTATTAGATTAAATTTATTAAACTTTGGACTACCTTATAATAGGCTTTTAGACCTTTATCCAGATATACCTAATATTTCAAATTCAAAGTTATCTTTCGATAAAAATATATTCTCAGAAATTAATTATAGAGATGATAATACACATTTAAATAATAAATTAAATTTTACAAAAAATATTTTTAGTCAAAATTCAAACATTAACAATGCTTCAAATATATGGGCAGCCCTAGGTTCTCGTACTGCATCAGGTAATACCTTAGTTGGTTTTAATTTACACACCAACTTTCAGATTCCTATAATGTGGATGCTCACAAGACTAGAACTTGATACAGGACCAATTATAGGAGCGACCATACCAGGTATACCTGCAGTGATAACAGGAAGGTCAAAATATTTTTCTTGGGGATTTGCGAGTTCTAAATTAGACAATCAAGATTTAATTATAGAAATCTTAAATGAAAAAAATAAAAATGAATATAAAAGTAGTAATGGATTCAAAAAATTTAAAGTAAGAAATATTTTAATTAAAGTGAAAGGGAAACCGGGCATAACTCATAGAATCTTATCTTCAGAAAATGGTCCAATTATTCCATCGAATGCTTATGGAATTAAATCAATTCAATCAGATAAAGTAGTATTTGCTCTTAAATGGACAGGCCTAAGTAATAGGGATAGATCGATAGAAACATTTATAAATATAATGTTATCTAATAATATTCCTGATGCAAAAAGATATCTCAGACATCTTGTCGTCCCATCTGTAAACATATTATTAGCAAATGAAGATAAAGTTGAAATTATTAGTGCAGGAAAAATTCCAATCAGGAATAAAAGAAACCCTTTGAATTACGGTATAATACCATCTTTAGGGGGGTCAAAAAAACAATACTGGCTTGGTCACTTCAATCATGATCAGAATGCTAATATAAAAATTTTAAATAATGGTGTAATTTTCAATACAAATAATAAATTATTAAATAAAGAATTCCCCATACATCACAGTTATGACTGGGGCAACAAACAAAGATCATTTAGAATGCAAAACCTTTTTGAAAAAAGGAAATATCATACTTTGGAAAGTTTTGAAGAAATTCAAATTGATAATATATCTCCAAGTGCAAGGATTTTATTGCCATTATTAGCAAAAGATTTATGGTATTCTCAAGTTCTAGATATTAACAATAAATATTTAAATCTTAGAAAAGATTCCCTTGATTTACTTGCAGAATGGAATGGAGAAATGTCTATGTATTTAGCTCAACCATTAATTTTTTATAGTTGGGCTGCTCAATTCCAAAAGATGGTAATACAAGACGAGATTGGAAAAAATATTAACTGGTTCAAATCAATAAATTCTGATTTTCTGGAGAGAGTTTTACGGAATATTAATGGTGCTTCTCAGTGGTGTGACATTAAACAGACAGATAAAATAGAAACTTGTGAAGATATATCATTAAATGCACTAGATAATGCATTAGTAGAAATTTCTAATAAGTATGGGAATGATATTGAGAAATGGCATTGGGGTAATTTTCATAAAGCACATTTTATTGATGATGTAATTGGTAAATATCCATTACTATCTTATTTAACAAATCTCGTTTTTGAAGTCCCAGGTGGTGATAATACATTATCTATGAATAGGACAAATAATTCTTTAGAAAACCAGTTTCATGTGAATTATGGAAGTACATTAAGAATTATTATAGATTTTTCTGATGAGAATAACTCTTATTTTTCAATACCAACAGGACAAAGTGGTCATTTTTTATCCAGAAACTACGATGATTTTATTGAACTTTGGCAAAGAAATAAATATGTTAAAATACCTCTTCTACAAGATAATATAATTGATGAAAGAAATCATTTAATGTTAATAACTAAATCATCAAATTAAACTATTTGCGAATTTTAGTGCATCTATTAAATGATCTATGTCATCTTCATTGTTGTATAATCCTAAAGATGCTCTACATGTAGCTGTTAACCGAAGATGATCCAAAAGAGGTTGGGCACAATGATGACCTGCTCTTACTGCTACACCTTTTTGATCGACAATTGTAGCAATATCATGAGGATGTAACTTATTTTCTTTCATTGTAAAAGAAAAAATACCACCTTTATCTTGAGAAGTACCTTGGAAATTTAAAAAATCTAAATTATACAAACAATCTTTTGCATAAGATGCTATTTTATTTTCATATTCAATAATATTTTTTTGACCAATCGATAATATAAAATCAATTGCAGCACCCAAACCTATAATAGGAATAATAGCTGGGGTTCCAGCTTCAAATTTATGAGGTGCCTTATTATAAGTAATACTTTCTCTACCAACAAAATTGATCATAGATCCGCCCCCTATAAAAGGTTCCATCTCCTCAAATCTATTTTGGTTTATATATATGGCACCAGATGCCGAAGGGCCATATAATTTATGACCTGTAAAAACAAAAAAGTCACAATTCAAATCAACAACATTTATTGGCATATGTACTGCTGATTGTGAGCCATCAATTAAAGTAATAATCTTCTTTTTCTTTGCAATATTACAAATTTTTTTAACATCAACAATACTTCCTAAAACATTTGACATATGAGTAATAGTAATTAATTTTGTTTTTGATCCAATTAAATTAATAACATCATCTGCATTTATTGATCCGTCTTCTCTTGGTTCTATCCATTTTAGTTTAATACCAATTTTTTCTCTGAGAAAATGCCAAGGAACTATATTTGAGTGATGTTCTGCAATAGAAAGTAAAATTTCATCATCTCTTTTTAAATTATTTTGAGCCCATGCGTATGCAACTAAATTGATACCTTCTGTGGAACCTGATGTAAAAATAATTTCTTTTTCATTTTCAGCTCCTAAAAAATTTTTTATTTTATCTCTAACAGATTCAAATTTATCAGTTGCTAAATTTGATAGGAAATGTAATCCACGATGTACATTTGCATATTCCGATTCATAGCCTTTTTTAATAGTATCTATAACAATTTTAGGTTTTTGTGCTGAAGCACCATTGTCAAGATAGCTAAGAGCCCTTCCTCTAATTTTTTTTTCTAATATAGGAAATTCTTTTCTAATTGAGATTATATCAAACATTCGAACTAACTCTTTCTAAAAATACAATATCACTAGAATTTAAAACTTGTAACAAAAGTGTGATAAGTATGACTAATATAATTATTCCAACGATAAATACTAGAAATGTGGATTTGAAACTATGTGCTTTAGTAGCGCACTCAGATAATACCCATAAAATCCAAATATTGGCTAACATAATTAAATAACTTGAGATATATATATTTAGAAAAATAGCCCCAAAAAGTATTATATTTATGAATATTAAAATAAAGTGTATCCAAATAACACATTTTAATAAGTTTAAAAACGACCCTTTCCCCCCAAAAACTTTGCCAAGATAAGTAATAACACTAGTAATAAATAAAATTTTGAATATTTCTAGAAAAACTAATAATAGGGGTTTTTTTAAAACATTTTCATAATATAAAAAGAATAAATTTTCTTCATCTACATTATTCGAATAAATTAAATAATTAGATGTATAAGTAAATATTGCATTAACTAAGGCAATAAAAATTATAGCTTCTATAAGAACTGAAAGTTTAATCTCATAACTGATTATTCTTTGAAAAACCAATTTTGGAGAAAATATACTATCTAATATTAACTTCAAAGTAATCATTTAACTAGATAAAGTTTAGTAAAGTAAAAAATAAATAAAAAGTGATTAAAAATAAAAATATATATAAATTTGATAAAAATTTATGAGCCCGTCCAAAAATTGATGTAAAAATCCAAGCATAGCAAAAAATAGAAAAAAAATTCAAAAACCATGATATCCAAATATTATAAAAAATTACTTCAATGATAGATAATGACAACAGTATAGGACTATACACTATTGTTGCCCAAAAAAAAGCAAGTCTAGTTTCAAAAAAACTAGCTTTGCTACCAAATGGCAAACAAAATATATGAAGAAAAAAAGAAATTATATATAAAAAAAGTGGAACAAAAAAAATTGAAGCAAATAAATCAATTCCTATCTTATCAATAAGATTAATCTCATAAAAATATTCAGGTTTTTGTGAAACCCTTAATGGTAATCTTTGTAAAAAAAATACAAAAGAAATAAAAAAAGAGTAAGCAAGTAGTCTAGCTTCATTAACATTATTATATAGTTGATTATCAAAGGAATTCCTTAATCCTTTGTAAGCCAAAAAAATATCAGCAATAAATCCTTTGAATAAAAATAAGGTTAATAGATTTTTAAAAGGTAGTTTGGTTAAATAGGACATAATTTGACTAAGTCAATATTTTAGAAATTTGATTTTGAATATGATCAATTAAATTTTTATCGTCAATTTCATCTAATATTTCAGCAAAAAAAGCTTGAATAAGTTTTTTTTGAGCTTCAACCAAAGGTATACCCCTAGACTGAAGATAAAATAAATGATCATCATTCAAAGATCCCGATATTGAACCATGTGAACATACTACATCATCAGCATATATTTCCAATTCTGGTTTTACTAAAAATTGACAATCATCTGTAAGAATTAAACCATTACTCATTTGATAACCGTCAGTTTTTTGAGCCTTAGGAGAAACATAAATTTTTCCTTGAAATATAGCCTTTGCTCCATTTGTTAATGCATTTTTGATTATTTGTCGACTTATACAAGATTCTTGCTGATGGGATATAAAAACTGTATTATCACAAATTGAAGTATCTTTTTTTCCAAATCCAAGACTCGCAACTGTTGCATTACAATCAGAACCTTCTAAAAAAAAATTAACCTCATTTCTAACTGGATTTTCACTAAAAGAAAAATTTACAGTTTTAACATTTGAATTTTTTTTACAATTTCCAAACAAATGATAGATAACTGTTTCAGCCATATCTATATTTATAATTTTATTGTGTTCAAAATTAGAATTTTTATCAGCAAAGAATTCTGACACTATATTATATTTTGATTTCCCATAAAAATGCTCAATGATTTTTATTTCAGCACCTTCTTCAAAATCAAACAAATTTCTAATTATAGATTTTTTGTGTTCATTTCCTTCATAAATAATATGAAATTTTTTTTTCGTTCCTTTTTTGAATTTTATAAACACACCATCTGCAGCATTAAAACCATTAAATAAGGCTAATGGTCTTTCATAAGGCTTTTCAGCATTCAACTGTGCTTTACCAAATTTTAACCTACTCCAATGAGATTCATCTATAACAGCATCATTATAACTACTAACTTCAACATTTTTTTCACTTTGATTAAATTTTATTAGAGAATCAAAATCAAGGATACCATCTTTAAATCTTATAGAACTTTCAGCTATTTCATTAATATTAAATGATGAACTTAATTTTTTTTTGTCATGGGATAATTTTTTATTAAAATTTTTATCATGCCATATCAAAGGGGATGCAAATCTCCAATACTCACTTTTACGATCAAGCATATCTATTTTTTTAAATGATTTTTCATATTGTTTAGTGTGAGCGTCAATCCAATGACTATTCATATTGTTAAATTCCATGTTTTTACCTTGAAATCATTTAGATAGATTAAATCAGGTCAATAAATGAGTATATCCCTGCTCTTCAACTTCAATTGCTAATTCTGGGCCACCAGTTTTTATTATATTTCCTTTAGCCATAATATGAACAAAATCAGGTTTAATATAATTCAAAAGCCTTTGATAATGAGTTATTATTAAAAAAGATCTGTCATCAGACCTTAATGAATTAACCCCGTTAGAAACTTGCTTCATAGCATCAACATCTAATCCACTATCCGTTTCATCTAAAACACAAAACCTAGGCTCTAACAAAGACATTTGGAGTATCTCATTCCTTTTTTTTTCTCCTCCTGAAAATCCAACATTAAGTGGTCTTTTCAACATCTCCATATCGATTTTTAACTTATCAGCTTTATGCTTTAAAACCTTCAAAAACTCAGCAGGATTTAATTCACTTTTACCATTAAATTTTCTCTGCGAATTAAGTGCAGTTCTAATAAACGAAAGATTCCCAACACCTGGAATCTCAATTGGATATTGAAAAGCTAAAAAAATTCCCTTTGCTGCTCTTTCGTCAGGTTCAAATTCTAATATACTTTCATTATCAAGTTTTATATCTCCATCTATAACTTCATACCCATCTTTTCCTGAAAGAGTATAAGATAAAGTAGATTTACCAGAGCCGTTTGGCCCCATAATAGCATGAACTTCTCCTGGATTTATTTTTAAATTAATTCCATTAATAATTTTCTTATCAACTTCAGAAATATTCACATGTAGATTTTGTATTTCAAACATATTAACCAACTGACCCTTCCAAACTTATTGCAACTAATTTTTGTGCTTCAAGAGCAAACTCCATTGGTAAAGCCTGTAATACCTCTTTGCAAAAACCATTAATAATTAGGGCAACAGCATCTTCTTCATTAATTCCACGCTGCAAACAGTAAAAAAGTTGATCATCATCTATTTTTGAAGTTGTAGCCTCATGCTCTGTCCTAGAAGAATTATTTTTATTTTCTATATATGGAACAGTATGAGCCCCACATTTATTACCAATTAATAAACTATCACATTGGGTAAAATTTCTACTATTAGATGCCTTTGGATGAATGTTTACTAAACCTCTATAAGTATTCTGTGCTTTACCAGCTGAAATACCTTTTGATACAATTCTACTTCTAGTTCCTTTACCTAGGTGTATCATCTTCGTCCCAGTATCTGCTTGTTGAAAATTATTGGCTATAGCTACAGAATAAAATTCTCCCTGGCTATTATCACCTCTTAGAATACAGGATGGATATTTCCAAGTAACAGCAGAACCAGTTTCAATCTGTGTCCACATTACTTTAGAGTTTTTACCCCTGCAATCTGCTCTTTTAGTTACAAAATTATATATCCCACCTTTACCATTTTCATCGCCTGGATACCAATTTTGTACGGTAGAGTACTTAATATTTGCATCATCAAGCAATACAAGCTCTACCACTGCAGCATGCAATTGATTTGTATCCCTCATAGGTGCAGTACAACCTTCTAAATAACTTACATACGAACCTTTGTCAGCAATGATTAGAGTTCGCTCGAATTGCCCAGTATTTTCGGCATTTATTCTAAAATAAGTACTTAATTCCATTGGGCATCTTACACCTTTAGGTATATAAACAAAAGATCCATCAGAAAAAACAGCAGAGTTTAATGTAGCAAAGTAATTATCAGTTCTAGGTACAACAGTACCTATATATTTTTTAACTAACTCAGGATATAATTTAACAGCTTCAGAAATTGAGCAAAATATTATCCCTAATTTTTCTAATTCATCCCTAAAAGTTGTGCCTACAGAAACACTATCAAAAACTGCATCTACGGCTACTTTTGGAGGATTGCTTTCATTTTTGGTTTCAGAGCCTATAACTCCAGCTAAAAATTCTTGTTCCTTAAGAGGAATACCAAGTTTTTCATAAGTTTCTAATAAGGCAGGTTCAACTTCTGAAAGTGACTTGGGTCTTTTATTCATTGATTTTGGTTTAGCATAATAATACTGATCATTATATTCTATGTGTTTGTAACTCAACATCGGCCAATCAGGTTCATCCATTTTTAACCATCTTCTATATGACTCTAATCTCCAGTCAAGCATCCAAGTTGGTTCTGAATTTTTTTTTGAAATTAATTTAACTATATCCTCTGAAAGACCTTTGGGAGCATAATCCATATCAATATCAGTGGTAAAACCGTACTTATATTTTTCACCAAGTAATTTAACGGAATCAATTGTATCTTGATCGATACCTTCTTTTGCTTCTAATTTTAAATCTGTCATTTTTTTTCCATTTATTTGATATTATTTATCTATTAATTTTTTTTTTGAAAACTAGACCAGACTGATACAAATTTTTCTAATTCAGTTTTAGTTGTTGTTCCACCAATAGAAACCCTAATTGCGCAATTACTCTCAAATTCTGAAAAACCCATACCAGCTAATGAGTTTTGTTTATTTTTTTTTCCACTTGAACAAGCCATACCAGAAGAGATAGCGAAGCCTTCTAAGTCTAGTGCTGCGACTTGATGATCATTTTTCCAACCAGGTGTAATAAAAAAACTTGTATTAGGCAATCTACTATTATCTTTCCCAACAACGTTAGTATGTTTGCTTTCATTCAATATCATTTCTTCTAAATAATCTCTGTTTGATTTAATCTCATCCAATTTGCCAGAATTAATTTCAGATGACTTATCTTCTATAGATGCAGCAAAACCTTCGATATTCATTAAATTTTCTGTTCCTGACCTTTTCCCAAATTCTTGACCACCACCTCTCATAAAAGAATCTAAAGCATCAATATCCTTGGCAATAATGGCACCTATTCCCTTAGGCCCTCCAATTTTATGTGATGAAATTGCTGAAAATTCAAAATCAAACCCAGAAAAATCAATAAACAGTTTTCCAAAACCCTGAACTGCATCAGTAAAATAAATCCCTTTTGGAATTGTCTGAATAATACCAGTTTCCGAATTAGCTACCTGAAGAGTTGAATTTAATGGATCTTCGATATCTACTTTTCCATTTCTGGATATGTTAATATTTGCAGTTGACCATTCTTTTACACAATCATGTTCTATTGGTGCACATTTTATTTTTTTTTTATGCAAAACCATAGCTGCTGATTCTGTTGCACCTGAAGTAAAAATAATATTGAAACGTGATTTCAACCCTAATATTTCAGCTATTTTATCACGTGCTTTTTCTATTGCTATCCTAGCCGTCCTACCCTCAAAATGTGATGATGAAGGGTTTCCAAAATTTGCAAAGGATTTTTTCATTGCATTAAATGCACTCTTAGACAATGGGCTTGAAGCATTCCAATCTAAATATATTCGATTTGCCATCTAACTATCAGAAATAGTTATAAAATTTGGCACTGCAGGGCAAGGATTTAATTGATCGGCAGTAATATCGGATAATCTCATCTGGTGCAAAAAGACATACATATTTGCTGATAATTGTTCCCACATCTTATTAGATAAAACTTCCTCGTTAGTTTTATTTTTTTTTAAAATACTATTACTTTCTGAACCAAGATCCAAATCTTGATCAACAGCTTTTAAAATTTCAGTTACTCTTAACAAATCAGGTGATTTAGCTACAGCATAACCTCCAGATGCTCCTCTAAATGATTTAACAATGCCAGCTTTTCTTAATTTTAAAAATAATTGTTCTAAATAAGGCAGGGATATTTTTTGTCTTTCTGAGATTTCAGATAAACTAATATTTTTTTTATTACTTCTGGATGATAAATCAACAAGAGCAATTAAAGCATATCTTCCTTGCGTATTCAACTTCATTTCATTATTAACCTAAATAGTTGACTAAAACAATATAAACACTTAACTCATTAGAATTAATTCACAAACGGTAATTTAGAACCATTCTAGATTAGTTAAATAATATGGTCAATAAGCAAGAAAAAAATATGGAGAAAATATGCCTGAAGTAATATTTCAAGGTCCTGATGGTCGTTTAGAAGGTAGATTTCACCCACAACAAACCCTGGATTCACCTATTGCAATAATATTACATCCTCATCCTGAATATAGTGGTACAATGAATAATAAGGTGGTTTATAATCTCCATTACTTATTCTATAAAATGGGTTTTTCTTGTTTAAGATTTAACTTTCGAGGAGTAGGCAAAAGTGAAGGTGCATATGACCAAGGTGTTGGTGAATTAGCAGACGCTACGTCTGCATTAGATTACTTGCAATTAAACGTTCCTAACGCAAGGGCATGCTGGGTTATAGGTTTTTCCTTTGGAGCTTGGATAGGCATGCAGATTTTAATGAGAAGACCAGAAGTAACTGGATTCATAGCTGTGTCACCACCAGCAAATACTTATGATTTTTCATTTTTAGCACCTTGCCCATCATCTGGATTAATAATAAATGGTGAAAATGATAGAGTAGTTCCAAGTGTAAAAGTAAATGAATTAGTTAACAAATTGCAACAGCAAAAAGGAATTACCATATCTCACGAAACAATAAAAAATGCTAATCATTTTTTTGATCCCGGAATGGACGAAATGTTAAATTTAACTAAAAAATATGTACAGAAAAGATTATTAGAAAATACACGCTAATTTAATGCAAAATAAAGAAATAAAATCACAATTCCTGTCTACTTTATTTTCACGTGGATTTATACATAACTGTACAGATTTTTCCGGATTAGATTTAGCATTAAAAAATAATGAAAGATTGGTTGCTTATGTTGGATATGATGCTACTGCTAAATCTCTTCATGTAGGGCATCTTGTTAATATAATGATGCTAAGATGGTTTCAAAAGTGTGGTGGAATTCCTATTACCTTAATTGGTGGAGGGACTACTAGAGTTGGCGATCCATCTTTTAGATCTGAAGAAAGGCCATTACTTAGTATAAATGAAATAAAAAATAATATTTCATCCCTAAAGATAGTCTTTAAAAATTATATTAAATATGAAAATCATAAAAATAAGGCACTTATGTTAGATAATTCTGATTGGTTGCCAAAACTTAATTATCTTGATTTTTTAAGAGAATATGGGAAACATTTCTCAATAAATAGAATGCTTTCATTTGAATCAGTTAAAACAAGGTTAGAAAGAGAGCAATCTTTAAGTTTTTTAGAATTCAATTACATGCTACTTCAAGCCTATGATTTTTTTATACTAAAAAAAGATTATAATTGTTCAGTTCAATTTGGTGGATCAGATCAGTGGGGAAATATTTTGTCAGGAATTGAATTAATCAGAAAATTAACAAATGAAAAATCTTTTGGCCTTACAACCCCTCTTATTACTACATCAGATGGTAAAAAAATGGGAAAATCCCAAGGTAAAGCAGTATGGTTGCAATCAGAATTACTTTCTCCATACGATTTTTGGCAATTTTGGCGAAATACTTCAGACTCAGATGTTGAAAATTTTTTACTCTTATATACCGAAATTCCACTTGCTGAATGTAAAAAATATGGCAGATTGAAAGGTTCAAAAATCAATGACGCAAAAATATTATTGGCAAATAAAGTTACAGAATTATGCCATGGAAAAGAATCATCTAATAAAGCGTTTAAAACAGCAACTAATGTTTTTAGTTATGGTGAAGCTGATGAGAATTTACCAACAAAATTTCTTTTAAAAAAAGATTTGCATCCTGATATAGGCATTGTACAACTCTATTTATTATCTGGACTTGTAAAAAGTGGGAAAGAAGCAAAAAGATTAATTAAAGAAAATGGAGCAAAATTAAATGACGAAATTATTAAATCACCTGATCTCAGGCTAAACCTCAAAAATTTTAAGAGTAAAGTTAAGCTTTCTTCTGGTAAAAAAAAGCACATGTTAATAAGGATCAAATAAGTTTAATAGCTTCTAAAAATTATTACTCACTTTTTATAATTACTTTCTTCATGAAATCAGGATCTTTTTCTATCATTCCATTTTTGTTAGGTTCACCTTTTTTTATTTTATCTACTATATCCATACCTGATAACACTTTACCAAAAACTGTATAATTTCCATTAAGAAAATGACCATCTTCTAACATAATAAAAAATTGACTATTAGCTGAGTTAGGGTCTTGTGCTCTTGCCATACCTACAATCCCTCTATCAAAAGGAACGTCACTAAATTCAGATTTTAGATTATCTAAATCCGATCCCCCTCTTCCAACCATTCCAGGAGAAAATCCAGCAAATAAATTACCAAATTTAACATCGCCAGTTTGAGCCATAAAACCTTCAATAACCCTGTGAAAAACAACACCATCATATTTTTTATTATTCACTAAGTTAATAATCTGTTTAACATGATTTGGTGAAATATTTTCCATGAGTTCTATTTGAATATCTCCATCTATGCTACCTGACACTTCAATTTCCATAATTGTTTTAGCATTTATAAAAGAATAGCTCGAAAATAATAGTATCAAAGAAATTATGTATCTCAAAGTTTTCCTCCTTTTTTAAAAATTAAAATTTAATATTTGCAGATAGTATTTCATCAGGATCATCTACAGAACCATTTAAATTAGAATCACCTTTTTTTATTTTATGCACATTTTTCATTCCTCTAGTAACTTTTCCAAAAACTGTATAATTTCCATTAAGAAAATGACCATCTTCTAACATAATAAAAAATTGACTATTAGCCGAATTAGGATCTTGGGAACGAGCCATACCCAAAATTCCTTCATCAAAAGGGATATCATTAAATTCATTATCTAAGTTTAATTTACTTGATCCACCCATACCACAACGATCTTTTGAATATTCTTTTGATTTGTTACCATATTGAACATCGCCAGTTTGAGCCATAAAACCATCAATTACTCTGTGAAAAACAACATTATTATATGCTTTCTCATCTACCAACTCAATTATCCTATTGACATGATTAGGAGCTATTTCTTGAAATAATCTACAAATAATTTTACCGTATTTTAAATTTAGGTGTAGCGAAGGACCTTTTGGAAGTTTTTTTGTCATTTTTAACCTATTTAACTTTTTGATTTTTTAAATTCATTAATCTTTTATTTACCGAATTTGGTACAAAATTTTTTGTATCACCACCTAATCTCGCAATTTCTTTTACAAGTTTGGATGCAATAGATTGATAAGAATTATCAGCCATTAAAAAAACAGTTTCTATATCACTAGAAAGAACTCTATTCATACCAACCATTTGAAATTCATATTCAAAGTCGGAAACAGCTCTTAAACCTCTAATAATAATGTTTGCTTTTACATCTTTTGCACATTCTATTAGTAAATTTTCAAAAGGATGTGTAACAATTTGAATGCCAAATTCACTTTCTATAATACTAATTTCTTCATTAATCATATTAACTCTTTCCTGTAAATTGAACATTGGTGATTTATAGCTATTTACAGCTACACCAACTACTAATTTGTCAACAAGATAAGATGCTCTTCTTATTATATCTAAATGCCCCAATGTAAGTGGGTCAAATGTTCCAGGGTATAATCCAATTCTCATTTAAAATCTCTCGATAAATTAATTATGAATATCAGCCGTTAGATAAATTATCAAATAAAATTCTTTTTAGGTAAGAACCAGTATAACTTTCTTTTCTATTAGCTACTTCTTCAGGTGCTCCTACAGCTAAAATTTGACCTCCAGAATCACCACCTTCAGGACCAATATCGACAATATAATCTGCAGTCTTTATTACATCTAGGTTATGCTCTATTACAATTACAGTATTACCTTGATCAACAAGCATATGTAACACTTTAAGTAAATTATTAACGTCTTCAAAATGCAAGCCTGTTGTCGGTTCATCTAATATATATAATGTTTTTCCAGTAGATCTTCTAGAAAGTTCCTTTGATAATTTTACTCTTTGAGCTTCACCACCTGATAAAGTAGTCGCTTGTTGACCAACTTTTATATATCCTAAACCTACTTGTATTAGCGTTTTCATCTTATCTCTTATAGATGGGACTGCCGAAAAGAAATCACAAGCTTCCTCTACAGTTAAATTCAAAACATCAGATATATTCTTTCCCTTAAACTTGATTTCTAAAGTTTCTCTGTTATACCTTTTTCCTTTGCAACTTTCACATGTAACATAAACGTCTGGTAAAAAATGCATTTCAATTTTTATCAAACCATCTCCTTTGCACGCTTCACATCTTCCCCCCTTTTACATTAAAAGAAAATCTACCAGGAGAATAGCCTCTAACTCTAGATTCAGGCAATCCCGAAAACCATTCTCTAATAGGGGAAAATGCTCCTGTATAAGTAGCTGGATTAGATCTAGGGGTTCTACCTATAGGTGACTGATCTATATCTATAACTTTATCTAAAAACTCTATACCATTGATTTTCTTATATTTTGAAGGAACAGCTCTTGAAGAATTTAGTATAGAGCTCACTGCTTTAAATAATGTCTCAATTACTAATGTGGATTTTCCACCCCCCGAAACGCCAGTAACGCAAGTAAAAGTACCTAAAGGAAAAGAAGTACTTATATTTTTTAAATTATTACCCGATGCTTCTTCAACTTCAAGCAATAAGCCATTACCTTTTCTCCGAGCTTTGGGAATATCAATTTTTTTTTCACCTGATAAATACTTTCCTGTAATAGAGTTTTTTGATTTACTAATGTCAGAACAATTGCCTTGTGCTACTAATAAACCTCCATTTATCCCAGCTCCAGGTCCTATATCTACTATCTGATCAGCCTCTAGCATGGCTTCATAATCATGTTCAACTACAATTATGGTATTGCCTTGATCCCTTAAATTCTTTAATGTTTTCAACAATTTCTCATTATCTCTTTGATGTAAGCCAATCGATGGCTCATCTAAAACATATAATACACCTGTTAATCCAGAACCTATTTGGCTGGCTAATCTTATTCTCTGACTTTCTCCCCCTGAAAGGGTCCCTGATTTTCTATTAAGAGTTAAATAATCTAAACCAACATTTTTTAAAAATTGTAATCTCTCACTTATTTCTTTTATTATTGAATCTCCAATTTTATTTTGCTGATCACTTAATTTTTTATTAATATTTTGAAATTTTAAATTAAGTTTTTTTATTGAAAATTCTACCATTTCACCAATATGAAGTCCGTCAATTTTAACGGCCAAAGCTTCAGAATTTAAGCGGTATCCATTGCAAGTTGCACATTCCCTTTCATTCTTATAACGTTCAAATTCATCTCTCATCCAATTACTAGTGGTTTCTTGGCTACGTCTTTCTAAATTAGGGATTAATCCTTCAAATGGTCTTTTAACATCATAAATTCTTCCATTATCATCATATCTGAAATTTATTTTTTCTCCTTTTGAACCATAAAAAAACAAATTTTTAATTTCTTGATTTAATTTTTCCCAGGGAGTATTTAAAGAAAATTTGTAAGCTTTTGATAAAGATAATAATGTTTGTTTTAGATAAGGTGAGAAACTTTTTGACCAAGGGAGCAATGCACCTTTTGATAAACTCAAGGAAGAATTTGGCACAATAAGTTTTTCATCAAAGTAATTTTCTATTCCAAGACCATCGCATTTTTTACATGCACCGATAGGTGCATTGAAAGAAAATAACCTAGGTTCAACTTCAGCAATTGTAAAACCTGACACAGGACACGAAAAGTTTTCTGAAAATACTATTCTGTTATTTTTATTATTTTCATTTTCTGACAAAATTTCTACATAAGCTATTCCATCGGATAAATCTAATGCCGTCCTTATACTATCAGACAACCTTGTCTCTATGCCTTTTTTTATAATTAAACGATCAATTACAACCTCTATATTATGTCTTAATTTTTTGTCTAATAAAGGTAAATCATCTAATTCATATATTTTTTCATCTATTTTTACTCTTTGAAATCCTTTCTTTTGGAGTTCAGTCAATTCTTTTTTATATTCACCTTTTCTATCACGAACGATTGGAGCTAAAATAAAAATTTTTTCATTTTCATTTAAATTCATAATTTGATCAACCATATCTGAAGGTTGTTGTGCTTTGATTGGAAGACCAGTAACAGGACTATATGGCACCCCTACTCTTGCATATAACAATCGTAAATAATCATAAATTTCTGTTACTGTTCCGACAGTAGATCTTGGATTTTTACTAGTAGTTTTTTGTTCAATAGCTATTGCAGGTGATAATCCTGTTATTTGATCTACATCAGGTTTATGCATTGTGTCTAAAAATTGTCTGGCATATGCACTTAAACTTTCTACATATCTTCTCTGTCCTTCTGCATAGATGGTATCAAAAGCGAGGCTTGATTTGCCGGAACCAGACAACCCAGTAATTATTATGAATTGATTTCTAGGCAAAGTGATATTTATAGATTTTAGATTATGCTCCCTAGCGCCAGTAATTATAATGTTAGGTTGATCAATCATAAAAAAACTACTTTCTATTTATAAAATTTTATAAAGAAATATTTGATTTTAATTAGATATTCATAAATCAAAAATATTAAATACATAAATTTAAAATTTAAGGTTTAATTTCAAGAAAAAAAAAACTATTCTAATTTTTACTTATTATTTGGAGGTATAAATGGCAGGTAGTGTAAACAAAGTTATAATAATGGGAAATTTAGGGAAAGACCCAGAAATTAGAAACTTTCCTAATGGAGGACGAGTTTGCAATTTTTCAGTTGCAACTTCAGAAAATTGGAAAGATAGAAACTCTGGAGAGAAGCAGGAAAGAACTCAATGGCATAATATATCAATTTTATCTGAACCTTTAGTTAATATCGCTGAGAGATTTTTAAAAAAAGGATCAAAGGTTTATCTTGAAGGACAACTTGAAACAAGAAAGTGGCAAGACAACTCTGGTGCAGATAGATATAGCACTGAAATTGTACTAAGGCCTTATAAAGGTGAGATAACATTAATTGACAATAAATCAGATTCAAATATTACAAATGAATCTAACAATGGAAATCAACTAAATCAAAATACAGAATCTAATTCAACTCCTGTTGTTGAGGATTTTGATGATGAAATACCTTTTTAATTAAATCCGGATAAATTTATTTTTTATGAAGTTTCTACTATCATATTCCTTTGTCTTGGACTAAAATAAATACAATTTATTCATATTTTTTTAAATCAAACATTATAAAACTTTAAATAAAAAATTTCTTATGGAAGATAATTCTAATTCAACAGAAAATCTTAACTCTTTAAGCAGTATAAAAATTCAAGATGAAATGCGTAGTTCCTACCTAGATTACGCAATGAGTGTAATTGTAAGTCGGGCGATCCCAGATTTGAGAGATGGTCTAAAACCCGTTCATAGAAGAATTCTTTATGCAATGCATGAAACGGGTAACACTCCTGATAAGTCATATAGAAAATCAGCTAGGCCAGTTGGAGATGTTATGGGAAAATATCACCCACACGGTGATAGTGCAATATATGATGCTTTAGTTAGAATGGCTCAACCTTTTTCGATGAGTGAAGTACTCATAGACGGACAAGGAAACTTTGGTTCAATAGACGGTGATTCAGCGGCTGCAATGCGTTACACTGAAGTAAAATTATCAAACATAACAGAAAATATACTTTCAGATATAGACAAAAATACTGTTGATTTTCAAGACAATTATGATGGTAAAGATCTTGAACCGAGTGTTCTACCAGCTCAATTTCCAAATCTATTTTTAAATGGTGCAGGTGGTATTGCCGTTGGAATGGCAACGAATATTCCTCCACATAATTTAAAAGAGTTAATTGAAGCCACTAAAAAACTAATTTTTGAACCCAATTGTAGTCTTGAAGATTTAATGGAAATTATACCTGGACCAGATTTTCCCACTGGCGGTTTAATACTTGGTCAGGGAGGTGCTAGAAAAGCCTACACTGAAGGAAAAGGATCTATATTAATAAGAGCAAAAACATCAATCGAAGCAATAAGACAAGATAGATCAGCAATAGTTGTTTCTGAAATTCCCTATCAAGTTAATAAATCAAATCTAATAGAGAAAATTGCAGATTTAGCAAAAGATAAAAAAATTGAAGGAATTTCACACATACAAGATGAGTCTGATCGTTTTGGAATACGTATCGTTATTGAGCTTAAAAGAGATGCTACCGCAGAAGTGGTTCTAAACCAATTATATAGATTTACACCTCTTCAAACAAGTTTTGGATGTAATTTACTTGCCCTGAATAAAGGAAGGCCTGAACAATTAAATCTCAAAATGTATTTGGAAGAGTTTATAGAATTTCGGGTTGAAATTGTAACAAAAAGAACTGAATTTAATCTAAAGAAAAATAGAGATAGAAGTCATCTTTTATGTGGTTTGGCCGTAGCTGTTACGAATATTGATAAAGTTGTAAGTATGATTAGAAATTCAAGTGATGGATCTGAAGCTAAAAACAGACTTATGGAAACAAGATGGCCATCTCAAGAAATAGTTGAGTATTTAGAATTAATAGATGATCCTTCTCATAAAATTAATGAAGATGGCACTTACAACCTTACAGATAACCAAGCCAGAGCTATTTTAGATTTACGATTACAAAGATTAACTGCATTAGGTATTAAAGAAATCACTGAAGAACTCATTCAACTTTCTGAAAATATTAAAGCTTATTTAGAAATTCTAAGTTCAAGAGAAAAAAATCCTTAATATCGTAACAGAAGAGCTTACTTTGATTTCAGAAAAATATGGCCGGGAAAGAAGATCTGAAATCATTGCGTTTGAAGGAGATACAGAAGATGAAGATTTGATAGAAAAGGATGATATGGTTGTTAGCGTAACAGCTGGTGGGTATATAAAAAGAACATCTCTCTCTGAGTATAGAGCTCAAAATCGTGGCGGTAAAGGATCACAGGGAATGAATCCAAAAGATGAAGATGTGGTTACAAATTTATTTGTAGCTAATACTCATACACCACTCCTATTTTTTTCAACAGACGGTATAGTTTATAAAATAAAGACTTGGAGACTCCCTATTGGTGGAAGAAACTCAAGAGGAAAAGCAATTATAAATATTCTTCCAATAAATTCAGGTAAATCAGTTGCTGCAATTATGCCAGTAGATGCTACTGAAGAAACTTGGGATGATTTGCAGATATTTTTTGCAACATCAACTGGTAGCGTGCGTCGCAATGCACTCTCTGATTTTACAAAAGTACAATCAAATGGAAAAATTGCAATGAAACTGCCCGAAAACACTAATCTTATAGGTGTGAGAATATGCTCAGATAATGACGATGTTTTATTGAATTCTTCAAAAGGAAAAGCAATAAGATTTGCTGTTTCGGATGTAAGGGTTTTTAAAGGAAGAGATTCAACTGGGGTTAGAGGAATAAAGCTCGCCAAAAACGATTTTGTAGTTTCAATGGCAATAATTAGGCATGTAGATGTAAGTTCAGAAGAAAGATATTCTTACTTCAAAATGCGTAAAGCTATAACTGGTGAAGAAAGTTCAGAAGTATCAAACTTAGATAATAATGAAAAAATGATTGCTATCTCAAAAGATAGATATGCAGAATTATCTGCCTCTGAAGAATGGATACTTACTTTAACATCCTCAGGATATGGTAAAAGGTCTTCAGCTCTAGAATTTAGAGTCTCAGGAAGAGGCGGGCAAGGTATAACCGCTGCAAACTTATTAAGAAGAGAAGATACGATAGTTGCAGCTTTTCCAGTAGAAGATGATGATCAAATTATGTTAATGACTTCTACTGGAAAAGCAATAAGATGCCCTGTATCAGGAATATCAAGGCAATCAAGAACAGCTTCTGGTGTTAAAGTATTTACAACATCAAATGAAGAAAAAGTTGTTTCTGTAGCTTGGATTGCAGAAAATAATGAAGATAATGACACTACTACCTAAAAAAAATTTCTTAATAAAATTAATTCCAAATGACTTCAAATAAAATAAACGTTATTGGAGCAGGTCTAGCTGGTTGTGAGACTGCATGGCAACTATCACAAAAAGGTTATTTTGTAGATTTATATGAAATGCGTCCAAAAAAAATGACAGATGCTCATAAAACTGAAAAATTTGCTGAATTAGTTTGCTCAAATTCCTTTAGGTCTGATGATGATGAGAAAAATGCGGTGGGCCAACTTAAATGGGAATTAAGACAGGCAAATAGTTTTATATTAGAAAATGCTGATTTAAATTCAGTACCAGCAGGTGGTGCATTAGCCATAGATCGTGAAAAATTTTCCTCAAAAATAACTGAAAGAATCTCATCTAACCCACTAATAAATATTATAAATAAAGAAGTTTTTGATTTAACAGATTTCAAAGATCCAACTATAATTGCAACTGGTCCTTTAACTTCTGATCTATTAAGCAATCAAATTATATCAATAACAAAATCTGATAATCTCGCTTTTTTTGATGCAATAGCTCCTATTGTTTACTTAGAAAGTGTTGATATGGATAAAGCTTGGTTTCAATCAAGATATGATAAGGGTGAAGAAGAGTGCGATAGAAAAGCATACCTAAATTGTCCTCTTGATGAAGATCAATATAAAGAATTTATCGATGATATTATTACAGCTTCTAAAATCGAGTTTAAAGATTGGGAAAAAAATACTCCTTATTTTCAATCCTGTTTACCTATAGAAATTATGGCAGAACGTGGCATAGAAACTCTTAGATTTGGACCAATGAAACCAGTTGGATTGAGAAATCCACATAATAATAATAAAAGACCCTATGCAGTTGTTCAACTCCGGCCTGATAATAAGGAGAAAACATTATATAATATGGTTGGTTTTCAAACTAAAATGAAATATTCTTCTCAAACTGAAGCTTTTAAAAAAATACCAGGCCTAGAAAATGTTAAATTTGCTAGACTAGGCGGTATTCACCGTAATACCTTTATTAATACACCTCAATTATTATCAAATGAATTAAGTTTAAAAAATCAAACTAATATTTATTTTGCTGGGCAAATTACTGGAGTAGAAGGATACGTTGAAAGTACAGCAATTGGTCTTTTAGTTGCGAATTTCATTGATCAAAAGATAATGAAAAAAACCCTAATTCCACCTCCACCTACAACCGCAATTGGAAGTCTGTATCATTATTTACTCTTTAGAAACGAATTACTAGATTTCCAACCTATGAATGTTAATTTTGGTTTATTTAAAGAATTACCAAAAACTAAGGGGCGCAAGTTAAAAAAAGAAATTAAAAAGGTTGCTTTAACAACAAAAGCAAAAGAAGATTGGAATAATTGGATGTCATCTATAAATTATTTTGGGTAATTACTTATTTTATAAAAATTATGATTGTCTCAAGATTTGCACCTTCGCCTACTGGACTCTTACATTTAGGACATGCCTATTCGGCATTATTGGCATTTAGACTAGCAAAAAAGAGAAATGGTATTTTTAGATTAAGGATAGAAAATATTGATATAACTAGATGTAAAAAAGTCTATGAGGATAGTATTTATGAAGATCTTCATTGGTTAGGAGTAAAATGGAAAAAAGATATAGTAAGACAATCTGATAGAATTCCTTTATATCAATATTATTTAAAAATTCTTGAAGAAAAAGATCTAGTTTATGGATGTAAATGTTCTAGATCTGATATAAATAATGCATTGTCTGCTTTAAGCATTCCTATTAATTCATTTGATTCAAAGATTTATCCTGGAACATGTAAAGAAAAAAAATTAAGTATTTGGAGTAATAATGTAAGAGTTGATATTGAAAAAATTAAAAAATACCTTGGTAATATAATTTTATCATTTAATGAAAATGGATTGGGGCCAAATGGAGAAACCGGGGTACAGCATTTTGATATAAATTGGTTACAAAAAAAAATACGGTGATTTTATAGTAGCCAGAAAAGATATAAGAACATCATATAATTTGGCAGTAACAGTTGATGATCATTCCCAAAATATATCACTGGTATCAAGAGGCAATGACCTTTTCTATGTAACTCCAATACATGTTTTACTTCAAAAATTATTTAACTTTCAAATTCCAAATTTTTTCCATCATAGATTAATTATTGATAAAAAGGGAAAAAAATTATCTAAAACAAAAAAATCTGTAAGCCTAAATCAACTCAGAATGGAAGGCATAAGCTTAGATGAAATAAAATCAATGTTAGATATATGAATTTTTTTTATTTTTTTTTGAAAAAATTTTATTTTCATTATAAAATTTATACTAATCATGTTGTTTTTATAATCTTGGCAAATAAAAAATACAATATTTAGAGAATTTTATAAAAAATTATCAGGTTTTATTTTTTAAAATGTTTATTATATAAATCATTATACATCTTATATCCCTATACTCTATATCAAATTATTAATTTCATGAAACTTTACTCTGAGAAAATCTTAAAGCTTGCAACAGAAATTCCTTATACCGGACAACTAGAAAAGGCTGAAAAAGAATTAAGCCTTAGATCTCCTATTTGTGGATCCAAAATAACAATATATATCAATTTAAAAAATGGTGAAATAAGTGAATATATGCAGGAGGTTAAAGCATGTGCTCTTGGACAAGCCTCAGCTTCTATATTTGGTTTAAATGCGATTGGACAAGACTATAATACTGTTTCTAATTTATATTATAGTGTAAAAAACATGCTTGAAAATAATGGTACTGCACCACTCAAACCCTTTGAAAAGTATGAACTATTAAGACCAGCTTATGAATTTAAAAATAGACATGCATCCATACTATTGGTTCTTGACGCAGTAAAAAATGCATTATCTCAAAATTGATTTTGATATTTAAAAATTAAAAAAAATCAAAATTATAAAATAATTAATCATAAAAATAAAAAAACTATATAGTGATCCTAGTAATATAATTTTTAGAAAATTTAAATAATTGAAAATCATAGATTTATACCCATGTTCATGATTTGTTCTTATTTCATAACATAATTTTATAAAAAATCAAGAATTTTATCCTGCTTTTAGTAATGAGAGAGATTTATCTTTATTCATAAGATGTAAGAGAATTCTGAAATTCTTGCCTTTCTTTCCAATAAGGTACTTATTATCTTTGATTATTTGATTTGCATCTTCATGTGCATAAAAAAGTAAATCTTTATCAATATCTAAATTTGCAATTTGGAATTTTGGAATACCTGACTGTTGTGATCCAATAGGATTTCCTCCTCCCCGCATTTTTAAATCTTCTTCAGCAATATCAAATCCATTATCAAATTTTCTCAAAACCTCCAATCTTTCTTTACCAAATTTACTTACATTTTTTGAATAAATTAAAATGCAATTTGAATTTAGTTCTCCTCTACCTACTCTTCCTCTTAACTGATGCAACTGTGCTAATCCAAATCGTTCTGCACATTCAATTACTATTACAGTGGCATTGGGTACATCTATTCCTACTTCAATAACTGTGGTTGCTAAAAGAATTTGAATATTCCCATCTTTAAATGATGTCATTATTTCATTCTTTTCTTCCTCTGTCATTTTACCATGAAGTATTTCAATATTAATATTAGGTAAAAATGTTTTTAGTGAAGAAAATCTTTGCTCAATTGCTACTAGTTCTGATTTATCACCTTCCTCAATCAACGGACATACCCAGTAACATTGGACTCCTTTATTACAAATTTCTATCAGTCTAGGAATGAGGACCTCGATTTTTTTTTCAGAAATTATGGACGTTTTTATTTTTTTTCTATTCAATGGTTTTTCAGTTATTCTCGAAATATCCATATCCCCATAATTAGCTAGTTCTAATGTTCTTGGTATTGGAGTGGCTGTCATTACTAAAATATCTAAGTTTTCCCCTTTTTGAATTAAGTCATGACGTTGCCTAACACCAAATTTATGTTGTTCATCAATTATTACCAATTCAAGTTTGTCAAAAATAACTCCTTTTTGAAAAAGTGAATGTGTGCCAACGATAATATCAGCCTCCCCTGATTTAATGGTTTGAAGAGCTTTGTTTTTTTCATTAGCTTTCATTTTACCAGTTAATAAAACAGTGTTAATGCCAAGATCTTGTGTATATTTTTGGAAATTAGAATAATGTTGTTTGGCTAAAATATCCGTAGGAACCATTAGTGCTGATTGTCCACCATTTTCAGCAATAAATAATATTGAAAAAAAAGCTACTAATGTTTTACCTGAACCAACATCACCCTGAATAAGTCTATACATTCTTTCATTTTTTAATAAATCAGATTTAATTTCAGCTATACATTTTTCTTGAGATATAGTTAAAGAAAAAGGTAATTTTTGCTTAATTAAATTACAAAGTTTCTGACTAATTTTTTTTCTTCTTTTGTTTATTTTTTTTGAAAAACTTCTTGCTATAACTAGACTGAGTTGATGGCTTAAAAGTTCATCATAAGCCAACCTTAATCTATAATTAGAATTCAACGATATATCATTTATAGTTTTTGGATTATGTATCCTTTTCAAACTATCATTAAAGTTTGACCAATTCATTTTTTTTAATCTTTTTTCATCTATCCATTCAAAATAACTAATTTCCTTAGGAAGAAATTTTAAAATTTGTTTGATAGAATTTTGAAAGATTTTTTGGGAAATGCCCTTTGTGAGAGAATAAATTGGTTCTATTTCAGGAATCTGAGCCAGATTATCTATAGTTTCAATATAATCAGGATGAATGATTTGGTATTTGTTTTTATATTTTTCTAATTTTCCGGAAATAAATCTTTCATGGTTAATTGGAAAGTTTTTCTTTATCCAATCTTTTTTTGCATTAAAAAAAATTAAATTTATATTATTAAATCCATCCGTAACTTCAATATTTAGGGGTCCTTTAAAATATTGGAGATGATGATTAATTATCTTTACTTTTAAAATAATAATTTCGTTTTCAAAAAAATCATTAATTGTATTAGTAAATTTTCTTATCTTTAAATTTGAAGGAAAAGAGTATAAAAAATCCAACGGTTTTAAAATTGCAAGTTTTTTTAAATTGAAAATAGATTTGGATCCAATTCCTTTTAAATTTTCTAATGTTCCAAATAATGGGAATAAAAATTGAGGTCTAATCATATTAAAACTTTACCAAATAAGAAATATAAATCAAAAAATCATTTATTAATTAAATTTAACCATTCATTTTCTGTTAATATTTTTATACCTTTCTCTCTGGCCTTTTTCAGTTTAGAACCCGACGATTCACCTGAGATTAATAAGTCAGTATTTGAAGAGATTGTAGAAGATACCTTTGCACCCATTTTTTCCGCAATGGATTTTGCCTCTGATCTAGACATTGTCTCTAATGTTCCAGTAAATACAATACTCATATTTGAGATTGAAGATTCAATATTTTTTTGTTGAAATTTTTCAATTTCTATTAATTTTGGAAGTTCATTAATAATTTTAAGAGATTCATTATTAGAGAAAAATAATCGAAGTTCATTTACACTTTTTAAACCAATACCATCTATATTCAATAATTCTTCCAAAGCTAAACTATTTTTTAAAGATAAATTTTCCATTTTCTTACAAAAAACTTCCCATTCTTCGTAGTATTTAGCAAGTATTGAAGAAACTACTTCGCCAACATAACGAATGCCAAGTGAAAAAATAAATTTATCAAGGGTAATTTTTTTACTTTTTTCAATCGCTTTAAAAAGTTTATCAGCAGATTTTTCACCCCAATTATCTAAATTTTTAATAGATAAATCTGAGGTATGTCCATATTTTTTTTCAAGAAAGAAAATATCAACAGGTGATTGAATCCAGCCTAAATCATATAATTGTAAAATTTGTTTTTCTGCAAATCCATCAATAGAAAAGGCCTTTTTAGAAACAAAATGTTTAATTCTTTCTATTATCTGAGACTTACAAGATAGTCCAGCATAACACCTAATTGAAGATTCATTTTCTTTTCTAACAATACTACCACAATCAGGGCAAAATTTAGGAAAAATATATGGGGTTGAATCTTTTCCCCTTTCAGAAAGACTAACTGATTTTATTTTAGGAATTACATCTCCAGCTCTATATATACTTACTAAATCGCCTACCCTAATATCTACACCTTCTCTTATTTTATTACCACTGTTATCAAATCCTTTTATGAAATCTTCATTATGTAATGTAGCGCTAGAAACCATTACTCCACCAATTTCTACCGGATCTAATTTAGCTACTGGAGATAACGTTCCTGTTCTACCAACCTGAATTTCTATAGATAGTATTTTGGTAAAACTCTCTACAGGTTTAAATTTATGAGCGATTGCCCATCTTGGTGAAGTTGATCTAGCACCTAATCTTTTTTGTAAACTAAAATCATTAACTTTATAAACCAACCCATCTACGTCATAATCTAGCCTATCTCTTTTTTGGTTGAAATCTTCGTAAACTGCAATTAACTCCCTCAAATTATTACAGAAATAAAATTCCTCATTTGTTTTAAATCCATATTTTTGTAATAAAACAATTAAATCCTTTTGATTATCAACTAGATTATGAGAAATTTCACCCAGCGTATAAGCAAAAAACCTAAGTGGCCTACTTGCGGTAATCTCACTATTTAACTGACGTAATGAGCCTGCAGCGGCATTTCTTGGATTAGCGAAAACTTTTTGGTTCTGCTTTTTCTGAAATTGGTTTAATTTTATAAAGTCACTTTTCAGTATATATACCTCACCTCTTACTTCTAATATATCTGGTGCATTGGAAATATAATGAGGTATTTCTGAAATAGTTTTCGCATTGTGTGTTACATCTTCACCTATTTTACCATCACCACGTGTAGAAGCTAAAATAAGTTTACCTTTATTGTATCTTAATGAAAGCGAGAGACCATCAATTTTTGGTTCAACAACATATTTTATATCGGAAGATAAATCTTTTCCTAAAAAACGTTTAATTGATTCATCAAAATTTTCTACATCTGAACTACTAAAAGCATTAGCCAAAGAAAGTAATGGGCTAGAATGCTCTACTTTATTAAATGAAGATATAATAGTAGTTCCAATTCCTAAAGTTTTGTCATTGTCAGAGATCATTGAAGGAAATTCTTTTATTAACCTCTTATACCTCTCTACTAAACTATCATACTCATTATCTGATAAATAAGGATTATCATTTTGAAAATAGTCTTGCTTAGCCTTATTTATTTCAGTTTGTAAAATAATAATTTTATCTTTGATTTCTTTTTCTTTTAAATTTTCAAGATTTTTTACTGGAGGTTTTAAATTTTTTGAATAATGTTATATTTTATGCATTGCAAATTGCAATAATTGATTTAATAAATAATAATTTTAATTAATAGTTTGGATATATAAAGTTTCTGAACTTACAGTTTAAATTTAATATTTTTTTATTTTTGCAAATGAACTCATTAGGAATAAATAAAGATCCGAAAAATACTAGAGTAGTAGTAGCTATGTCTGGTGGAGTTGATAGTTCTGTTGTAGCCGCAAAATTAAAGACTGAAGGTTATGACGTAATTGGAATTACAATGCAATTATATTCAAGTGATGTTTCTAATTCAAAAACTGGCAAATGTTGCGGTGGAATAGATATTAAAGACGCAATTAAAGTGTCAAGAGACTTCAATTTTCCACATTATGTGTTTGATTATGAAGAGGAATTTAAAAAGGGAGTAATTGATGAATTTACAAAATCTTATATCAATGGTCTTACTCCTATTCCTTGTATACGTTGTAACGAAACGGTAAAATTTTCAAACCTTCTTGATGCAGCAAAAAATTTAAATGCCGATTGTATGGCAACTGGTCATTATGTAAGAAGAAAATCTAGTATAAATGGTATTGAATTGCATACTGCACTTGATAGTAAAAAAGACCAAAGCTATTTTTTATTTGCTACAACACGAGAACAGTTAGAGTTTTTAAGATTTCCATTGGGTGATCTTAACTCTAAAGAAATTACTCGTACATTAGCTAAAAACCTTGGTCTTGGAGTTTCAAATAAGCCTGACAGTCAAGATATATGTTTTATTGCTAAGGGAAAATACTTTGATTTTATTCAAAATTCATCCAAGGAAATGATAAAAAAAGGCCCTATATACGATAAGGAAGGGAATAATTTAGGAACACATAAAGGGATTGCAAATTATACAATAGGACAAAGAAAAGGATTAGGCATATCCTCTATACAAGCTCTTTATGTAACAAAAATTGATGTTAGATCAAATTCAATTACAGTTGGTTATAAATCTGATCTAGTAGGAGAAAAATTCAATATCAACAATATTAACTGGTTAGGTCATGAAAGTTTTAATGATTGCTCAAAAAACAGTTTTTTAGTAGATGTTAAAGTAAGATCTACAAGACCACCAAAAAGTGCTGAAATATATCCCTTAGATCCAAAAAACGGAGTAGTTGCTTTAAAAGATCACGAGGAATCAATTGCACCTGGACAAGCATGTGTATTCTATGAAAAAAATTCTTCTAGAGTTCTAGGTGGTGGATGGATTTCTCCTTAGCTAAATAAAGGTTAAATTAAATGTTATTAATTATATCACCCGCAAAAAAACTTGATTTTTCACCAGTAGAAATCAGAAATAAATTATCAGATCCTATTTTTCAAAAAGATGCTTCAAATCTAGCTGAAGTTGCATCAAAGTTAAGCAAATATGAGTTAGGGCAATTAATGTCAATTTCAGAAAAATTAGCTGATTTGAATTTTAAAAGATTCCAGAATTTTAAAACTAATCCAGAAAAAATTTCCTCGAAAGCTGCAGCTTTCGCTTTTAATGGAGATACTTATAATGGATTAAACATAAGTGAATTTTCAGAATTAGATTTAAAATTTTCTCAAAAACACTTAAGAATATTGTCTGGCTTATATGGACTTCTTCGTCCCCTTGATATAATTCAACCATATCGTCTTGAGATGGGTAGTCATTTAAAGAATAAAAGAGGTGATGATCTATATCATTACTGGAGTAACACAATTTCAAAACATATCAATTTAGATCTTAAAGAATTTAAAAATCAAAAAATCATAAATTTGGCTTCATTAGAATATTCAAAAGTTATTAATAAAAAAATCGTTTATACAGATATGATTAGTCCACAATTTTTAGAAGAAAAAAATGGTGGCCTGAAGAATATAAGTTTTTTTTCTAAGAAAGCTAGAGGAAGCATGGCTCGGTTTATAATTAAAAATAAGATAATAGATCATTCTGAAATAAATAATTTTAATTATGATAGATATAGTTTTAATTCTTCTTTATCGTCTGAATTAAATCCAGTATTTACAAGAAAATCAATTTCTTAAAGAAGAATGGTTATATCATAATGAAACTGCAAGAAACACTAAATAGACTAGATCAAACCCAAAATGAGTCTTTATCAAGACTTTCTGAATTACTAAATTCAAATCAATATCAACTAATAGTAAATATAAGCCTGATTGTA
>JBJLFR010000014.1:0-25188 GCA_045565285.1 Paracoccaceae bacterium
GAGCAATAATTGTAAAGATTTTTGCATCAGCTGGATCAATTTCAATCATTCTTTCTGAAATTAGAATAATGTCTTCAAATTTTTTAAACTCCATTTTCAAGCTTAAAATTATGTGCCAAATATCTTTGATATGTGGTTTTAATTGATGTGCTTTTTCTAAATCTGATAATGCATTCAATTTATCCTTTTGCGCTAAACGAATTAAACCTCTGTTAATAAATACTTCAGCATAATTAGGCCTCAGTTTGATTGCTTTATTTAGAAATTTCAGACTCTCATCAATATCTCCATAAATTCTAAGGCAGGATCCTAAAACTCCCATACCTTCAATATCATCTGGAAATAATTTATTGGTCTTCTTAGCAACGACTAAAGCTTTATCTACTTTTTTTTTGGTATAAAAAGAATTCTTGTTTCATTCCAGCCCACTGACGCTATGTTTGGATTTAATCTTTTTGCTTTTTCCAGATAAATAATGGCTTCTTTTAAGTCGTCATTCAGAATGTAACAGCGTGAAAGTATTGATGGAATATTAGGATTTGAGGGAAAGTTACTTATACTATTTTTTAAAAAAACAATTGCTTCATTATACTTACCATTTTCTAGTAATTCATTAGCTTTATCTAGTATTTCTTTGTGACTCTGATAACCAGCTATTAGCCAAGCCTGAGATAATTTCTTTTCTATCTTATCAAAACTCTCACATTCTAACCCCTTGCTCCTTACTTGATCTAAGGTAGCCTGAGCATCAGAAATTTGATTTAATTTAATCAAAGCATCTATATAGCTGAGCCAGAATTGAGCAATACTTGGATTGGCTTTTAATGCTGTCTTAAAGAATGGAAGTGCTTCTTGAATTTTATCAACAGCAACAGCTAAAACACCCATATTATGATTGGCATCAGGATGTTTTGGTTGAGCTTTAAGTATTGCTGTATAATAACGATCAGCCTCTTGTAACTTACCAGCCTTATGTGCTTCAACGCCCTTAATTAATGCTTGATCTAATGTAAGTTCAATCACATCATTATCATTATTACTATTAACTTTAAAGAATCTAAACTTAGTAATATTAGAGTATAGTAAATATTAAAAGTTTTTTTTACTAAAAAAATTGAATAAGAAGGTTTGATATAAAATAAATACAATACTTTATTCCACCAGTAAGTGGTTAGTATAGAAACTACACTAATATTTAAATTATTGAATTATGATCTAAGTGGTAGAAGTTTACTTCCAGATCATAACTTATAAATTCCCATTCTGTGAAATATTCTACTTTATTCGATTTAGCATTAGCACAAGTGTAGATGAATACTTTATTTAGAGTAGTAAAAACAACAATGGCTATAATGTATTTCATATATTTTATAGCTAGATTATAGCATATTTCTGGACCCTGCCTAGTAGTGTAATAGAGTAAACCTATCCTTTATACCCTCCAGTCGCACATGCAAAGTTATAACAAATAAAACTAATGTACAAAAACTGCCAGTTGATACTAAAAAGGATTAAGTCAAGTTATTAATATTTAATATATTTTTATCAGCTAGGTAGCTGGTGTAAAGCAATGATGTCTTATCAGAAGTACCACATAACATTAGATATGCAGTTATAAATAATTAAATTATGTGATTTTTAATAATTTTTTCAGTAAAAGTGATACACAAAATTATATTGTTTAAAAAAAAATTATCCTACCACGCTAAATTCATTTTTTTTATTTATATTTTTTACTTTATTAGTTTAAATATAAAATATTAAAATTCATGGCATCACACTACCACCATTTATTCCATAAATTTGACCAGTTATAAAATTTGACTGTTCACTTGAAAGATAAACAGCTAAACTTGCTACTTCTTTGGGTTTTCCTATTCTTTCTAGCGGTATCATTTCTTCTTTTTTGCGCCACTCTGGGCTCATATTTTTAAGGTCAAGCATATCAGTGTCAATTGGTCCTGGAGCTATGCCATTAACAAGTATTTTTGGAGCAAACTCTAATGACCAGGATTTAGTTAGAGCATTAATTGCAGCTTTTGAAGCAGAGTAAACTGAGAAACTTTCCCTTCCTAAAAAACTCAAATCAGAACTAATATTTATTACTCTACTTTGATTTTTTTTTAAAATCATTCTTTTTAAGGCTTCTTTTCCAGTTAGAAAAGTACCTCTCAAATTTACATTAATTAAGTTGTCAAATTCTAATGAGGAAGTGTAAATTGTCTTCTTTTCAAGAAGAATTCCGGCATTATTAATTAAAATATCGATTTGAAAATCTTCTTTATCTAATTCTTTAAAAAAATTAATAATTTCTAGTTCTTTAGATACGTCAACCTTAAATGAACGTACTTTATTTAAAATAGATGGTTTTTCACATATTAATTTTGCTTTTTCTTCTGACCCATTATAAGTAAAATATGTTATAGCTCCAGCTTCCGCTAAGGCAACAGTTATTGCTTCTCCTATGCCTTTAGATCCACCAGTTACGATTGCATTTTTTCCAGATAAAGACAATTTCATCCCAACACTTCACCCCTATCAATATTAATTGCTTGACCAGTGATATTTGATGAAAAAGAAGAAGCCAAATATAAATATAGTTGACTTACATCAAGAGGTTTCATCAAACCTTCCATTGATTGAGACGAAATAATATCATTTAGTAAATCTTTTTTATCTAAATTAAATTTGGTTGAGATCCAATTTAGAGAATTCATGGCAGAGGTAGTTTCAACCCAACCAGGACAAACAGCATTTACTCTTATTCCTAATGGTCCCAACTCTTTTGAAAGTGCACGCATAAAACCAATATTTGCATGCTTAGAAGCACAATAAGCGCTAAAATTAGCTACTGCTGTTTTTCCCCAAATTGATGAAGTTATAACAATGCTTCCTCCTTTAGACATTTTAGGTAAAATATATCTTGTCACATAATAAGTTCCTAAAACATTTATCTCTATAATACGTTCAAAATTTTCATCAATTTGATTATCCAGGTCATTAATAGGTGTAGGTTTTTCTAATCCTGCGTTATTAATAAGTATATCTAAATTATCTATTTCAGATATCATTTTTTTTACATTTTTTTTATTACTTATATCACATTTAAATGATTTAATTTTTTTATTACTTAGCAAAGATAATTTTTTTTCTGCTTCAAAAATATCATTTCCATCTGATAAAATAAAAATGTCTGCTTTTTGTTTTGCAAAGGCCTCTGCAATACCAAACCCAATTCCTCTAGAGGCACCAGTAATTAAAACTGTTTTATTTTCTAAATTAAAATTTTTCATTTTCCTAAAATATAAATATCATTGAGATTGAGACCTCATTAATTTCATTAATTCTTTTTCCAGCTCTTTATATCCTTTTTCTCCTATAACATCCTCTTTTAACTTAAAGTTCTTATTTTTTTTAAATGAAACTTCCATATCTTTAATGATAATCGCTGGTCTTTTAGAAAAAAAGATAATTCTATCACCCAAAAATAGTGCTTCACCTAAATCGTGAGTTACTAGAATTATAGTTGTATCTGTTGATTTTGATATTGAAATAAGTAATTCTTGCATATTCCATCTAGTTTCAGCATCTAAGGCTCCAAAAGGTTCATCCATTAGTAATAACTCTGGTTCATTTGCTAACGTTCTAGCAATTGCAACTCTTTGTTTCATACCTCCCGAAAGTTGTCTTGGATAAGCATTTCTAAAATCTGAAAGGCCTACAAGGTCTAAATAAAAATTTACTTTTTGTTCTCGTATTTTTCTACTAATAGCATTTAATTTCATTCCATATTCTATATTTTTTGATACTGTTAGCCATTCAAAAGATGTGTAACTTTGAAATACCATACCTCTTTTTCTTGAAGGACTATTTATCTCTTCTGTACCATCAAAAATTTTTCCACTTGATGGAGTTTCTAATCCAGCGATCATCCTTAAAACAGTCGATTTTCCACAACCTGAAGGTCCTAACAATACAGTTAATTCGTTCTGAATTATATTTAAACTAACTTCTTTTACTGCTTCTAAAGGATTATTTGAGGCTTCATCAAAAACTTTATGTAATTTATTTATTTCAAGAATAATATTTTTTTTATCAGTACTTTGCATAATAAAATTTACTTTCTTTCTCAGTAAAGATAAGAAAATTTCTTTTTGTGAACTAAACGAAATAGAACATCAAATAATAATCCTAATATTCCTATTACCATGATTCCTGCCATTATTTCATCAGTATGTAAAAATCGTCTTGCCCTCATCATCATAGCTCCAATTCCTGTTGTTGAAGCAACAATTTCAGCAATCACAAGATAAGTCCAAGTAACAGCTAACATTTGGCGCATTGATACTATTATATCAGGTAATACAGCTGGAATTATAACAGTTGAAATTAGTTGTCGTCTAGTTGCTCCCAGTGTCGCAGCTGTCTCAAGTAATTCCATTTTTATATTTTTAGTATAATCCATTACCATTGTGATTAGAAAAAAAACAACACCAATAAATAATAAAGCTAGCTTTGGTGTCTCTCCTGTCCCAAACCACATCAATAATACTGGAATAAAGGCTGGTGCAGGCAAATATCTCCAAGCAGAGACAAAAGGGTTGAAAAATGACTCTATAGAACGAAATGATCCCATCAAAATTCCTAAGGGAATTGCAATAGTACAAGCTAGAAAAAAACTAACTAATACACGCAAAATGCTATGGATAATATCTTCTAAAAATCCCCTTTCAAAAAGCAATTCTTTCAAAGCCTCTAAAACTTTTAATGGACTTGGAACCAACAATGAATTTACCCAACCCATTGAACATGAAAGTTGCCAAAAACCAAAAAAAACAATCCAAATAGAAACACCTAAATAAATGCTGGTTGATCTTTTTATAGGTTTTCTGATTTCTAGTAGATAATTTTTATTATTCATAATTTGGAGTTTATAATCTTTTAATCATAAAAACAGACAGAATTATTCATTCTGTCTGCCAATATATTTTATTTTCTTGCTTTAATAGATTGATTATACCCTTGATTAACTAAATCTTCCATAAGGCTGCAATCAATGCCTTCACTAGAATTGTGATTTTTATCCATTAATCCTAGCTTAACCCACCATTTATTTGTTAAAGAAACTACTCCAGGCATTGAACCATTTGGTAACCCAAAAGGTGGATCACCATCTAAAACGCCACAAACTCTTGCAGATTCATTAAAATCATACATATAAATTCCTCCATCAAAATATTTACCGTTAGTTCCAATGACATAACCAATATCTTCGGCAGGCCACTTTAAATACTCTGCAAAAAGTTTATTCACATCATCTGTATTATCATGCCAGTATTGAACAGCATCCCACCTAGCTTTCAACATATCCAAAGCAACTTTTCTTCTAGACTCAATAAAATTGGTATTCATATACATTACATCCATAAAAATGCCAGTTTTCAACATGTCTGGATCAGCTGTGTTTATAACACTTGTTGTACCAGGACGGTTCTCAACAACATTACTTATCCATGGTTCATACATATAAGCTGCTGATAAATCACCGGACATCATTGGACCTACTGCTTCATCAGCATTCAAATTTACCCATTCTACTTCATCAGTAAGAATGCCATTTTTTTCTAGAAATAATCCCATTAATAAATGGCCAATATATGCTTGAGGTGCAGAAACTTTTTTTCCTTTAAGAGCATTTATTTTTTGATTTGGAGATAAAACAATATGATCTACTCCATAAGATGGATTTAAAAAAGCAACATTTGCAACTGGTGTGTTACTGTCAATTGTTAAAGGTGTATAATCTCCAGTACATAAATATATATCTATTTGTCCAGCTGCCAATGCGGAATGCCCTCCAATTGGATCTTCAAAAATAGTCAAGTTTAAATCATAATTGGGTGCAAGATTTTTTTGTCTTACAACTTCATACATTGCATAACCAGGCCAAGACACACAAATACCAATATTAACTTTTTCACTTGCATTAACATGATTTATTAAACACAAAAATGTAGATAAAGAAAAAAATATGGTAAAAAAGTATTTTATTAATTTCATTTAAGCCTCCTTGTTACAAAAAATAATTTCTTAATGATCATCCAAAATGATTAAATTGTCCAGTTACTTAATGTAGATATTGGTTTATGTAAAAAGACTAAAAGAGTTATCAAATAAGAATAAAACTAATAAGTATTTTGGATTACAAAAAAATCATTTCGATTTTTCGCTTCACTAGTAGATTATACAGAGATAAGAAAAAAAGGACTAATGTAAAAACCGATATACAAAACGTACTAGTTAATTCAAATATTGATCAAGTTAAGTTATTGATATGGTATATATTGAGATGAGCTTTGGACTGACAAAATGAAATGATAACTTCTCAGCTATACCATAAGTATCTGTAATATATTAATATGTAAGCTAAGTACTTTTTGTGATACCATATTTATTATATTAAATTATTTATTTAAGGATATTTCTTTATGAGAAAATTATTTTTAAAACTTTCACTATTAATTTTATTACTTTTTTATGCAAACTTTAGTTACTCATTAAGTAATCAAGAAGTTCGTAATGCAATACAAGATTGGATAAAAACACAAGAGTTCCCCCAAGATATGGATGAACTAACATTACTTATAGATACTAATGTTACTTCCAGAGGAATACTTTACTCATATCAGTTAAAATTAAAGCAAGATGATTTAGAAGACTTCCGACAAGTATTTAAATCAATTAAATCTTCTGCTTTAGATGCCCTTTGCAATAATCCGACAATGTTATGGTATAAAAACAATAAAATAGAAATGACTTATGAATATTATGATGAAGATGATAATATAATAACCATATTTAAAATCCATGGTTCATCTTGCTAAAAACAATCATCCAGTTCTGATTCACAGTAAATTATATCCTTATTACTTTAAGTTTTGATTTGGCTTTAAGACTGAAACTTATCCCATTGTAAAAATAATATTGAATTAGATACGTAGGAACTTTTCTAACAAAATAAAAATTTGAATTTTGGGTCTTCAGATATACTTTTTCTTTTTTGTAAATTATTTTGTGCATTACTTTGAATTTAAAAATATCAAAAATTAATATATATCAATTTTTTATGCTAACCATTTGATGTGATGTGGTGAAGCTGTCAAAATTTCATTGCCTTATGCCAGCTCCAAAATCATCTCAATATATACAATATCAATAAATTAAGTTGATCCATCATTGTGTCAAAAGGTACGTTTTGTACATCAGTTTATACATCACTTATTTTTCCAGACCATACATGATTCACCCCATACATGATCCAATGGGGTGCATACGATAGGTATACTTAAACTCTCCCACTAAGGTCAGATCTAGTCTGTAAAACCTCCTAAGTCACTCTCCAATAACTTAGTAATGTCTTATTGAATAAGAAGAAGGGTGTAGGACTCTAGAGAGCATCTTGAGTCTGTATAGGCTTTAAAATGGGGATTATGTTTAGTATGATAATAAGTAGATTGGGTGAATCTGCTATTGCAAGATAGTTAAACTGCGATAGTACAAGCATTTATAGGGTACTTAGATAAGAAGGTTAATGAGTAAGAAAGACAAAAGAAATAAATGGAATCTGCACTATCACTTCCATATATGGCAATTAGTTCCTGACATTTTTAAGTTTGGCTTGAAAGGAGCTTGGCAAAAACAAGATAGAGCTAGTAAGATTTTCATCATCGTTTTCCTAATTTTTATACTATTCCAGATACTAGGTACTTGGGAACTGCTAGCATCTATAATGATTTGAATGATAAGTATAAGATAGGTGCTGAGTGTTATGTTATTAAGTTAGAAGGTTAGTAGATAGTCTATCCTGATTCAGTCAAATCTGTTTCACTAATTACTAAACCCTTATCAGATAACATTTTTACCAATAAACCTTGAAAAAGCTCATTTTCAATTTTCTTCCAAATATTTTGACATTTTTCAAAACTTTCTTTGCTTTTATACTCAACAATATGTACGTACTTATGTTCACTTATTTTATTACAAACCTTTAGATTTGAATGTCTTATCATCTCACCTTTACGAAGTAATGGGTAATATCCTTTACTCATTTTTTCCCATCTATGTTCAAATAATTCCATATCTTTGGCAGATGCAAAATCTTGTGTTGTCATATTTACAAGCTTTAAATCTTTAGTAATAAAATTTCGTCCTATTATCAATTATTTCTATTCATTATTACTAGTATAACCTAACCTCTGTGACTATAAATCTATCAACACAACCATTATGGTTTACCTACTTTTTAGGTATTTGTGACTTCCACCACATGTACCCAACAAAAGCAAGTACTACACTTGCTTTAATGATCATGAAAATATCTGCTTTAGTCATTTATTTGCCCACCATATTCCATCTCTATCCTTTCTTTTAGATATAAAGTATCCAAATGTTATTAATATGACTATACCAATTAATACAACAATACCTTTAATCATCTTAACATCCTAAATTTATTTATTTTAATTTTTGAAAAGACTTGGAATTTTCACTATTTGATAATAGCTTATAATTTTATTATTTTGGAGAATTTAAATTGTCTGACGTTACTCTCATTAACTACACTACTAGAGATTTTATATCAAAAGCTGAATTAGAATTATATATATCAAAACAAGATAATATCTTTACAGAAAATGTAATATCTGAATTCAAAAAAGCAGGAATGGTTAGAAGAGTGGTGACTAGAATATGGAATAGAGAGGGAGCATTTCGTGTCGGAATACTTTTTGAATATACAGGTGAAAAAGCCTACAAAGATTGTCAAAAACTATTAGAAAAGTACTATCTGCATCATTTAAAAGATTTTAATACAAAAGTCGTTGGATCAAGAGGTATAGTTGTTCATGAATTTTAATCATATCAGAAAGTCTTGCTAATTATACTTATCCTAACAAAATATTTATACCTTTAATTTTTAAACTTACAAACACTTGTCCTGTTGTACTTTAACTGTACAGCATTCTCAGATACATCTAAATCAAAAGATGATATAATCAAACTACAGCCCCATTTTAAAGCCCATAAAGACTCAATATTATCTCTAGATTCTGCATGGGCTTTAAAATTGGGTTTATTTACTTGCTGGACTTAGCTTGGAAATAAGTTAAGGTAATTTTTGTTTTTTGAGGATGTAAAATGGATAATTCCAAAATAGGCCATAATAATCCACCTGAAGATATTTCAAAAAAAGAAATCGAAGAAATTACTTATAACCTATTGGAGAATAAATTAAAAACTTTTATACCTAAAGCTAATACGTTCACCCCGTGGGATTTGGTTTTTCCAGAACAAAGAAAAATCCACTCAAAAATTCAAGGCTTGATTACAAGTGCTGGTTCAGTATGGGAAGATCTTGCTATAAAGTTAGCTACAAGAAATGGCTATAAGTCTGAAAAAAAGAAAAAATTTAACGTTGAAGATGCTTTAGATTTAGGACAAATTAAATATAAAATTTCCAATCTCAAAGAAAAAATTGAATCAAATCAAATTACTATTGTAAATGCAATTGAGGATCTTAGAGAACATATCCAAAATAATAATATTTCCATTGCAAAAAAGAAAATAGAATCTGGAAAAGGAATAGATTTATGGTTAAAAAAAGAAGGTAAAAATGAAATTATTACTGATATTAAATCTGCACAAGAAAATATTGGCAATGGCAAGAAATTAATAGAGCATATGCTAATATGGGCTGGATCTAGATTGTTATCTGATCAAAATGCTAAATTTGAGGTCTTCATATCCTTTCCTTATAATCCATACAGCAATGATGAAGAATATGAAGAAATACAAGGTAGAAAATTACCAAATCTTGAACCTGGAGTAGACAGAAGAATGGGAGATCAATTTTGGGATTTAATATCTGGTGAAAAAAATTCTACTTATAAAATAAAAAATGCTTTTAAAAAATTTAGTGCTTCAAAAGCTGCAGAAGAATTCAGCAATAATTATCTATAATTTAATGTATCAATAGTATATATTTATTTAAAAATATTAATGATACTTTTTGCTAAGAAATAAACTATATTAGTCGGTACTGCATTTCCAAACTGTTTTTTTGATATTTTATCGTTTTCATGAATAATATAAGTATCAGGAAAACCCTGAAGTCTAGCAGCTTCTCTTCCTGTTATCATTCTGTAATTTTTTTTGGAATATATTTCTTTAATAAAATCTTTTTTATATTGCTCTGCATTTTTAGCCTCAATTGTTTTTGTGGCTATAAAATCTCGGTTTTCAGTAGCTGTTATTGTTGAAAAAATATCAGATTGAGGTAAGAAAACTCTATAAACACCATTTAATCCTGCGGAATTCTTTGTATTAGTAAATTCGTATTTTCCGTTTTCTTCTTTACGTATGATATTTTTTTCAATTAATGTATTTATATTTTTTATGTTTGCATCTTTAAAAAAGGATTTTATATCTTCGAAAGAAAGTGGATTTCCATCCCACTTTCCAAATCGTTTTTTTCTTCTATTTTTTAGGACTGCTAAACAAATTCTTTTTTCTAAATTTGTAGTTTTAATAATATCCCACGAATGAATGGTCGTATGGCCATCTCTGGTATCACAAAAAATAAAAAAGTCATTTAATTCATCTTTTCTCTGAAATCTATTTCTTGATGCTGGAACTCTTTCTCCAAATAAATCACGAGGTAAAAACTTTTCCTTATGCAGATGTTTTTCGTTGTATTTTATATTATCAAATATTTCAATTAAAGTCTTCGATGAATTCATTGGGTAAGGAAATTCAAACCTCATTTTGATATCGTTCCTTATTCCTACAATAAAAAGTCTATCTCTATTTTGAGGAAGACCATAATCATAGGAATTTAGTACCTTATTATAAACTTTATATCCTGCAGCTCTGAAATTTTCTAAAATAAGTTCAAGTGCTAATGAGTTTCTAGGGTCTTTTAAACCTTTTACATTCTCAAAAATAAAAAATTTTGGTTTATTTATATCCACAACTCTAATTGTATCTTCCCATAGTTTACCTCTTGGATCATCAAAACCCTGCTTCTTTCCCGCTACAGACCAAGCTTGACATGGTACTCCACCCACAATTAAATCTGATTTAGGTAATTCATTTAAATTTCTAATATCTCCTAAATTTGAAGAATTTTTATTGTCAAAATTTTTATTATAAATTTCTAAAGCGTTCTTATCAATTTCAGAATGACCAACACATTCCCCATTTAATTTTTGGATAGGTATTCTGAAACCACCAATGCCAGAAAAAAGATCAATAAATTTTAATTTACTCATTTTTATTATTTAGTCTTATATCTAAACCTTATATACCAATCTTAAAATCTACTTAATAAATCAATGATCTATCATTCACTTTTTCAATAGAATCAATTAAAAACTTTGTTAGAACCTATTGATTATTATAAATGGGAAAGTTAAGTAAAGATTTAACCTTTAAAATGTATATGTTGAGAATTTTCAGGTGTCCATCTTTCTGGTGCATAAAATTTCATAATTAAATTCTTTAAATGGTGTATTTCTTTCCAAACAATTAGAATAAGAAGTGACAAATTAAATTGCGATTCATTAAATAAAGTTCTTCTTTTTTGCACATTATTTTGTTCATCGCTTTGAATATAAAAATAATAAAAATTAAAATATATTAATTATTTATAAACACTTTCTGATGTGATCTGGTGCGGCTGAGAAGACTTGAACTTCCACGGGTTTTACCCCACAGCGACCTCAACGCTGCGCGTCTACCAATTCCGCCACAACCGCTTAATTTAATTGTATTCTATATTCTAAAACATTCAACAACTAGATATTATATCATATGATATAATATTAATATCTTGTTAATATTAAAAAATTAAATTCTAAGGTACAATTTATATGGAATGGATTATAAGCAAAGAACCGCTCGATTATGCGGTTGCATTAGAAAAGATGGAAAAATTGGTAAATGAAATCATTCAAGGTAATGAAAAAGAAACAATTTGGCTGTTAGAACATAATGAAATTTATACTGCTGGAACTTCAACAAAAGATGAACATATACAAAATGTAAAAGGCGCTCCAATTTTCAAAACAAATAGAGGTGGACAACTGACATTTCATGGCCCTGGACAAAGGATAGTTTATTTAATGATTAATCTTAGTAGATTTTCCTACGATATTAGAAAATATGTTAGTTTTTTAGAACAATTAGTTATTAATACTTTGTATGAATTCAATATTTCAACACATCGATGGGATAAAGCCATTGGCGTTTGGACATATAAAAATAATGATAAAAAAATTAAACCAATTAGAAGATATAAAATTGCTTCTATAGGGATTAGAATAAGAAAGAAAATTTCTTTTCATGGTATTTCAGTTAATATTCACCCTAACCTAAATTATTTTAATAATATAATTCCTTGTGGGCTTGAAAACTCAAAAGTAACTTCTGTTAGGGATTTAGGTATAAATTTAGATTATAATGATTTTGATGATTTTTTTATGCATAATTTTGAAAAACTTTTGAAAATTAATTCATAAATTTAATAAAAAGACTTGGATTGGGTCACGATGCCACATATATTAATAGAGATTTTTTTCGTATTTGTAATATACATTATATAAATTAGGAGCAATAATGGCTGAAGCATCATCGAGTATTTCTAATAGTCACGAAAAACCAAGTTTTTTTATTAGATGGTTTATGTCTACAAACCATAAAGATATAGGTATTCTTTACATAATTACTGCTGCTTTATTTGGTTTTATATCTGTAGCTTTTACAGTCTATATGCGGTTAGAACTTATGGAACCAGGTGTTCAATATATGACATTAGATGGAGAACCTAATGGTCATTTATGGAATGTGTTGATTACAGGTCATGGTGTTTTAATGATGTTTTTTGTAGTAATACCTGCTTTATTTGGTGGATTTGGTAATTACTTCATGCCGCTTATGATTGGTGCACCAGATATGGCATTTCCGAGAATGAATAATTTGTCTTATTGGCTTTACGTTGCTGGAGCATCATTAGCGACACTTTCTTTAATAACACCTGGAGGAAATGGGCAACTTGGCTCAGGTGTTGGATGGGTTCTTTATGCGCCTTTATCAACCTCCGAAATGGGAATGTCTATGGATCTAGCTATATTTGCTATTCACCTATCAGGAGCATCTTCAATTTTAAGTGCAATTAATATGATTACCACTTTCTTAAATATGAGAGCTCCTGGAATGACGTTACATAAAACTCCTCTTTTTCCTTGGTCTATCCTGGTAACTGCATTTTTGATTTTGTTTTCATTACCAGTATTAGCCGGAGCTATAACAATGTTACTTACTGATAGAAATTTTGGTACTGCATTTTTTGATCCTGCTGGAGGTGGAGATCCTGTACTTTATCAGCATTTATTATGGTTTTTTGGGCATCCTGAAGTTTACATGATTGTTGTTCCTGGATTTGGAATTGTAAGTCACGTTATTTCTACATTTTCAAGAAAACCAATATTTGGATATCTTCCTATGATATATGCTATGATTGCTATCGGGGCGCTTGGATTTGTTGTTTGGGCACATCATATGTACACAGTAGGAATGTCAGTAACACAACAAGCCTACTTTATGCTTGCTACTATGGTAATAGCAGTACCTACTGGAATTAAAATTTTTTCATGGATAGCGACAATGTGGGGTGGATCTATTGAATTTAAAACACCAATGCTTTGGTGTATTGGATTTTTGTTTTTATTTACTGTAGGTGGAGTTACTGGAATAGTTTTAAGCCAAGCGGGAGTAGATAGAGCATATCATGATACTTACTACGTGGTAGCTCATTTCCATTATGTTATGTCTTTAGGCGCAGTCTTCTGTATCTTTGCTGGAATTTATTATTGGATAGGAAAAATGTCGGGTAGACAATACCCAGAATGGGCAGGTAAGTTACATTTCTGGTTAATGTTTATAGGTTCCAACATTACTTTTTTTCCCCAGCATTTTCTTGGGAGACAAGGTATGCCAAGAAGATATATTGATTATCCAGAACAATTTGCACTTTGGAACTATGTCTCATCAATGGGAGCTTTTCTATCATTTGGATCTTTTTTGTTCTTTATAGGCATAATATTTTATACAGTAATTTGGGGTAAGAAAATTAAAGAAAATGCTTACTGGGGTGAATATGCTGATACTCTTGAATGGACTTTGCCAAATCCGCCACCAGAACATACATTTGAAACGCTTCCAACACGTGATATGTGGGATAAACCAAAACAGCATTTATAATTAATTAATTAAAATGAACTCTGAACAAAAAGAAGATCCTTTTGTAGATCCCCTTCTTTCTCTAACTATATGGCCTCATCGTTCATGTGATAGAAAAACTTTTAGATTAATTTTATTAGTTACTGGATTTATTCTAGTTGCTCCAACTTTTTTATTTTTAAATATAGGTTTTGCACTTTCAATATTACCATTCTCTTTGTTATCAATAATAATATTATCTTTAGTTGGAAATAAAAATTTTAATGACGCACTTTTGATTGAAAAGTTAAAAATTTATCCAAAAAAAATAATATTAGAAAGAACTGAGCCCAATAATAGGATTAAGAAATGGCATTCAAACCCTTATTGGACTAAGGTAAAACTTTATAATAATGGCCCAGTAGAAAGTTATTTAACTCTTAAAGGTAACGGCAGAGAAGTAGAATTAGGTTCTTTTTTGACACCAGAAGAACGTATAAACTTAAAAAAAATAATTGATGAAACTTTATCGAAATTGTAATCAACTAATTTTTCTAGCTACTAAAATAATTTTCTGATATTTATATCAAAATAACGTAAAATAATATATATTAGGAATTACAAATTTTGATCTATCAAAAAAAAAAAGATTGGGAAGCTAGTGCCAACAAAAGAGTTTCTCTACTAGGAATGTCTGGTCTTGGAAAAACAAGACTTTCAAATATGTTACAATCAACATTTAATTGGTTTCATTATTCTGTTGATTATAGAATTGGGACTAGATATCTTGATGAACATATTGTTGATAATTTTAAACAAGAAGCTATGAAAAATATTTTTTTGAGAGACTTGCTTCTCTCAGACAGTATATACATATCATCAAATTTAAACTTTAATAATCTTTCCCCTCTTTCAACATATTTAGGAAAACCAGGAAGAAATGACCTTGGTGGAATTGATTTTGACCTTTATAAAAAAAGACAAAAACAGCATAGAGAAGCTGAAATTTTGTCAGTTTTAGATACTTATAAATTTATTGAAAAATCGAATAGTATTTATGGATATCAGAACTTTGTATGTGATACATCTGGATCCATTTGTGAAGTTGTTAATCCAGAAGATCCAAACGATCCTTTATTAAATCATTTATCTAAGAATACTTTAATTATTTTAATAGAAGGAGATCAAAAACATAAAAATCAACTAGTAAAAAGATTTACAGCCAATCCTAAACCGATTTATTATAATGAAGATTTCCTAAACCAAAAATGGTCGAATTTTAAAAATGAGTATAATTTAGTTAATAAAAATGTTGATCCAGATAAATTTATTTTATATTGCTTTGAGGAGTTGTTAGAACATAGAACTCCAATTTATAAATCAATTGCCGAGAATTGGGGAATTAGCATAAATGTAGAAGATATATCACAAGTCAAAAATGAAAAAGATTTCATTAATCTAATCTCACATTATTTAAATATTTTATAAGAGTAAAAAATTTGCCTATTAGGTTACCTGCCAATTTACCAGCCTTTAAAACACTTTCTGAGGAAGGTGTGATGATGATGTCTGAAGATAGTGCTGAAAGACAAGATATAAGGCCACTTGAAATAGCACTCTTAAATTTAATGCCAGAAAAAGAAAAAACGGAAAGGCAATTTGCTAGATTAATAGGCTCTACCCCTCTTCAAGTAAAACTAACTTTAGTAAAAATAACAAGTCATAAGCCAAAAAATACTTCACCAGATTATCTTACAAAATTTTATAAATCTTTTAAGGATATTGAAAATAAAAAATTTGATGGTTTTATTATTACTGGAGCACCTATTGAAAAACTTGATTATAAAGATGTAAATTATTGGGAAGAGCTTTGTCATATAATGGATTGGACATTAACTAATGTACATTCTGTATTTTCCATTTGTTGGGGTGCAATGGCAATGTTATATTATCGTTTTGGAGTACAAAAGGAAATCCTAAAAGAAAAAGCTTTTGGTTGTTTTAATCATTTGAATTTAGAACCTAATTCTCCTTATTTAAGAGGGGTTTCAGATGATATAATTATTCCTATAAGCCGTTGGACTAAAATAAATTCATCAGATCTTTTAAAAAAATCTGACTTAAAAGTTATACTGGACTCAAAAAAAATGGGCGCTTGTTTAATTGAAGAAAATACTAACAAGACCTTATATATGTTAAATCATATTGAATATGAAACAAATTCCTTAAAAGATGAATATTTTAGAGATTTAAAAAACAATAAAGACACTATGATACCTTTCAATTACTTTGAAGATAATAACCCTAATTTAAAACCAGTCAATAGATGGAAAAGTCACGCACATTTGCTATTTGGTAACTGGATTAATCAAATTTACCAGGAAGTACCATTTAATATAGAACAATATTAGAAAAAAATAAATATTTAAATGTGCCCTAAATATAATCATAAAACTCTAAAGTTTTTTGAATTTTTGTCGATTAGGTGTAAAGTAATATTGCAAAAGAGAAACAGAGCAATATTTAATAATTTAAATTAACGAATGATTTTATAATCAAGAGATATATGAGATCCTTAAATGCGTCATGAACCTACTAGAACACCTCAATTTTATGTGACCGCACCACAGAAATGCCCATATATTAAAGGTAAAGTTGAAAGAAAACTATTTACTGCTTTATATGGCAGGAACTCTAGTAAAATTAAATGATGAACTTTCATTACAAGGTTTCAGGCGATCTCAAAAGGTTTTATATCGCCCATTGTGTTCTAATTGTTCTGCATGTTTATCAATAAGGGTTAAAGTTAATGAATTCAATCATTCAAAATCTCAAGTTAGAGTTATAAATAAAAATAAAAAACTTGAACGAATTGAGAAAAAACCAGAAGCTACAGATGAACAATATGAAATTTTCAAAAAATATCTTACCCATAGACACTTGAATGGTGGAATGAGTGATATGGATGCAATAGAATTTTCATCGATGATTGAAGAAACAAATGTAGACAGCCAAATATTTGAATATTGGGAATCTAAAGAAGAGCATAACAAAAAACTTGTTGCAGTATGCTTAACGGATACAAATAAGGATGGCTTATCTATGGTTTATTCTTTTTATGATCCGAAATACTACTCACAAAGTCTTGGAAGGTATATGATATTAGATCATATAAATTTAACCAAAAGTAGAAATTTAGATTATTTATATTTAGGTTACTGGATTAGAGAAAATTCTAAAATGGGATATAAATCGAATTATATTCCAGCAGAAGTTTTTTATAAAAATGCGTGGAAAGAAATTAATCAAGAAAATATTTATAGTTTTGATTTAAATATTGGACAAAAAATACCAAAAATACATAATAGTAATTCAAATATTGATACTATAATCCAACTTCCTCGTTTCTCTAAAGATCCTGACTAAACAGAATTTGTTAGTTATCTGGTAATAGATCTGGTAAAAAAGTAACAATTTGTGGAAAAAACCATAAAATAGTTAGTCCAATTATCTGTATTATAACAAAAGGAAATATTCCTTTATATATATCTAAAGTTGATATATTTTTTGGGGCAACTCCTCTTAAGTAGAATAATGCAAATCCAAAAGGTGGTGTTATAAAAGAGGTTTGTAGATTAACTGCTATTAAAATAGTAATCCATTCAGGTGGCATAATAGCCGGGTCAGCAGCGTAAACAACAGGCCCAACTATTGGAATTACAATAAAAATTATTTCTATAAAATCTAGTACAAATCCAAGAAAAAACAACACAATCATTACTACTAATAAAAGCACTCTTGGATCCTCAAAACTATGCAAAAAATTTTCAATATATTCTTCACCACCAAAAGATCTTAAAGTTAAAGCAAGTAATTGAGAACCAATTAAAATCGCAAAAACCATGACTGAAACTTTAGCAGTTTCTTGCAATATGCTAGGAAGAAGTCGGTCTTTTGAGAGCAACCATGACTTTATACTATCAAATAACCCCTCTGAAGTTTCTATCTTAACACCCTCAGTTCTTGCTGTTAATAAAATTATTAGTGCATAAAATATACCCAACATTGAGATTATATATGTTATAATAGCAATATTTGTAGCAACTGTTCTACCAAAACCAATCAACTCATCATCATCTAAAAAATTCCATTTTATTGTTAACATTAAAATTATTGATAAAGTAGTTAATAGTAGGAATTGACGACCCGACTTATTTTCTAGGGGGCCTAATTGAGTTTTATTACTAAGAAGTTTAATTGCTGCAAGTAATAATGCTCCACCTGCTCCTAAAGCAGCCGCGGGAGTTGGATTAGTAACACCACCAAATATTGAACCCAAAACTGCAATAATTAATACAACAGGTGGAACAACAACTCTTATTACTTCAATTTGTAAAAGAAAAGGAATAGATTTTTTTAATCCATAAAATAAAAAAATTAAAGGAAATAAATAGTACATTAACCTTGACCAAGGAGCCATATTGGACCCTACATAAGTAATAGAAACATATAGGGTAAGTAATACACCAAATATTCCAAAGTAAATTGGAAGTTTTTCTTTTGATGTAGCTAAAGGAATACTGCCAATAAGTACTAAAGAACAAATTAAGCAAAAGACTGCCATAGATGTACTAATGAAGGGTGTTTTATAATTCTCCAAACTAGAATTTAAATAAGACCCTAGTTCTTTTAAAGCTATTCCATCTCCTAAATCTGTATATGCTAATCTTATAAGATTTGCGGCTTCGTCTTCAACAGGCACACTTATCCCAAAATTAACTTCTCCATTAGAAACCGCTCTGACAGCTCTTTCATAGCTAAAAGAAGAGGCCATTAAAGCATCTTTATCTAAAACTTGCTTAGCAGGATCCAAAATTCTTTTTAACTTTGAACCAGTAGGTAATTTTCTTATATTTTTTACTAATTCGTTTAAATCAATAGAACTTTTTATAAGTAATAAATCTTCATTAAATGTATTTTTGAAATCACTTGATATAAAATTACCATAAAATGATACTAGATCTTTAGCAGCCCTCAAAACATTGTTCTGTCTCGATTCAAATTCTAGAAGTTTTTGCCCATCATCTAAAGACTTAAAGTTTTTTCTTCTTGATTTAGATAATACATCATTATAATTATTCTCAGCAAGAATAAATGGAGAAAAATCAAAGCTTTCCAATGCACTACGCACAAGTTTTTGAATTTCAGTTCCCCTAGGAGCATTCGATACAGCTTCTGATAATTGTGTAACTGTTTCAGCTTTATTAGCAGCAGAAAGCATTTCAAGAAATTGATTAGCACTTTTTTCTCCTAACATTGCAATTATAGCATTAGAAAACCTACTTAATCCTGTAATCAGATCATTTTTCCTTGTTTCAAATTCGTTTATCCTTAAAGTTTTAATAATATCATCAGGATTTATCCCTTCGGCTAATGATGTCCATTTATTCAATAACTCTAATGGGATATCTTTATTTCTTGATTTTAAAATTACAAATTTTCTTAAAGTTTCAAAATCATCATTACTTATTGAGTTATCAGGTTTTGCATTTCCTATACGTTCAAAAAGAGCTTGAAAACTTGAAAACTTGAGCGCATCTTCAGGTTTCTCTTGCGTGCCAATAATATTTAATGATTTAGCAAAGAAAAAAATAAAAAATATACCAATAAATGATATTGTAATTATATTAAAAAGCTTTTTTAAAATAGGTTTATTTTGATTTTTTTTTGATATTTTATCTATATCATTGCCTATAGGTGGAGCAAGCTTTGGATTATAAAGTGCAATTCCAAATGCATAAGCCGCGTATAAAAGTGCTAATACAATACCTGGAATAAATGCAGCTTTAAATAAAGTACCAGTGGATATAGCTATGTCGCTGCCTAATAATTCAGGCAAAGGTATGTTTAAGGCTTCAGATCTTGCTTTTTGAGCTTTTGAATAAATATCTCCAACCATAGCCCCAAGTAAAACGAGTACAATAGATGGTGGAATAACTTGACCAAGAGTCCCTGAGGTTGCAATTACGCCAGTAGCTAGAGGTTTTGAATATCCTGCTTTTAACATAGTAGGTAATGATATTAACCCCATTGTAACAACAGTGGCACCTACAATCCCAGTTGAGGCAGCTAGTAATGCCCCCACTGCAACCACTGAAACAGCTAATCCACCTGGTGCACCTCCAAATAGCTTACCCATTGAGGTAAGTAATTCTTCTGCAATTTTTGACCGCTCTAAAGCAATTCCCATTAATACAAATAAGGGTACTGCCAAAAGTGTATCGTTTTGATTTTCACCAAATGCTCTTATATATGTATTTGATCCCCATTGCGCTAAGGTTCTTGTAGCTTCCACCCAAGCATTTATGTCATCAATAGCTAACCCTAGATGATTATTAAGTACAGGTATAAGTTGACCTTGCTCGTTCTCTACTAAAAGAAGTCCCCATTCATTTAATAATGCAATTATTGCAAAACTTACAACTGCAGCTCCCGAAAGACCAAATGCTACAGGATAACCAGAAAGAATTGATAAAAATAAAGTTGAAAATACTATAATTAAACTTAATTCAACACCATCCATACCAAAAAGCATTGTAGTTCACCTAAATTATTTTAAATTTTGTAGTTTTATCATAATTCACTACTCTCTTCTTTTTTAGCGGTAAATTTATCGGTACTTTCTAATAAAAAACTTACTCCTTGCAAAAACATCAAAGCAGCGAGAACTAATAATAAAAAGAAATATAAAGGTACGCCAGTAAAAGTCTCTCCAGTAGAAACTGTCCAATTCCATCCTTTGAAACTCGATGCCCCCGAAATTCTTCCAATTACATCCCTTCCAATCATTAGTGTTGTAAGATGATTGAAATTAGTTACAGTCATAATTTTATTTATCGCTAAGTGCCAACTTAACCACCACAAAGCAACCATAGAAGGTAATAAAAAAATAATTGTACCAAATATATCTAATAATGCTTTTTTTCTTTTTCCTAATACACTGTAAAGTAAATCTACTCGAACATGTCCACCTTCTACAAAAGTAAATGCACAAGCAAATGCAATTACTATTGCATTAAAAAACATTAATTCAGTTGCAAACCAGGGCATTGTTATAACATCAGAATCTGGTAAAATATTAATTCCAAAAAAGGCCAAAGGAAACCCATTTGCTCTAAAAACCTGTTGCAGGAAAATTATCATTATTTGCATAATTGCCATAATCAAGGCAAACCAACAAGCTATTTTACCCAAATTAGAATTGAAATTATTTATTTTGATATAACTAAATCTCCATATAGGTCTAAAGAAAAATCCACCTATCCATAAAAATAAAACTGCAGAAATCACCATAAATAAAAACTCGGGGGATTTACCAAACATTGCAAAATCAATACTAAAAGGATCTAACGGAAAATCTGGTGATGCAGCTTTGGCTGAAACATATTCTAAAAAAAGATCTTTATTATTTAAAATATCTATATTTTTAGTATTTTCTATAATATTTTGTGCCTCCAACTTTATATCTGCTATACTCTTAAGCTCTTTTTCAAAGCTTTTCAGTAGGTTATCTCCATTCTTTAATTCGATTTTTAAAGCTTCTAAAGTGGGTCTTGCATTTGCTGAGTTTGAAGTTGCAGCCAATAATTCGAATATCCATAATAAAAGTCTTGGAATAGCCAAGATTATATCTAAAAAACCATTCAATATTGCGACTATTATTTGAAAAAAACTCATATTATAAAGTGCCTATATCACTAAATATAAAAGAAAATATAAATAATAAAATAACAAAACAAGCCCAGCAAAAAATTTATAATCTCGCTGAGCTATGTCATTAATTGTAATTTAAGTATGTGGTTTATCCACCCATAACCCTATCACGCTGTGTTGTATAAGCTCCAGCTGATTTTGACAACCACCCAGATGAAGCACGCATTGACTTCATAGCAGATTCATAGGTTCTCTTAAACAAATCATCACCCATATTTTCTTCAAACACTTCTATTGCACCTTTACCAAAGGCATCCCAAACATCATTTGGAAATTCTAAAGCCCTCGTGCCACCAGCAATCAGTCTTTCTAGTGCTGCACCATTATTTGCTATATATTGAGAATGAGACCACCTATTAGCTTCACCTGCAGAAACCCTTATCATTTCCTTATGGCCATCAGATAAACCATCCCAACGATCAAGGTTTACACAAACAGATAATCCTGCACCAGGCTCATGAAATCCAGCAGTATAATAAATATTTGTGGCTTCTTGAAGACCTAAAGACTCATCTGAAGCTGGTCCAATCCATTCAGCACCGTCAATTGCTCCTGATTGCAAGGCTTGATAAATTTCACCACCAGCCATAGTTATAGAAGAAGCTCCCATCTTTGATATAACTTTACCACCAAGGCCAGGCATTCTATATTTTAAACCTTCAAAGTCAGCAGCTGAGTTGATTTCTTTACCAAACCAACCACCTGCTTGAGTTCCAGTATTTCCTGCTAGAAATCCTTTAAAACCCATTTCTTCTCCAAGTTCATCCCATAATTCTCTTCCTCCATTATGAAGTATCCAATCATCTAATTCTTGACAAGTCATACCGAATGGAACTGCAGTAAAAAAAGCAGTAGTAGGATTTTGCCCTATATAATAATACATTGCAAAATGAGCTGCATCAGCAGTACCAGATGTCATAGCATCGAATGCTGCAGCTGTTCCAGAAACTAGTTCACCGTTTGCTTTCAAATCTATTTCTAAAGTACCACCTGAAATAGCATTACAATTATCGGCAAAACGTTGGGCTGCATCATGAACACCAAACGATCCTCGGCCCCATGTAGTAACCATGGTGAGCTTATCTTTTCCTTGTGATAAAGATGGAGTAGCTAAAGAAGCACTACCAGCAACACCAACTAATGCAGTATTAGTTAAAAATTTTCTTCTATCCATATTAAATTTCCCTCTCTAAAATTATAATAATAAATATCAAGAAACATCATATACATTATTTAGCACCCTAATTTCAAGCTAAAATTATTAATTAGGTTAATAAGATATAAATAGTATATGATAAATAAGGATAATTTAAAAAAAATAAAAATTAATTAATTATTATATTATTTCAAATTTTAAGATCAATTATAAAAAAAAACTTTTAAAATTTTGATAATAACAACTACTTCGATACTTTAATTAATTATTAATAATGTTATTATAAGATATAATTAAATCAAAATTAAAATTAGGTATAGATATGAATAATATTATGTCCGGAGCTCAAATTGTAGTTCAATCATTACTGGAGCAAAAAGTTGATACAGTTTTTGGATATCCTGGCGGTGCAGTCCTTCCTATATATGATGAAATATTTAAGGAGAGTAAAATAAAGCATGTCCTGGTAAGACATGAACAGGCTGCTATTCATGCCGCAGAAGGATATTCGCGATCAACTGGAAAGCCTGGTGTTGCTCTTGTAACCTCTGGTCCAGGAGCTACTAATTCAGTTACTGGTCTCACTGATGCACTTATGGACAGTATACCATTAATTGTATTAACTGGACAAGTGCCAACATTTATGATCGGGAATGATGCATTTCAAGAAGCAGATACTGTTGGAATTACCAGACCATGCACAAAACATAATTGGCTTGTAAAAGATACAAATATACTAGGAAAAACAATACATGAAGCTTTCTATGTTGCTACTAATGGACGACCTGGACCAGTTTTAGTTGATATCCCAAAAGATGTTCAATTTGCAACTGGAACTTATCTAAAGAAAAAAGATTTTTCACCTAAAAGATATAAACCTAAAACAATACCAGATAACGATTTAATTTTAAAAGCAGTAAAGGCTTTTGAAAGTGCAAAAAAACCAATAATATATTCAGGTGGAGGGGTAATAAATTCTGGAGATACTGCTTCAAAACTTCTAAGGGAGTTAGTAAATGATAGTAATTTTCCAATAACCTCGACTTTAATGGGGCTAGGATGCTATCCTGCATCTAAAGAAAATTGGATGGGAATGTTAGGTATGCATGGCACGTATGAAGCGAATATGGCCATGCACGATTGTGACTTTATGTTTTGCATAGGTGCCAGATTTGATGATCGCATTACTGGTAAAACTGACGAATTCAGTCCTAACTCAACAAAAATTCATATAGATATTGATCCATCATCTATAAATAAAAATATATTAGTAGATATTGGGATTATTGGTGATATTAAAACTACAATCCAAGCTTTTTTAAAATTATGGAGGAAAAGGGGCTCAAAAACTTCTATTAATAAATCTTGGTGGAATCAAATTGAAGATTGGAGAGGAATAAATTGTTTAAAATATAATAAATCAAAAACATCTATTAAACCACAATATGCACTTCAAAGACTTGAAGAATTAACCAAAGACATTGATAGGTATGTGACAACTGAAGTGGGGCAACATCAAATGTGGGCTGCACAATTTATGGGGTTTGAAGAACCAAAAAGGTGGATGACTTCAGGTGGTCTAGGAACTATGGGTTATGGTTTCCCTGCATCTATTGGAGTACAATTAGCTCACCCAAAATCACTAGTTATTAATGTTGCTGGTGAAGCCAGCTGGCTAATGAACATGCAAGAATTAGGAACTGCTGTACAGTATAATCTACCTGTTAAACAATTTATTTTAAATAATGAAAGATTAGGTATGGTTAGGCAATGGCAGGAATTATTACATGGTGGAAGATATTCACACAGTTGGTCTGATGCTTTACCAGACTTTGTAAAGCTTGCAGAAGCATACGGAATAAAAGGAATATGTTGTAATGATCCAAATAAACTTGATGATTCAATTCAAGAAATGTTAGATTATGACGGGCCTGTAATTTTTGATTGTTTAGTTGAAAAACATGAAAATTGTTTTCCAATGATTC
>JBJLFR010000015.1:0-34832 GCA_045565285.1 Paracoccaceae bacterium
AGCTTCAGAGTTGAAGCTCCCCATTTTATATATATTTAGTTAGAAAGGTCAAAATGATTTTAATTACTGAATTTATGGATGAGTCTGCAGTTGATTTGTTAAAGAGAAAAATATAATGTCTATTATGATTGTTCTTTGGCAGAAGATTCAAATTCATTAGTAAAAACTAATAAATACAATGAAAGCTTTGATAGTTCGTAATAAGACTCTAGTAACTAAAGAGTTAATTGAAAATGCACCAAATCTGACTTGTGTAGGTCGTTTAGGAGTTGGATTAGACAATATCGATCTTAATGCTTGTGAAGAACAAAATATTACAGTTTATCCAGCCTTAGGTGCTAACTCTCATAGTGTTGCTGAATATGTTATATGTGCCTCAATGTTATTGTTGAGAAAAGCTTATTTTAAAAAAAAATGAAATGATTGCTGGCAATTGGCCAAGACAAGAAAGTTCTGGTTCAGAAGTTTATGGTAAGACACTTGGTTTAATTGGTTTTGGGGATATCGCACAGAAAACTAGAGATTTAGCCCTAGGTTTAGGAATGAAGACGGTTGCTTATGATCCTTATTTGGATAAGGATAGTAATGTATGGAAAGAAACTAAAAATTCTAGATTTAGATAATCTTCTTTCAATTTCTGATATTATTTCACTTCATATTCCTCTTAGTAAAGAAACTAAAAATTTAATTGACGAGAAGAAACTAAGACTGATCAAGAATTCTTCTGTAATCATTAATGCTGCAAGGGGTGGGGTCATTGATGAAAATCAATTAGCTAAATTGCTAAAAAGAGAATAAAATTGGAGGAGCGGCATTAGATGTTTTTAATGAAGAACCAGTCAATAAAGAGTGTGCAAAAAAATTTGAAGGAATTAATAATCTAATTTTAACTCCACATATAGGAGAGGGGTAACAAAAGAATCTAATAAAAGGGGTAAGTGAAATGATTGCAAAAAAAAATTGATATTCATCTTTCAAAATAAAGATTACAAGCCTTATTATATTTCACTCTTACGTTATTTAACATAAATTATTCTAACCAAAATAAAGGCAATAACACATGTCAAAAGAATCTAATTTTGTAACTCATTTGGAGTGTTCACTTACTGGGAAAAAATATGAGAAAAATAAAATCCATGGTTTATCAGAGGAAGGAAAACCGCTTCTTGTTAGGTATAAATCTAAAAAAAAATGGGTGAGATTATTTCAAGAGAAGATATTGGTAAAAAATAGTGAGCCCGGTTTTTGGAGGTATTCATTTATGTTACCTGTCGAAAAAAAGGAAAATAGAATTTCTTTGGGAGAAGTAATTACCCCTCTCATTAAATTAGAAGAAGCTGTTAAAAAAATTTAATTTTAATTCTTCTGTTCATATAAAAGATGAAGGATTATTACCAACTTCTTCATTCAAGGCAAGAGGTCTAGCAGTGGCCGTTTCAATGGCAAAGCAGTTAAACCTCAAACATCTAGCAATACCTACAAATGGAAATGCGGGTGCAGCTTTAGCTGCATATGCGACAAAGGCTAGTATAAAATCCACAGTTTTTTGTCCTGATGATACACCTGAAATTAATATAAGAGAAATAGAACGTTTAGGAGCAGATACATATATGGTTAATGGTCTTATAAATGATTGTGGAAAAAATAGTGCTTGAGGGGTAAAGAAAAAGCAGGGTGGTTCGATGTTTCTACCCTTAAAGAACCTTATAGAATTGAAGGTAAAAAAACTATGGGTTTAGAGTTGGCGGAACAATTAAATTGGAAACTTCCTGATGTTATTTTCTATCCAACTGGTGGAGGAACTGGCTTAATTGGTATGTGGAAAGCATTTAATGAATTACTGGAGTTAGGCTGGATAAAAGGTAGGTTGCCAAGAATGGTCGCGGGTACAGGCAGAAGGTTGTGCTCCAATCTACAAAGCATGGAGTGAAGGAAAAGAATTTGCTCCATTATGGGAAAATGCAAAAACAGTTGCTTCTGGAATAAGAGTTCCAGTAGCTGTCGGTGATTTCTTAATTATTCGAGCAATTAATGAAAGTAATTGGATTTTCAATATCTGTAACGGATGAAGAAATTATTTTAGCTAGAGACGAAGTTTCTAAAACAGAGGGTACACTTTTATGCCCAGAAGGAGCAGCAACTTTTTCAGCTTTTAAAAAATCACTTAACTCAGGAATTATATCTAAGGACGAAAGTGTTGTATTATTTAATTGTGCCACAGGATTAAAATACCCACTTCCTGAAGTTTCAAACTTTATAGATAAAACAAAACCTATAGATTATAAAGTATTTTGATTTTTAGGATAGTAATAACAAAGAAAGACTAGGCTAAAATCGTGCGTGAGACTTTTAATTTTAACAATAACTGGATTTTTGAAAATTCTGAGGTTTGTTTACCGCATAGTGCAGTTGAATTACCTTTCAATTATTTTGATGAAAACATTTATCAAAAAGAATTTATTTATGAAAAAATTATTAAATCAGAAGCAAGTTGGGATAATAAAGAAGTTTGTCTTGTGTTCGAAAGCAATTATGGCAAATGCCCACGTATACCTTAATGATAAAAAAATTGTTTCTCACACTGATGGCTATACACCTTTTATAGCCCGATTGACCGATGAGCTTGAGAAAGGAGAGAATATATTAAGAGTTAAAATTGATGGAAGTGAAAACCCATCTATTCCTCCTTTTGGAGGTAGAATAGATTATTTGACCTATGCAGGTATTTATAGAGATGTACATCTGCGAGTTACTTCTCCAATATTTATCCATAATATAAAAATTGAAACTCCAAATGTTTTAGAAGAAAAAAAGTCCCTGAAAGTAAGAGTTGAGTTGCTTAATCCTAAAGCACTTGATTTATCAGGTTTCTTGACTGCAAATTTGCTTAATTCTGAAGGAAAAATATTATCAATTACTAAGTATGAAATAAATGAAAATAACATTTTTTTTGAGATAAATAATCTTAAGAATATTAAACTATGGGATATTGATAATCCATTATTATATGAACTAGATATTTCTGTTGAAACACCTCACGGCATTGACAATATAAATGAACGTTTTGGTTTTAGATCAGCAGAATTTAATAAAAATGGATTTATGCTTAATGGAAATTCATTAAAAATTAGAGGCCTGAATCGTCATCAAAGTTATCCTTATGTTGGTTATGCTTTAGGAAAATCAGCACAGCATAAAGATGCTGAAATATTAAAATTTGATTTGCGGGTTAACCTAGTTCGAACTTCTCATTATCCACAATCCAAACATTTTTTAAATCGTTGTGATGAAATTGGATTATTAGTTTTTGAAGAAATACCTGGTTGGCAACACTTAGGGGATAATAATTGGCAGAATAAATCAATAGAAAATGTACAAAATATGATTGAAAGGGACTGGAATCATCCATCAATTATCTTATGGGGTGTTAGAATCAATGAGAGCCCAGACAATCATGATTTCTATTTAAAGACAAATCAAGTTGCGCATCAGCTAGATAGCACTCGTCAAACAGGAGGAGTTAGAAAATTTGTAGAAGGTGAATTTCTTGAGGATGTTTACACTATGAATGATTTTATTTTAGGTGAAGAAGAATTAGGAGGAAACAGAGGAAGAATTCCTTTAAGACCTCAACGTGAATGCACAGGATTTAATTATGATGTTCCATATATGGTTACAGAATTTAATGGACATATGTTTCCAACCAAATCTTACGACAATGAATTAAGGCAAAATGAACATGTTTTAAGGCACCTTGAAGTTTTAAATGCAGCTTACGGTGATAGTAATAATGCTGGTGCAATTGGTTGGTGTGCATTTGATTATAATACGCATAAGGATTTTGGCTCGGGTGATCGGATTTGTTATCACGGAGTTATGGATATGTTTAGAGAACCAAAATTTGCTAGTTATGTCTATTCAAGTCAGGATGATGCAAAGAATGGAATAGTTCTAGAACCAGTTACTGTTTGGGCGCGTGGTGAAAGAAATATTCAAGGAGTTTTACCATTAATTATTTTAACTAATTGTGACCATATTGAATTTTTATTTAATAAAAATAAGGAGAAATTTTCTTTAGAGCCTGATTTTAAAAATTTTCCAAATTTACCCCATCCTCCTATTATAGTAAACGCAGAACATTTTCCAGAAAATGTGTTTGGCACATGGGGAACAGATTGGCAAAATGTAAAAATTGATGGTTACACTGATGGAAAATTAGTTAAGAGTAAAAAATTTGTTGCTGACCCTGTTCCAACCAACCTTGAAATAGTCCCTGATTTAGAGGAAGTGAGCCTAGGAACAGACGTTCGGGTTATTATTCGTGCTTTAGACCAGGTGGGTAATAAAATTAGATATCTGTATGATACACTATCTATAAATGTAACTGGTCCAGTAATCTTATTTGGTCCTAATTCAATACCATTAGCGGCAGGATCTGCTGGATTTTGGATACGCTCTATAGGATCAGGAATAATAAAAATCTCAATTAAAAATGTTCGTTTTCCACAAAAAGAAATTTCAATTGTTGCAAAATAAATGGTTATTAGTTTCTATGTTGGATATTTTTTAAAAAATAAGAATATTTGTATAGTTATATAATTCTCAATCCTGAATTCTGATCAAAAAAGTATAATGATTTTTCGTTAAAGGTAACTTGAATGTGTTCTCCTGGTAAAAGACTTTCTTTATTATTAGATTCTGATAATAAATAATGATTTTTATCCAACCTAGTATGGTAAATGGATAAATTTCCCAAATTTTCAACAAATTCTATTTTTTTACCTTTAGTGGATCTTTTTAATAAAACATCTTGTGGTCTTACGCCAATTGTTATTTTTGAGTTTTTTTTACTTAAACTAGGAAATTTTTTGATTTTAACATTTTCTAAGGATTGTACTTTTAGATCCTTTCCATCAAATTTAGCCTCCAAAAAATTCATACTTGGTGATCCTAAGAAACCAGCTACAAATTTATTATCTGGATTAGAATAAAGCTCTAGAGGGTCACCAATTTGTTCAACGCATCCATTCCTTAAAACTACTATTTTATCAGCCATTGTCATAGCTTCAGTTTGGTCATGTGTTACATAAATTATAGTTGCACCTAACTCTTTATGTAATCTAGTTAATTCAATCCTCATCTCTACTCTTAATTCAGCGTCTAAATTGGAAAGTGGTTCGTCGAAAAGAAACACATTGGAGCCTTTTACTATTGCACGACCTATAGCCACCCTTTGTCTTTGTCCCCCAGATAGAGATGCAGGTTTTCTTGTCATCAATTCAGTTAATTGAAGGATTTTTGCAGCTTCTCCGACCTTTTTTTTAATCGTATTTTTAGGTGCATTATTCATTCTTAATCCGAAACTCATATTATCTTCAACAGTCATATGGGGATATAAGGCATAATTTTGAAATACCATTCCAATTCCCCTATTTGCAGGATCTATAGCAGTAACGTCTTTAGAATTAATTATAATCGAACCACTGGTTGGTGTTTCCAACCCTGCAATAATCCTAAGCAAAGTGGATTTTCCACAGCCAGATGGTCCCACAATTACACAAAAATCACCTTCTTTAATTTTGATGGAAACATCGTTTATAACTGTTGATTTCCCAAAGTTTTTTTTGACCTCTTTTAAAATTACCTCAGCCATTTATACTTATACTTCCTAGATACTGTTAGTTTTATAAGAATATTATTTTCAAGTTATTGACAATACTCAATTAAATAATAACATCTGTCAATGTAGGTAAAAATTAAAGTTCTTACTAAATTGCATTTATGAATGGAGGAGAAATGTATAATAAAATTAAACTGACTTTGGTAAGTTTACTGTCAGTAATTCTAATTAGCTCGGCATCTTTTGCTAGAGATCTTGTTATTACTTTTGATGACATGAACCCAGGACCAAAAGCTGCCTTTGAAAATGCTATAGCTAAATTTCAAAAAGAAAATCCAGATATTAATGTTATAGCCAACAATGGTGATAGAGAAGAGCATAAGGCTGCGATTAGGAATTTTTTGATTGCAGATGCACCTGATGTTACTTCATGGTACCCAGGCAATAGGATGAGACCATTTGTGAAAGCTGGTCTTTTTGAAGATGTATCAGATGTATGGGATGCTAATAACTTTCATGAAGATTTAGCTGCTATTAAACCCACTATGACTATAGGTGGAAGACAATGGGGTGTCCCTTACTCATATTACCAGTGGGGAGTTTATTACAGAAAAGACATTTTTGATGAGCTTGGCTTATTTGAACCTAATACTTGGGTGCAGTTTAAATATATTTGTGATACTCTAAAGAAGAATGGAATAGCACCAATAACAATAGGTACTAGGTATCTTTGGACGGCAGCTGGAGTATTTGATTATATAAATCTTAGAACAAATGGATATAAAGTTCATAATGATTTAACAGCTGGAAAAATTAAATATACAGACCCTAGAATAAGAAAAACTTTCGAATATTGGGGTGAATTAGTTAATGCAGGTTATTTTATAGAAAACCATGCAAGTATGGCCTGGCAAGATGCAGTTGTTCCATTTGCTAATGGAGAGGCTGCTATGTATGTGATGGGTAACTTTTCAGTAGATGCCTATAAAAATGCAGGATTGACTTATGATCAAATAGATTTCTTCAAATTTCCAGAAATCACAAAGGGTATGCCTCGTGCAGAAGAAGCTCCTGCCGATGCTTTTTTTATTCCAACTAATGCAAAAAATAAAAAAGATGCCAAAAAATGGTTGGCTTTTGTGGCACGTCCAGATGTTCAATCTGAGTGGAATAAGACAATAGGCCAATTACCGATTAATTCTAAGGCAAAAGTTGCTGATGATAAATTTATTACAGAAGGTTTCGAGACTTTAAATACCGCTGTTGGATTAGCTCAATTCTACGACAGAGATGCAATACCAGAAATGGCTGCTGCTGGTATGGAAGGTTTTCAAGAATTTATGATGAAACCTGACAGGCTTGATAAAATTCTAAAGAGATTAGATAAAATTCAGTCAAAAGTTTATAAATAAAAAGTAAATGGGTGGTTTATAGCCACCCATTTTAATATCTACAAATTTGATTGGTTGCTAAACTTGCTACAAAAAACCAGTTTTGATGAAAACAAAAATATTTATTCTCAGAATAAATTAGTTTTTGCTCCTTGGTATTTTTTGTTACCAGCAATAGTTTTTTTTCTGATTTATGTAATTATACCTATATTCCAATCGGTTTGGATTTCATTCTATGAGTGGGACGGACTTGGTGAAGCTGAATGGGTCGGTTTTGCAAATTATGTAGAACTTTTAGATGATGAGTATTTTTATACTTCTCTGAAAAATAACTTCATATGGTTGATTTTATATTTACTAGCTGTTCCTATAGGACTTTTTATTGCTTTATTTTTAAACCAGGTTGTTTTTGGGATAAGGTTTTATAAGTCTTTGTTCTTTTTCCCATTTGTTATCTCACAAGTGGTAGTGGGACTAATTTTCTCATGGTTTTATAATCCTAATTTTGGATTATTGGCATCTATATTTTTGTCCTTTGGTTTAGAACCAATCGCTATTTTATCAGATGAGGATTTAGTTACCTATGGGATTATTTTTGCTGGTCTTTGGCCACAAATAGCATACTGTATGATTCTTTATTTAACAGGCTTAAGTAATGTTTCTAAAGATTTGATGGAAGCAGCAAGGTTGGATGGTGCAAAGGGATTAAAAATGTTATGGTACGTGGTTTTACCTCAATTAAGACCAGCGACATTTGTATCAGTAGTAGTTACAGTTATTGGGGCTTTAAGATCATTTGATATGGTAGCTATAATGACCGAGGGAGGACCGTATGGATCTTCAAATGTGTTAGCATATTATATGTATGAAACTGCACTTTCCGAATATGGTTTTAGGCTTGGATATGGTTCTGCAATTGCAACAGTACTGTTTTTAATAATGCTTGTTTATATAGGCTACTTTTTATGGCGCCTATATAAAAATGAAAGAGAAGTATAAATTATGTTCCCTAAGCCGATAGATACTTTTCCCAACAATTATCAATTACTCTACAAAATTGCTTTACCAGTTGTATTAATAATATGGCTTTTACCTCTAATCGCTATTTTTTTAACTTCTGTAAGATCTGCTGTAGATATTAACACTGGTAATGTCTTTGGGTGGCCTTCACAGTTTTTATTAATTGAAAATTATTCAGAAGTATTTAAACGTTCAAAAGCAATTTTATATTTAAAAAATTCTTTTTTAATAACTATTCCAACCGTTATACTTTCAGTATCTTTGGCTTGTTTAGCAGGTTATGCATTAGCTATTTATAGGTTTAGATGGTCTTTACCACTTTTTTTTATATTTGTAGCTGGCAATTTTATACCCTTCCAAATCTTAATGATTCCAGTAAGGGATATGTCAGTATCTACTGGTTTATATAATACAATTTCTGGTCAAGTTTTATTTCATGCCGCATTTCAAACGGGATTTTGTACTTTTTTCATGAGAAATTTTATAAAAGCTCTTCCATTTGAGCTTATAGAAAGTGGGCGAATAGAAGGAGTAGGTGAAGCTAAAATATTCTTATTTATAGTTTTACCCCTAGTACGGCCAGCACTTGCTGCTTTATCTGTTTTGATTTTCACTTTTGTATGGAATGATTTTTTCTGGGCTACAGTTTTAACACAAGGGGAAAGTGTAAAACCAATTACTGCTGGGGTGAGATCATTAAACGGTCAATATGTAAATAACTGGCATTTAGTTTCAGCAGCTTCTCTATGTGCCGCCATACCTCCGGTAGTTATGTTTTTTCTAATGCAAAAGCATTTTATTGCTGGTCTAACATTAGGTTCAGTTAAACAATAAATTATTTTTTTTTGAAGAAACTCATTTGTATTTTGGTAGATAATCTGCGTGTGCTTCCAACATTTCATCCGTCAAAGCAAAAATTTCGTCTATAGATAAATGAGAAGAAGTTAAGGGGTCTAACATAGCAGCATGATATATATGTTCCCTTTTTTTAGTTAATGCAGCCTCTGCTGTAAGAATTTGTACATTAATATTAGTTCGCATAAGTGCTGAGAGTTGTTCAGGTAACCTACCAATTTTTTGTGGATAGAATCCTTTATCGTTTACAATACACGGAACTTCCACACAACAATTACTAGGTAGGTTTTCAATTAAACCATTATTCATAACATTCCCATATACTGTAAATTCATTATTATTTACTATAGCGTCGATTATATAAGAAGCATACTCATGACTTCTTTTAATCTCCTCATTTGTAATAATTGAAATATCTTTATCTAATTCATTCCATAGTTCGGAATAATACTCACATCGAAAAATATATTCATCTACAGGGATCTTATACTTTTCAATTAGTTCTTCTTTATTTGGCTTAATGAACCAAGGTACGTATTCTGCAAAATGTTCACTAGATTCAGTTACAAAAAAACCAAAACGCTTTAATATCTCATATCTAACTTTTTCATGTAAATTTCTTCCAGGGAATTCTTGCTTTTTTGTTCTACTAGAAATTTTTTTATCACTTAAAATTTGATTAGCTAATCTTTTTAATTTCGGATATAGGTCTTCTCCAGTTGAGATTTTTTCAAATTTTTGAAAAAATGCCATGTGGTTTATTCCTGCACATTGATAACTTATATTATTTATGTTTTCTTGAAGGTCTTCAGCTAACATTTCAGCTGTTCCTTGAACTGAGTGGCAAAGTCCAATATTTCTTATATTTGGAAAAACCTTATTAATAGCAATCATATTTGTACACATTGGATTAACATATTGCATCCATAAAGCATTTGGACAAACTTGCTCTATATCTTCAGCTATATTTAAAAGCACAGGTATTGTTCTTAAGCTTCTCATAATTCCACCTATACCTAGAGTATCGGCAATAGTTTGTTTTAAACCAAACTTTTTTGGAATTTCAAAGTCAATAACTGTAGAAGGCTTATATCCACCTACTTGAATTGTTGTTTGAACAAAATCAGCATCTAATAAAGATTCTCTTCTGTTTGTATGCATGGATATTTTAGGAGTTGCACCCATTTTCTTTGCAATTATCTCTAAGACTTCTTTGGTTTTTATCAATCTATTTTGATCAATATCCATAAGCGCAATTTCTATTGATTTAAATTGCTCAATTGTTAATAGATCTACCACAATATTTTTTGTGAATACTGTACTGCCTGCGCCAATTATGGTAAGCTTTGTCATTACCATAAACCTTTTTTAATAAGTATTTTTTTTAAAAGTAAGCAATCGTCTACTATTAATCCATCTACTCCATAATCAATTAATTCATTAATATGGTTTTCTTTGTTAATAACCCATACAATGATTTTAGTTCCTGTTTGTTTTATTTTTTCAATTAAAGATCTATTTAAGATCTTTATACCTCTATAGAAAAGAGGTAATTCAAGGCAAGGAACATTTATATCAGAAATAACCCCTAATCTAAGTGAAATCATAATACTTAAAGACTTTAATGTACCAGCGCTAAAACATATAGATCCTTTTATAAGATTTCTAATATATGAAATTCTTTGATCGTTAAAACTGGCAATACATATTCTATCAAATGTTTCGGTTTTATTAATAACATTCGCTAACGGTTCTGCAACTTGCCAAGACTTCGCGTCTATATTGAAATAAGTTGAAGGAAATTCTTCAAGGGTTTCTTCTAATTTTGGAATTAAATGGCTTCCTTTTAAACGTATTTTTTCAATGTCTTTAGAAGTTAAATCTTTTAAAGCTATATCGTCTCCAGTCAATCTTTTTAAAGTAGGATCGTGTATTATATAAGAAATAGAGTCCTTACTAGCATGAACATCTGTCTCAATATGTGTGAAACCCAAATCTCTAGCCTTGGAAAATGCTGAATGTGTATTTTCTAAATATTGATTAGAATTATTTCTGGAAAAAAAATGTGCACCTCTATGAGGAAGTGCAATAAATCTTCTAGAATTTAGAAAATGGAATTGCTTTTTGAACGATTTAAAATTTTTATTAATTTTTGACACATTATTGGCCTATCATTTTTTTGATTTTATAAATCAATAAATACTTTTTTCAGCAAATCATAAATCAAATGTATTATTTGATGATTAGGTTTCTCCAGTTTTTCTTTAGAAAATTCCTATCTATTTTTCTATTATTGTTTCTAGGTAAATTTTTAACAGTATGTATTTTTTTTGGTTTTTTGTAAGAGGAGATTTCTTTTGATAAAAAATCTACAATTTGGCTTTGAGTTAGTTTCATACCTTTATTAAAAACAACGAATGCAGTTACAATTTCACCCCATATTTCATCAGGTATACCTATTACCACCACTTCTGAAATTTCTTTAAGTTGCAAAATAATACTTTCCACTTCATTTGGGTATATATTAAAACCTCCTGATATAATCATATCACTTTTTCTTCCAGTTAAGTATAAATATCCGTCTCCATCCATCCAACCGAGATCGTTTGTATGAAACCAACCATTTTTAATGCTTTCATTTTCTAGCTTATCAGTATTCCAATATTTGAAAGAAGCGACTCCTTTAGCTTCTATACATATTTCACCAACCTGTCCTATTTTTACTTTTTTTCCTAATTCATTAGTTATTTTAATGTTTACATTAATGCTGGCTCGACCACAGGATGAAAGACGTATATTTTTATTTCTAAATTTTGATATTTTGTGTTCATGCGGATAAAGAACAGTAACTGGTTGTGGTACCTCTGTCATTCCATAATGTTGTCTGAAAATATAACCAAAGTGCTCTATTCCTTCTTTTAATATGTTGGTTGGAATAGGTGAAGCTCCGTAAAAAATTCTTTTTAAAGAAGACAAGTCGAATTTTGTTTTATTTAAGTCTTCTATCAATCTTTTAATCATTGTAGGTACGAGGAATAGATAAGTTACTTTTTCTTTATTAATCATTTCTTGTAATTTTTTTGTATTAAATTCTTCACTTATTATATTTGTGGCTCCTCTAATGAAAAAAGGATGTAAAAAATTTCCTGACGCATGAGTTAATGGAGCCATATGAACAATTGAATCTGAAATATCTAAACTACTCTCTAAAGCCAAGAAAAAATTAGTAAGTCTATGTTGGTGTTGTTTCCAACTATATACAATTCCTTTTGGAACCCCTGTAGTTCCAGAAGTATATTGGATCCTCATTATGTCATTTTTATTTACGAAAATATTTGGAGCATATTTTCTTGAGTTATGAATTAAATTTTCATAAGTAATGAAGTCTTCATATTGCCATCTTATTCCTATAACCTTTATTAGGGACTTCACACTTTTCATTGTTTTGTTTATTTTTTCCTTAAATTCCTTACTTGTGAAAATTATGGTTGGTTTACAATCAAGTATTATCTTAGTTAGTTCATTTGAAGAATTTCTCTCATTTAAGCCAACATATATCATACCAGCTTTTTGTATTCCAAATAGGGTGATTACACTCTCTAAAGAGTTCTTTAAGAGAACTGCAACTCTATCCTCTTTTTTTAAACCTTGTTTTATTAATGCATTTGCTAATTGATTACTTAGAGTATTTATTTCAGAGGCATTATATTTTACATCATTGCAAATAAGCATATTTTTTTTTTTGAATTGTTTGGATGCCCAATATATTTCGTGACCTGCTATCAAATAATTCTCTCTATCAAAAGTTATTATTTATAAAAAAAGTATTAAAAACTTTAATAGTTTAATATTGATGTTAAAATAGTAAATGTAAATTTCCAAATATAATAGCTTATAAAAAACATACTTTTTTTAAATACAATAAAAAAAATTTCCAAGGTGTTTTATGACTCATAAAAATAAAATTAAAGATTTAGAAGAACTTAGTTTTAAAATTGAGGAAATGGGTGGGTCTGAAAAATTAAAAGTTAGAAAGAAATCAGGTTATTTAAACGCCAGAGAACGCATTGATCTTTTTTATGATAAAGGAACTTTCTTTGAGATTGGTAAGTTTGTGACATCATCTAATGAGCATGATAAAGATAAAACCCCAGCTGACGGTAAAATAACTGGATATGGAAAAGTCTCAAATCGAAAAGTTGCAGTCATTTCTAATGATTTAACTGTCAAAGGAGCTTCTAGCTCTAATATGAATACAAAAAAAATATCATTTATCAAAAAATCAGCAGAAAAACTTGGTATGCCTATAGCATTTTTTGGTGAATCGTCTGGGGCTAGAATGCCTGATATTATGGGAGCTAAGGGCATGAGCCAAGCAGGCCAAGATAACACTCAATATATAAGAACAAGAAGAGTACCTTGGGTATCTGCTATTTTAGGTCCATGCTATGGTTCTTCTGCTTGGTATAGTGTTTTATCAGACTTTGTAGTTATGCGTAAAGGTTCAGTTCTTGCAGTATCAAGTCCAAAAGTTTTATCTCTTGCAACAAATGAAAAAATAGATCCTGAAGAGTTAGGTGGTTGGGAGATGCATAGTCAGGTAACAGGAATTGCAGATCGAATAGTTGATACAGATCACGAAGCCATTACTTTAATGAAAAGCTTTTTAAGTTATCTTCCTAGCAACAATAATGAAATTCCTCCCTACAAAAAAGTTACTAAAAACAGTTTAAAAAAAATCGATGAGATTCTGTCAGTAATACCTGAAAAGTCAAAAAGAACTTATGACATGAGGGAAGTGATTAAGTTAATTGCCGATGATGATACTTCTTTTCCTATGAAACATAATTTTGCGAAATCTGCAGTTACAGAATTAGCAAGACTAGATGGAAAAACGGTAGGATTTATTGGTAGTAATCCTAAATTTAATGGGGGTGCTATGGATCCGAATGCTTGTGATAAAATAACAAGTTTCCTAGTATTTTGCGATTCATTTAATATTCCTATTATAATACTAGTAGATACACCTGGTTTTTTAATCGGTGTAGAAGGAGAAAAGCAAAAGGCACCTGGAAAAATAATGAATTTTATGACTGCATTACAATTATGTACAGTTCCTAAAATTTCAGTCATTTTGAGAAAAAGTTATGGACAGGCCTATCTCAATATGGGAGGTGGCAGTAATTCTGACTTAGTAATTGCGTGGCCGTCTGCAGAGGTTAGTTTCATTTCTCCTGAATTAGGTGTCTGGGTAGTTAATAATAAAAAAATTCATGATAAAGATCCTAATTATAATGATTATATCAAAAAGATGACACATGATAATTCAGCCCTTGAACTTGCTAGATCATTTGGAATTCAGGATATCATTGACCCTAGAAATACAAGACAGTATTTGATAAATGCTTTGGAAACTTTTGAAAAAAAAATAGCAAACCATAACATGAGCAATTGGCCCACTACTTTTTAAGAGTTATATCACTTTATCATAGAGGTTTATTAAAATGAAAAAAACACTTATAAAATCTGATGTAGCTGGGGTAGTTACAGAAATATGTTTCAGCGAAGGAGATATTGTTAAAGAAGGTGATAATCTTTTATTTATAGAATCCATGAAAATGGAAATTCCAATAGAAGCTCCTTTTGATAGTGAAATTGAAGAAATTTTCCTTAAAAAGGATGAGGTTATTTCACAAAATCAACCACTCCTGACCTTAAAATCTTAAATTCCTAGTTATCTTAAATTATTAAAATCAGGATATAAATCTAAGGTTTTAAAATTGTGAAACATTAAATTACTGATCTATGAAAAAATTAATTTACAGTAATTTGTTTCAAAAAACTTGAACTAAATTTATTCTCATGTAAGTTTTTAAAAAATAGATCATAAAAATTATTTAAAACTAGATTTTTGATTATTATTTGATATTTTTATCAAATGGTAGTTTACCACCTGCCCACATTGGTAGGTTTTCATTATCATCTAGCCATGCCTGCTCAGAAACTGTATTATGCCTACCAAACTCAGCGTTTCTCTGTGGATATCGTCCAAATTTTTCCAAAACTTGTCGATGCTGATTAACTGCTTGTTTATTTCTTCCCTCAAACAAATTAAAATTAGGATGTACTATAATGAATTTATCTATTAGTCCGCATGCGAGATCTAGATCTTTCAATTTCTCTGAATGAGCTAATGCCCAAGGCAACAGATAAAGAAATGCAGCTGGAAGCTTAAGAGTATCTTCTATCGTAGTTTTATTAATTAGTTCATGGACTAATTTCCTGCCAATATGATCAAAAGAAAAAGCTTCAGACGTTCCTCGAAAGCAGGATCTAGATAGTTGATCTGCAAGTAAAACCTTAGCTACTTTCCCATCTAAAGTTTCCCATTCTTTACCAAACAAAGTTGGAGGATCTGATTTTAGCTCTCTTACAACTTTCGCAAAAGGCTTACAAAAGTCATCTAGTGCAGTGCCACTTGCAAACCAAATATTAAGCAAAGGTCCTACTATTTCTTCATGATTTAATTTTGATCGATCTTCAGGATTAGCTGTATCGCATGCACACATATAGTTTAAAATACTACGAGATGATTGAGGTTGTTTTAAAGCTTCAAGTACAGCTGGGATTTTTTTAAAGTTTTCTGGAGTCATTTTAAAAAATCTATGAGTAGTTATTTTTTGGGTGAAGGTAAATTGATTCCTAACTTAATACAACGAATTTTATAATTCTTAAGAATTCATAAATCATAAATTTTTTTTCTTGTAAAAAAAAAAAATATCTTCAAAATATTTCATACGAAATTGTTAGATTTAAATGTTATTTATACCGATATTAAAATTTATAATCTTATTTGTGGTTGTTTTCTCTTCTAAAGTTTTCGCCGAATGTGGTGATACATGCAAAAATACTAAGGATTTTCTCAACAAAAACAAAGATTTAAAATATACTTGTGCTCAACCTGGGGGAGATTTTTTACGTTGGAATGTTTTTGAAGGAAAGGTCAATGTGGTTTTTTCTGATGGGGAAATTTATTCATTCGACTATGAAATAGAACCTGAAACAGGGTGGTTATTTAAACCTGGAGAAGAAGAGGATGGTGGTTTTGACGTTGTTTCTGGAAAAATTGGAGAAATAAAGGGATCAGGGGAAAATGATATACAGTGTGATCGATTATTATTTAATTTAGATGAAATTAAAGAAGTCCTTCAAAGTGACAAAGAATTACAGTGGGTTTGTAGTCCACCCAGCGAAGATCCTGTAAAGTTAAGCATCTCTGAAGGTAAAATAAATATTACTCATAAATCAGGAGATCAATATGATTATAAATATAAAATTGATCCTAATTGGGGGTGGCTAATCAACCCAGAAAACCCAGAGGGTGGTTTCGACGTATTATTGGGAAAAATGTGGTCAGATAAAGGGGTCTTAAAATGTAATGCTAATGCTACATGGGTTAAAAATTGTGTGGATCTATGTAATAGTGAATGGTGGTACAGTAAACCAGAGATTTCCATTAGTGATATAAAAACTCGACTAAAAGAGGGGGAGCCAATTAACGGTTCTGGATTGGATGAATTTTATCACCCTCCACTATGGTGGGCTACATACCTAGACCACACTAAAATCGTAGAATTTTTAATCAATGAAGGGGCTGATTTAAATTTTCGCGATTTACAGATGGGCCAAGCTGCTTTGCATTTGGCAGTACAAAATGAATCTACAGAAACAATCAAGGCTCTTGTTGATAACGGAGCTGATATTATGGTTGAAAATGATAATGGTGAAACACCTTTTGCGCAATTAAATCCAGAAAAGTATCCAGTAGGATCTGAGATCTACAAAATTTTAAATCCGGTCACTAAAGTAAAAGAAGTCTTAACCAACAGTGAGGGATTACAGTGGGTTTGCAACGATAAGCGTAAAGGTGATGCAAGGGTAATTGTTTCCCAGGGTAAAATTAATTTTACCTTAAAAAATGGAGAAACTGGTGGATGGAGCTATGAAATTCATCCACTTACTGGAGAACTAATTGATCCTGAATATCCAGATGAAGGAGGATTAAATATTTTTTCAGGAAAATTTGGTGACTTGCAATGTGAGGCTAATGCCGAATGGGTCCTGGCTTGTATGAATTTATGTGATGAAAGCTGGTGGAAAGGTGAGGATTTCGAAGGAGTATCTTTAGACGATGTTAAAGCCGAAGTTGCTGCTGGTTACCCAGTCAAAGGTAAAAATGAAGAATTAGTAACCCCATTACATTATGCGGTGATGTATGGATCGGCAGAGATTGTTGAATTTCTAATCAAAGAAGGGGCCGATATGAAGGCTCGGTTGGGTGAGGATATGGAGGCCTTGACCCCATTACTTTTAATTAACTTTGACAATCCTTTAGCTTTGGAAATCTTAAACGTATTGATTGAAAACGGAGCTGACATCAATCAAGTAGATAATTATAAAAGATCATTATTACACGAATATTTCTGGTCTTCAGAACAAATCGAAACGATGGTTAAACTAGGTGCTGATTTGGATAGTTCAGATTTAGATGGTTATACACCACTTCATGACGCGGCAGAGTTTGGCGAGAGTGATGGTATAAAAACTCTAGTTTCATTAGGAGCTAATATTCTGGCTGAAAACAATGATGGAGAGATACCATTTTGGAAATTAGACAAAGAAAAATTTCCTGAAGGTTCCGAGATTTATAATCTTCTATCTCCGGCTGTTAAAGCAAAAGAAGTCTTAACGAATAATGAGGGTTTACAGTGGCTATGTTCTCCACCAGATGAAACTCCTTTCAAGTTGGTTGTATCTGACGGAAAAATCACCTTGATAAGTTCAGATAGTTCAGATGGAAGTGAGCCTTTTACATTTCCTTTTACGATTGATCCTGATTTTGGGTGGCTGGTTAATCCAGAAGCAGAAGAGTTATCCGGCTTTGATGTCCTTGCAGGAAAAATATGGAATGAAGAAGAATTTTTACAGTGCGAGTCTGATTACGTTAAGATTGCTGAAGTAGCTTCAGCCTCACCTTCAAATGAAATTTCAGAAAGTTTTGACACTATAAATCAAATTGGTACTGGTATTGAAGGAAAATGTAAAATATTTGAGAATTCAGAATCTTCGGGTGCAGGAATATTAGATTTAGTTGTAACAAAACAAAAAATAATTATTTCTCCAGAAGAAATAGATGAGATCGCTTATTATGATTATTTTATTGATAAGAATACAGGATATTTGACGAACCCTGAGAACAAAAGTGACCAATTAAGTGTATCTTCAGGACTTTTGTTATCTGATGGAGAAACCGTTGGTGAGTGTGATTTTGAACCTATTGTGAAATCAAAAAATGGATCGACAACAAGTTCTGATAAAACAGAATTATTAAATGTTGCGTGGGATAACTATGAAAAAGGTGATTATAAGCAGGCATTAAATCTTTTTAAAATTGTTGCTGAAAGTGGTGTAGTTGAGGCTCAAGCTCATCTTGGAAGAATGTATTTTGTTGAAGGAGAATCAGTTGTTCAGAATTATCTAGAGGCATTGAAATGGCTGATGGTAAGTGCAGAGCAGGATAATTCATCAGGCCAATATTATCTTGGTGTAATGTACGATAATGGGATTGGTATTGATGAAAACAATGAAGAAGCTGCCAAGTGGTATCAATTATCAGCAGAGCAAGGTGATAGTGATGCTCAAAATAATCTTGGTGCAATGTATCATTTTGGTGAAGGTGTTCCCCAAAATTTTCAAAAAGCAGTTGAATGGTATCGCATGAGTGCGGAACAGGGTGATGTTGCAGGCCAATTTAATCTTGGTTGGATGTACGATAATGGTGAAGGAGTTGATCAAAATAAAGAAGAAGCTGCCAAGTGGTATCAGTTATCCGCAGAACAAAACTATAGTGATGCACAGAATAATTTAGGAAAACTATATCAAATTGGTGAAGGTGTTCCCCAAAATTATTCGGAGGCTTTAAAATGGTTTAGACTGAGCGCAGAACAAGGGGATGAGACTGGTCAATTTAATTTAGGATATATGTATGATAATGGTTTGGGTGGTTTCGAAAATAATATTGAAGCAGTCAAGTGGTACCAATTATCTGCAGAGCAGGGTTATTCAGACGCTCAATTTTCCTTAGGAATAATGTATCACCATGGAGAAGGTGTTCCTCAAAATTATCAAGAAGCTATCAAGTGGTACCGCCTAAGTGCGGAGCAGCAGAATCCTCAAGGCCAATATCATCTCGGACTAATGTATGATAATGGTCTTGGTATTAATGAAAATAATGAAGAGGCCGTAAAGTGGTATCGGCTTGCATCAGAACAAGGTAATTCTAATGCCCAGAATAATTTGGGTTTGATGTATGAGTATGGAGAAGGTGTTGCTCAAAATTATCCTGAAGCATTCGAATTATATAAAAATAGTGCCTATCAGGATAATACTTACGCAAAATATAATTTAGGAAAAATGTATTATGAAGGAAAAGGGGTATCTGAAGATTTTGAGGAATCTGCCAAATGGTATAAGCGAGCTGCAGATGATGGCCATAACTATTCAAAGAATGAACTTGCAAAAATGTATCATGATGGCAAAGGGGTTATTCAAAACTATACTGAGGCGATGAAATTATACAAAGCCGCAGCAGACCAGGGAATTGCTGAATCTCAATATAGACTTGGTCTTATGTATGATAAGGGACAAGGAGTATCAGAAGACGATTTTGAAGCTGTAAAATGGTTTAAACTTTCCGCAGACCAAGGTTTTGCAAAAGCACAAAATGCCCTTGGGAATAGTTATTATAATGGTAGTGGAGTAGAAAAAAGTCTTTCTAAAGCCTTTGATTTTTATCGTCTTAGTGCAGAACAAGGGTATGACCAAGCTCAAAGAAATTTAGGTTTTATGTATGATAAAGGCAAAGGTGTTTCTAAAGATCAAGAAGAGGCATTTAAATGGTATTTACTGGCTGCTAATCAAGGACACGCTATAGCCCAGAATACAGTTGGGAATAAATATTATTGGGGTAAAGGGACTGAAAAAAACCATAAAAAGGCAGTCGAATACTATATGTTTAGTGCTGAACAAGGAAATGATAAAGCACAAAGAAATCTAGGCTATATGTTTGCTACAGGTAAAGGAGTGCCTAAGGATAACAAAAAGGCTTTAAAGTGGTATTTACTTTCTGCGGAACAAGGAAATGCTAAAGCCCAGAATTCAGTTGGTAATAAATACTATCAAGGGAAAGGTACAGAGAAAGATTATGAGGAGGCCGTTCGGTGGTATAAATTAGCGGCTAATCAAGGTCATACCTGGGGACAGCATAATTTGGCAGGAATGTATAATGATGGGAAAGGTGTAAATGTAAATTTTCAAGAAGCTGTTCGATTATATAAATTAGCAGCTGACAAAGGAAATTCCCGCTCTCAAAATGCTCTTGGTATTAGGTATTTTCGTGGTGAGGGTGTTGAAAAAAATTATCAAGAAGCTGTAAAATGGTACCGTCTATCAGCCGAAAATAATTATTCCTGGGGTCAATATAACTTAGGATTTATGTATGACAATGGAAATGGAGTAGTTGAGGATAATAAAGAAGCTGTTAAATGGTATGGACTAGCGGCCAAACGAGGGAATTCTACAGCTCAGTTTCGATTAGCAAATCAATATCGTGAAGGTTCGGGTGTAAAAAAAGACGATGTATATGCATATATGTGGTTAAAAATTTCGTCTAATAAAGGATATAAAAAAGCAACTGAAATTTTAAATGAATTAAATGACGCCTTAACTTTTCAAGAAATTCAACTTGCAAACATGCTTTCAGACACCTGTAAAGAAAGTAAATACAAAAAATGCTCTTTGGAGGATTTTTAATTTAGAATAAAATAGTAATTGGAAACCATAAAATGTCTTTTTTGAAATTACTCCTTAGTATTATATTTATTGTAAATATCTCTACACAGTTTCTAAATGCTGATGCGAGATACATGACAGAATGGACTAATCCTGATGGAAGCAAGAGTAAGTCTCCAGCAACATTTTATAGCATAAAAGAAGCAAAAACTCAAAGTACTCCAAAACTTTTAAGTTGGGAATGTGGAATGACTGATTATGTTGAATGGGGCAAATTGGGAAATTGACTTTGAAAAAAATGTATTGAGGTCATGGTGGAAAGGAAAGTTTGAAGAGGATGATGATTATAAGCCTTATGCAGTTTACAAAATTTTGTCGGCTAAAGATGGTAGTATTACAGTGCAGGATTACCTAAGGGATGGAAAAATGGTCGATAAAGATGAGGTTGTTATTTGGGAATTTAATTATCAGTCAGATAATCTTTATACCATTTGGAAGGGAAATAAACATAATTTTAATAATTGTAAAAATACGACCAACTATGATTTGCTTCAGACTGCATCTATCTTAACTTGGGAATGTGGGACGACTGATAATATTAAATGGATAAATTGGGAAATTGATTTTGAAAAAAATGAATTAAGGTCATGGTGGCAAAATCATGACACTGATGATTTTAAATGGAGTACTGTTGACAAAATTTTGTCGGCTAAAGATGGTATTATTACAGCACAGGATTACCTAAAAAATGGGAAAAAGGTCGATAAGGATAAGGTTGTTACCTGGGAACTCAATTATCAGTCAGATAATCTTTATTCCATCTGGAAAGGAAATAAATTCTATTATAATAATTGTAAAAATACGACCAACTATGATTTGCCTCAGACTGCTTCTATCTTAACTTGGGAATGTGGAAGTAGTGAGTATATTAAATGGATAAATTGGGAACTTGATCTTGAAAAGAATGAACTAAAATCTCGGTGGGAGAATAAAAATTCAAATAAAGAACGGAGCTCAATAGCTCAAATAAAGTCGAGTACAGATAATTCAATAACAGTTCAAGATGATATATTAGACGGAGTTAAGGCTACAACTAATGACATTTGGGATTTTCATTATGAGGGAACAGATCAAATCTTTACTGTCTGGAAGGATAAAAAATGGTATTATGGAGATTGCAAGAATACAACGCCTATTAAGATAGCTTCTTTAGTAACTCAGGTTAATAGCCAAATAGGTCACTATGCAGATGATAAAAGAAACCGATTTTTTGGTTCCTACAAAGATGGAGAAACTTCTTTCGAAGGTTATTGGGTTCAAGATAAAAGTGGTCAGGAATGTAGCAGTATTGTTGATGGAAGCCGTTTTTATGGAAAAGTTTGGTTTAAGATGGTTTCAGAAGGAAAATTTGAAGGAAGATGGGGATTTTGTGACACAGCGCCCATATTTGCTTGGAACGGACATCAAGTTGCTTTTAAAGCGGACGTTACTAAAACTCTTTCTAGTAAACAGCAACGTGTAAAAATTCAAAAATCGTTGAATTTTTTTGGATTTAATGCAGGTTCTCCTGATGGAGTATTTGGTAAAAAAACCAAAACTGCTGTTGGAGAACTTCAGGCATGTTGGGCAGGAGTTGATCCTAGTGCTTCTACTTTTCCCAAAACCACAGAATTTGGAGTTCTAACACCTAGACAATTGCAAGTTCTAATTGAAACATATGATAGTGCAAGAAAGTCATATTCAAAAGCAAACTGTTTTTATTTCAAAACTTTAATGTAATTTGGCGCACCGGGGGTAGCTATGCGCTACTTGTGCATTATAATCTGAGCTAATACTCTGATATTATTGTTTGTAGCATTACCTAGTTCATTATATTATGTCGCATAATGATCTATAATAGCTTGATCGGCAACCACTAGATTTTATGTCTGCTGGTAGAGACTATATTAATAGTTATGTCTTTATAGTTCTTTAGAATTACTTATTTGTGAATATTCTATGTTAAGTTTCTGTTATAAAAGCTTATCTCTGACAATTCAGAAGTTTTTTTACATTTTTATTTTGTAACAAAAATTGCTAAACACAACTTTTTAGGTAAATTGAATCCAGCCCGTCACAATATACTTGCATCCTTGTTTTACGAGTCCTCCAGAATGAGCATGAGTCCATTCAGCAGGCCAAATTATAGTTTTTCCTTTTTTAGGCTGAACATTTATATCATAATAATGGAATGCCGTTTCTCCACCCTCTTCAACATCGTTTAAATAAGTCATGAAAGCTAAAACTCTGTGCATAGTAGCGGAACTACCTCTCTCAGTATGTACAGCACTAAAGTGACCACCAGGTGAATATTTTTGTAAATTAAAGGTACCTATTTCCATACCTTTTATTGTGTTCAGGAAAGGCCATTGTTCCTTGTAGTCATTAAAACAATTTACAACATTTTTTATATAAGTATTGAAGATCTTATACTTTTCTTGTTCCAGTTGTTTTGGTTTAATAGGAATATCCGTCGTTTTTTTTTGACTTTCATCTACGCCTCCACCTATGGCGCCAGCACCTTGATCTGTAGGGTTTGCTTCAAAAAAATTTACTATTTCATCACACATGTCTGTGTCTTTAAGAATCCAAGAGCCAATAAAATTCGGAGTATTAGGACTATTTGAAGTTTCAATTCTTTGCATCATTTTCGGTTATCCTTTTTAATTAATACTATTTATAAACTTATACTTCCATCAGATTTTTGGATTAAAGATCGACCTTCTTCAAACTTACCAATCTTTAATAAACATTCACCCATCTCTGCACTTGCATTTGAAAAGTCCGGATTTATCTTTAAAGCTTTCTTATAAGCTGTCAGAGCTTCTTCCGGTTTGCCTTGATTTTGCAGAACATTACCAAAGTTGTAGTGTGCGTCAGCATAATCAGGCTTGATGGCTAGGGCTTTTTTATAAGCTGCTAGAGCTTCCCCCAGTTTGCCTTGACCATTAAGAACACCACCCATGTTGTTATAAGCCTCAGCATAATCAGGTTTGATGGCTAGGGCTTTCTTATAAGCTGCTAGAGCTTCCCCCAGTTTCCCTTGATCATTAAGAACAGCACCCATGTTGTGATAGGCTGCAGCATTATCAGGCTTGATAGCTAGGGCCTTCTTATAAGCTTCTATAGCCTCTTCAGGCTTGTTTTTTTCTTGTAGAGCAACACCCATGTTACTATATGTATTGGCGTAGCCAGGCTTGATGGATGATGCCTTCTTATAAGCCTCTATTGCCTCTTCCATTTTACCTTGATCTTGGAGAGCATTACCCAAGTTGTAGTATGCGTCAGCATAATCAGGCTTGATGGCTAGGGCCTTCTTGTAAGCTTCTATAGATTCTTCTAACTTACCTTGATCTTTCAAAGCATTTCCCATGTTACTATGGGCCTCAGCATAATCAGGTTTGATGGCTAAGGCCTTCTTATAAGCCTCTATTGCCTCTTCTGACTTGTTTTTTTCTTGTAGAGCAAGACCCATGTTGCTATATATATCGGCGTAGCCAGGCTTGATGGATATCGCCTGTTTAAAGTTACTGATGGCGGCATCTAGTTGTCCTAAACCCTGATAAACGAGGCCACAAATATTATAGAGCACAACCGAATTAGGAAACTGACGCATTAAACCCGTTGCCTGGTTTAATGCTTGATCAAGTTGACCTTTCTCATATAGATTTATCAGAAGCTGGAGCCTATCACGGGGTGGATCTTGGACCTCAGATGCTTTACCAGTTTTATTACTTAATAAAGCTTTTATACCGTCAATGGCCTTCTTATTCTTTGGGAATCTGTAGAGAATATCTTTATATATAGTTCTAGCTTCACCAGAAGAGCCTTCTTTAGACTTTTTTTTTGCTAATCTGAGTGCTGTATCAAGCTTTAAAGTATCTAAAATGTTACTCTCGATCTCTTGCATTAAAATGCCTACTTTTTGTGTAAATAACAAACTAATTTGTAGCAAAATATGTGCCAATAAAAATTCGGCTTGGCACAAAGTTTTTTATTCCTTTTTGTAAGTAGCAATCTTTAACTAGGACTTTCATAACCTAAAGTATAGATCGCAATATGATATCGAGTTAAAAAATACATTACCATTCTCACTTCTTCCACTAGTAAAAATATAGCAAAAGCTTTTCGTAGCTCAGACTATCAAGCAGTTCTATTCAATCCTAGCTTATAGTTTTTGTTTTACTTAAACACCTGTCAATAATCTTTAGAGCCACAGGCTGATAAAAGGTACCTAAAGGCTTTTTATAAATGCATAGAAGGTATCTTACTCTTACCCTTCCTTCTGAAATAATTTAGTATTTTAGATTTTGTTCTAAGAGATACTTCTTTTTTTTTCTTATTAAAATGATGTCTGAGGTTTGATGGAACCTCACGACAATAGTAATATATGTCATTTCTTTTATAGAAATATACCGGAAACCTTACCCACACCATTTTTATTAAGTTCCTTTCCTAAAAAGTTTATTATTTAGAAACAGTTACTTAATTAACGGTCCGAGGACCTTGGTTCTTGGAACTGGCGCACCGGGGAGGATTCGAACCCCCGACCCCCTGATTCGTAGTCAGGTACTCTATCCAGCTGAGCTACCGGTGCACGATATTTTTATATTATACGGCTTTACTAATATACAATACTTAAAAAAATAAATTAAGTTATTATGTTAGAAAAATCCATATGATTAATAGGTTAGGGTAGTGTCTTGAGGAAATTTATAAAAACAGAGTGTGGATTAAATAAATATGAAGAATTAAGAATTAAAAAAGGTTTTTATAATCTTTTAAGATTTTATTGGTTTATTTTTTTTGCATCAATAAGAGATAGTTTTGGCAATAAAAAAAGCTAATATTTAATGGTCATGGTTATTATTGATATTCATTTTTTGAGTAGCCTTTTCAACTTGAAAATCTACTACTATATCTCCCAAATTTTTAAAAACTAAAGTTACCTTTTGGTCATTATATTCTTCTAGAGGCTCTTTCAATTGTGTAAACATAATATGCAGGCTACCTTGCTCAAAAACTACTGAGCTATTTCCAGGAATTATTACTTTATTTACATGCTCCATACTAGCAATTCCATTTTTATCAATCTTAGTTATATGAATCATTGCTTTTGCAAAATCTGTCTTTACCATAATTAATTCATCAGCCTCGTTTTTCTTATTAACTATTGTTAAATAACCAGCGGCTGTTTTCATTTTTGAATTAAAAATTGGGATGATGGGATGTTTAATAGAAATTTCCTCAAGATCTATCTCATGAGCATACGATGCACTAAACATTTGCAATGAAATACCAGCAAGTATCAAAATAAAATTGTATTTAATTTTTTTAGACATTAGTCTTATTTAAGCATCTTATAAAATTTTTGTAGTAAAAAATTCTTTAAATAAATTAAAAAAAACTTTGTTACTTTTCAAACTTTGCTATCATTATTTATAATATCTAAATCTATGAGATTGTGGATGACGATTCCAAGATTATTAAAAGAAATCGAAAATAGAAAATCTGAAATAATTCAGCTTACCTCTGAGCTTATAAAAATACCTACAGTAAATCCACCTGGAAAAAATTATAGGGAAATTTGTGAATATTTATCTAAAAGGCTTAAGAGGTCAGGATTTTATGTAAATATTCTCAGAGCTGAAGGGGCATTGGCAGATTCAGATAAATATCCTAGATATAACCTTATAGCCCGGCATGAAGGTACTTATTCTGGCTCATGTATTCATTTTAATTCCCACATAGATGTTGTTGATGCAGGCAATGGATGGACCAGAGATCCCTTCGGCGGAACAATAGAGGGTGATAAGATTTTTGGTCGAGGTTCCTGTGATATGAAAGGTGGATTAGCTTCAAGTATTGTTGCAGCTGAAGCCTTCATTTCAATCTTTCCAAATTATTATGGAGCAATCGAGATATCAGCAACAGCTGATGAAGAAACCGGGGGATATGCAGGAGTAGCTTGGCTTGCAGAAAAAGGCCATTTTAGTCCTAAGAAAGTTCAGCATGTCATTATTCCAGAACCATTAAATAAAGATAGAATTTGTTTAGGTCATAGAGGAGTGTGGTGGACAGAAATTGAAACTAAAGGAAGAGTCGCACATGGATCTATGCCTTTTTTAGGGGATTGTGCTATCAGGCATATGGGTGCAGTATTAGAAGAAATCGAAAATAATTTACTACCAAAACTTAATACAAAAAAAACAAAGATGCCGGTAGTTCCGGAAAAAGCAAAAAAATCTACTATTAATATTAATTCTATTCATGGGGGGTTAGAAGAGGTGAATGAAACTTATAATGGTTTACCCGCACCTTTAGTTGCAGATAGTTGCCGAATGATTCTTGATAGAAGATATCTAGTTGAAGAAACATTAAATGAGGTAAAGTCGGAGATTTATGAAATCCTTGAAAAAGTCAAAAAAAATAGACCAAGCTTAGAGTATTCAGTTAAAGATCTTTTTGAGGTTAAACCTTCCTACACTGACCCTAAATCTAACATAGTACAGACAGTTGAAGATTCAATTTCTGAAATCTTAGGTGTAAAACCAGAATATGTTGTTTCTCCAGGATCATATGATCAAAAACATATTGATCGTATTGGTAAGTTAAAGAACTGTATTGCTTATGGTCCTGGAATACTGGAGCTTGCGCATCAGCCTGATGAATTTATATTAATTTCTGATATGCTGGATTCTGCAAAAATAATGGCAATGACTATAAGTAAATTATTAAATAAGGATATTATTGATTAATCATATATAGGGAGGATATTATGAAAATATTGAAACCGTTATTTACAATATTAATTACGGTAATGTGGTTGAGCCCACTTTATGCTGAGAAAAATTCTGTTGTTATTGGTATGCAGTTAGAGCCACCTAATTTAGATCCAACTGGTGGAGCTGCAGCAGCAATAGATGAGGTTGTTTATTCAAATGTATATGAAGGTTTAACTAGATTTAGGGCAGACGGATCTGTAACACCAGGTTTAGCTAAGTCATGGACTATATCAGAAGATGGATTAGTGTATACATTTAAACTTCAAGAAAATGTAAAATTTCATAATGGAAATGATTTTGATGCGTCTGATGTTCAATTTTCAATTGATAGGGCACGTGATGAAAGCTCAACTAATGCTCAAAAAGGTCTTTTTAAGGGCATAAGCTCAGTTGATGTAGTTAATTCAAGTGTAGTAAAAATTACACTTTCAAATCCTAATGGAGGATTCATAAGAAATTTAGCTTGGGGTGATGCAATTATTCTAGATCCAGACACTGCAGATAGTGCGGCCTCAGAACCAAATGGTACTGGTCCTTTCAAGTTTTCAAAATGGATAAAAGGAGATAGAGTTGAATTAGTAAAAAATAATGACTACTGGGGTGAAGCTATTTCTTTAGAAAAAGCTTCATTTAAATTTATTTCTGATCCAACAGCTGCGTTTGCAGCATTAATGGCAGGTGATGTAGATGCATTTCCAGTATATCCTGCTCCTGAAACTTTGGCACAATTTGAAGCGGATCCAAATTTTAATGTTATAGTTGGTTCAACTGAAGGAGAAACAATTCTCTCTACAAATAATAAATCTGAAAAGCTTCAAGATGTTAGAGTAAGAAAGGCAATTGCCCATGCTATCAATAGACAAGCGATTGTAGATGGTGCTATGTTTGGTTTTGGAACACCAATTGGAACTCATTTTGCTCCCCATCATCCTGACTATGTAGATTTAACTTCTCAGTCAAATTATGATCCAGAAAAATCACAATCTCTTCTTTCAGAGGCAGGGGTAAGTGACGGTCTTACGCTTTCCTTAAAACTTCCCCCGCCATCTTATGCTAGAAGAGGCGGTGAGATCATTGCTTCTCAATTAAGAGAAGTTGGTATTGAAACTAAAATTGAAAATTTAGAATGGGCACAATGGTTGGAGCAAGTATTTAAAGGAAAAGATTATGACTTAACAATTGTAAGCCATACCGAGCCAATGGATATTGGTATTTATGGAAATCCTAGTTATTATTTTCAGTATGATAGTCAAGAGTTTAGAAATCTTATGGACGCTCTTAATTTAGAAACTAATGATCAGGAAAGAAGTAAAATATTACAAAATGCTCAGAAATTAATTGCTGATGATTATGTAAATGGATATTTATTTCAACTTGCCAAAACAGGTGTTGCCAATTCTAAATTAATTGGCTTATGGAAAAACTCTCCTACTCAAGCCAATGATTTAACAGGAGTAAGTTGGAGCAATTAATTCAAATAAATTGCTAATTTGAGTAAAACTTGAGCTAATTATTTTACTAGTTAGCTCAAGTATTTTTAAACCAAAAACTAATTATACAATCAAAAATGTCTTCATACTTTTTTTCAAGATTAAAAGTTTTAATTTTCAGTTTGTTTTTTGCATCTTTAATTATTTTTTTCATGATTGAAATCATACCTGGTGATCCAGCATCATTCATGCTTGGCATTAATGCAGAACCTGATACCGTTAATGCTTTAAAAAAAGAGCTTGGTTTAGATGTTTCAACATTTAAAAGATATTATAATTGGATTACAGGTATGTTTATTGGAGATTTCGGGGTTTCTTACACTTACAGGGTTCCTGTATCAGAATTAGTTATGGCCAGAATTGGTGTTTCGATACCACTTGCATTGTATGCAATTTTCTTGTCGACCCTTATAGCTATTCCTATTGGTATTTTTTCAGCTTCTAATCATGGTAGTTTTAAAGATTGGTCTTTTATGGGATTTACTCAACTAGGTATTGCTATTCCTAATTTTTGGTTTGCAATGGTCTTAGTTCTTATTTTTTCCATTTATCTTAAATGGTTTTCAGCTGGAGGTATTCCAGGTTGGGATAAAGGTTTTTTAATTAATTTAAAATCTTTAACGCTACCAGCTTTCGCTCTTGCCTTACCTCAAGCTTCTATACTTGCTAGAATAATGAGATCTGCTTTAATTGAAACTTTAAGTCAGGATTACTTTAGAACAGCAAGAGCAAGTGGTTTAACTTTTTTTCAAGCTGTAAAAAAACATGCCTTTAGAAATGCTTTAATTCCAGTTTTAACCATAATAGGATTACAGTTTTCTTTTCTTATTGCAGGAGCCATTATTATAGAGAATGTTTTTTTTCTACCTGGTATTGGTAGATTAATTTTCCAAGGTATTGTTCAGAGAGATTTAATAGTAGTTGAAAGTGTAGTTATGCTTTTGGTTTTTTCAGTTATAATTGTCAATTTTTTAGTTGATATGGCTTACTTATATATAGATCCTAGATTGAGGGTCAAAAAATGAAATTTCCAATTTCTTTTATTTTAGGGTTTTTTTTATCATTAATTTTTTTAGTTATAACGATTATTTCTTTTTTCTGGGTACCCTATGACGTTGAGACTTTAAATATAGCTAATAGGCTCAAGGAACCTAGTTTTGAAAATCTTTTGGGTACAGATCATTTTGGAAGAGATATCTTTTCTATGATAATGATTGGAGGACAGACTTCTTTATCTGTTGCTTTAATTGCAGTTGGCCTAGGATTATTTTTTGGTGTTCCTCTGGGGTTAATTTCTGCTTCATTGCGAGGTTCATTAATAGATGATATTATAATGAGAGGAAATGACCTTATTTTTGCTTTTCCATCATTAGTTATCGCGATTTTAATTACTGCAGTATTTGGCCCTTCTGCTTTAAATGCAATTATAGCCATAGGTATTTTTAACATTCCAGTATTCGCAAGAGTAACTAGGGCTGCTGCAATATCAATTTGGACACTTGATTTTGTTTCCTCAGCAAGAATTGCTGGGAAAGGATCTTTTAGAATTTCTTTAGAACATATTTTACCTAACATATTGAATTTGCTTATTGTACAAGGAAGCATACAATTTAGCTTAGGAATTCTAGCAGAAGCTGGCTTATCATATGTTGGTTTGGGGGTGCAACCACCAACTCCTTCATGGGGAAGAATGTTAGCAGACAGTCAAACTATGATATCATTTGCACCCAACTTGGCTTTATTTCCAGGCATCACAATTATACTAGCAGTTTTGGGGTTAAATTTATTAGGGGATGGAACAAGGGATTTGATTGATCCTAGATTACAGGACAAAATAAAATGAGTATTTTGTCTATAAAGGATTTCAATTTATATATAAGAGAAAAACAAATACTGCATGATATTTCATTTGATTTAAATCATGGAGAAGTATTAGGGATAGCTGGAGAATCTGGCTCCGGTAAAAGCCTTACTGCACTTTCAATTTTAAATTTACTTCCAAATTATTCTAGAAAAACTGGTTTTATTTATTTTGATAATAAATGTATCAGTAATTTCAATGATAAAGAAATGTGTAAGATTAGAGGAAAAGACATTTCTCTTATTTTTCAAGAACCAATGACAGCGTTAAACCCTTTAAAAACTATTAAAGAGCAAGTTGCTGAACCGCTATTGATTCATGGAAATTGTTCAATGAAAAAGTCTTTAGAAATAGCTACTTATTATCTTGAAAAGGTAGAATTGCCAAAAAATTTAACAACTAATAATGTTTATCCTCATGAAATATCTGGAGGTCAACAGCAAAGAGTTCTGATAGCTAAAAGTCTTGTTTTAAAACCAAGGATTATAATTGCAGATGAACCTACAACTTCTTTAGACGTTACCACACAAAAAGGTATCTTAGATTTATTAAAAAACCTTGTTAATCAAAACGGTATATCTCTAATACTGATAACTCACGATTTAGCCGTATTAGCCCAATGTTCAGATAGGGTAGCTATTATGAAATCTGGAGAAATTCTAGAAATTGGAAATTTAGAGAAAATTTTTAAAAAGAAGAAACATCCTTATACCAGAAAATTATTAAATTTTGTTAATTACTCTCCCATAAAAAAAGATACTACATCAAAAAAGATTTTACTTTCTGTTAATTCTTTAAGTACAAGTTATTACAATAGTAAAAGTCTTTTTTTAAAAAAGGAAAATAAATCTAAAATTCTAAATGATATTAGTTTCAAAGTTTACGAGGGTGAAATTCTTGGAGTGGTTGGAGAATCTGGTTCAGGCAAATCTACACTAGTAAAAACAATATTAGGCTTGCAAAATATTGAAAAAGGCGAAATTTTAATAAACAATAGAAAAATAGAAGCAAATAAATTTAACGATTTAAAAATTCGTTCTATGATGCAAGTAGTTTTTCAAGACCCTTATGGTTCTTTTAATCCAAGGCATCGAATAAAAAGATTGATTTCAGAGCCTTTTTTTCTTCTCAATACTGTTCTTACAAAGAAAGATATTGATGAAAAAGTTTATCTTGCTTTAGAAGAAGTGGGTTTAAGTCCAAGCGACTCTGATAAGTTTATTCATGAATTTTCCGGGGGACAAAGACAAAGAATCGCTATAGCTAGGGCTCTTATCATCAAACCTAAGCTTATAATTTTAGATGAAGCTGTTTCATCATTAGATGTCTCAATTAAAGCTCAAATTTTAGATCTTCTTGTTGAATTAGCTGATAAACATACTTTGACTTATTTATTTGTTAGTCATGATCTATCTGTTGTACAAAATATTGCTAATAGAGTAATTGTAATCAGAAAAGGTGAAATTGTTGAGGAGGGAAAAGCTAAGCATGTATTATCAAATCCAGAGGTTAGCTATACTAAAACTTTAGTGGAAGCAATACCAAAAATATCAAGAACATTACTTAATGGAGGCCAAATTGCTAAATGAAAATTTATGGTACCCAACTGATAAAATTTTCATAAATGGTAAGTGGAAAGATTGTCATTCTGAAAAAAAACTTTCTTTAGAGAATCCATCTAATGGTGAAATCATTGCTAAAATCACAGATTCTGATGAAAGAGATGTAGATGAAGCAGTAAACGCTGCCTCAAAAGCTCTAAAAAGTTCTTGGGGTAATTTGAACGCCACTGAGAGGGGAAGGCTTCTCTTTAAATTATCTGAACTAGTCAAAAATCGATTGGATAATCTTGCATTTATTGAGTCAATTGATGTTGGTAAACCACTTAAGCAAGCAAAGAATGATGCTGTTGCATTAGCTCGTTATTTTGAATTTTATGGAGGTGCCTGTGACAAAATAATGGGTGAAACTATACCCTATTTAAAAGATTATACAGTATATACATTAAGAGAACCTCATGGTGTAACGGGACACATCATACCTTGGAATTATCCTATGCAAATCATTGGACGTACTTTAGGTGCTTCTCTTGCAATGGGAAATGCATGTGTTTTAAAACCTTCTGAAGAAGCATGCTTAACTGCACTTGCTATTGGAGAGCTGGCAACTGAAGCTGGTTTCCCAGAAGGATCGATAAATATAGTTCCAGGTTTAGGGAACAAAGTTGGATCAAGTCTTATTAGTCATCCAGACATTGATCATATATCATTTACTGGCTCTGTTGAAATTGGAAAAACTATACAATCAGAAGCTGCAAAAAATTTAGTTCCTGTTACACTGGAGCTTGGGGGCAAATCTCCTCAGATTGTATTTGAGGATGCAAATATAGATAAAGCTTTACCTTTTTTAATAAACGCAGGTATTCAGAATGCGGGGCAAACATGTTCTGCTTCTTCAAGAATCTTGGTTTCAAAGAAAATTTATTCTAAAGTAGTAGAAAAGATGTCTTTATCCTATTCAAAATTAAAAGTAGACCAGGCTCTAAAGGACAAAGACTTAGGTCCTGTAATTTCAAATAGGCAGAAAAAAGTAATTCAAAACTACTTAAACTTTTCTACAGATTTAGAATGTATTGCAGAAGGTCATTATGATGGGGAATTACCTGAAAAAGGCCATTATGTGTTACCCAAATTATATGGAGATGTTAAATATTCACACAAACTTGCTCAAGAGGAAATTTTTGGTCCAATTCAAGTAATCATTCCTTTTGAAGATGAAGAAGATGCTATAAAAATTGCTAATAGTACGAAGTATGGATTAGTTGCTTCAATATGGACTTTAGATGGAGCAAGACAAATGCGTGTTGCAAAAGCCATAAAATCTGGTCAAGTTTTCATAAATAATTATGGAGCAGGTGGAGGTGTAGAGCTTCCATTTGGTGGGTCAGGTTATTCTGGCCATGGTCGAGAGAAAGGATTTGAGGCTTTGTATGGATTTTCAACTTTAAAAACAATTGCAGCAATGCATGAATAGGGAGGTGAATATATTGTTATGAGATTGGATGATAAAATAGCCATTGTGACAGGTGGAGGATCTGGTTTTGGATCAGGTATTGTAAGTAAATTCGCTAAAGAGGGTGCTAAAGTTATTGTTGCAGATATACATTTGGAAAATGCAAAGAAAGTAGCACATTCAGCTGGAGGTATTGCCGTTGAAGTAGATGTGTCCAATTCATTGAGTTTCAAAAATTTGGTAAGTATAACTTTGGAAAAATTTGGTAAAATAGATATTATGGTAAACAATGCAGGTATTACTCATACCCCTAAGCAAATGGAGGATATAAGTGAAGAAGAATTTGATAGAATATTTTCAGTAAACTCAAAGTCAGTTTTTTTAAGTGCTAAGTATCTAGTTCCATTAATGACTTCTAGCGGGGGTGGAAACATTCTAAATATAGCTTCAACCGCTGGTATTTCACCACGTCCTAATCTTAGTTGGTATAATGCTACTAAAGGTTGGATGATAAGTGCCACTAAAGCAATGGCCATAGAATTAGCTCCAAAAAAAATAAGAGTAAATGCTTTGGCTCCAGTAGCAGGGGAAACCCCATTATTAAAAAGTTTTATGGGAGGAGATACACCTGAAAAAAGAGAAAAATTTTTATCAACAATTCCAATTGGTAGGTTCTCAACTCCAGATGATATGGGTAATGCAGCATGCTTTCTATGCTCTGAGGAAGCGTCTATGATTACTGGAGTCATTTTGGAAGTAGATGGAGGGCGCTGTATCTAATGAATTTTTTTGAACCTGGGTCAAAAAACTTAATAACCGATATAAAAGGCCTTTTTATAGGTAACTCTGAAAATGAACTAATTAATACTGGTTCTACAATTTTATCTTGTAAGGATAGATTTACAGCAA
>JBJLFR010000016.1:0-119131 GCA_045565285.1 Paracoccaceae bacterium
TTTCAAACTAGATATAAAAGAATTTCTTAGTTTATGAAAAAATTTAAACTTGTAGAATTGATTAAAGAGGCAATAATTAAAAAAAAAGGTATAAAGCTATCAGAGTACATGAAAATGTGCATGACACACCCAGATTATGGTTATTATACAAAAAAAAAACCAATTGGTTTTAAAGGAGATTTTATTACTAGTCCAGAAATATCTCAAATGTTTGGTGAACTCATTGGATTATGGGTAGTTAAAGTTTGGATGGATCATAATAAACCTTCTGAATTTTCTTTAGTGGAATTAGGGCCTGGAAACGGAACTTTAATGGCAGACATATTACGATCGACTAGAAAAATTGCAGAATTTCATAAATCATTAAAAATCACATTAATTGAAATATCTCCCTCCTTGCAGGAATTACAAAAAAAAATTCTAAAAAACTACTCAATTACTTGGAAGAAAAAATTAAATAACTTACCAAATATTCCTACAACTATTATTGCTAATGAGTTTTTTGACGCTCTTCCAATTGAACAGTATATTTTTAAAAAATCAAAATGGATGGAAGTTATAGTTTCATTAAAAAACTCTAACAGTAAAGAATCCAACGAATTTTGTTTTGGATTAAAAAATATACCCAAGCCACTAGAAGAATTATCAACCTTCACAAATGAGGAAAACAAAATCTATGAAATTTCTCCTGGAATTAAAGAAACCATCATATATTTATCTAAACACTTAAATAAAAATTTTGGCGCTTGTTTAATTATTGACTATGGTAAAGAAGATAATTTAGGTAGTACTCTACAATCTGTAAGAAACCACAAATATTCCAATCCTCTCGAAAACCAAGGTGAGAGTGATCTAACAAGCCTAGTAAATTTTAAAGCTATAAAAAATTGTGCAACCAAAAGTAATCTAGTCGTTACAGATTTAGTTGATCAAGGTGATTTTTTAAGTTCTTTAGGGATACAAGAAAGATTTGTTGCTCTTTCTAAAAACATGGATAAGGAAAAAGTTGCTTTACATATTTCTTCTTTGAAAAGATTAATTGATAAAAATCAAATGGGAAAATTATTTAAAGTTATGGGAATACGGAATAAAAATTCTTTACCATTAGAAGGATTAGAGAATAAATGACAAAATATTTGACATCTAGAGTGCTAAAAAATTTCAAACATGGTTTTTTTTGTAGAACAGGTGGTGTTTCAATTAATGAATTTAGCAGTTTAAATTGTAAATATTTAAGAGATGATAATAAATCAAAAGTAATTTTAAATAGAACATTTGTATCAAATTTGATGGGAATTAAAACTTCTAACCTAATTACTCTCAAACAAATACATTCTTCAGATGTAATTATGATTAAAAAAAAAATAGAACCTGATGACATTGAGGGAGACTCAATGGTAACATCAAACGAAGGTATATGCTTAGGAATACTAACAGCTGATTGTGCTCCCGTACTTTTTGGGGACTTTGAAAAAAAAATAATTGGAGCAGCTCATGTGGGTTGGAGGGGTTTATATGCTGGAATAGTTGAGAATACTATAGAAAGTATGATACAATTAGGGGCAAAAATTCATAATATTTGTGCAGCAATTGGTCCTTGTATTCAAAAAAATAATTATGAGGTTGGGATTGAATTCTATGATAGATTTATAAATAAAGATAACGAATTCAAAAGATTTTTTTTTAAAGATAATAATAAAAAAATTTGGTTTGATTTGTCTGGATTAATATCCTTTAAACTTGAATTATCAGGTGTATATAATATTCACTCCCTAAATAAATGTACTTTTTCAGAGAAAAAAAATTATTTTTCTTTTCGCCGCAATCAAAAAAATAAACTTGGTGATTGTGGAAGGATGATTTCTACAATAAAAATATGATTGAAATTATATATTATTAAAAGGTAGGAAATTAAATGCCTAAGAAAACAAAACTATTAATAATTGGATCTGGTCCTGCAGGTTACACTGCAGCAGTTTATGGCTCTCGAGCATTGCTTGAACCTATACTTGTGCAGGGTATACAACCCGGTGGTCAACTCACTATTACAACTGAAGTTGAAAACTGGCCAGGAGTAAAGGAAATACAAGGACCAGATCTAATGACTAATTTAGAAGATCATGCTAAGGTCGCAGGAACAAATATAATTAATGATACTATCGTTAACTTGGATTTAAAAAAATATCCATTTATAGCCATATCAGATACTGGAAATCAATATGAAGCTGATTCTATTGTCCTTGCAACTGGAGCTCAAGCAAAATGGCTAGGTTTAGAATCGGAAGAAAAGTATAAAGGATTTGGAGTATCTGCTTGTGCAACATGTGACGGTTTTTTCTTTAGAAACGAAATAATTGTAGTAATTGGAGGTGGAAACACTGCTGTAGAAGAAGCTCTATTTCTCACTAAATTTGCAAAAAAAGTTTTTTTAATTCACAGAAGAGATACTTTAAGGGCAGAAAAAATATTACAAGAAAGATTATTTAAAAATCCAAAAGTAGAGCTTATATGGAATAGCGTATTAAAAGAAATAGTAGGAATAGAGAATCCTCTAAGTGTAGAAGGAATAAAAATTGAAAACCTACAAAATAATAAAGAAATAGAAATTCCATGCAAAGGTGTTTTTATTGCTATTGGACACGCACCATCAAATGAATTAATTATTGATCAACTACAAACTCATAATGGTGGCTATGTAGTTACTAAACCTAATTCAACAGAAACTTCTGTACCTGGTGTTTTTGCAGCTGGAGATATTACAGATTTTAAATATAGGCAAGCAGTTACTGCTGCTGGAATGGGCTGTATGGCTGCTTTAGAAGTAGAGAAATTTTTGTCAGAAAAAAAAACTTAGTAGAATAAAAAAATAGATTTGTTATTCATTGGATTCAATTTTTATTTTTTTGACTTTTGGCTCAACATTTTTTCTCAATAAAAAAACATTCAGTAATCCTTTTTCTAAATTAGCCCCACTTACTTCAACTCCATCAGCCAATACAAATGTTTTCTGAAAATGCCTGGCTGCTATTCCTCTATAAATGAATGTATTTTGATTTGCTTTTTCAATTTGCTTGCCAGAAATTATCAATTGCCTCTCTTCCAGGGTTATATTTAATTCATCTTCACTAAAGCCTGCTACTGCTAGTGTAATCTTATAATGATTATCATCAGATAATTGAATATTATATGGAGGAAATCCATCATTACTTGATTTTATTGTTTTTTCCAGAAGCCTATCAATTTGTTCAAAACCTAATAAAAAAGGATGTGCTGCAAATGATATTCTAGCCATTTTAAAATTCCTCGATTAATAATAGCAATATATGTAAAATATGAATAAATACAATTGAATTAATTTTTAAAAAACTCGTATATTAAATTTTTAACCGATTGGATAATTTATTTATTAGGATCAAAATGGAAAAACAATTAATTAGTGTAATTATGGGAAGCCAATCAGATTGGAAAACAATGCAATTGGCTTGTGATATTTTAGAAGAATTTAATATAAGTTATGAAAAAAAAATTATTTCAGCACACAGAACACCTGATCGTCTTTTTAAATATGCAAAAAATGCTCACAAAAGGCACATAAAGGTTATAATTGCTGGAGCTGGAGGTGCAGCTCATTTGCCTGGAATGGTTGCATCAAAGACTTCATTACCTGTTATAGGCGTTCCTATATTATCAGAAGCACTTTCTGGGATTGATAGTTTATATTCCATTGTGCAAATGCCAAAGGGTTGCCCTGTAGCAACAATGGCAATAGGAATACCAGGTGCAATCAATTCTTCAATTTTTGCAATTTCGATTTTAGCACTCAATGATCGGAAAATATCAAAAAAATTAGAAAAATGGCATAAAAAAACAACATCAACTGTTCCAATGGTCCCAAGAGATGAATAAACAAAAAAAATTGCCAATTGGTAGTATTATTGGAATCTTAGGAGGCGGTCAATTAGGTAAGATGCTTTCTCAATCAGCTTCTCAATTAGGTTTTAAAACTCACATATATGATCCAGATTTCAATGCACCAGCTAAACAAGTAACTAATATATCAAGTACATTTGAATATGATGATATTAAAAATTTAGAAGATTTTGCTAATAAAGTTGATGTAATAACCTATGAATTTGAAAACATTCCATTAGAAACGATCAATTTTTGTCAAAAAATCAAAAATGTTTATCCCAATTCTAAATCATTAGGAATATGTCAAGATCGAATAACTGAAAAAAAATTCCTTAATAATATTGGGGTTGAAACTGCTACGTTTGAAACAGCTTCAACTTATGAAGGTATTATAAAAGGTATAGAAAAAGTTGGACTTCCAGTTTTAATTAAAACAAGTAGGTTTGGATATGATGGAAAAGGCCAAAAAGTAATTCGTCAAAAGGAAGAAATAGAAAAAATTGCATCTGAATTCACTAATATATTTGTTATAATTGAAAAATTGATTGATTTTGAATTGGAAATTTCAATTATTATATGCCGAGATATGAATGGGAAAATATCTACTTACGATCCTGCTGAGAATATTCACCAAAATGGTATACTAGTTGAGTCAAAGGTTCCTGCAAATATTAGTTTTACTACAAGTAGTGATGCTATTTTTATAGCTAGCAAAATAATTAAAAATTTAGAATACATAGGGGTAATGGGAATAGAGTTTTTTGTAACAAAGACAAAAAAAATATTAGTAAATGAAATGGCTCCAAGAGTTCATAATTCAGGCCATTGGACCCAGAGTGGCTGTATAATAAATCAATTTGAACAACATATAAGAGCTATAACTGGTAGATCAATAGGAGATGGAAAAAGACACTCTAATGTATTAATGAAAAATATATTGGGCGATCAAATTTTTGACATTAAAGATAATAGTGAACACTCCATAAATATCTATGGGAAAGAAAAAGCAAAATATAATAGAAAAATGGGACATATAAATATAATTGAATAAAAAAAGGGGCTAATTGCCCCTTTTTGAAATTAATAAAGATAAAATCGGGATGATTTACATCATACCGCCCATTCCACCCATTCCACCCATATCAGGCATTGCAGGAGCGCCCGCCGCGCCCTTTGGTTCTGGTTTGTCACCAACCATTGCTTCTGTTGTAACTAATAAACCAGCAATTGAAGCTGCATCCTCTAAAGCAGTACGAACAACTTTTGCAGGATCTATAACACCAAATTTGAACATGTCACCATATTCTTCTGTTTGAGCATTAAAACCGTGAGTATCTTCTTTGCTTTCACGAATTTTACCAGCAACAACAGCTCCATCTACTCCAGCATTTTCTGCTATCTGTCTTAATGGGGCTTCCAAAGCTCTTCTTATAATATTAATACCGGCATCTTGATCAGCATTTTCACCTTTTAACTTACTCAGGTTTTTTGTAGCAACAACCAATGCTACTCCGCCACCAACAACGATACCCTCTTGTACTGCTGCCCTAGTTGCATTTAGAGCATCATCAACTCGGTCTTTTCGTTCCTTTACTTCAACTTCAGTAGCTCCGCCAACACGAATAACCGCAACTCCGCCAGCTAGTTTTGCTAAACGCTCTTGAAGTTTTTCTTTGTCGTAATCTGATGTAGTTTCTTCTATTTGAGCTTTTATTTGAGATACTCTAGCTTCAATCTCTGATTTTTCACCAGCTCCGTCAACAATGGTAGTTTCATCTTTAGTAATAGAAACTCTCTTTGCTGTACCAAGCATATCCATAGTGACATTTTCTAATTTCATACCTAAATCTTCAGAAATTAATTGACCACCAGTAAGTATTGCTATGTCTTGCAACATTGCTTTTCTACGATCACCAAAACCTGGAGCTTTCACACCAGCTATTTTTAATCCACCTCTCAGTTTATTTACAACCAAAGTAGCTAGAGCTTCACCTTCTATATCTTCAGCAATAATAAGAAGAGGTTTACCAGACTGAATAACTGTTTCTAGAAGTGGTACCATTGGTTGAAGTGAGGAGAGTTTTTTCTCATGAAGTAAAATTAGACAATCTTCAAGATCTGCAGTCATTTTTTCTGAATTAGTAATGAAATAAGGTGATAAGTAACCCCGATCGAATTGCATACCTTCAACAACATCAGTTTCTGTTTCCAAACCTTTATTTTCTTCAACTGTAATTACACCTTCATTACCAACTTTTTGCATAGCATCAGATATCTGTTTACCAATCTCAGATTCTCCGTTTGCTGAAATAGTACCAACTTGTGCTACCTCATCACTATTAGCTACTGGTCTTGATTGTTTTGCAATTGCATCAACTACTGAAGAAACTGCTGTATCAATACCTCTCTTTAAATCCATAGGATTCATACCAGCTGCTACTGATTTTAATCCTTCGCGAACAATCGACTGCGCTAAAATTGTTGCTGTAGTAGTACCGTCGCCTGCAGTATCATTTGTTTTAGAAGCAACTTCTTTTATCATTTGAGCACCCATGTTCTCAAATTTGTCATCAAGTTCAATTTCTTTTGCTACAGTAACACCGTCTTTTGTAATTCTTGGTGCCCCAAACGATTTATCCAAAACTACATTTCTTCCTTTTGGACCTAAAGTAACTTTTACTGCGTCCGCCAATACATTTATACCATGCATCATTCTGTTACGAGCGTCAGTACTAAATTTTACATCTTTTGCTGCCATAATTAAATTCCTAAATATAATTAAAAAAAACTAAGCCATAATGCCTAGTATGTCACTTTCTTTCATGATTAACATATCTTCACCGTCAATCTTTACTTCGGTACCAGACCACTTACCAAAAAGTATTCTGTCACCAGTCTTAACATCCATAGGCATTCTGTTTCCTTTTTCGTCAATAGCTCCATTGCCAACAGATACTACTTCACCCTCTGCAGGTTTTTCTTGAGCAGAATCAGGAATAATTAGACCTCCTGAAGTTTTTTCGTCGTTCTCAACACGACGAACAACTACACGATCATGTAATGGTTTAAATGTCATATTATAACGCTCCCTTTATAAAATTAAGACGGACAAAAAAAAAAGCACTCGCCGTCGTTAAGTGCCAATACTACTTAATTAGGTTAAATTTTTATTAAGTCAATATAAATAAATAAAAAAAATGAGCTTTTATAAATATTTTTTTTTTCTTATAACAATTTTGTTTATTAATTAATTTAATTTAAAGAATTTTTTTGCAATGATAAAAGTTATTAAAAATTTACGACAGATCTCTGACGAATATAATGTTTTATTTTGCGACATATGGGGATGTATTCATAATGGAAAAATCCCTTATAAAAGAGCACTAGATGCTCTAATTGAATTTAAAAGGAATGGTGGATTTGTTATGCTGTTAACAAATGCTCCAAGACCGAAATCAGCTGTGAAAGCACACTTATCTACCTTTGGTATTTTTGAAAATCATTTTGATGATATAACTACTTCTGGAGATGCAGCACAAAATAGTATGCTATCAGGTAATGTTGGAACAAATGTATATCATTTAGGGCCTGAAAGAGACTTAAGCTTCTTTACAGACATTCCTAAGGAAATTAAACCTAAAAAAAACATCCAAAGAGTTGAACTACCCTCTGCTGAAGGTATAGTTTGTACTGGCCTATTTGATGATCGTACAGAAACACCAGAAAATTATAAGGATATTATAAAATATGGCGTGAAACATAATCTAAATCTTCTTTGTGTTAATCCAGATATTTTTGTTGATGTTGGTAGCTTAAGAGTATGGTGTGCTGGAGGAATTGCAGCAGCATTTACTAAAGCAGGAGGTACTAGTATATATTGTGGTAAACCTCATAAGGAAATTTATGAATTAGCTTATTCAAAATTAAAAAAGCATGGTATAAAATCTCCTAAAATTTTATGTATAGGAGATGGTATAAATACTGATATTTTAGGTGGAAAAAAAGAGAAACTAAATACACTCTTTGTCTGTGGTGGATTATCAGGTGTTGAAATTGGAATGAAAAAAAATAATGAGATTCCAAATTTAAAAAAACTAGACGAATTATTCAAAAAAAATAAAATTCTTCCAACTTTCTCGATAAGTTATTTAAGTTAAAATTTATATTTGAGGTTTTAATAGATTAACAATGAAAATTTTACATGATTTAAATAATTCGAAAGAATTTACTAAAGATTCTACTATAATAATTGGCAATTTTGATGGTGTTCATTTAGGCCATCAAGAAATAATTAAAAAATGCTCTCAAATAGCATCATCTAAACGATTTGGGATTTTAACTTTCAATCCCCACCCCCGAGATTACTTTAAAAAAAATAATAGTCATTTTAAACTCACTCCAAAAGAACAAAAATATAAACTGATCGAAAGATTTAATGTCAACTTTATAGTAGAATTAAAATTTGATAAAAGCATAGAAATACTTTCACCTGAACAATTTGTAAAATCTATTTTATTTGAAAAATTAGGTGTCAAAAAAATAATTGTTGGCAATGATTTTCGTTTTGGCCATAAGAGAAGTGGTGATTTTGATTTTCTTCAAACTCTTGGAGCAAAATACAATATAAAAGTATTTTCTTTGGATCTAAAAAAATTTGGAGAAGATAAAATCTCTTCCACAGTTATTAGAAATGCGTTAAAAAAAGGCCAATTGGAAAAAGCTAATAAAATGCTTGGTTATTATCATAAAATTTATGGTTTGGTAGTTCAGGGCGACAAAAGGGGACGGGAATTAGGTTTTCCTACAATAAATTTAGAATTGAAAAATGTGATTGTTCCAAAGTTTGGAATCTATTCTTGTATGATAAAAGTGCTTTCATCAGATTTTCAAGACTTATATAAAGGAGTTGCATCTATAGGTACAAAACCAACATTTGGGAAAAATGAAGCAAATTGTGAGGTAAATATATTTAATTTTTCAGAATCAATTTATAATAAAAAAGTAATTGTTTCATTAGTAGATTTTCAGAGAGCTGAAATAAAATATGAATCAATAAACGAACTTAAATTACAAATGAAAAAAGACTGTAAAATTGCAATTAATAATCTAAACAAAAATGATTTATTAAAAAATGAGAAAAAATTTTTGGAAGACTATACCACTTAATGATTTAAGCCAAGAAGAATGGGAATTACTTTGCGATGGGTGTGGTAAATGCTGCCTTAATAAGTTTCAAAAAACAAAAAAAAGTTTACCATTTTATACTAGTGTAGCTTGTAAATTTTTGGATTTAAAAAAATGTATTTGCACAGTTTACAATGAAAGAAAAAATAAAAGAAAAGATTGTTTAGTATTATCACAAAATAATCTCAATAAAATTGTAAATTGGTTACCTACATCCTGCTCATATCGCTTAATTTATGAAAAAAAAGACCTACCTTCTTGGCATCATTTAAATAAAAACAAAAATAAAAATATACATAATACAAACAATTCTGTTAAAAATTTTGCAATAAGTGAAGAGTATGTAGACAGTTCTGATATTTCAAATTTTATTATTGAAAAATCTAATAAATTTTAAATTTAGCTTTAGAAAAATGTTACAAGATTATATTACTAAATTCAAAAAAATTGTTTTGTGATACTAAAATAATTAGTTAGACATAGCTTGCTTAATAGTGGAATAATTTGCTATTATAAACTACTTCCATCAAAAAGGATGAATAATGAGTGAGCTTATGCACCCAAAAATAATTTCTGGAAATTCAAATATTACCCTCTCTAAAGGTATCGCCAGTTGGGCAAGTTCTTTAAGTAGATCACAAATTGATCTTGTAAAAGGTAGAGTTGAACAATTTAATGACCAAGAAATTTTTGTGGAAGTTTTTGAAAATATAAGAAATGAAGACATGTTTATTATCCAATCTACATCAAATCCAGCCAATGATAATATCATGGAATTACTAATAATTGCCGATGCCTTGAGAAGATCAAGCGCTAAGAGGATTACCGCAGTCATACCTTATTTTGGGTATGCTAGACAAGATAGGAGAACAAAAGCAAGAACCCCAATAAGTGCAAAGTTAGTAGCTAACCTTTTAAGTGGCGCAGGCATTGAAAGGATTCTTACTCTCGATTTACATTCTGCTCAGATTCAGGGGTTTTTCGATATACCGGTTGATAACCTCTATGCATCCCCAATTTTTGAACTTGATATCTCGCATTATTTTGAAAAACAAGAACTACTTACTGTTGTGTCTCCAGATGTTGGTGGAGTGGCAAGAGCTAGAGGTCTAGCTGAAAGAATTAGTGCTGACCTTGCAATTGTTGATAAGAGAAGAAACCAACCTGGTGAAATTGCATCTATGACAGTCATAGGTGAAGTAAAAAATAAAATTTGCATAATTGTAGATGATATTTGTGATACTGCAGGAACTTTGGTTAAAGCTTCTGATTTGCTCATTAATAAAGGGGCAAGTGAAGTACACGCATATATTTCTCACGGAGTTCTATCTGACCCAGCTATCGAAAGAATAGAAAAATCAAGCTTAAGTTCGCTAGTTGTAACAGATTCTATAAGTATAATTTCAAAAATTAAAGAAAGTAATAAAATAAGAATTGTTCCAACGGCTCCTCTTTTTGCTCAAGCATTACTAAATATAGCTAACGGAAATTCTGTATCTTCATTATTCGATAGTGACAGATTAAGTCCAATTTATAAACCTTACTACCCTAAGTACCATATTGAAAAAAAGCGTAAAGCTTAGTTTTCTATTATTTTATTCGTATTTTTTTTGTATTTTCCAAAGAATTCATAACTTTTAAAATTGGAATAACACAAATTAATAGCAAAATAGCAGCAAAATAAAAAGGTAAGCCTGGGATATAATAATCTTTCATTGGAGATGCTCCAATTTTGAATAGTAAAGTCATAATCAAAGGACTTAAAATTGTTGTAATTGCATTTATGCTAGATAATATACCTTGTAATAAACCTTGAGTATCGTCTGATACTTTATTTGAGATAAAGCTATCTAATGTAGGATTCATTAATTCAGTTAAAACTGCAATTGGGATTAAGGCAAAAACTAACCATGCAGTTTTAATTGAACCAAACCCAAAAAGGGTAATACAACCAACTAATAATGAAAAAATAACAATTTTTTGTGAGTTAATATTTCTTACATAGTTTAATCTTATAATTAGTCCTTGTACAAATGCTACCCCTAGACCATAACAAGCTAAAGAAGTACCTATCAAACCAGGTCCCCAACCAAAAACCTCCTTACTCCAAAAACTCCAAATCGATGGATATACCCAATGAGCAATACTTATTAGTAAAATACATACAAAAAAAATTCTTAAATCTTTAATTAAAAAAGCTTTAAAAATTGATGCAAATGGATTTAGATCAGTAAATTTAAATTTTCTTTTATTTTTTTCTTCTAGTGATTCAGTTAAAAAATAATAGCATAGTAAGAATGTACACAAAGATAAAGCTGCAGAAAAAAAGAAAGGAAGTCTAAAATTAATCTCTCCTAATATTCCTCCAATAAAAGGTCCAAGCACAAAACCTATTCCAAAAGCTGCACCAATTAGTCCAAAGTTCTTAGCTTTATCTGCTGAATCAGAAACATCAGCTAAATATGCCATAGCAGTAGGTACTGTCCCACCAGCTATTCCACCTATCATTCTACCAATAATAAATATCCATAAGGATGTAGCAAAACCTAAAATCATATAATCTATACACATTAAAAAAAGAGATATCAATATAATAGGCCTTCTGCCAAATGAATCAGATATATTACCAATGATTGGAGAAAACAAAAATTGCATTAAAGCATAGGAAGCATAAAGAAATCCTCCCCATATAGCTGCTTCAGATACTGAAAATTTACCAACTGACTGTAGTATATCTGGCATTATTGGAAAAATTACCATTAAGCCACTTATATCCAGTACTACAGTTAAAAATATAAAACCAATTTCTTTTTTTTTTGATTGTCTCAATATTTAAAGTTGGTTTTTAATAGTTGTTAAATCATTTAGTTTCTTATCTAGAACGCATTTCTGAAGATCTGTCGCGGTTTCCATCGAATTTTTTGTTTTCTCTATTATTTGATCTACCATTTCAACATTTACTTCATTTTCTAATGAAGCTTTTTCAGCAAGAATAACCACCTCAGTTGCAGTAATTTGAACAAACCCCCCAGATAGAAAATATCTTTCAGATTTATTACTTAAATTTATATCAATGTAACCTGGTCTAATAGCCGTAGCAAGTGGTGAGTGATTTGCAAATATTGTCATATCACCTTCAACTCCAGCAATACTTACGGAATAAACTGAATCTGACACAAGAACCCTCTCAGGTGTAACTAACTCAAAATTGAATAATTCCTCAGACATATCAGTTATTATGCTACTTTTGATTCAAGTTTTTCAGCTTTTTCAATAACCTCATCAATACCTCCAACCATATAAAAGGCTGCTTCAGGCAAATGATCGAATTCTCCAGCAACTACCCTTTTAAAACTGTCAATAGTTATATCTAATGGGACTTGAACCCCATCTGAACCTGTGAAAACTTTAGCTACATCAAATGGTTGTGAAAGAAATTTTTGAATTTTTCTAGCTCTAGCAACAGTTAACTTATCTTCTTCTGACAATTCATCCATTCCCAAAATTGCAATTATATCTTGAAGAGATTTATATCTTTGGAGTATTTCCTGTACATCTCTAGCTACTTGATAGTGATCTTCTCCAACAATCAATGGATCCATAAGTCTACTATTTGAGTCTAAAGGATCAACAGCAGGATATATTCCTAATTCAGAAATAGCCCTACTTAAAACAGTAGTTGCATCAAGGTGAGCAAAAGAAGTTGCTGGAGCTGGATCAGTTAGATCGTCAGCTGGTACATATATAGCTTGTACAGAAGTTATAGATCCTGCTTTTGTTGATGTTATTCTTTCTTGTAACGCACCCATATCTGTAGCAAGTGTTGGTTGATAACCAACCGCAGAAGGAATACGCCCCAAAAGAGCAGAAACTTCAGAACCTGCTTGAGTAAATCTGAAAATATTATCAACAAAAAATAAAACATCTGTTCCAGATTGATCCCTAAATTGTTCCGCTAGAGTTAATCCAGTTAAACCCACTCTAGCTCTTGCTCCAGGTGGTTCATTCATTTGGCCATAAACTAAAGACACTTTAGATTCTTCCAAATTTTTTGTATTAATAACACCTGACTCAATCATTTCATGATAGAGATCATTACCTTCTCTTGTTCGCTCTCCAACTCCAGCAAATACAGAAAATCCAGAATGAACTTTTGCAATATTATTAATCAACTCCATTATTAGAACTGTTTTACCAACACCGGCACCACCAAAAAGACCAACTTTACCTCCTTTAGAGTATGGTGCTAAGAGATCAATAACTTTTATTCCTGTAGTAAGTAGTTCAGTATCAGTAGATTGTTCAGAAAACTCTGGTGCTGGTTGATGTATAGGTCTTAATTCTTTAGATTTTATAGGACCTTGCTCATCAACTGGGTCTCCCACAACATTTAAAATTCTTCCCAATGTAGGATTTCCTACAGGAACAGAAATTGGAGCTCCTACATCTTCAACAATAGCTCCTCTGACTAATCCTTCTGAACTATCCATAGCAATTGTTCTAACTGTGTTTTCTCCAAGATGTTGAGCAACCTCCAGAATCAACTTTTGACCATCATTTTTTGTTTCAAGAGCGTTGAGAATTTCAGGAAGATGGTTATCAAATTGAACATCAACTACCGCCCCCATTACTTGAGTAATTTTTCCTATTGGCCTAGACATCACTTTCTCCATTTTAATTTTACAGTGCTTCAGCACCAGATATAATTTCTATTAATTCGTTAGTAATGGCTGCCTGTCTCGATCTATTATACTGAATAGTGAGTTTATCTATCATTTCACCAGCATTTCTTGTTGCATTATCCATAGCAGACATTCGTGCACCTTGTTCAGATGCTCCATTTTCTAATAAAGCAGTAAATACCTTTGTGGAAATCGCTTTAGGTAATAAGTCTTCAATAATTTCTTGTTCATCTGGTTCATAAACAAAATTTGAGATGTTATCATCATTTATAGATTCTTCAGATTTAACTTTTATCGGAATTAATTGTGAAGCTTGAGGTATTTGGGAAATAATAGACTCAAACTGATTATAAAAGATAGTAGCTACATCAAATTCATCTTTTAAAAATTTAGATATCACATTAATAGATATAGCAGATGCATTTTCATATGAAATTTTTTTAACTTCAGAAAGATCTACATGATCAATCATGTATTCTCCAAATTCCCTCTTTAATTGTTCACGCCCTTTTTTTCCAATGGTTAAGATTTTAATCTGACTCCCATTAGACAATAATTGTTTGATATGAGATTTTGCTAATCTAACAATAGAAGAATTGAATGCCCCACACAAACCGCGTTCAGATGTAGAAATTATAATCAAATGAGTTTTATGGCTAGCATTACCAATTAGTAATGGAGAATTGCTAGAAGCATTAGTAGCGGATGTAAGTTTTTTTATTACAAGAGACATTTTTTCTGCATATGGTCTAGCTTGTTCAGCTGCCTCCTGAGCTTTTCTAAGTTTTGCAGCAGCTACCATTTGCATAGCTTTTGTAATCTTTCTTGTTGATTTTACACTTTCAATTCTATTTTTAAGATCTTTTAAATTAGGCATAATAAATATCCAAAACCAGAGGAATAATACCTCAAGAAAAATTTTCTTTAAAAGCCTCAATGGCTTTTTTTATAGAATCTTCAAGTTCACTATCAACTTTTCTATCATTATTAGTTAAATCTTCTAACAATTCATTACAATCACTTCTTAGATAATCTACAAGACTCTTCTCAAAACGTGTAACATCACGAACTTCAATATCATCTAAATAACCTGCTGTACCTGAATAAATAATTACTACCTGTTCTGCATTTGTAAGTGGAGAATACTGTGCTTGTTTAAGAACCTCAGTTAAACGTGCACCTCGGTTTAATAATGCTTGAGTAGAAGCATCTAAATCAGAACCAAATTGAGCGAACGCAGCCATTTCTCTATATTGTGCAAGCTCTAGTTTTACAGATCCTGCAACTGATTTCATTGCTTTTGTTTGTGCAGAAGAACCTACCCTTGATACTGAAAGACCCGTATTCACAGCAGGCCTAATGCCCTGATTAAATAACTCTGTTTCTAAAAAAATTTGGCCATCAGTAATAGAAATAACATTTGTAGGAATAAAAGCTGAAACGTCACCCCCTTGAGTTTCGATTATGGGCAAAGCGGTTAGTGAACCAGATCCATTATCATCATTTAATTTTGCAGAACGCTCTAATAACCTTGAATGTAAATAAAAAACATCACCAGGATATGCTTCTCTTCCAGGAGGACGTCTAAGTAAGAGAGACATTTGCCTGTAAGCAACTGCTTGTTTAGATAAGTCATCATAAATAATAAGTGAATGACGACCATTATCTCTAAAATATTCTGCCATAGAAGTAGCAGAGTATGGGGCTAAGAATTGCATTGGAGCAGGATCAGATGCAGTTGCAGCCACTACAATTGAGTACTCCAACGCGCCAGTTTCCTCTAACTTCTTAACAAGTTGAGCTACAGTAGACCTCTTTTGACCAATTGCAACATAAACACAGTAAAGTTTCTTGGATTCATCCTTACCTGCAGCATCATTATATGTTTTTTGATTAAGAATAGTATCTAGAGCAACAGCTGTTTTCCCAGTCTGCCTATCCCCAATTATAAGTTCTCTTTGTCCACGGCCGATTGGGATTAAAGAATCTACTGATTTAAGTCCGGTTGCCATAGGTTCATGAACTGATTTTCTAGGAATTATGCCAGGTGCTTTTACATCAGCAACAGATCTATTTTTTGTTTTTATAGGACCCTTTCCGTCCAATGGATTACCCAAACCATCCACTACTCTTCCCAATAACTCATCACCTACTGGCACATCAACAATAGACTTAGTCCTTTTAACTTGGTCTCCCTCTTTAATTGCTCGATCAGATCCAAAAATAACAATACCAACATTATCTATTTCCAAGTTTAAGGCCATTCCTCTTATACCGTTTGGAAATTCTACCATTTCACCTGCTTGCACATTATCGAGTCCAAAAACTCTTGCTATACCATCACCTACCGATAGAACAGTACCTACCTCTGCGACTTCAGATTCTTTGCCGAATTTTTTGATCTGTTCTTTTAGAATAGCTGATATTTCTGATGCTTGGATGTTCATCATCCTACCTCTTTCAAATTATTTTTCAATTTTGCTAGTTTCGATCTAATTGATGTATCAATTAGTTTAGAACCAACCTTTACAATTAATCCACCTAAAATTTTAGGGTTAGATATAGATTTAATTATAATGTTGCTGTCAACTTTAGAATTAACAGATTTTTTTATTTTATCTAAATCAGCTCGATTTAATTCAGATACACTTGTTACCTCCACAACCAACTCATTTCTCTCTTGTCGGCATAGATCTTTATACTGTAAAATCATTTCTTTCAAGGCAAAAAGCCTTCGTTTAGAAGTCATAACTAAAATAGTATTGATAACATTTTCATGCAATTTAAGATGTGAGCAAATTGCTTTCATTGTAGATAACTGATTGTCTCTTGGATACAATGGAGATTTAATGAATAAAAAAAAGTTGCCATCCTCATCAAAAATTTTAAAGATTTTATCTAGGTCTTTTTCATATTTCGATGTAGCTTTAGTTTCCAGTGCTAAATTAAAAAGCGCGTTAGCATACCTAAATGAGGCATCTTTTGTTAACGAAGTATTTTCACTCAATTTAACTCTCCAACCAAAGATCAAAATAAATTATATTTATTTATACATTATTTGTTATCAGAGCTACAACTTTCATGCAAGAAAGTATTGTAAATAAAATTGATTTTTTTAATATAAAAAGATTAATATTTTTAAAACATACAAAAAAAATCTCATTATAAGATTTGACTTGTTTTTTTTAAAAAATGGCAAATTTTTGGTTGAGGTTTGGGTTTTGGCTTAATTAACTCATCAAAAATTTTTAATGGAACTTTAATACTATCAGAAATTTTGATGGTATTAGCTAAGTGAATTTGTTTCTTTGCTAGTATCACCAAAACTCCTCCCATAACTTTTGAAGTATATTTTGCAGCAATTTGATCAATAAACTTAAATGAATTGAACAAAAATGTTTTTTTTGTGGGGGGCATTAATAAAGTTGCATTTGTATTTAATATTTTAAATTTATTCTCTATTAACAATTTTGATAGTTGAGATATACTATATGGTCTTCCAAAACCAAAAGGAGTAAGATCAGATCTAGCCCAAAAACCAGTTCTATTTGGTACTACTATAAACAGATATCCTTCTGGAAGAAGTATCCTCCATGCCTCTTCTAAAAGCTTATTTGGATTATCACAATTTTCTAAACCATGTACTATCATTACCATGTCAGAGATTTCTGATTCTAATGGCCATTCAGTCTGCTCAACCAGTATAGTTTTATTTTTTGTAGAAGGCCATGACAAAGCACCTTGGTTTTTTGGCATTAGACATAAGTAATTTGAATTTTTCTCTATTAAACTATCAAGATATGGAATAGGATAACCATAACCTACTATATTTTCTTGATTAATATTTTCTCTTATAATATGCTCTTCATTTTTTTTTATTAACGTACTTATATTTTTCTTACAGAAAGAGCCCAAAAATGTATTGGTATAAAAATTTTGTAATTCGTTAATTTCTAAATTCAAAATGACACCCAGATTAAAGAGTTTTATAATTTTTGGACTATTTGATTTTATTAAGCGTTGTTTAATTTTATAAATAAACTAATAATTATTAACACTATTATTAAAAGGTTTCACATATGCACACAGAGATACTAACAATACCATGCTTACAAGATAACTATGCATATATAATACATAATCACAAACGAAATGAAACCTTTTTAATAGATGCCCCAGAATCTTATCCTATTATTAAGGCATTAGAAGAAAATAATTGGGGATTGAAAAAAATTATTTTTACCCACCACCATTCAGATCATATTATGGGCACTGACGATTTAGTTAAAAAATATAATCCTATAATAGCAGGAGCAGAATTTGATACCCATAGACTTCCCATTGTTGGGGAAAAGATAAAAATTAATCAAGTTTTAAAACTTGGTGATTTGATGTTTGATGTTTTAGATGTTCCTGGACATACTATAGGCCATTTAGCCTATTATTGTAAAGAATTAGAGGCCTTATTTACTGGAGATTCACTTATGGTATTTGGTTGTGGTAGACTCTTTGAAGGTACTCCAGCTATGATGTGGAAAACATTGAAAAAATTCAAAAAATTGCCTCTTAATACTAAAATTTACAGTGGTCATGAATATGCTATCAAAAATTTAGAATTTGCTCTATCTATAGATTCAGAAAACAAAGAACTACAAAACAAATATGTTCTAATTAAGGATATGATTAACAAAAACCTTCCCTCAGTTCCAACCACCATAAAAGATGAATTGAATTGTAATCCTTTTTTACGAGCAAATATATGTGAAATAAAGAACGCTGTGAATATGGAGAATGATACCAATGAAAATGTATTTGCTGAATTAAGAAAAAGAAGAGACTCGTTCTAGTTTAAAAAAGATTTTTTTAGTTTTGGCACTTTATCTGCAAATGTGTTAAAAAAAAATGGAATATTTAAACTTATTTTAACAAATTAATAAAAATAATTTGCAAACAACTGGACATATATTATTTATTAAATAAGTAATAGCTAAACTATAAATATTAATGGTGAAAAATGCCTTCTTTTTCAAAATCACTAGAAAATTGTATACATACTTCATTAGGTATTGCAAATGATCATAAACACGAACTTACTACCCTTGAACACCTACTTTTGGCTTTGATTGATGAACCTGATGCAGCTAAAGTGATGGAAGCATGCAATGTAAATTTAGGAATATTAAAAAAGAAAGTTGCTGATTTCATCAAAAAGGAACTAGGTAATTTAATTAGCCAAGTTGAAGGTACAGAATCTGTACCTACAACAGGTTTTCAAAGAGTTATTCAAAGAGCTGCTATACATGTTCAAAGTTCTGGTAGAAATGAAGTTACTGGTGCCAATGTATTAGTTGCTATATTTGCTGAAAGAGAAAGTCATGCAGCCTTCTTTCTTCAAGAACAAGAAATGACCCGTTACGATGCAGTAAATTTTATCGCACATGGAGTAGCTAAAAATCCAAATTTTTCAGAAGAAAGAAAGATATCAGGTTTAAATGAAGAACTTGAAGAACTAGGTGAAGAAAATAAAAACGATAAAGAATCTGCTCTTAAAAAATATTGTAAAAACTTAAATGAAGAAGCTCAGGCTAAAAGAATAGATCCTTTAATTGGTAGAGAAGGAGAAATAGAAAGATGTATTCAGGTGCTTTGCAGAAGAAGAAAAAATAATCCTATTTTGGTAGGAGATCCTGGAGTTGGGAAAACAGCAATTGCAGAAGGTCTAGCTAGAAAAATTGTAAATAAAGAAATACCAAAAGTTTTACAAAATGCTACGATTTTTTCTCTAGATATGGGAGCTCTCTTGGCAGGAACTAGGTATAGGGGTGATTTTGAAGAGCGCTTAAAAAATGTTTTAAAAGAATTAGAGGAACATAATGACTCAATCTTTTTCATAGATGAAATTCATACTGTTATTGGTGCCGGTGCCACTACAGGTGGAGCTATGGATGCTTCAAATTTATTAAAACCATCACTTCAATCTGGAAATTTGAAATGTATGGGTTCCACCACATATAAAGAATACAGGCAACATTTTGAGAAAGATCGTGCTTTATCAAGAAGATTTCAAAAAATAGATGTTGAAGAACCTACACCAGATCAGGCAGTTCAAATCTTAAATGGTCTTAAACAGTATTTTGAAGATCATCATGATGCTAAATACACAAGTGAGGCAATTCAAGCATCAATAGATCTATCAATTAAGCATATACATGATAGAAAATTACCTGATAAAGCCATTGATGTCATTGATGAAGCTGGAGCTGCTCAAATGATACTTCCCGAAAAAGAAAGAAAGAAAATCATTGGTATTAAGGAAATTGAAAACGTAATTGCTAAAATTGCTAGAATTCCTCCAAAGAGTATATCCAAATCAGATGCAGAGATCTTAAGTAATTTAGATTCTTCACTCAAAAGAGTTGTTTTTGGCCAAGATAAAGCTATAGGCTCTTTAACCTCTGCAATAAAAATGGCTAGAGCTGGTTTAAGAGAACCTGAAAAACCTATAGGAAACTACCTATTTTCAGGTCCAACTGGTGTAGGTAAAACTGAAGTAGCTAGACAATTGGCTGATTGCCTTGGTGTTGAGTTAATTAGGTTTGATATGTCAGAATATATGGAAAAACATGCTGTATCAAGATTAATTGGAGCACCTCCAGGATATGTAGGTTTTGACCAAGGAGGAATTCTAACTGATAAAATTGATCAGCACCCTCATAGTATATTATTATTAGATGAGATAGAAAAAGCTCACCCTGATATATTCAATATTCTTCTACAAGTAATGGATCATGGTAAGCTAACAGACCATAATGGAAGAACTGTAGACTTTAGAAATGTGGTGCTAATCATGACCTCAAATGCTGGTGCATCAGAGCAAGCTGCTACTGCTATGGGTTTTGAAAGAAACCGCAGAGATGGGGAAGATACAAAAGCCATAGAAAAAATATTTAGTCCTGAGTTTCGAAATAGACTAGACTCAGTAATAAGTTTTTCAACATTACCAATGCCTGTAATTATGAGAGTAGTTGAAAAATTTGTTTTACAGTTAGAGGCTCAACTTATGGATAAAAATGTTACATTTGATTTGACACCTAAAGCTTCCGAATGGCTCGCCGAAAACGGTTATGATGAAAAAATGGGAGCTAGGCCTTTATCTAGGCTGATCCAACAAAAAATCAAAAAGCCTTTGGCTGAGGACATTCTTTTTGGTAAATTAAAGAAAGGAGGGGTCGTGAAGGTCTATGTTAAAAATGATAATATTTTGTTAGAGATATCAGCCCCAGAAAAACCTAGAATTTCTCAGAAGAAACCTCCTCTACTTGCTGCAAAATAAAAACATGCTTTCTATCTTTCAGTTAATTTAATTTCTATTCTGCGGTTTCTAGCTAAAGATTTTTCGGTCTCACCAGTATCAATTGGCTGAAATTCACCAAATCCAGCAGCAGCAAATCTTTTTGCGGGCAACAATTCTGTTGAAATAAAATATTTGACAACTGAAAGGGCTCTTGCCTGACTTAACTCCCAATTATCAGTAAAATTTCCTCCGCTTAAAAATTTAGTTTTGTCTGTATGCCCATCTACCCTTAAAATCCAATCTATTTCTTTTGGTATTTTTTTAACAATTTTTCTGATTACCTTAGCCATTTGAGAAAGTTCGAATAAGCCCTTATCTTGTAATTCATCTGAACCTAAATCAAAAAGAATTTCAGAAGGAAAAACAAATCTATCACCTACTATTTCAATTCCCTTATTATTTCCTAAAATTTGTCTCAAATTTCCAAAAAACTCTGACCGATAATTTTTTAATTCATTTGCTTCATCTTGTAATTTTTTTATTCTTTCTGCCTCCAAAACTGCATTTTTTTTCTGTTCTATTACAATCTGTGCCATAGCTGAATTAAGTTGTGATCCAAGATTTTCAACTTGTGCATTAGTTTCCTTATCTTTAATTTCGTATTGGCCTAATAATATTTTTAAATCCTTTAATTGTACAGCTAGGGATAAAGTCTCTTGATTTAACTTTTTTACTTTTTCCAATGAGATTTTTGTTTGATTTTCACTTTTTAAAAGTTGTGACCTCAAGTTTTCTAAAGACATCTCTCTTACTTGCAAAAGATCAGATAAATTAACCATTTGTTTACTTATTTCATTATTTTCATTAAAAAGTTTTAGATTTTTTTCTTGAATTAAGGCCATGGCTTTTTCTGAACTTGCAATGACTTTCAGGTTATCTATTGCTCTTTTTCTTTCTTCTTCTAAGGATAAAGTTGCTAATTCTAATTCTTCTCTTGATTCATTAAGATTTTTTCGTAAGTTTTTTAAAGCAAGTTTTTCAATCAATATGTTTTTTTCACTTTCACTTAATTTTTCTTTATTAAGTTTTAAATCTTCTTGTATTTTTTTAATTAATATATTGGATATAATTAATTCTCTCTCTCTCTCTGAGATAATTTTGTCTTTTTGATTTAAATTTTTAAGGAAAATTTCTTTCTCTTCAAAATTATTAACTAACTCTTTTTTGAGATCAAAAATTGTAGATTCTAGAATAATATTAAACTCTTTTTGAGAAGAAAGAGACCTTTTTGTCTTATCAAGATTATTATATGCTAATTCTAATGCTATATTGCTTTTACTTAATTGAGTTTCTAATTTTTTTTTATTATTAGAAAGTGAATTTAAATTCTTGTTAAGATCTTCAATATAAAGTTCAAGAGCTTCTCTCCTTGCAGCAGCTAGTCGAGCTAATTCCTTTTTTTCATCAATTTCTTGTCTGGCCGAAGCTAAAGCCAATCGAGAAGCCTCTAATCTTGAAACTTCTTCTTTAATACGATTATCTTTTTGCTTAATTTCAGCAATAAGCTGTGTTCTTCTAGCAATCAAACTTGCCATTCTGATTTCAAAATCAGATATTTTTATATTAGCTAAATCTAAGTTTTTGAGAGTATTGGTAAGTTCTAAAGACTTACGTTCATTTAAAATTATTTGCTTTTCCAAACTTTTATTAATAGCCAAATTCTTCGAATTTAAATTTTTATACTCATTTTTTTGTAAACTTAGGTCTGAAATTAAAGTCAACACTTCATTTTCAAGTCTTGACAGTTCTGTTTCTTGACCTGAAATCTTTTCCCTAAAAACAGATTGTATTATCATAAAAATTGATAAAACAAACATTAAGACCAAAAGAAGGGCAGTCATTGCATCTACAAATCCCGGCCATATGTTAGTTGTGAAACGACTGCCAGAACGTCTTAGTAAAGCCATGAATTTTACTCTGATTCATTTTTGTGGTTTGAATTAGCTAATTGTAATATCGCATTAGATAAAATTACAAAATCTTCTCTTAGTTCAGATAGATTATCTTGTCTTCCTGTTGTTAATTCATTAAAAATTTTAGCCAATTGAACATCCATATTTCTTATTCTTGACCTAAATTCATTTTCAGAATTTTTTTCAACTTCAACAAAATGTCGAATTAAATTAACTAAATTATCTTGATTTTTAATTAAAGAACCTAAATCAATTTCATTATAATTATTGTGATTAGAAGGACTATTGTAACTTTCTTTTTCCTTAAAAATTAAATTTTCAATAGATTTTATTAATTCATTAACTTGATTTTGGTTATTTAAAAACTGATTTCCTTGGTTTTCTAAAAGTTCAATCAGATGATCTAATTTAATGTTAAAATTAATGTTACTAATTTCTGCATTTGTTTCTGACCTGTTAGAAGCTTCCATTTCATAGAAATTTTGGCCAATTTTACTTATCGATGAAAGCCATTCTTCTAATTCCATGTAAAAACGATTTTGACCATGACCTGCAAATAATTCCAAAAGTCCAACAACTAAACTACCTGCTAATCCTAATAATGAAGAAGCAAAAGCTGTACCCATCCCTCCTAATTGAGATTCTAGACCAATCATGAGTCCTTCAAAAACTTCTAAACCTGATTGGCCTTCTTTTGGGGCTAAAGATTTAATAGTTTCAACGACAGCCGGTACTGTTGTAGCTAAACCATAAAAAGTTCCCAATAAACCAAGAAAGATTAAAAGATTAATGATATATCTTGTAATATCTCTTACTTCATCCAACCTAGTGGCAACAGAGTCTAAAATAGATCTTGCAGATAAAGGATTAATATTTCTTCTAGACTGTTTGTCTCTCAATAAAGACTCTAGGGGGGCTAGTATTCGTGGTGGTTTTGCTATTTCATGACCTGGACGTTCTGATACAAAACCTTCTATCCAATATACACTGCTTACTAAAATAAATACTTGCCAAAAGCAGGCTAAAACCCCAAGTACAAAAACACCAATTATCACCCCATTTAAATAAGGTGATGACAAAAAAATGGGGGCAACTGCAGGGAATAAAAGATATGCAATTATAAAAACACAAAATAATACAAAAATCATTAATCCAGTTTGTCTTGTAGGTTGACTAAAGACAAAATTTTTAGTTTCTTGCAAATTTGTTATCTTCATAATTTTTTTATGAAATATTTATTTATAAATTTTAATATAATTAAAGCATAATGTAATTAAAAATAAATAATAGCTAGATTTTTAAAGATTTAAATTAATGATTAGAATAATTATAGCATTTTTTTTCATAATTTTAGTTGTAACTTTTACTATTTGGTTATCCTTTGCCAAAATTCAAGAAAATTATATAAAGGATTTGATAAGTAATAATTTAGAAAAAAAATATAAGGTAACTTATTCTTTGAAAACTACAGGTTTTCCTAATAGGTTAGATACTACATTAAAAGATATAAAGTTAATATCAAAAACTAATTCTGAATTGATAGTTATAAAAAGTTTTCTCTTTATGTCACTAATTTATAATAAGAAAAATTACATATTTTCGATTGAGCCTCCAATTAATATAAAAATTGATTCTAATTTATTTGTAGTCAATGAGGGGAAAATAAGTGCCAGCATGGCAAATTTTAAGGATAATTTTTTGAGTAGATTTACTTTTCATGGGGTAAATCTAAATCTAAATTTAAATAATAAACCATTCTTTAAAATCGATGATTTAATCTTTGCAACTAGATCAAAATATTCAAGCATAAAAGCAGAGAAAAATGAGTTTTTTTTAAAATTGCAAAGACCTATGCTTCATAATTTAAATAGAGATAAGAATAAAAATTTTAATTTTAAGTTTTCATTGGATCATTTCAAGAATGTGAAACTACCACCACAATTAATAAAAAGTGAGTTTTTTAAAAAAAACTTTATATTTAGCAACGGTAATATTGAAATAAACGAAACTAATATTGATATAAAAAAGCATATTTCTGAAATCCCAAAATACTTTGAACATTTATTAGTCAATAAAAATCCTGTAAATTTTTAAAAAATAATTTAAATGTTGGAATTATTGTTTTCGACCAAAATTAGGTTCCGAAGTATCTTGGCCTGCATTAATAATACTTCGTCTAATTTTACGTGTCCTTTCAAAATATTTTAATAAATATTCACCATCTTTTTTTCTTATGGCTTTTTGAAGTGTGAATAACTCTTCTGTAAATCTACCTAAAATCTCTAATGCTGCATCTTTATTGTTTAAAAAAACATCTCTCCACATAATTGGGTCAGAAGCAGCTAATCTTGTAAAATCTCGGAATCCAGCAGCTGAATAATTAATTACCTCAGAGTTTGTGACTTTTGAAAACTCATCTGCAACTCCTACCATAGTAAAGGCTATTAAGTGTGGGGCATGAGAAGTAACAGAGAGAACTAGATCATGATGTTTTGCATCCATTTCTACAACATTACTGCCTAATTTTTCCCAAAAGAACCTGACTTTTTTAATAATTTCTACTGGTACTTCATTGGACGGTGTTAAGATACACCATCTATTTTCAAATAAGGTGGCAAACCCCGCTAAAGGGCCAGAATTTTCAGTACCAGCCAGTGGATGAGCTGGAACAAAAAAAACTCCCTTTGGTAAATTTTTCTGTACTTGCACCATAACACTTTCCTTTACAGATCCAACGTCGGTTACAATTACAGATTTTGATAAATAAGGGGCAATTTTTTTCATAGTATTACCCATTGCTCCTACTGGAACACAGAGAATAACTAAATCTGCTTCTTTGATACAATCCTCAAAATTATCACATACAACACAAAAACCGATTTTTCTTGCTTCTTCTCTTGTTTTTTTTGTCCTAGAATAACCTGTTATTTTAATGCTAGTTTTTTTGTTTTTTAAAGTTAAGGCAATCGAAGATGCGATTAATCCCAATCCTACCAGTGCGATATGATTAAATTTCATTATCTAATTCCAGAAATTTTTGAATATTTTTTTTAACTAATTTACAGTCAATATCAGTTCCTACTGTAATTCTAAGTGATTGTTTAAGACCATAATCTATAACTTTCCTTACATAAATATTGTGATTTTTCAAAAAATCAAAAGCCTTATTAGCCTGAAGTTCTGAACAAAAGTCAACTAACAAAAAATTTGCTTTTGAATTAGTGGTACTTAATCCAAGATTCTTTAATTCTCTTGAGAGCCATTCTCTGTTTTTTAAATTTTTAACATGACAATGTCTAATATAATCAGCATCTAATACTGCTGCAGTAGCAGCAGCAATTGCAGGTGAAGAAATATTAAAAGGACCTCTCACTTGATTTATTATTTTTGAAATCCAATTGGAAGAATAACTCCAACCTATTCTTAATGAAGCAAGGCCATATATCTTTGAAAAAGTCCTTAAAATTATTAGATTTTTATAATCTTTAACAAATGAAAGTCCAGCATCAAAATTTTCTACGTATTCGGCGTAAGCACCATCTATTACGATTAAAATGTTTTCTGGTAAATTGTCTAAGAGATATTTTATTTTGCTGGTGTCCAAAAATGTTCCCGTGGGATTATTAGGATTAGCCAAGAAAACTATCTTAGTTTTATAATTACATTTTTTAAGTATATTATCTACATCTGCAACCCTATCACTTTCTTGTACTTTAATAGGAATGGCACCTCTTAATAATGCTGAAATTCTGTACATAGCAAAACCATGTTCTGTATAAATTACCTCATCTTTAGGTGAACAAAAACACTGGCAAATAAAACTGATGAGCTCATCAGAGCCAGCCCCACAAGTAATATTTTCAAAATCTATATTATGCACATTTGCTATAGCTTTCCTAAGTTTTTCATGATTGGAAGATGGATAAATGTTAATAAAATCGAGTGATTTTCTTAAAGCTTCAATTGCTAATTTACTTGGACCAAAGGGATTTTCATTAGAATTTAATTTTATAATTTTTATATCAGGTGAACTTGGCTGTTCACCACCTTTATAAATTGGGGCATTCATAATTCCAGGATTTGACAATAATTTAAATTCTCTTTTTGGCATAATAATTTATTTTGATACTTAATATTATAATTTTAATTTATGGTTCTTATTAGCTCTATAGGACGTTTTTTTATAAATTAAAATATAAAAATAACATAAAATAATAAATACAATCTATTAAAATTTATGTAAAACTAAGAGGATCAACGTCAATTTTAAGATTTAAAAAGGAAGGACATTTTCTTTTTTCAAAAATCTGTATTAATAATTCTTGTTTGGAAAAATTTTTTGGTACTTTCATTAAGATTCTTATTCTGTATTTATTCCTAATTTTTGAAATTTTAGCATCTGCTGGTCCATAAATTTCAATATTTTTTATATTTAATGAAAATATATCCTTAGTTAACTGCCTTGCAAAATCAAAAGCTAATTTATAATTAGCGCCAGAAATTATAACTGCAATCATTCGAGTAAAAGGTGGGACATTTGCTTCTTTTCTCAGGTTACTTTGAAGATCAAGAAAATCTTCATCATTTTCATTGCGTATAGCATGCATGACTTCATGGTCAGGAAAATAGGTTTGAATAATTGCTTCACCAGGTATATTAAACCTTCCTGAACGACCAACTACTTGCCTTAATAACTGAAAAGTTCTTTCTACCGCTCGTATATCTCCACCTTGCAGAGCAACATCAATATCAATAACACCCACAAAACTTAATAAAGGGAAATTATGACCTTTTGAAATAATCTGTGTGCCAATGATAATATCTAATTTTCCACTAATAATTTTATCGAAAATTTTTTGTAATTCTACTATATTTCCAAAATGGTCTGAAGATATAGTTTTTACTTTAGCATCTGGAAAAAGTGATACTATTTCTTCTTCTATTCTTTCAACTCCAGGCCCTATTGGAATAAATTCTTTTTCATTCCCACAAAATTCACACTTTTCTGGGTAAGGATATTTGGTTCCACACAAATGACATAATAAGCTCTTCAGAATTTTGTGTTCATTGAGATTGCTATCACAAGTTTGGCATTTAAGTGCCATGTAACATTTTCTGCATAATAATGTAGGGGAATAACCTCTCCTATTTATAAAAAGCAAAGATTGTTGGTTTTTATTTATACGATCATTTATTTTATCTATAATATTATTAGAAATCCAACGATTGCTAGGCAATTTTTTATTTCTTAAATCTACTATATTTATCTCTGGTAAGATTGCATTTCCAAATCTTTCTTTAATAGAAATGTGATCATATTTTGATTTTTTAACATTGACCCAAGTTTCAATACTTGGAGTTGCAGAAACTAGAATAACAGTAGCCCTAGAATAATATCCTTTCAATACTGCCATATCTCGTCCATTATAATGAGTGCCTTCCTCCTGCTTATAAGAGGTATCATGCTCTTCATCTACAATAACCAATCCTAAATTTTTAAATGGCAAAAAAACTGCTGATCTAGCCCCAAAAACAAGCTTTAGTGATCCGTTTAAAATATTTTTTAAAATTGATCTTTTCTGCTTTTTCCCAATACTAGAATGCCATTCAGCAAAACCCTTCTTAAATCTTTGTTTTAAAATTGCACAAAAATTTGAACTCAAACTTATCTCAGGGAAAAGTACTAATACTTGTTTATTTAATGAAATAGCTTCTGATATTGCTTCCATATAAATCTCAGTTTTTCCAGAACCAGTAACACCCTTTAGTAAAATAGTTGAATAATTTGCAGCTCTAACTTTTTCTCTTAAATTTTTCGCAATTTTTTTTTGCTTATATGTTAATGTTTTACTAAAAGTTACCTGAGGCAAAGGAATACTTTCTTGATTAAATTCAGTTTTTTTAATTAACTGTAATTTTTCCAAACCAACCAAAACACTTTTTGAAACTCCTGTTTCAGTTATAATCTCTGAGCTAGTTAATTTTTTGTTATAATTGGTTGAAATCATTTTAATAACTCTATCCCGAGAAGGCGTTAATTTAATTTTTTTAAACTTTCCTAATTCATAAAAAAAAGTTTTTTCGGTTAATTCCAAATTTAAATTAGGGTTTATTGTTAGCCTGACAGCTGTATTAAGACTGAAAATATTATATTTGCTTACTTTAAATATAAATTCTCTTACTTCACTAGATAGTGGTGTAATATTAATAACATCATAAATTTTTTTTTTCACAAATGAATTTTGTTCAGGTAAACCTTTGCACCATACTACTCCAATTGTTATTTTATTTTTGAGAGGTACTTTAACTATAGATCCAATAACTATTCCGTCTTTTGGCACTAAATAATCTAAGAACTCTTTACCTTTTTGAACTGTTACAACAGAAACAGTTTCTCCCTTTTTAAATGAAGTCACTGATAAATTTGAAACATTTTTTTTCATAAAATAATTATATTCCTATAAATAAAATATTTGCTATAACTAAGATATATAAATTTTTAATTTATTATAAATTAAATTTTAAAAAAGGATTTAAGGATTTTTTTCTATGGACTTTTTTTTGGACTCAACTGATCTTGAAGAAATTAAGAGATTAAATAATTTAGGTATTATCGATGGATTAACCACAAATCCATCATTAATTTATAAAGCAAAAAGACCATTTGAACAGCTAATTAAAAATATTTGTATTGAGATAAAAGGACCAGTGAGTGTTGAAACAGTAGCTGAAGATAGTAATCAAATGATTAAACAAGGTATTAAACTTTCAAAAATGGCAAAAAACATAGTAGTGAAATTGCCGATGACTTGGGAAGGAATAAAGGCCTGTACAGAACTTTCAAAAATAAATGTTCATACAAACGTTACCTTATGCTTCTCATCAACACAGGCAATTTTAGCTGCAAAAGCTGGTGCAACTTATATTAGCCCATTTATTGGAAGGTTAGACGATTCAAATATAGATGGAGTTCAATTAATAAGAGAAATAAAACAAATTTATTCTAATTTTAATTATACTACAAAAGTATTGGCTGCTTCAATTCGAACAAAAAATCATGTATCCCAGAGTGCCATTGCTGGTGCTGATGTTGCAACAATACCTCCTAAAGTTTTTAATACTTTGGTAGACCATAATCTGACTGATAGAGGGCTAGAAATCTTTAATTCTGATTGGCATAAATCTGGTCAAAAAATACTTTAAAGAGAAAATTAAAAAAATTGACACAAAATAATCAAAAAATTCCAGAAAAAATTAAGAAGGCTATAATTGAAAACCCTCATTGGATTTTAAATGACTTAGAGGTTTTAGACCAACTTATAGTATCAGAAAAAAATAGAAATAACGGAAATATTGTGGATTTAAGAGATATATTCTTAAAAAAAACAAAGTCACAACTAGAATATTTATCAAGAATCCATACTCACACAATATCTGCTGCTTATGAAAATTTTTTGGGTGCGAATAATTTACATAGATGCATTATTAAAATATTAGAACAAAAAAATTTAGATAAATTAATCAATATTCTTTGTACCGATATAAAAAAAATACTTAAATGTTCAGTTCTGATATTATTATTTTCAGGAAAAACTAAAGTACTTATTGATAATCCCTATTTTATAAATATCAAAAATGAAAAAATTAAAGAAATTATGGGATCTTCTAAATTAACAGAAAAATCTCTAACAAAGCTTTCAAATAATACTGAAAAGCTTTATATCAATAATTTAATAAATAAAAGCTCCCCAAAAATTTGCTCTGAAGCTATTCTTTCATTATGTACTTATTCAAAAAATGATTATAATTCAATTTTAATTCTTGGATCTTTAAATAAAGAATTTTTTAATGAAAAAAATAGAACTGACTATTTGAATATTTTAGCAAAGGTTATTTCTATTCAGTTAAATAATCATTTAATGGCTTATACAAATGATTAAAAAATATAATCAAATTTCTGAAGTAGGATATAAACTAATTGAAGATTGGAAAAAATATGCCCAAAATTTTAAAAAATTAAGTGATTCTTCAATTTGTTCCTATTCGAGAGATATTAAATTTTTCCTGTCTTTTATAGAAAATTATGAAAATAGTATAATTTCAATAAAAAAACTTGAAAAAATAGAACCAAGAGATTTGAGAGCATGGCTTTCTCACGAGATTAGATTAGGTACTAGCTCTACTACTTTAAGAAGGTACTTATCTTCAGTTAAAGATTTTTATAATTGGTTAAACGAAAAAAAGGTTTTTTATAATAAATCAATTTTTAATATTCAGATGCCCAAAAAGGAGAAAAAACTCCCAAGGCCAATCGAAGAAAATTATATTTTTGATATTATTTCTTTAATTGCAAAAAATAACAAATTACCGTGGATAGCTGCAAGAAATACATGTGTTATTTCTTTATTATATGGATGTGGTCTTAGAATTTCTGAAGCCTTAAGTATTAAAAAAAAAGATTACCCATTTAGAGGGACTCTTAAGATAAAGGGAAAAGGAGGGAAGGAGAGAATAATACCAGTTCTCCCTTTTGTTGAAGATTGTACAAAAAAATATATAGATTTATGCCCATTTAAAAAAGAAAAAAATGATTTTTTATTTTTAGGTATTAGAGGAAAGCAATTAAGCGCCAGAATTATACAAAAAGAAATTTTGTACTGTCGAAAGCAATTAGGACTTCCTGAAACTGCAACCCCTCATGCGTTAAGACATTCATTTGCAACACACCTATTATCAGCTGGGGGTGACTTAAGAACTATTCAAGAATTATTAGGACATTCCTCTTTGTCTTCAACTCAAATTTATACTGATGTAGACCCTAAGAGACTTATTAGGGTTTATAAAGAAACTCATCCAAAGGCTTAATTTTTTATATTATTAAAATTTATTAAGAACTTCATTACACCTTTGGCAAATAATATTATTTTTGAAATGGGTATATGAATTAGTATATTTCCAGCACCTATTACATTTTTTTCCTTCTGCTTTAACAATACTAACTTCTATACCCTCTTCAGGTGATGAGGTATCTCCTAATTCAAATTCTTTATTTAATTTGATTTTTATAGAGGAAGTAATACATACTTCATTAAAATCAATTGAATTCAAAATCTGAAATAAATCTCTGTCTCTTAAATTTAAAATAGGAGAAGCTTCTAAACTCGATCTAATATTTTTTTTCTGTCGTTCTTTTTCTATGGCTAAAGTAACATAACCTCTAATATCTCTAATTCTATTCCATTTCTCCTCAAGACCAATATTCGTCCATTCGCTAGGAGTTTTAGGAAAATCATCTAAATGAACAGATTTATTTAAATTTTCATTATGCCTTTGCATCCAAACTTCTTCCATAGTAAATGGAAGTATCGGAGCTAACCATTTAACTAATCTTTGAAAGATCATTTCTAAAGTAAATATACAAGATTTTCTTACATTAGAGGAAATATGATCACAATAAAGTGAATCTTTTCTAATATCAAAATAGAAAGATGAAAGATCTACTGTACAAAATTGAAAAAGTTGTTGGAAAACAGTTTGAAAAGAATAGCTTTTGTAACCTTCTTTAACATTAATATCAAGATTCTTTAACTTACTTAGCACCCATTTTTCTAAATCAGGTAAATCTTGTAATGGTATTTTTTCGATATTTTCAAAATTACCAAGCGACCCCAACATGAAACGCATTGTATTTCTCAATCTTCTATAGCTGTCAGCAACACCTTTTAAAATTTCTTTTCCAATTCTTAAATCACTTGTATAATCTGATTGTGCTACCCAAAGCCTTAAAATATCTGCTCCATACTGTTTAATTACTTCATCAGGACTTATTGTATTCCCCAACGATTTAGACATCTTCATACCGTTTTCATCTAAAGTAAAACCGTGCGTTAGAACTCCATTATAGGGTGCTCTTCCAACAGTACCACAAGATTGTAATAAAGAAGAATGAAACCATCCTCTATGTTGATCCGTTCCTTCTAAATATAAATCAGCTGGCCAACTTCCATCCTCACGGTCTCTTAAAACAAATGCATGAGTTGATCCTGAATCAAACCAAACATCGAGTATATCATCAACTTTTTCATAATCATCTGGATTATACATATCCCCTAGAAATCTTTGTTTTGCGTTAGGAGCAAACCATGAGTCTGCTCCCTCATTTTCAAAAGCTTTTAAAATGCGTTTATTAACTTTTGAGTCAAGGAGAATAAAATCATTATCAGAACTCTTTAAATTTTTCTTAACAAAACAAGCAAGTGGAACACCCCATACCCTTTGCCTAGATAAAACCCAATCAGGGCGAGATTCTATCATTGAAAAAAGTCTATTCCTACCTGATTTTGGGAACCAACCAACCAACTCATCTATTGATTTTAAAGCACGCTCTCTTATTGTATTTCCATAAGTTGATTTATAAATTGAATTGTCTCGATCAGAAATATCTTTATCTATAGAAACGAACCACTGTTTAGTATTTCTAAATATGAGTGGTGCTTTGGATCTCCAACTATGAGGATATGAGTGAGTTAACCTACCGCGAGCCATCAAACCATTAACCTCAATTAATTTTTGAATAACTACTTCATTAGCCTTACCTTCTTTCCCCTTTTTGTTAAAGATTTCAAGCCCTCCAAAAATTGGCATTGTTTTTACAAAACTACTATCTTCTTTTACATTATGGGTTAATTTATCTAACCAATCTCTTTTCAAAAACTCCTCATAATCTTCTGCACCATGACTTGGTGCCATGTGTACAAAACCAGTACCTGTTTCTTCGGTCACAATTGAACTATCAATTATAGGGACATCATAATTCCAAAATACATCAGAGCCATGCAAATCTGCAAATGGGTGCTTAATTTTGAAATTACTAAAATCTTCAAATTTAAAACTTTCAATTTTTTTTGCATTTAATACTCTCGCTTGCCTAAAACATTCTGAAGCTAGTTTTTCTGCAAGTATTAGTAATTCACCTTTGGACAACCAGCATTCAGATTCGGTTTCAATAACTTCATAAAGACAATAAGAAATTTCTTTATTGTATGCGACTGCCCTATTAGAAGGTATAGTCCAAGGAGTAGTAGTCCAAATAACTATTGAACAATTGTCTAAATTGTTTGAGGTTAAAGGAAATTTAACCCATATAGTTTTGCTTTGATATTCTTTATACTCTATTTCTGCTTCAGCAAGAGCAGTTTTTTCAACAGGTGACCACATTACAGGTTTGGACCCCTGATAAATTGTTCCTAATTCTATGAATTTCATAAATTCAGATGCAATAGTCGCCTCTGATTTAAAATCCATTGTGAGGTAAGGATTTTCCCAGTCTCCTATTATTCCAAGTCTTTTAAATTCTCTTTTTTGAATATTAACCCACTCAGAAGCAAAAACTCTACATTGTTTTCTAAGTTCATTTACTGGAACTTCATCTTTATTTTGACCCTTTTGTCTAAATTTTTCTTCTATTTTCCACTCGATCGGCAAACCATGGCAATCCCATCCAGGAACATATCTAGCATCAAAACCAAGCATTTGTTGGCTTCTAACAATAAAATCCTTTAATATTTTATTAAGAGCGTGACCAATATGAAGATGACCATTAGCATAAGGGGGACCGTCATGAAGTATAAAAGTATTCCTTTCGGTACTCTTTTCCCTTAATTTATTATAAATATCTAATTTATTCCAATATTCTAGCCATTCTGGTTCTCTCATGGGTAATGATGCACGCATCGGAAAACTAGTATCTGGTAAAAACAATGTATTTTTAAAGTCAAAGTCTTTATCTTGCATTCAATTTCACAATTTTAATAATCTTTTAATGAATAGGCCTATAAAGCTTTTACTATTTTATGTAAATCAATAAATAAAAATGTTGTAATAATTATTTTAATAATTAAAAAAATCTCTTACATTTTAATATATACATGAGCAATAATAAAATTCAAAAAAATGAAAAGGTATTTTCTTAAAATTGAGTATGATGGAACTCTCTATCATGGATGGCAAAAACAAAAAGACTGTAAAACAATCCAAGGAGAAATAGAATTAGCTTTCTATAATTTGGTTGGTAAAAATGTTAAAGTTGTAGGATCTGGAAGAACAGATACAGGTGTGCATGCTTACTGTCAAATTGCTCATGTTGATCTTGAAAAAGATTGGCTTTCAGAAAAACTTGAAGGCGCACTTAATTTTTTTCTTAGAAAACTTCCAATTTCGATTTTAGAAGTAAATAAAGTTGATAATAATTTACATGCAAGGTTTTCTGCAATATCAAGAATTTATGAATATAAAATCTTAATTAGAAGAGCACCTCTGGTTCTCCAAAAAAAAAGATACTGGCATGTTTGGAGAAATCTAGAAGTAAAAGATATGATAGAAGCCTCAAATTTTATAATAGGTACTCATAATTTTACAACTTTTAGATCTTCAATATGTCAATCTAATTCACCAATTAAAACTATGGATCAAATTTATATAAAAGAAAAAATGAAAGAAGATGAAAAAATTATCATTTTCCAGTTTAAGGCCAGAAGTTTTTTGCATAATCAAGTCAGAAGTATGGTAGGCAGTTTAAAAATGGTGGGAGAAAAAAAATGGAATCCAACTTACATTAAAACTATCTTAGAAAAAAAGGATAGACAAAATTGTGGCCCTATTGCACCCCCTGAAGGGCTTTATTTAAAAAAAATAGTTTATAAATAAAATATAGAATCAGAAAGTTTAAATATTAAATAATACATTAATTATATCACTATCATTTATAATATAAGTTTTTCCCTCAACTCTCATTTTACCTGTGTCTTTACAAGCTTGTTCACCTCCATAATTTACATAATCCTCATAGGGAATAATTTCTGCTCTTATAAATCCTTTTTCAAAATCACTATGTATTTTGCCAGCTGCTTTAGGAGCAGTAGAACCTTCAGTAACCGTCCAAGCGTGTGCTTCCTTCGGACCGACAGTATAAAAAGTTATCAATTGAAGTAATCGGTATCCTACTTTTATTATTTTATTCAACCCAGGTTCATCTAATCCTAAATCATTTAAAAACAAAATAGAATCATCTATATTTTCTAATTTACTTATTTCTTCTTCAATTACAGCAGAAATTATGAGGCATTTTGCATTCTTAGATTTTGCAAGTGCTTCTACTTTAGAACTAAGCATATTCCCATCTGATGCTGAATTTTCTTCAACATTACATACATACATAATTGGCTTTAATGTAAGTAATTGCAATGATTTAATTATTAATAAATCATCTTTCTCCAAATCTATAACTCTTGCAGGTATTCCATCACTTAAAGAGATTAAAAGTGTTTCTAAAATTTTTAGTTCTTTTTTTGCATGATTATCACCACTATTAGCTTTTTTCTTTATAGAAAAAATCTTTTTCTCAACACTTTCTATATCTGACAATAATAACTCAGTTTCAATTATTTCAGCGTCATTAACTGGATCAATTTTGCCTGAAACATGTGTAATATTATCGTCATTAAAGCATCTTAGAACATGAATTATAGCATCACATTCTCTTATATTAGCTAAAAATTTATTACCTAAACCTTCACCTTTAGATGCTCCTTTTACTAAACCTGCAATATCTACAAAAGTCATTTTAGTAGGAATTATAATCTTTGAAGAAGCAATTTTTGCTAAGTTTTCTAACCTTTTATCTGGAACAGCAACCTCTCCAGTATTTGGATCAATTGTACAAAAAGGGAAGTTAGCAGTTTGAGCGCTAGAGGTCTTAGTAAGTGCATTAAAAAGAGTAGATTTTCCAACATTAGGAAGTCCTATAATACCAGTTTTAAATCCCATTTATTACTACCATATTTTTTTAATTTATAATTAATATTCACTTTTATAGTTCTTTAAATTAACATAATGTTCAAAATCATAAAATAATGATATGTATCAAATTTCTTAAATAAGGAAAAACTTTTAATGTCAAGAATTGAAACAAAGTTTGTAGATCTTAAATCAAAAAATAAATCCGCATTTGTAACTTTTTTAATGGCGGGCGATCCAGACTTACATGTATCTCAAAACTTATTTAAAAAGCTTCCAAAATTAGGAGTTGATATTATAGAAATAGGCATGCCTTTCACAGACCCAATGGCTGACGGATTATTAATTCAAAAAGCTGGTCAGAGATCTTTAAGTAATGAGACAAATTTAAATAATGTTTTTAATCTAGTAGAAGAAATCAGAAAAGAAGATAATATAATACCCATAATTCTAATGGGTTACTATAATCCTATATATTCTATGGGAGTGCGTAATTTTTTAAATAAATCAAAAAAATCTGGAGTTGACGGATTTATAATAGTGGATTTACCACCAGAGGAAGACCAAGAATTTTGTATGCCAGCAAGAAAAATGGGGCTTGACTTTATAAGACTAGCTACACCTACAACTACTTCCAAAAGACTACCAAAAGTTTTAAAAAATACTTCTGGTTTTATCTATTATGTATCTGTAACTGGAATAACTGGCTCAAGAAATTTAGACATTCAAAAAGTAGAAAAACAAGTAAAAATTATCAAAAATCAAACAACCATACCTGTCTGTGTTGGTTTTGGAATTAAAACCCCTGAAGATGCAAAAAGTGTATCCAGTGTTGCTGATGGTGTAGTTGTTGGATCATCTATTATAGAATTAATTGAAAAAAACCAGCCGCTCGATAAAATTTGTAATTATATCAAATCACTGGCAGACGCAGTTCATAGTTAAAAACTATATTTTGCTAATTTAATTTAAATATTTTAAATATAAAAATAAAAATGATTTAATGTGAACTCTAATGAAAGATATCTATAAATTTGATATTATTGTTGTTGGTGCTGGGGTTATTGGTATTTCGATTGCAATGGCATGTGCAAAAAAAAACTCAGTTTTACTTATTGAAAAGAATTCTAGTTTTGGGAGAGAGATTAGTTCAAGAAATAGTGAAGTAATTCACGCAGGGATTTATTATCCTTCAGATAGTTTAAAGGCAAAATTTTGTAGAGATGGGATGGAGAGACTTTATAAATATTGCTATAAAAAAAATATTCCAATAAAACAAACTGGAAAATTAATAGTACAAACAAATTTTAAAGATCAAAATAAGCTCTTAAAAATTTTTGAAACAGGAATAAAAAATGGTTGTAAGGAATTACGTTTATTAAACTCGAGAGAAATAAAAAAGATAGAATCTGAAATTTCTGCAGAAAATGCTATATGGTCACCTAAAACAGGTGTTTTTGATAGTCATCAATTTATGAAAGCAATGTTAGATGATTTTGAAAGTGCTAATGGAATAGCTGTTTATAATCACAATCTTAAAAAAGTTTTTACTAAAGGAACTCATTTTGAGTTACCTTTGGATGCTTCTACTACATTAATAACTAAAAATTTAATAAATTGTTGTGGATTAAATGCTACAAATTTTGTTAAAAAAATTGAAGGTTTTCCAAAAAGATTTATTAAAAATACCCAATTCTGTAAAGGTACCTATTTTGGATACCAAGGTAAAATACCTTTTAATCATCATATATATCCAATACCTAACAATACAGGTTTGGGAATGCACTTCACTTTAGATCTTAATAATAACGGACAATTTGGGCCGGATACAGAATGGGTAGATTCTGAAAACTATACTCTTGACCATAGTAGAGTAAAAAAAGCATATAATGAAATTAAAAAATATTGGCCAAAATGTAAGGAGGATAAAATTAGACCAGTATACTCAGGTATTAGACCAAAAATTGGATCTAGATTTGATTTTGAAAAGGATTTTTTAATACAAACGAATGATAATCATAAAATTTCAGGACTGATAAATCTATTTGGAATAGAGTCACCAGGGCTTACATCCGCACTATCTATTGCTAATAAAATAGTTGAAAACTACTTATGATTTTTTTGAAGAATTTATAAATTAACTATTACTTCTCAACCTTTAAGATACTTTTATCAACTTCTTTTAAATTTCTATGACCACAAAGTGCCATTGTCATGTCAAGTTCAGTATGGAGAATATTTAAAGCCTTTTCACAACCTAAAATACCATCAGCTCCTAAACCATAACTCATCGCTCTACCTATTAAAGTATTATCTGCTCCTAAAGCAATTGCTTTTAAAATATCTTGTCCAGAACGTATACCTCCATCAAACCAAATAGATATCTTGCCTCCAACTTCATTAACTATTTTTGGTAACATTGAAATTGTACTTGAAGTTTGATCCAATTGTCTTCCACCATGATTCGAAACAATAATTGCGTCTGCTCCAACTCTTAATGCATTTAAAGCGTCTTCCGGCTCTAGTATACCTTTGATTATAAATTTACCTCCCCACCAGTCTCTAATACGAGATACATCATCCCAACTAAGTTTTGGATCAAATTGTTCAGAAACCCACGCAGAAAGTTTGGTTATATCAGATACACCTTCTACATGACCCACAATATTTCTAAATGTTCTCCTAGGCGTACTCATCATGTTTAAACACCATCTAGGATGTTGAATGAGATTTAATATATTTTTTATTGTTAATTTAGGCGGTGTACTTAATCCATTTTTTATATCTTTATGCCTTTGACCAAGGATCTGTAAATCAACAGTTAAGATTAAGGCAGAACAACCCACATTTTTTGCTCTTTTTATAAGATTTTTTGAAAAACTATGATCCTTCATAACATATAGTTGAAACCAAAAGGGATTAATCGTTTTCATAGCCACATCTTCAATTGAGCAAATTGACATGGTGGATAATGTATAAGGTATACCAAATTTTTCAGCAGCTTTAGCTGCTAAGATCTCACCATCTGGATGCTGCATACCTTGCAAACCGACAGGTGCAATTGCGCAAGGCATCTTTAATATATTTCCAAAAATTTCTACTGAAGTGTCCCTATTAGAAATATCAAGAGCAACTCTTTGTTTGAACTTAATTTTATTGAAATCTTCACAATTAGCTCTAAAAGTAGATTCAGTCCAAGAACCCGATTCAACATAATCAAAAAACATTTTTGGTGTTCTTTTTTTAGCTAACTTTCTTAAATCTTCTATAGAAGTAATACTATTCAAGTCTGTCATTATTTCTTCTCAATCCGGTAGTTATTAATATAAAAATATTGTTAATAATTTAACTTTTTTTATATTTTTAAATTTTATACTTTTGCAATCATAACATATGTCTAAATTTTAAATATACTTTTAATTTTTACTATTAAAAAAATTTAATCCCTCAATATTATGATTATTAGATAATATATTGAAAAAGCTCTTTTGTTTTATTTTATTTTGTAATATATGGCTTATAAATATTTGCATTTATTTGTAGGAGCATAAAAATGGCTGATAATATTAGCTTAAGCGTAGAGGTTAGAAATGAAGTAGGAAAGGGAGCAGCACGAGCTCTAAGAAGAAATAATCTTGTTCCTGGTATAGTTTATGGAGGAGAAGATAAGCCTCAAGCTATAAAAATAAAATTTAACGAACTATTTAAGCTCCTTAAAAAAGGTCGTTTCAAGTCTACGCTAATTAATTTAGGGATAGGTAATGAAAAAGAACAAGTTATATGTAGGAGTGTGCAAAAAAATATTGTAAAGGATCTTCCTACTCACGTTGACTTTATGCGTCTTTCAGAAAATGCTTCTATTAACTTATTTATACCAATTCAGTTTCAGAATCAAAATATTTGCCCTGGTATAAAAAAGGGGGGTGTTCTTACTGTAGTAAGACCAGAAGTTGAACTTATAGTTAGCGCTAAGGAAATACCAAGTGAGCTATTCGTCGACCTTACTGAATTTGAATTAGGTGATACTATTAATATTTCTAATATTAAACTTCCTGAAGGAGCAAGACCTACAATAACTGGACGAGATTTTGTAATTGCGAATATTCAAGCACCATCTGGATTAAAATCCTCAGAAGAGTCAACAACTGAAGAAAATACTGAAGATCAAGAAGTTGAAACAAAAGATGAAACAGAAACAGAATAATTTTATATTTTAGTTACTTATTGATATCAATGAAACTCTTGGTTGGACTTGGGAATCCTGGAGAAAAATACAAACTGACTAGGCATAACGTTGGTTTTATGGTTTTGGATAGGTTTATAAGCAAGTTATCAATTCAAGACTGGGATAAAAAGTTTGATTCTCGTTTTAAAAAAATAATATCAAATGAAAAACGTATAATTCTTATTAAACCTTTAACCTATATGAACCTTTCAGGCTATGCAGTCCAAAAAGCTCGAAATTTTTATAACATTGATAATAATAATATTATAATAATACATGATGATATAGATCTTGAACTGGGTAGGGTTAAATTAAAAAATGGAGGTGGTGATAGTGGACATAACGGATTAAAGTCAGTAATAAAAAATATAGGTAACGAATTTATTAGAATACGAATAGGTGTAGGTAGACCAGAGAAAATAGATGTTTCAGCATATGTTTTAAATAATTTCTTTAAGAAGGAAATCTCTTTGTTAGAAGAAGTTATTCAAAAAAGTTGTGAAGGTATAAAATTACTAATTGAGGATAAAAATGAGCATTGTAAGAAATTATTTTCAGAATCAACATTCTAATTTTTTATTTCGAAACCTAAATATTCAGCTACTGTAAAAATATCCTTATCACCACGACCACACATATTCATTACCATTAAATGACTTTTGGGAAGTTCTGGAGCAATCTTTTTTACATAAGCTAAAGCATGACTTGGTTCTAAAGCAGGAATGATACCCTCTTTTTCACAGCATAATTTAAAGGAATCTAACGCCTCTTCATCCGTAATAGATACATACTTAACCCTACCCATATCATGTAAGTATGAGTGCTCTGGACCAATACCTGGATAATCTAATCCAGCAGAAATAGAATGACCTTCAATAATTTGACCATTTTTGTCTTGTAATAAATAAGTCCTATTACCATGAAGAACACCAGGCCTACCACCCGTCAATGAGGCTGCGTGTTCCATCCTACTATTAACTCCTTTACCACCTGCTTCTACTCCAAACATTTTCACTTCTTTGTCATCTAAAAAAGGGAAAAAGAGACCCATTGCATTAGAACCTCCACCAATACATGCAACTAAACTATCTGGCAAACGTCCTTCTTTATCTAAAATTTGTTGTTTAGTCTCAGAACCAATAATTGATTGAAAATCTCGTACCATTGATGGATAGGGATGTGGTCCTGCTACAGTACCAATACAGTAAAAAGTATCTTCTACATTAGTTACCCAATCCCTCAAAGCTTCGTTCATTGCATCCTTCAGAGTTCCGCGTCCTGATGTTACTGAGACTACATCAGCACCTAAGAGCTTCATTCTAAAACATTTGGAGCTTGCCTCTCCACATCTGTTTTACCCATAAAAACTATACATTTTAATCCAAATCGAGCACAAACTGTTGCTGTTGCTACTCCATGTTGACCTGCCCCAGTCTCAGCAATAATTCTTTTTTTACCCATTCTTTTTGCTAATAATATCTGACCAAGCACATTATTAATTTTATGCGCACCAGTATGATTTAACTCATCTCTTTTAAGGTAAATTTTAGCACCCCCAAAATGCTTTGTTAACCGCTCTGAAAAATATAGTGGGCTTGGCCTACCAACATAATCTTTGAGGAAAAATTCCATTTCTTTCCAAAAACTTTTATCACACTTTGCTTTTTTATATTCTTTTTCCAAAGATAAGATTAGATGGCATTAATGTTTCGGAAACAAACCTACCACCAAAACTACCAAACCTACCATTCTCATCTGGGCCTTCCTTGTAGGAATTTATTCTATTATCCAACATTTAAGTTATCCTCATATTTCCTTATTGTTTTTACAAAATTTATAATTTTAGTCATGCTTTTCCTACCATTACTATCTTCTACTCCAGAAGACAAATCTACTTTTTTGGCTTTTGTCATTACGAGAGCTTTGGTGATATTTTTTGTATTAAGGCCCCCAGCTAAAAACCAGGGGAAATCCCACGACTTATTTTCTAATATTTGCCAATCAAATTTAATACCATTACCACCAGGCAACCTATTATTTGGATTTGGTTTAGCATCTATCAGAAGTTGATCAGCAACTTCAGAATAGCTTTCAACTAAATCCAAATCCTCCTTATCTTTTATACCAATAGCCTTAATTAATGATAAATCAACTTTGGATTTAATTTCTTTTACACGATCTATTGACTCATTTCCATGTAATTGAAGCATGTTAAGACCTAAACCTGAAATTGAATGTAAAAAATCATCAGTAGGATTCACTACTAAACCCACTTTAATAATTCCAGGAGGCGTAATAGAAATAAGCGATTTGGCAGTTTCTTTTTTTAAAAATCTAGGAGATTTTTCAAAAAAAACAAAACCTATATATTTTATTCCTAAATTAAAGGCTATTTCAATGTGAGATGGTTCTTTTAAACCACATAGTTTTATTTCAATCATAATATCTATTCAAGAAGTGATAATACATCATCTTTATTTGAGTTTAGTCTCTTTTTTAATTTTAGAAGTTCAGTATCTTTCTTTCTTAATTCATTAATATTTTTTTTTAAAGATCTTCTAATTTTATTAGATCTATTATTTTCCAAAATACACCCAACTATAAAACCAAATAAAATTGAAAAAATAATTATTAGATATAGAGGAAATTCTAGGGAGTAAAAATAATCAAAATATAAAAAATTTGGTACTAAATAAAAATCTACATTATGAGAATTAAGCACACCAAACCATATTAAAAAAAACATTAATACTGAACTAATTAAAAATTTAACTATCCAAATCAATAAGGATACCCTATTTATTTAATCTTTCTCTTAAGAGTTTTCCAGGTTTAAAAAAAGGAACAAACTTTTCGTTAACTTCAACACTTATTCCAGACCTCGGATTCCTGCCAATACGAGGTTTTCTATGTTTAACAGAAAATGCACCAAATCCCCTTAATTCCGCTCTTCTTCCATCTGATAGGGCTAATGTAATCTCCCCAAATATAGTTTCCACTAATCTTTCAACATCTCTTTGATAGAGATGTGGGTTTTCTTCAGTTATTTTTTGTACAAGCTCAGATTTAATCATGGCAACCTCCATAGAGGTTAACATGATAGTACTATTTTGAAAGATTTTCAACGCGCTATAGAGATTAATTTTAAACTATTTGTAAAATCTGAAATAAACTTGACATTAGTAGTTGAAATTCTATTTAAAATCTCATCAAAAAAGAATTTCTTATAAGAAGGGGTTTCAATATCAATAATCTTTAGTCCTTTGATATTAGGATAGTTTATTTCAAGATATTTTAATGCTTCCATTTCAGATCCAATCCCATCAATCAATCCCAGATCCATTGCCATCCCACCTGTTAATGTTCTCCCATCTGATACCAAATCAATAACATTTTGATCTATATTTCTATTTTTTCTAATTAAAGAAATGAACCAATTAAAACTATAATCAACTAATTTTTGATCATTAATTTTAACTAAAGGATCCAAAGGTAAAAGAGGATTTTGACCACCTTTGACTTTTCCTGACTTTATGGTGTCAATACTTATACCTATCCTCTCAGAAAGTTCTGAGAAATTTTGGTATTCAACAATCACACCAATAGATCCAGTTAATGTATTTTGTCTTGCAAGAATATAGTTTGAAGCTAGAGCTACAATGTAACCCCCAGAAGTTGCAACTTCACCCATTAAAGAAATTACTGGTTTTTTTTTGGATAAACTATTAACTGCTAAATATAGACTCTCTGAACCAACTACAGTACCACCTGGACTATTTATCTTCACAAGAACCGATTTTACATTATCGTTTCTTGAAAGATTATCTATAGTTTCAACTAATTTATAATTATCAAAAATGATACCATTAATGCTTATTCTGGCAATGTGTGGAAAATTTGTAAAAAAATTATTAAAATTTAAGAATAGAAAAAAAATAGTAGCTAAAAATATAGAAATAAATATCCCACGCCATAATCCCTTTCTATACCATTTATTTTTATTTTCTTCTAAAATTTGCCAATCTAAAGACATTTTATAGAACTTTAATCTTTATCCTCTTTATTCAAGGCAACACTTAATATATCTCCTAAAGATGCACCAGAATCTGAAGAACCATATTGCTGTACAGCCTCTTTTTCTTCAGCTATTTCTTTAGCCTTTATTGAGAAACTCACTTTACGGTTTGTTTTATCAATATTCGTAATTCTTACATCAACTTTATCACCAACGACGAATTTGTCAGACCTTTGTTCCGATCTATCCCGTGATAAATCTGACCTTCTGATAAAAGAATTTAATCCATTATATTCAACATCAACACCATTTTCTTGTAGATTTAAAATTGTTACCGTAACTATCTGACCTCTTTTTAATTCACTAACAGTATCTGCGTAAGGATCTTTCTCTAAAGCTTTAATTGATAGAGATATTCTCTCTTTTTCTATATCTATATCGGTTACTTGAGCTTTTACCAATTCACCTTTATTATAAACTTCTAGCGCTTCTTCACCTGATTTATTCCAATCAAGATCTGTCAAGTGCACCATACCATCTATATCCTCCCCAAGACCAACAAATAATCCAAATTCGGTGATATTTTTAATTTCACCCTCTACATTGCTACCAACCGGATTATTTTCAGCAAAATTTTCCCACGGATTACCCTTGGTTTGTTTTAAACCTAAACTAACTCTTCTTTTTTCAGTATCAATTTCTAGAACCATAACTTCCAGCTCTTGGCTAGTAGATACTATCTTTCCAGGATGCACATTTTTTTTAGTCCATGACATTTCAGAAACGTGTACTAAACCTTCTACCCCAGATTCAAGTTCTACAAATGCACCATAATCAGTTATATTAGTTACTCTTCCTGTATGATTAGAACCTAATGGATATCTTTTTTCTACATCACTCCATGGATCATCTTGCAATTGCTTCATACCAAGACTTATTCTATGAGTATCTTTATTTATCTTAATTACTTGAACTTTTATAGTATCACCAATGATTAAGTAATTCTGAAGGATGATTTACCCTTCTCCAAGCCATGTCAGTAACATGCAAAAGACCGTCAACTCCGCCTAAATCAATAAAAGCGCCATATTCTGTAATATTCTTTACGACCCCATCTGCAATAGATCCTTCAGCAAGATTTCCTACTAATTCAGCTCTTTGCTCAGCTCTGGACTCTTCTAAAATAGCGCGTCTTGATACAACAATATTTCCCCTGCGTCTATCCATTTTAAGTATTTGGAAAGGTTGGGAAACATTCATAAGAGAATTAGTATCTCTAATAGGCCTTACATCAACTTGACTACCAGGAAGAAATGCTATTGCACCTCCAAGATCTACAGTGAAGCCCCCCTTTACCCTTCCAAATATAACACCATCTACCTTTTCTTCTTTTTCAGAAGCCTTTTCTAAACGATCCCATGCTTCCTCACGTCTTGCTTTTTCCCTACTAAGCAGTGCTTCTCCGCGTGTACCCTCTACTTTTTCAAGATAAACTTCAACTGTATCACCAATTGAAATTTCGGGAGGTTGACCAGGAACAGAGAATTCTCTTAAATCAACTCTTCCCTCCATTTTATAGCCTATATCAATAATAGCTTGTCCAGCTTCAATTGCTAGTACTGATCCATTCACTACTGCACCTTCTTTTGGTGTTGAACTATCCAAACTCTCATTTAGTAATTTTTCAAAAGCTTCCATGGTAGCAAGTGCTGACATATAGTTTCCTTATTATAAATTGATTCTTAATATATTCATCAAACAAGTTAATATAGTATAAATCTAAGTATTCAATGTTATTTTTCTAATTTTTTTGAAATTATTGAAATTATTTTTTTAACTCCTTCTTCAACAGTTATATTAGAAGTATTTAATAAAAAAGCATCTTTTGCAGGAACCATTGGTGAAAATTGTCTTTTTTTATCTAAATTATCTCTCTTAGTAAGGTCGTTAATTATATTTTTTAAATTTAAATTCTTATTGTTTTCAAAAAATTGATCATATCTCCTTTTAGCTCTTATTTGAATGTCTGCGTCTACAAATATTTTGACATCTGCATCAGGGCATACCACAGTACCAATGTCTCTACCATCTAATACTGCTCCACCATTTTGCAATGCAAACTCCCTTTGATAGTTTAAAAGATTATCCCTTACAATTTTATTTTTTGAAATTTTACTCGCTTTAAGGGTTATTATTTCATTCCTCAAATTAGTTAGCTTGAAATTTTTATTTTTTAATAACTTTAAAGAATCTTGGACTTTTTGTTTTGAAATTTTTGAAAAACTGAAAGAAGATTGCAAGTGATATGCTACAACCCTATATAAAATACCCGTATCTAAATAATTAAAGTTAAAATGTTGAGCAATTTTTTTGCCTAATGTACCTTTCCCTGAAGCAGCTGTACCGTCAATAGCAACAATAAATTTCATGATTTTATAAAAAAAAATATAACCAATTTAACATTTTTACTTAAGAATACCATCTTTTAATCATTTAATGTGATTATGTTCAAACCTATGGAATTCATAAGTTCTATAAAGTTTGGAAAGCTTGTTTTAATTGAAGATGCTCCTCTTACCTCTATACTTTTTTCAGTAATACTTCCAAGAGAAGCAAAAGACATCGCTATTCGGTGATCATTAGAGGCATTGATAATACTTCCACCCTTAATTTTTTGATTTTCTTTACCAAAAACAGTTAATTGATCTTGTTTTTGTGTTGTACTAATCCCACTTCTTCCCAAACCATCAACAATAGCTTCAATTCTATCACTTTCTTTAAATCTTAGTTCCTCTACACCCATCATTATAGTAGGCCCTTTCGCAGTTGCTGCTAATATTGATAAAATAGGATATTCATCTATCATTCTAGCAGATCTTTCTTTCGGTACCTCAACCCCTTTTAGGTTTGGAGAATAACTAACGTGTAAATCAGCAACTAATTCGCCTGCTTCTATGGTTTTATTTTTAATTTTTATATTAGCACCCATTTCAATCAATGTCTCAATAAACCCATCTCTTAAGGGATTTAAACCTACATTTTTGACAATTATTTCAGAATTTGGTACCATGCAAGCTAAGGCAATTGGAAAAGCAGCTGACGAGATATCACCTGGAACACTTATAATACTGGGATTTAATTTTGGAAAACCACTTACTGAAATTATGTTACTCGATCCTTTTTTTAAAATTTGAATTTTAGCACCAAGATGTTGTAACATTTTTTCTGTGTGATCTCTTGTAGGTTCATTCTCTAATACAGTTGTTTTGCCCCTCACATTTAAACCAGCTAGCAAAATTGCAGATTTCACTTGTGCCGAAGGAATTTTAAGATTGAAACTTATTGGAACGGGTTCATTTGATCCAATAACATTAATTGGAAGTTTGCAATCATAGTTCGAAGAAAATGTTGCTCCAAAATAAGATAATGGGCTAATAACTCTGTCCATTGGTCTTTTCCTAAGACTATCATCTCCTGTAAAAGTAACTTTTATAGGACAAGTTGATACTAATCCCATTAATAACCTAACTGAAGTTCCAGAGTTTCCACAATCAATAATATCGTCAGGTTCACAAAATCCACCAATACCGACACCATGTACACACCAATGATCTGATTCCTTATAGATATCAACACCTAAAGCCTTTAAACCATTTGCTGTTTTAAATACATCATCGGACTCCAAGAGTCCTGAAACAGAAGTTTTACCAACCGCCAAACTTCCTAAAATAAGAGCTCTATGGGATATAGATTTATCACTAGGTACATATATTTGACCTTTCAAACCCAAGGATTTATTGGATAAAATTGCTTGAAAACGTTTACTCATATTTTTTTTTAAAAATTAAATAGTTTGTTTCTCTTCCAAACTTTAGCGCCTTTTGTTCATATTTTGTATTTAATTTCTTTTTTACATTTTTAGTACTTTGAAAAAAATTTGAATCAAAATAATCAAAATTATCTTTCTTCTGCATAATTCCTAAAATTTGGTTTGCATAATCTTCTATATCGGTTGCTATGTTCATGGTTCCGTTTTTTTTTAATAAAGAACACAAAAACATAGCATTTATTTCATTAAAAAATCTTCTTTTTCTATGTTTACTTTTAGGCCAAGGATCAGGAAATAAAATATAAATTTTATTTAATGTCATATAGTTAAAATTATGGATTAAATCTAGACAATTTCCAAAATGGATACGTATATTATTTATTTTGAATTCAATAATCTTAGATAATAAACTGGCAACACCATTTTCAAAGACCTCGCAACCAATAAAACCTACATTTGGGTATAATAATGCTTTATCAAATAAAAAATCACCCATCCCAAAACCAATTTCAAGTCTTATATCATTTAAATCATCAAATAATTCGTTTGGATTTAATTTTTTAAAGTTAAAATTTTCATTGCTATTTTTTTGAAATACTGAAAAATCGTTTATATATCTAGAAAGATTTTTTTTTTGTAAATTGCTTAGATTTTTGCTCTTTCTTCTTCCAAAAATTTTATTTTTGTTTTCTCCTTTTTTCATATAATTACAAAAAATTAATATAAAATTTAATATCAGGTTATATTTTTTTTTAGAATTTCAGTTAAATCTGTCTTTTCCCATGAAAAACTACCATCGTCACTATAACTTTGACCAAAATGACCATAAGCAGATGTTTTTGAATATATTGGTTTTTGTAAATTAAGATGTTTAATTATACCAGAGGGGCTTAAATCTATACTTTTTAAAATACTATTGATTATCTTATCCTCAGGAACTGAGTTTGAATTAAATGTATTAACATATATAGATAGAGGTTGTGAAACACCAATTGCATAAGAAAGCTGAATAACACATTTTTTTGCCAAACCTGCTGATACTATATTTTTAGCTAAATATCTGGCTACATAAGCCGCTGACCTATCAACTTTTGTTGGATCTTTACCCGAAAACGCACCACCGCCATGAGGTGCTGCACCACCATAAGTATCTACAATTATTTTTCTTCCAGTAAGCCCTGCATCTCCATCTGGACCACCGATTACAAATTTCCCTGTTGGGTTTACATGCCAAATAGTATTTTCAGTTATCCAACCTTCAGGTAAAGTTTCTAAAACATATGGAAAAATTATTTCCTTGATATTTTCTGAAGTTAATTTTTCATCAAAATGTTGAGTAGATAATACAATGGATTTTATATTGTGTGGTACTCCATCAACGTAATTTACAGTTAGTTGAGACTTGGAGTCTGGGCCAAGTTTATCTTTAAGTTCATTTTTTCTAGCAATACTAAGTCTTTTTAAAATAGCTTGTGAATACTGAAGAGGAGCAGGCATTAGTTCTGGAGTTTCATTTACTGCATATCCGAACATTATTCCTTGATCTCCAGCTCCTTCTTTATCAACTCCCTGCGCAATATCAGGTGATTGTTGGTGCAGTAAATTTAAAATCTTTAATTCTTTCCAATGAAATCCCTGTTGTTCATAACCAATAGTTCTAACTGCAGATCTCACTGTTGCAACTACTATTTCAGATAAATCTTCAATTTTGATTGAGTTAGCAAGTCCAACCTCACCTCCAACTATTACTTGATTTGTAGTTGCAAAAACTTCACATCCAACTCTGGCTTTTTTATCAATTTTTATAAGCTCATCTAAAATTGAGTCTGAAATTTTATCACAAACTTTATCTGGATGACCTTCTGAAACAGACTCTGAGGTAAAATCATAATTTAAAATATCTGACATATTATTCATTAACAACAATAAATAAGTTTAACTCTTTTTAATTCCTCTTTTTAAGCACAAAAAATACAATAGTGCAAATAAACTAATAAGAAAGAAATTCCAATTTACAGCTCCAATTTTTGAATACAAAGTTTTATCGATCTTTTTTGGTATACTTACATCTATATAACCCTCAACATTTAAAGGTATTTTATTGATAATTCTACCATATGGGTCTATTAGGGCAGAAATACCTGTATTAGCAGATCTCATAGCTGGCAGTCCTTGCTCTATAGCTCTAGCTCTTAATTGAACAATATGTTGATGTGGACCACTAAAGGATCCAAACCATGCGTCATTTGTTAAATGAATGATTATATCTGAATTTATAATATTCTTGTCTACCAAACTTGAAAATATTGATTCATAACAAATAAAAACAGCAATTATTTTAAAATCATCAATAACAATTTCATTTGATTTTTCTCCTATGCTGAATCCTGTAATACCATTATTGTCAATTCCTGTTTCAACAAATACATTTAAAAAATTAACTAAAGGAATGAACTCTCCAAAAGGAACTAAATGCTTTTTATCGTATATTTGTTCAATTTTACCATTAGCATTTAAAAAATATGCTGAATTATATAACTTATTAGATTCTTTATTATACCTTCTTGCCCCTAAAATAATTGGCTTGGAAATATTTTTGAACATAGTTTCTTGAAAATTTTTTTTATACTCAAGAAAAAATGGAACCGACGTTTCAGGCCATATAAATATATCTATATTTTCTGAATTAATATTACTTAATTTAATTAGGTTGTTAAAATGAATTTCGCCTAACTCTTTTTTCCATTTGTTTTTCTGGGCTATGTTAGGTTGGATAATTCTTATTTGTTTATTTGATTCATCATACTCAACTCTATCATATCGATATATCCCATAAAAATTTAGTAAAAAAAATCCAGCTATTGAAATTAAAATTCCCATTAAACCAGTTGGAATTATTAGACATAAAAAAATTATTATAAATGTTAACCAATATGGACCAAAAATTGATAGTGCTTGAGAAATAGGAGTATCTATAAAAGCCAAACCTAATAAAACCCAAGGAAAGCCAGTAAATAAAAAAGATCTTAAAAATTCAGCTAGTGAAAAAAAAATTATAAGTTTCAGAAGGGATTTCTTTTTATTTGTAAAATCATTTTTATAACTTGAAAAGTAAAATGCACTACCCCAAAAAAATGCAAGTATTCCAGACAACAATAATAATGCAAAAGGTGCAAAAATAACTGTTGAATTGATTTCAATTAAGAATGGTTCAACAATCCATACTAAAGAACAAATAAAATAACCAAAAGCAAAAAAAAATCCATAAAAAAAAGATTCGATTAACTTAAAATTTTTCTTTAACCAGTTATAACTAACTACAGCTAATATAGGTATAATAATGTATGGATATGAAAAGGGTGGGTTGGCTAAAGATAACAAACAACCAAGGATTAGTGGAAAAATTAAATAAAAATATGAAATGTTAAAAAAATAGTTTTTATTTAATTTCCACATTTTCTCTTTTAAATTTTTTAGATAATTGTAGTCTTAACCTTTTTATCCTTCTCGCATCAGCCTCTACTATACTAAATTCATTTCCAAAAATATCCTTTATAACCTCTCCTCTAACAGGTATCCTATTTGTAAGAGAATTAACTAGACCACCTATAGTTTCATATTCTTCATCTTGAGAATTATCATATCTTAAATTGACACCTGATTGAGATCTAAACATATTTAATTCTAATCTTGCATTTACTAAAAAAAGGTTTGGTTCTTCTTCTACCCATAATTGATCCTCATCCTCATCATGCTCATCAATTATTTCTCCAACAATTTCTTCTAATAAATCCTCGATTGTAACTAAACCTTCTACTCCACCATACTCATCAATAACTAGCGCCATATGTATTCTTTCAGTTTGCATTTTTTGCAAAAGAATTTTTAAATTCATCGAAGGTGGAACAAAAATTAGGGGTCTAATTTTATTTTTAATCTCTAATACATTCTCTTTATTAAAACCATCTCCTAAAGCAAAATCTTTAAGATGTAGTAGTCCCAATGGATTATCCAATGTATCTTTAAAAATTGGAATTCTTGATAATCGAAACTTCCTAAAGATGTCCGATAACTCTTGAGATCTCATATCGTCCGAGGCTGCTATAATGTCAGCTTTAGGAATAGCAATATCTTCAACCCTGATATCACTAAGGCTTGGTAAATTTTGATCAACAACTCCAGTGGCCTCTTTTTTTTCTTCATTATTAAAAACATTATTCCAGAAAGAACTTTGCTTTTCTTTTTTTTGAGTTTTTTGCATTTTTAATTCCATAAATTAAAGATTTATTGATATATATTATAAGGAGCAATTATTCCACAATCTTTTAAGGATTTAATTTCTACTTCTTTCATAAGTTTAAATTCAAAATTATTTTTATGATCAAATCCTAACAAGTGAAGACATGAATGAACTAACATATGCATTGTATAGTCTTCAAAATTAAAATTTAATTCTTTGGCTTTTTTTAAACAAGTATCATAAGAAATAGCAATATCACCAATGTCTAAAGTACCTTCTTGTTCAGAAATTAGATATGAAATATCTTTTTTTTCCAACAAATCTCTATAATTCAATTTTTTTAACCTTGGCCAACTAAGTACATTAGTAGCTATGTTCTTATCCATAAATATTTTATTATATTCTTTTATTTTTTTATCATTACAAGCTAAAATAGAAACTTCTAGAAATTTAAAAATTTTTGGATATGCCAAAGTTTTAAAGGTAGACTTAAATGCTTTTTTAGATACTTTTAACAAGTCAACTCTAGACCATTTTTTTTCTTGAATATTTATATTAATTTTAGCTGACATATGATAATTTATCTGATTATGCATTATTATCGTAAGCATCAACAATTTTTTGAACAAGATTATGTCTTACAACATCTTTTGATGAAAAATAAACAAAACCTAAGTCAGTCAATTTATTCAAAATTTTTGTAGCTTCATAAAGACCACTTTCAAAACCTTTAGGTAAATCAATTTGGGTAAGATCCCCAGTAACTGCAGCTTTAGAATTTTTCCCTAGTCTGGTTAAAAACATTTTCATTTGATTTGAAGTTGTATTTTGACCCTCGTCTAAAATTATGAAAGAATTTGAAAGTGTTCTTCCTCTCATAAAAGCCAAAGGTATAATTTCTATTTTTTTATCCTCTAACATTTTAGAGACTTGTTTTGCAGGAAGAAAGTCGTTTAATGCATCATATAATGGTTGCATATAGGGATCAATTTTATCTTTAATATCACCAGGTAAAAAACCGAGTTTTTCTCCTGCCTCAACTGCAGGCCTTGTTAAAACAACTTTATCTACCTGACCTTTTAAAAACATAGATACTGCAACTGCTATTGCCAAATAGGTTTTTCCAGTACCAGCAGGACCTATCCCGAAAGTTAAATCATATTTCATTAAATTTCTAATAAAATCTTTTTGATTATTGTTTCTTGGACTAATAAGTTTCTTTTTGGTTTTAAGGTCAAAATCATTAAAAGAATTTTCATGTTTTTTTTCTTTTGTAGAAAAATCAGTCATTTTTAGGCTTGTTAATATAAAATCAATAATATCATTTCCATCAAAAAAACGTCCCTCTTCTAGGGAAGAATAAATATTTTTTAAGATATTTGCGGCTTTTTTACGATCCTCAAAATTACCAGAAAAACTGAGCTTGTTTCCTCTCCTTGTAATTTGGATACCTAATTTATCTTCTAAAAAAATAAGATTCTGATCTCTAATTCCACAAAGTTCAATTAAGATACTATTATCATGTAATACAATTTCAAGAGGTGTTTCTAAGTCTTCTATTATTTGATTATCAATTTTTGACAATTTTGACTTCATGTTAAATAAAAAAATAAAATACTATAATGGAACTAATTTGTGAAATGGGTGTTAAGAAATAAATCACCATATTGGAATTAGATAACATATTCACCTGATAAACTCAGTCCATTAGTTGCACAAATTTTAATAGGAAGGATTTTGCCAATTTGATTCTCTTTGGATTTAATTACCACTGGATTCATATAAGGAGTTCTACCAATATATTGTCCATTTAATTTACCAATTTTTTCAATAAGAACTTCTTGAACTGATCCAACTAGGTTTTGTTGAAATTCCTGCTGATATAATGAAATGGTTTCTTGAAGTTTCGAAAGACGGTATCTTTTAACATTATCCGGAATGTCCTTCATTTCATATGAGGGAGTACCAGTTCTAGGAGAATACTTAAAACTATATGCTTGTGAATATTTAATTATTTTACATATCTCTAAAGTTTTTTGAAAATCTTCATCTGTTTCACCTGGAAATCCAACAATAAAGTCACCTGAAATGGCTATCTCTGGTCTGATTTTTTTTAGTTTAGAAATAATATCTACATAAAATTCAACCGTATGACCTCTATTCATTTTCTTGAGTATTTTATTACTACCTGATTGAATTGGAAGATGAAGATATGGCATTAATTTTTCTTCTTTCCCAAAAAGATTAATGAGATTTTCTGTCATATCTCTTGGGTGTGATGTTACAAATCTTAATCTTTTTAAGTCATCTATTTTACACAAAACTTTAATAAGATTTGCAAAATCAATATTATTATTATTTTTATCCAAAAAATAATATGCATTCACATTTTGCCCCAATAATGTGATTTCTTTTACTCCTGAGTTTACCAGTTCACTTGCTTCTCTTATAATTACTTCAGGAGATCTCGATCTTTCTGCCCCTCTAGTGTAGGGTACTACACAAAATGAACAAAATTTGTCACACCCTTCTTGTATTGTTAAAAAAGCAGTTGAATTTCTTTTTATATTTTTAGCTAAATTTAATTTATCAAATTTATCCTCTAATGGAAAATCAGTATCTACTACTTTTTCATTACTTTCTATTTTTTGAATTATTTCAGGTAACCTATGATAAACTTGTGGACCGATAACCATATCGACTATTTTTGATCTTTTAATTATTTCTTGTCCTTCAGCTTGAGCTACACAACCAATGACACCTATTTTTAACTTAGGGTTTTTTTGCTTTAACTTTTGATAGCGTCCTAATTCTGAGTATACTTTCTCTGCAGCTTTTTCCCTAATGTGACAAGTATTCAGTATTATTAAATCTGAATTTTGTTCTTCACTTACTTTTTTAATACCTAAATTGATTAAAGACTCTTCTATTCTTTCAGAATCAAAAACGTTCATTTGGCAACCATAGGTTTTTAAAAATATTTTTTTAATTTTTTTATTCATGCTATATATTTTTTTTAATCGTAAGAATAACTATTATAAATTTTAATGGCAATCAAGAGATGAAAACTTATTAAAATTTTTATTAAATGATTGTAAATTTTAATTATTAACGATTATTATTATTTATTAAAATGACTTAGTCATTTTAATAAATAATAAATTCCAGATTTAGTAAGGGTTTTAAATGAAATTACATGTAAAAGTTCTAATAGTTGGTGGTGGAGTTGTAGGTGCCAGCATCGCTTATCATTTACAAAAAGGTGGTTGGAAAGATATAGTATTAATAGAAAGAGATGAATTGACTTCCGGATCTACTTGGCACGCTGCAGGACTTCTTCCTTTATTTAATATGTCATATGCAGCAAGTCACATTCATGACTATTCAGTTAAATTTTATAAAAAATTAGAAAAAGAACTAGGTATAGATATTGGTTTTAAAGTCGTAGGTAATTTAAGAATGGCTCAAACACAAGATCGTATGGACGAATTTATGCTATATAGTTCAACGGCAGATACAGTAAATATTCCATATGAATGGAAAAGTCCTAAACAAATTAAAGAAAAATGGCCCTTAGTTTATTCTGAAGATTTAAAAGGGGCTATTTATCATCCTACAGATGGTTACATAAATCCTGCTGATTTAACGCAAGCGATAGCAAAAAGTGCCAGATCAAGGGGTGTAAAAATTGAAAGAAAAACTCAAGCAGATTCTTTCTTTTGGGATGGAAAAGTGTGGCACGTAAAGTGCTCAAAAATGGTTGAAAAAGGTGGGAATCTCATTCCTAGTGAAGATACTATAACATATGTAGCTGAACACCTAGTTACTGCTACAGGAAATCATGTGCAAAATACTGCTAATCTAATAAATACTAAAATTGCTGCTATACCTGTAGAACACCAATATATTGTAACTGAAGAAGATCCTAGACTTATTGAATTTAGAAAAAATAATAATGAACATCCTGTTCTTAGAGATGCAGACGCAAAATGGTATGTAAGAGAAGAAAGGGGTGGATGGATATTAGGGCCATATGAAAAAAATGCACCAGCACGGTTTGAGTATAGTGTTCCTAAAAATTTTAGAGCTGATTTATTCCCATTAGATCTTGATCGAATAGAACATGAATATTTATCTTTTATAAAAAGAATCCCTAGCACTGAAACTCTTGGAATAAAAGATGATTTTAATGGCCCCATCTGTTATACCCCTGATGGGAATCCTCTTCTAGGACCAGCATTTGGTTTAAGAAATCTTTGGTTAGCTGAAGGTTTTTCATTTGGAATAACAGCAGCAGGGGGTGCAGGTTATTATCTAGCCCAAATGATGATTAACGGAGAGGCAGAAATAGATATGACAAGTCTCGACCCTAAGAGATATGGATCATGGATTACAACAGAGTACACAGCAAGAAAAAATGAGGAATGTTACGAGCATGTCTACGTTCTTCACCACCCCGATGAAGAGAGACCAGCTTGCAGACCGTTAAGAACTTTTCCATGTTACGAAAAACTTAAAAGTTATGGAGCACAATTTGGTCAGGTAAATGGTTGGGAAAGACCTAATTACTATGCAGAAAAGGAGTTTAATGATCTTGATTCAAGAAGTTTTAGAAGAGGTAAATGGTGGGAATATACTAAAAATGAAGCTTTAGCAATTAGAGAAAAAGTAGGATTAATCGATATTTCTGCATTCACTAAACATATAGTAAAAGGTCCTGGTGCAGCTCTCTTTTTGGATTGGTTTACTTGTAATAATTTACCTAAAATAAATAGAATAAGTTTAACATATTGTTTAACTTCTACAGGTACAGTTAGATCTGAATATACAATAGTTAGAAAGAATCAAAACGAATTTTATCTTATATCAGCTGGTGCTCTTACTGATTATGATAAGGATTATTTAATTAAAAATGCCCAAGAAAAAGAAAAGGAATTCGGCTATGTTGAAATTCAAGATGTTACAAGCCAATTTGGAGCTTTTGCGATTGCAGGCCCAAAGTCTAAAGAATTTATGATTAGCATGATTAATGATAAGGACCCAAATAATTTACTTTCTAATGAAAATTTTCCCTGGCTATCATCTCAAAATATAGAATTAGATATGATACCAATACTAGCTATAAGAGTAGCATATACGGGAGAATTAGGTTGGGAATTACACTATCCTATTGAATTTCAGAACAGACTACTTGATATACTTTTAACTACTGGTAAGGATTTCGATCTCAAATTAGTTGGATCAAGAGCTCAAAATTGGTTACGGCAGGAAAAAAGTTATAGAGCTTTTGGAAACGAACTTGGTAGAGATGCTTGTCTAGTTGAAGCTGGTTTAGATAAATTTGTTAATTTAAATAAAGATTTCTTAGGAAAAAAAGGGCTTCAAAAACGTAATATAAAATCAAAATGTGTAACACTGTTAATTGATGGACCAAAAGACTGTGATGTTTGGGGAAGAGAGGCAATTTATAAAGAAGGTAAAACCGTTGGAAGACTTACTTCAGGTGGATATTCAGTTGTTTTCAAAAAATCAATTGGAATGGGTTATTTAAAAAAAGAGCTATCAAATGTGGGTGAAAAATTAGAAGTAAAAATACTAAATCAACTTTGGCCAGCAATTATAGTTGAAGATAGTCCCTACGATCCAGATAATTCTAAAATTAGAAATAGGTGAGAAATTATTTATTAAAATCAATAATCAGATATTGCTTTAGAAAAAATGTTACTATCTACATTTCCTCCAGTCACTACAACTATTATATCTTTTTCTTTAAGTTTATTTTTAGAAAAAATGGCTGCTGCTGCTGCAACAGCTCCTCCTGGTTCTGAAACAATTTTAAAATGTTGGTATAAAAATTTCATAGCTTTTAAAACTTCGGTTTCACTAGCAACAAGACCTTCTCCAGCATTTCTTTTTAATATTGGGAAAGTCAATTCTCCAGGAGTTGGAGTTAGAATTGCGTCACATATTGATGGATTATTAGTTTCATTAATTTCTCTTTTCCCTGATTTTAAAGATCGAGCAGTATCATCGTAAAATTCTGGTTCACACGTTCTTAATTTAAATGAAGGCGCAAATTTTTCTAGAGCTAAAGAGATTCCGGCAGATAATCCTCCACCACCACAACAAACTAATACTTCAGCTTTTTCTAACCCTAACTTTTTGGATTGATCTACAATTTCTAAACCACATGTTCCTTGACCAGCAATAACTAAATGTTCATCATATGGTTTTATAAGTTTTAGTTTTTTTTCGACAGCTATATTTTCTCCTATTTGTTCTCTTATTTCGTTATACCTATCATAAAAAATTATCTCAGCGTTATAATCTAAGGTTTTAGAAATTTTTTGTTTAGGAGCATCTTTGGGCATTACTATTACAGACGGTATTCCATGAAGCTGAGATGCTGCAGCTATTCCTTGAGCATGATTTCCAGAAGAATATGTAACAACACCATTTGAAATTTTATTTTCATTCTTTAGATGTGAAATTGCAAACCAAGCACCTCTAAACTTAAAACTACCTGTTACTTGAAGGCATTCTGGTTTTATAAAAATATTTTTTCCTATAATTTGATTAACTTTTGAGTTAAATAATAATGGTGTTTAAAAATGAAGTTTTTTCCATAATTTTGAGCTTTTGAAATAAGGTCTATATTTGACAATTCAATTTTCCTTAGTTAAATCTTATATGATATTGAATATTGATTTTAAATCACTTCCAGTCCAGGTTGGTTTCCATGGGATACTTTCCTTAGGTAAATTACTTCTATTTATCCATAAACTTGAAAATCCAAAAGCTGATCCTCCTGCTGCATCCCAACCATTTGATGAAATAAAAATAACATCTTTCTTATCACAAGAAAAATATTCTAATACCATATTATAAATTTTTTTATTTGGTTTAAATAAACCAAATTTCTCAGCAGATAAAATCACATCTAAGTAACTTGTTATTTTTGAGCTTGAAGCTGCATTATTTAGCATTTCCATAGTACCATTTGATAAAATGGCAGTGGAATACCCATTTGATTTTAAATTTTTTATTACTTCTAAAACCTCAGGAAATATGTCAAGTTCTTTATAAAGTTTGAGTAAATTATTTTTCAGGTTTTTAGTATTTTTTAAATTATAAAACTCCAATGAATAATCTAAAGCATCTTCTGTTACTTTCCAAAAATTAGTCTTATAATCAATTGAATTATAGTACCATGTATATGCAATCTGTTTTTCACGCCATAATTTAGAAACTTTGTCCCACACATTTACAAAATCATTATCAGCTGTTTTTTTTGAATAATTTCTAGCAGCTGCATTAACATCAAACAAGGTTCCATAAGCATCAAAAATAAATATCTTTTGCATTTAATTTCTCCAAATCAAAAGAAAATATCAGTTAAATATTTTCAATTTGTGGAAGTCCCATAACATGGTACCCACCATCAACATATATTATTTCACCAGTGGTGGATGAACTACTGTCACTCAACAAATAAAGGGCAGCATTTCCAACAGCTTCAAGATCTGCATTTTGTCTAAGTGGTGCATTTTTTTCAGTAACCCTAAATACTTGTCGTGCTCCTCCAATGGCTGCACCTGCTAAAGTTTTCATAGGCCCAGGACTAATTGCGTTTACTCTAATTTTATCCGGCCCTAAATCATTTGCAAGATACCTGACAGAAGATTCCAAAGCTGCTTTTACTGGGCCCATTATATTATAATTCGGAGTGACACGCTGACTTCCCATATAAGACACCGTTAGCAAAGCACCACCATTAGTCATCAAGGGAATACACCTTTTAGCTAAATTTACAAAACTATAGCAAGAAATATCAAAAGATTTTAAAAAATTTTCTCTCGAAGAATTAACAAACCTACCATTTAACTCTTCTTTATCTGAATAAGCTAATGCATGAACTAAAAAATCTAACTTTCCCCACTTGTTCTTAATCTCTTTAAAAATACTATCCAAAGAATCTTCATTTTGAACATCCACTAACATACAAATATTAGCATTAATAGTTTTTGCTAGTGGACCTACTCTCTTTAATAGACTTTCATTCTGATAAGATAAGGCAATTTCAGCTCCAGAATTTGATAAAACTTTAGAAATTCCCCAAGCAATAGACCTATCATTTGCAACACCGAGAATTAAACCACACTTATTTCTCATTGTTATTGGCATCATTCTCTCAATTTGCTAAAAGCTAATGTTGCATTTGTACCACCAAATCCAAAACTGTTAGAAAGTACTGTATCAAACTCAACATTTTTTCTGGATTTAATCAATATTTCATTTGGTTGAACAGCATCATCTAAATTAAAAATATTTGCACTTGCTGATAAAAAGCCTGATTTCATCATTAAAATAGAATATATTGCTTCATGAACACCAGCCGCACCTAAACTATGTCCGGACAAAGACTTAGTAGATGAAATAGGTGGGATATTTTCCATGCCAAAAATTCTTCTAATTGCTTCCAACTCAACTACATCTCCAGCAGGAGTTGAAGTACCATGAGCATTTATATAGGAAATTTTTCTATTTTTAATTGTCGACAAAGCAAGTTTCATTGATCTTTCTCCACCCTCACCAGAAGGAGCAACCATGTCATGACCGTCGGAGGTTGCTCCATATCCTGTTATTTCAGCATAAATATTTGCACCTCTAGCTTTCGCATGCTCATAACATTCTAGTACTAAAACTCCTCCACCTCCTGAAATTACAAACCCATCTCTATCTTGATCATAAGCTCTAGACGCATTTGTTGGTTGATCATTGTATTTACTAGACATTGCTCCCATCGCATCAAAAAGGCAAGACAGTGTCCAATCTAATTCTTCACCACCACCAGCAAATACGACGTCTTGTTTCCCTAATTGAATTTGTTCTAAACCATTTCCAATACAATGAGCTGATGTGGAGCAAGCAGATGAAATTGAATAATTCACTCCTTTAATTTTAAAAGGTGTAGCCAAACATGCTGAATTAGTTGAAGACATCCCACGTGTAACCATGAAAGGACCCATTCTTTTTGGACTCTTCTTTTCTAGTACTATTTGATGAGCGTTAAAAAGATTCTTAGTTGATGGCCCCCCAGAACCGACTATTAGACCAGTTCTTTCATTAGATACTTCCATTTCTGTTAAACCACTATCATTTATTGCTTGTTGCATCGCAATATAATTATAAGCAGCTCCATCACCCATAAATCTTAGTTGTCTTTTATCAATATGATCTGAAAGGTTAATTTTTGGCATACCATGAACTTGAGACCTAAAACCATAGAACTCATATTCTTCAGAAAATGATATACCAGAATTTCCTTTTTTCAAAGATTCTATTACTTCTCCTGCATCAATACCAATTGATGAAACAATGCCTAAACCTGTAACAACTACTCTTTTCATAAAATTTTCCCCTAGAAATTAGGTATATAAAATTTTTGACATACTAATTGTCAAACAAACCAACTTTTAAACCTTTAGCAACAAAAATCTCTTCATCATCAGCAAATACTTTACCATCAGATATTCCAAGCTTTAGTCTTCTATCTAAAACTCTTGAAAAATTAATCTCATATCTAACTAGTTTTGTATTTGGTGTTACCATACCTTTAAATTTAACCTCACCTACCCCCAATGCTCTTCCTCGACCTTTAAGTCCTCTCCAACCTAGATTAAAACCAGTTAATTGCCACAGAGCATCTAAGCCAAGACAACCAGGCATTACAGGATCACCAACAAAATGACAATCAAAAAACCACAAATCGGGACTAATTTCTAATTCTGCAATAACATGCCCCATTTTGTTGTTTCCGCCATCTTTGGAAATTTCACAAATGACATCAAACATAAGCATTGGAGGCAAAGGTAATTGGGGATTCCCTTTTCCAAACATTTTACCCCTAGAACATCTTAATAATTCCTCTTTATTAATTTTCATATTCTTGACCAATTTATTTTTATATGTATATATTCATACCACTCTTATTAATAATGGCGCAAGAAATACCTAAAATATATTAAAAAGACAAATTTAAGAGGAATTGATATAAAATTTGTACTAATTAAAAAAATATCAATTTTATATTGATAAACAATTTTAAAATATTATTATAATCAATGTAAAATTAGTGTAAATATGATTAATTCAAATAAGTTTTGTGCCACCAATTGGCTTTATAAAGTTGGTTTGCGTCCAACAAAACAGAGAATATTATTGGCTAACCTTTTAATTGGAGAAGGCAAACATCAACACTTTACGGCTGAAGAAATTTTTGAGAAAGTAAAAGAAAGCAAATTAAAAGTTTCTTTAGCAACTGTTTATAACACACTACAGTCTTTTTCAGACTCTGGCCTTTTGAATAAAATTATTGTTGATGGTTCTCGGTGTTATTTTGATACAAGGCTCGATAATCATACTCATTTCTATTGGGAAGCAACAGGAAAATTAACTGATGCACCTGGTAATTTTCTAGAAATCCAAAATTTACCAAAACCTCCAAAAAACTCGAAAATTATGAATGTGGATATAATAATACGCCTTAAAGAATATTAAGGTTTTCTTCAATTTTTATTGATATTTATCTAATGTAAACTTTAGTGTGATTAGTGGTGAACCTAAAATTATGATGATGAATATTTTTAAAAAGAAAAAAAAAGAATCTTCCAGATTAATAGGTCTTGATATAGCTCTCAAAGTCAGTAGTTTTGTTACTGGAAAAGAGCATTTACATTATGGTTTATGGGAAAAATTAGATGTTACTCTTGATAACTTAGGAAAAGCACAAGAAGCTTACACAGATCTATTATTTAAATATTTACCAAAGAAAAAAAATAATAAAAAACTAGAAATTGTAGATATTGGTGGTGGGGCAGGTGAGACGGCAAAAAAATTGATAGCTCTAGGACATAGAGTGACAATAATAGTACCTAGTAAAATTTTAGCAGAGCATGCAAAAAAAAATACAAGTAATAAAGCGAAAATATTTATTACAACATTTGAAGATTATTTACCAAAGGATAATTTATTTGATTTATGTCTTTTCGCCGAAAGTTTTCAATATATTCCTATAAAAACAGCTCTTCAAAAGGCAAGTAGTATTTTAAATAATGATGGTGAGATACTTATAGCAGATTGTTTTAGATCTGAAAAAAAACAAGAAGGAATGTTTCGTCAACCTGGTGGTGGAGCATCGTTAATAAGTATGGAAAAGGAATTAAGTGTACAAAAAATTAATGTTATTGCAAAAAAAGAAATAACTAAATTAGTGGCTCCATCCATAGAATTAGAGCAAAAGTTTTACAATACTTTGGGTTTTTCAATTAATAGAGTTATAGCTAGTCTTAAAATAAATAGACCAATTACTTTAAAATTTTTAAATATATTCTACAAAATTTTAATTAGTAAAAGGAAACGATTACGCTTAGAGAATAGACTATTTAAAAGCACGAGAACAATAAACTCATTTCTAAAATATAATAATTATATGATATATAAGTTGAAGCCTCAAAAAGAAATTAATTCTTAAGTTATTATTTTATTATTTATCATTAAAAACTAATAAGTTACATTTAATTACTGCATCAACCACAAAAGACATTTGTTATCTTTCTGTCTGAACCAATTACTAAATTTAATCGAGAACTATAATTTTCATCAATGCTTTGATCGTCATATTCCTCAAGCCTTCGAGTGTCTTTAGGATATTCCATCGCAATTAAAGCTGTTTCAGGTTGTCCTATAAGCCAACTTAGAGTACCAGCCAGGCACTTACCATTTGAAGTTGATTTGCTTTCCTCTGTTTCAATTTTCACAGGTACAGGACCCCCTTGAATGTAGTCATAATTATTGTAGGCACCCTGTGTAGTTGTATTACAAGCAGAAATCAAACTAATACAAATACAAATAGATATATTGAAAAAATTTTTCATGATAGATATAATACCAATAATTTTATTTTAAATTCAATACTTATTTATTTAAACGATTTTCAATTAAGTTATTAACAACATTTGGATCAGCTAAAGTTGAAGTATCACCTAAGTCTTCATATTTATTTTCTGCAATTTTTCTTAATATTCTTCTCATAATTTTTCCAGATCTTGTTTTGGGAAGATTTGGAGACCATTGGATGAAATCTGGTTTTGCAATAGGACCAATTTCTTTTCTAACCCAAGTTTCTAGATCTTGAGTTAGTTCTTTAGTTGGGTTTTCTCCAACCATAAGTGTTACAAAAGCATAAATTCCTTGGCCTTTAATCTTGTGAGAATAACCTACTACGGCACTTTCTGATACTAAAGGGTGAGATACCAATGCACTTTCAATTTCAGCAGTACCCATCCTATGACCAGAAACATTCAGGACATCATCAACTCTTCCAGTTATCCAATAATATCCGTCGTTATCTCTTTTACACCCGTCACCAGAAAAATAATATCCTTTAAAATCATTAAAATAGGTTTTTATAAACCTTTCATGATCACCAAAAATAGTCCTCATTTGGCCAGGCCAACTATCTTCAAAAGCTAATACACCTTCAACATTATTATCGGATAATTTTTGACCTGTTTTAGGATCCATAATCACAGGCTTAATACCAAAAAAAGGGTTCGTAGCTGATCCTGGTTTAGTAGGTGTTGCACCAGGCAAAGGAGTAATCAATATTCCCCCAGTTTCAGTTTGCCACCAAGTGTCTACTATTGGGCACTTCCCTTTGCCTACTACCCTATTATACCACTCCCATGCTTCTGGGTTAATAGGTTCGCCAACTGTACCCAAAATTCTTAAACTTGATAAATTACAATTATTTACAAAATCATCACCTTGCCCCATTAATGCCCTAATAGCTGTGGGAGCTGTGTAAAATTGATTTACATTATGTTTTTCACATACCTGCCAAAATCTCGAACAATCCGGATATGTTGGTACCCCCTCAAACATTAAAGTAGTTGCGCCATTTGATAACGGACCATAAATAATATAACTGTGTCCAGTAATCCAGCCAACATCAGCTGTACACCAGTAAATATCATCTTTATTATAATCAAAAATATACTCATGTGTTAAAGAAGCATAAACAATATAACCACCACTTGAGTGCTGTACCCCCTTAGGTTTTCCAGTAGAACCAGAAGTATATAAAATAAAAAGAGGTTCTTCAGCAGACATTTCTTCTGGTACATTAGTTTCACTTACAAGGTCTATCATTTCATTGTATAGAAAATCCCTGTCTTCTTTCATATGAACATTACCGCCTGTTCGACTTACTACTAGTGTTTTTATGTCACCAGAAATTTCTAGAGCTTTATTTACATTCTCTTTTAACGGTACAAGTTTTCCACCTCTAGGGCCTTCATCAGCTGTCACTACCAAACAAGCTCCACAATCAGTTATCCTACTTGCAAGAGCTTCAGGTGAAAAGCCCCCAAATACCACTGAGTGTATAGCACCAATTCTAGCGCATGCTAACATAGCATATGCAGCTTCAGGTATCATAGGCATATAAAGTATAACTCTATCTCCCTTTTTTACACCTAACTCTTTATAAATATTTGCTAGACGACAAACTTGCTCATATAGTTCTCCATAGGTAATTTTCTTCGATAAATTCGGTTCATCTGCTTCCCAAATTATGGCAACCTTATTCCTGTTTTCTTGTAGATGTCGATCAATACAATTGTAACTTACATTCAATGTTCCATCTTCATACCATTTTATTGAAACATCTTTTTGGGAAAAGGAAGTATTCTTTACTTTTGTAAAAGGAGTAATCCAATCAATTCTATTTCCCATCTTACCCCAAAAATTCTCTGGGTGACAGATTGATTCTTCGTACATCTCTTTATATTTTTTTTCATCTACCTTAAATGCTTTAGAATTTGTTACATCGGGATAATAAATTTTTTCATCCATGATATTTTTCTTTCTTATTTTATAATTTCTACCATAGCATTACTATAATACATAACTATGGCTAATCAAATAACAGAAGCTATAGATGAAGAGAAATATTCAATTTTATCTTTATTTAACCCAGCAATGTTAATCCTAGAATCTCCTACCATATAGATACCAAATTCAGATCTTAATTTTGTAATTTGATCAACTGATAAACCCATAAGTGAAAACATTCCCCTATGCCGCTTGATAAAATCAAATCTAGTTGAGTTAGTACTTAACTTTAAAGAATCAGACAATGAATTTCTAAGCTTAAGCATTCCATTTCTCATACTATTTAATTCTTTTTGCCATAATTTTATTAATTCTTTATTTTGAAAATCATCTCCCCCCAAAACAATATCCACAAGTGATGCTCCATAATCTGGAGGAAAAGAGAAAGTTACCCTATTAAATGATTTCAAATTATCTTCAGCTAATTTACAATTTTTTTTATTCGAAACTACCAATAATGAGGCTCCTACTCTTTCTCTGTATAATCCAAAGTTCTTAGAACAAGAAACACCAATACATAGTTCTGGTAATTTAGATGCCATATATTGAACTCCTTTGACATCCTCATCAATTCCATCACCAAAACCTTGATAAGCCAAATCAATCAGGGGAAGAATATTTTTTTTCTCACAAAATTTTGTTAGCTCAGACCAATGTTCTAAAGATAAATTAGCCCCAGTAGGATTGTGACAACAACCATGCAAAAGTAAAACATCCCCAGAATTCATTTTTTCAAGATCAAACATCATTCTAGGAAAATTTACTTCACAAGTTTCATCATCAAAATAATAATAACTATTAAACTTTATTCCTAAATGCTTTAAAATTGCAGCATGATTTGGCCATGATGGTGATGAAATCCATACTTTTTTATCTTTTTCCATAGACCTTATTAAAAGTAATATTTGATGAAATGCTCCTGTTCCTCCAGGTGCTTGTACCCCTACAATTCGATCCTTTGAAACAACGCTACCTAAAACTAATTTACTGATTTTATCTATAAAAGATAAGTTACCTGATAGGCCTACATAGCTTTTAGTTTTTTGTGTGTCCTTTAGTATACTTGCAGCTTTTTGAACTGCATTCATAATTGGTGTTTTACCATTATTATTTTTATAGACCCCAACACCTAAGTCTATTTTTTCTTCTCTTCCATCAGCCAAATACAATGACATTAAAGCCATAATTTTATCTTCAGGTTGTGTTTTTAAATTTTCAAACATATCCAATTAAATTCTGTATTTTTATTTAAAAAAAATCAATTATTCTTTTAATTTAAGCTTCCCCATTCGCACCATGAACCATCATAAACTGATACCTTTTTTGCCCCCAAACCTTTAAAAATAACGTAAAGAATTGAAGCAGTTACTCCAGATCCACAAGTTGTAATTAAATGTTTGTTTAAGTCAATACCAAGTTTTTCAATTTTATCTTTTAACACTTCTTTAGACTTTAAAGTAAAATCAGGCTTTATTACATCACCATAAAAAAGGTTAATTGAACTAGGTATGTGCCCACTTCTAAGACCCTTTCTAGGTTCTTTTTCTATGCCTTTGAAACGATTTGAAGATCTTGCATCTACTATTTGTATATCTTTTGAATTTAAAGAGTTCATTATATACTCCATAGAAACTATCAAATTTTTGTTATAAGAAAGATTAAGTTTATGGGGTTTAAAATTTAAGATCTCTTGGTTAGTTGGTTTATTTTCATTAATCCATTTTGGAAGACCCCCGTCTAATATAAAAACATTATGAAATCCATATAAATGCAACAACCATAATAGTCTGGGAGAAGAAAATAATCCTGATCCATCATAAACAATAATTATTTGATTTGGCAAAATTCCAAAACTTTCAAATTTATTAGAAAAAGATTTTTCTTCTAATGCCATGTGTGGTAAATTTGAGTTAGTATCAGAAAATTTGTCCAGATCAAAAAAACTTGCACCAGGAATATGCATGTTTACATATTCTTTTAATCCAGACCTATAAGAATTTGGTAAATACCAACTTGCATCTATAACTCTTATTTTGGTGTCATTTAATCTTTGCTCCAACCAATTTGTAGAAACAAAATATTTATTACTAGATGGATACATTTTTTATCTTATAACAATCTTAAAAATTTTAAACTATCTTAAGCTTCTACTAGTTGTTCAGCTTTATCCAGGTCAACACTAACTAGCTGACTTACCCCTTTTTCTGCCATAGTTACACCATATAGTCGATTCATTTTGGACATTGTAATTGGATTATGCGTAATTATTATAAATCTGGTGTCGGTTTTAGAATTCATATTATCTAAAAGATTGCAAAATCTAACAATATTTGCATCATCAAGAGGTGCGTCTACTTCATCCAAAACACAAATTGGACTTGGTTTTGCCATAAAAACAGCAAAAATTAATGAAATAGCAGCAAGCGTTTGTTCTCCACCTGAAAGTAACGATAAGTTGGACAATTTTTTTCCTGGAGGTTGACACATAATCTCCAGTCCAGCTTCAAGTGGGTCATCACTTTCAACCAGCAATAAATTACTTTGTCCCCCACCAAATAAATTATTAAATAATGTTTTAAAATTGTTATTCACTTCATCAAATGCTTTTAAGAGTTTTTCTCTTCCTTCTTTATTTAAATTGGAGATAGCATTTCTCAGTTTTTTTACGGCCACCGCAAGATCTTCTTTTTGATTAAGTAATTCTTCATATTCTAAGTTAATTTCTTTTTCATCTTCTTCAGCTCTTAAATTTACAGGACCTATTAAATTCCGTTTCTTTTTTAGATGATCCAAATTTTTTTCTATTGTTTCAATTGAAAGCCCCATACTTAGCTCAATACTGTGCTTGTCTTCAAAAAATTTGGCATTATGTCCAGTTTTTGTTTCTAAATTACTCGCCAGTTCTTTTAGATTTTCTTTAGTGGACTCAATATAAACTTCTGATCTTACATACTTTTCTTTTAAATTCTCAGCAATCTTGATAGCTTCTTTTTCCTTAAACAATGCATCTCTTAAGTTTTTCTCTGCATAAACCAACTCATCCGTAGAAATAATACTCTTCTTTTCTGCTTCAATGATTTTTTTATTGAGAAGCAAAATATCATTTTGTATTTTTTCAGGTTCTGAATTGGCAATTTCTAAATAAGATTCAAGTTCATTTTTTCTTGATAGAATATTATCTTGTTGGTCAACTGACCTTTTTTTTCTCAAAGACCAATCTTCTAATTCTTTATCAAGCAATTCTAATCTATTTTTACAAAAATTATTTTGAGATGTTAATTCTTCAAGACCTAATCTTATATCCAAATTCTTATCCCTAAAATCTTCTAATGTTTTTTTCTTAATACTAATAATCTTTTCTTCTGCTTGAAAATCAAATTCTTGATTATCGAAAATATTAGTTTCTTCAATATTTTTACTTCGTTGTTTATAGTCTTCACTTACGTTAATGAAATTATCTTCTAAACCCTCTATTTGTGCACGATTAATTTCAAATTCTGCTTCTAATTTACTTAGATGTGATTTCAAATTATTTAATTTTTTTTCTTCATGAATGTACTCTTTTTTTAAATTATCTCTTTCTTCCAGTTTTTGTTGAAGAATAAGTTCTTGGTTTTTTTTATGACTAGTCTGAATGAATACTTTTTTTTCAATTTCTTTTTGCAAAACTTTTAAATTATGCAATCTATTTAAATTTTTTACTTTTTGTGTATTTCCTGTATTTACGTCAGCAGATGTTCTTGAAAAACCATCCCATCTCCAGAAATCTCCTTCCTTTGATACTAAACACTGACCATTATTTAACTTGGACTGAAATAAATAACCATCTTTAGCATTTACAACACCAACATTTCTTAATCTTTTATTTAATTCTTTAGGATGTTTAACTAAGTTAGCCAAGATCTCCACACCTTCAGGAAAGGACAATGGTTTTGCTTCATTTTCACTATAATACCATCCACTTTTTTTAAATGAAGACTGCGAAGGATAATTTAAATCATCATTCAAAATAACACTAAAGATAATTTCAAAATCTTTAGATATCTCAACTTTATTTATTATAGCATCTTCGTAAATTTCTTGTTCACTCAAAAAATTTTCTAAAGTTTTTATTTCTGAATTCACAGCTAATAATTTACTTCTTGCTTCAGATAATTTTTCTTCAGAATCAAGGTTATCTGCTCTTAAAGACTGACAGTCATCATCAGCTTTATCTAGCATTAAAGATTTTTTATTTACATCATTTGTAGATATTTCTAAATTGTTTCGTATATTGATTAATTCACTATCAATTTCTACTTTTCGAAGCTCTACTCTATATTTATCACTTTCTATTTTTGAGATTTTTTCTTTGAGTATATTTAAATTTTTTTTATTTTCTTTATAATTCGTTTCAAAATTATCTTTTCTAGCTAATGCAGTTGTGAAATTTTTAGCCTCAAATTCGTATTCTTTTTCAATTTTCTGAAACTTTATAACTGACTCATCCAAAGTTTCTTTAGTAACTTGAATTTTGTTCTCTAATTCAATTTGATTATTTACAATACTATCTTTTTCATTTTTTGATTTTTTAATAACACTTTCCGCATCAAGAATTAATTCATTTCCTCTAATATAGTCATTTTCTAAATCCAAAATTCTTTGATTTAGTTCATTAACTCTTGATAAGGCGTTTGTATGTTTTTCATCAATATTTGTTTTTTGAGATTGAAATTGATTTATAGCGATTTGGTCTGCAGCTTGTTGCTGTCTAATCTTTGGCAGCAAATTTTCTTTTTCTTCTTTTACTTCTCTTAAATTTATAAGAATTTTTTCATGAGCGGTTCTTTCTTTCAAAATATTATCTAATTCTTTTTTTGAGTTATTAAACTCTGAATGTTTGCTCTTCCAACGAAAATATAAAAGAAGTGATTCTTGTTTTCTTATTTTTTCACCCAATAAACGGTATTCTATCGCTTGTTTGGCTTGTTTTTTTAAAGCTTTGAGTTGCTCCTCCAGTTTGGAAAGAATATCAGAAACCCTATCTAAATTATTTTCTGAAGCATTTAGTTTTAATTCTGATTCATGTCTTCTATGATAAAGACCAGATATTCCTGCTGCCTCCTCTAGTATTCTTTTACGAGATTTTGGGTTTTCATTTATAAGATTTGAAATTTGACCCTGCCTTACAAGAGAAGGGGAATTTGAACCCGACGAATAATCAGCAAAGAGCAATCTAACTTCTCTAGCTAGTATCTCCTTTCCTTCAATTCTATAAGTAGATCCAGATTCAAAATTTATTCTTCTAACTATATCAATGGAACTTTCATTTGTATTTATAGGCAAAATTTCTGGATCAAAATTTTCAATTTGTAAATTTACTTCAGCATAAGATCTTGCAGGCCTTAAACTCGTTCCACCAAATATTACATCATCCATTCCATCACCTCGCATAGAGGTTGGTCTATTTTCTCCCATTACCCATCTTAAAGCATCTAATAAGTTTGATTTTCCACAACCATTAGGACCAACTACTCCAGTAAGTCCCGGAAGAATTTCGAATTCAGTTGGGTCGACAAAACTTTTAAAACCGTTTAAACGTAACTTGGTGATATTCAAACTAATTAACCTATATTAGTAATAAATATTTATACAATATATTGATATAATAATAAATTCAATCCAAGATATAGTATAAATTACTAAAATTTATGACCAAAATTTTTTTTCGCACGATCGAAATATAAAATACCATCGCCTATAATGGATCTATAAATTAACTCATTCGATAGAACTCTTTTTACATAATTTCTTGTTTCAGAATAAGGAATCATTTCAATCCAAATTAAAGGGTCAATCCCATATTTTCTTGGATCACCATAATTTTTCAACCATCTATTGATTGTACCTGGTCCTGCATTATATGCAGCAGTACTTAATACTATTGAACCTTTAAACTTCTTAAGCAATTCATTAAAGTATGTGGAACCAATTTTAATATTATAACTTTTATCTGTAGAAAGCCTATTTTTATTATATTCTATTCCTAAATTTTTGGCTACTTGTTTTGCAGTAGCTGGCATAACTTGCATCAAACCTAAGGCACCAGTTCTAGATATTGCACTACTATAAAATCCACTTTCTTGTCTGATAATAGAATGAACAAGATGTTGATTATCAATTTGATTAATTTCTAAATTATTTATTATAGGAAATGAATATTTAAGTATTAAATCACTTTTGATTTTAAATTTATTAGCTATTGCAATGATTCCTGAATAATTTCCAATCCTATCTAAGAAACCAAATAAACATTTTCTCTCTTTTTGTGATAACGTTTCTGTAGCATGCTTGAAAAAACGTACCCCTAATACTAATCTATCGGCATCTAATAATTTCTTTCCTTGATTTATGATAGAATTTTTTAAAATATCAACTTTTTCACAATCAAAACTACTGTCTTTTAAAAGTGATAAATCTAATGAATTTTTATTAATTCTTTCTGCTGAAAGTTGTCCATAGAAAGTACTTACATATATGGATCCTTTTTGATAATATATTTCAGCGTCTTTAAATTTTTCAAGCCTTTCAAGTGATCTAGCATGCCAATATAATATTTTACTTAAAAAGTTCTTGTTACTAATCATGGGTAAGATATTAGAAAAATGTTTTACTGCAACTTCTGGTTTATTTATAAAATTGAGCGCAATAAATCCTGAAAGCCACTCAAGTTCAACATAGCCCTTTTGAGATTCTTTAAGGTCATTATTCACAAAAAATTCGTTGCTGATTAAATGATTGCTGCTTATTTTGTAAGCTTTCATTATATTACCAAGACGAAGCTCTCTTCTAGCATGATATATCCTCAATTCTGACCACTTGTATGATAATCCCAATTTCATTGGGATTTTAGGTAAATTAACAACTAAGTTTGAAACTTTTTTATAATTTTTTTTAGACTGAAGATAATTGGCATAATCAAAAAGAACTCCAGGATCTTTTATATTAAAATTATTTATGTTCTCAATTTTATTTTTACTTTTTGATACTTTTTGAAGTTTTGCTCTTTGTTCCGCTATAATGAAATCATCAGATGATATTATTTCCTTAAGTTGATCAACAGAAACCAAATCCTTTCTCCAAAGTAAATTATCCAATCTTTTTTTATTATTAATTGATATAACGTTCTCAAAATTTTTAACCATCAATTTAAAATTTTTTTGTTCAAAATTTTGGTCTAACCAACTTATTGCAGATATTTTCTCTGCTTGCTCAATATTATCAGTTTTTAAATAAGCTAAAGAAAGCATCGTTGAACCGTGGCCTGTAGTTGGAAAGTTATTTTTAAAAAAATCAATTATTAATTTTGGATCTTCATCCAAAGTTATTTTTTTTTCTGCCTGCTTACTGAGATAAGGCATTCCAGGCCAGTGTTTTTTACTTTCTATAAAGTGTAAATAATCCGAGAAATTTCCATCCCCTGCTCTTAACCTTAACCAATCCATTAAATCTATTGCTAAACCACTATTACTTTTTTTTGCAAATTCATAAGCCTTATCCCAAATTTGGGCATCAGAATATTTTAAAGCTTCTTTAAATTTTTCTAATTCAAATTGTTCAGCAATAATTTTTTTGTTGAAAAATATTGTTTCTTGCAAGAGAAAAAAAACAGAAATCAGACTTATAATAAATAAATATCTAATAATGATGTTCACTAAATTTTAGTCCTTATGAGTTATTACTATTGATTAATATTGCCAAGAAATTCAAAATATCCGATTTAACATAATAAAATGATGTGTTAATATTGTGAATAGATATTATTAATATTAAGGACTTTATTATGATAAAAGGATCAATTCCTGCACTTATAACTCCTTTTAAAAATGGGGAAATCGACAGAAATGCTCTAAAAGATCTTGTGGAGTGGCAAATTGATGAAGGAAGCAACGGATTAGTAGCTGTTGGAACTACAGGAGAAAGTCCAACCTTAAGCCATGAAGAACATCAAGAAGTTATAGAGATTATGGTTAAACAGACAAAAGGAAGAGTACCTATAATAGCAGGAGCAGGATCGAATAATACTAAAGAATCTATCGATCTTATGAATTTTGCAAAAAAAGTGGGAGCGGATGCAGCTTTAGTTGTTACCCCTTATTATAATAAACCTAATCAAAAAGGATTATTTTTACACTTCAGTAGTCTTAATGATTGTTGTGATTTACCCATTATAATTTATAATATTCCTGGTAGGTCTATTGTAGATGTTGATATATCAACCTTATCATCACTATCAAAATTAAAGAATATAATTGGAATTAAAGATGCAACTGGTGATGTAAGTAGAGTTTCAGATACTAGAAAATATTGCGGAGAAGACTTTATACAATTATCTGGTGAGGATGCTTCAGCTCTTGGTTTTAATGCACATGGAGGAGTAGGCTGTATTTCTGTAATAGCAAATGTAGCACCAAAATTATCCGCAGATTTCCAAGAAGCAATGCTTAAGGGGGATTTTAATAAAGCACTTTTATTACAAGATAAATTACTACCACTTCACAGAGCTACTTTTTTAGAACCTAGTCCAGCTCCAATTAAATATGCTCTTAATAAGTTAGGGAAATGTGCAAATGAATTGAGAGCACCATTAGTAACAATAAGTGAAAATACTCAAAAAATTATGGATAGTGCATTAAAACATGCAGAATTGATCAATTAATATATGCAGAAATTATTGAACCTAAAAAATGAGAAGTTAATTGCTGATAACAAAAAGGCACGTTATAACTTTTTTATTGAGGAAGAAGTTGAATGTGGAATAGTTCTTGAAGGTTCTGAAGTTAAGAGTATGCGAAGTGGCAGGGTAAGTATATTAGAAAGTTACGCCAATATTGAACAGCAGCAACTGTGGTTAATAAATTGTCATGTCCCCAATTATGAAAATGCCAAAACGTTTACTCATAGTGAAAGAAGAAGAAGGAAACTACTCGTTAAAAAAAGAGAACTATCAAAATTAATAAAAAACAAGGGGCGTGAAGGCATGACACTTGTCCCTTTAAAACTATATTTTAATCAATCAGGAATTGCCAAAATACTCATTGGAGTAGGTAAAGGTAAAAAAAATGTAGATAAAAGGGAAACCGAAAAGAAAAGGGATTGGAATATTCAAAAAAGTCGCCTTTTGAGAAATAAGCATTAATTTCATTTCAGTTTTTGTTTACAAATGAAAATGTATCGAAGTACTTAAAAATTTAAATATTTTCTTTAATTTTTAAAAAAAGAATAAAATATCTAAACGGAATTAAAGAAATAGAAATTATAGATAACTTTACTAAAAAATCCGCAATTGCCAGTGATACCCAAAAAGGAGCACTTCCAACCAAGCCTAACACAGGATTATGTTCAGCTGCCCATGAAACATCATTTAAAGGTTCTAAAAAAATAAAAAAACTTGAAAAGGCAATAAAAAAGAAAATAATGGTGTCTAATAAAGATCCTAATATGGAAGAAATTAGTGGTGCTTTCCACCACTTTTCTTTTCTAAGGGAATTAAAAATTGAAATATCTATGAATTGTGAAAGTATAAAAGCAGTTGCAGATCCTAAAGCTATTCTTAAAGTTACTAATGGACCAAATTCACTTTGTAATTGTGTTCCTATCAATGAGCAAAAAATACCAATAATAAAACCAAATAAAACAACTTTTCTAGCTGCAGTTAAACCATAAAATCGATTTGTAAGATCAGTAACAAGAAAAGCAAATGGATAGGTCAATGCACCCCATGTCAACCAATTGCCTAATAAAAATTGAACAAGAATATTTGAAATTAAAACTATAATTGACATTGCAATTATAGGTACTATTAAATATTTTAAATATCTCATCACTTTTATTAAATAATTGAAATTATAATTGAATTTTTGAGATTATTTTGTCCCAAACTTTTGAAGCTAGATTTTTCTTTTCAAATCTTTCTAATTCTTGCAGACCAGTTGGTGATGTCACATTAATTTCTGTCAATTTACCTCCTATTACATCTATTCCTACAAAGATTTGACCATTTTTCTTTAAATTATTACTAATTTCTTTGCAAATATTTATTTCGTCAACAGTCAATTTTGTAGCAGCAGCTTTCCCTCCAACGTGCATATTAGATCTAATTTCACCTTTTTTAGGTATTCTATTAATAGCTCCTAAAATTTCACCATCTAGAAGAATTATTCTTTTATCACCCTTACTTACTTCTGGTATAAACTCTTGGGCTATTAAAGGTTCAGAGGAATTCATTTGAAAAAGTTCTATTAGAGTAACAAAATTTTTATCATTATAATCTATTTTAAAAACACCAGCGCCACCATTTCCGTATAATGGTTTCAAAATAATGTCACCAAATTGCTCCCTAAATTTCTGAATTATATTTATTTTACTACTAATTATAGTAGCAGGCATCAATTGAGGATAATTAAGCACTAACAATTTTTCTGGAAAATTCCTAACCCAAAAAGGATTATTTACTATAAGTGTTTTATTTCCTACAAAATCCAAAAGATAGGTAGAAGTAAGATAGTTCATATTGAATGGAGGATCTTGTCTTAACCAAAGTACATCTAGGTCATTCGAAATATCAATAGTTTTATTACCCACAATATTGAACGGTGGATTACTGTTTCTATTCAAAAGAATATAATTTCCATTTGCAAGTATTTTGTTTTTACTAAAAATTAAATCGTCTGGAAGGTAGTGGAAAACTGAATAACCTCTAACCTGTGCTTCTTCAGCAAGACGGAAGGATGTATCTGAAAAAGGATCTATATGTTCCAAAGGATCCATCTGAAAACCAACTCTTAGCATTAAAAAACTCCATAAAAAATGTTATTCACTTATTTAATATCTTTAAACCAAGATTATAAACTTCTGTCTTAGATAAAGAATATTTTTTTGAGATAGTCATAACAGAATCCTTAAATGTATTTTTATTTAATAAGTATATTAAATCAGATTTAATTAAATTTAAATCTGGCTTAATAATTTTTTTTTTATCAACAACTACTGTAAATTCACCTCGAAGGTTATTTTCATTTCTCAAAGTTTTAATAATTGAAGTAATATTTCCACGTTTATTTTCTTCAAAATTTTTAGTTAGTTCTCTACAGACAACAATATCATGAAAATTACCAAATACATTCCCCAAATCTTCTAGAGTTTTTAGTATTCTTTTCGGACTTTCAAAGAAAATTAGAGTAGTTGGAACTAATAATAATTCATTAAAAAAATTGATTCTTTGTTTTTTTTTCACTGGTGGAAATCCTCCAAAAAAGAACTTATCTGATGGCAATCCCGACTGACAAAGAGCAACTAAAACTGAACAAGCTCCTGGAATAGATATCACTTTATACCCTCTATTTAAAACTTGTCTGACTAGTTTAAATCCAGGATCAGAAATTAATGGTGTTCCAGAATCACAACACAATGCAATAGATTTATTTTGTTCTAATTCAAGAATATTTTTTGATCTTACTTCATCTCCTGAATTATCATTATAGGAACGAATAATTCTACCATTTAAATCTATATCTAATAAGTTCATTAATTTTCTTAAAACTCTAGTATCTTCAGCTAACAAAACATTTACATTTTGTAATACGTTTACTGCTCTAAACGTAAAATCAGAAATTGTTCCAATTGGTGTAGGTATAAGATATAATGCAGTTTCAATTTTAGGAAATTTTATTTGCAATTTTTTATAATCCAAAAAAATTTAAATATTTTTATTTGTTTTATTTTATTGTAGACAAAAATTATAAAACATAAAATTTATTTTAATTATAAATTAAAAATTAACTATGACAAAGATCCAAGATCAACGGAATTATTACTTTTCTTTAATAATTTATTTGATATTTGGAATAATTTTAAGTGGCTGTGTACCAAATATTGAAGAAAATCAAAATAATAATATTAATAATAATACAAAAACTAAAATTGGACTACTTCTTCCCATTGGATCAAAGGATAGAGATTTATCATATCTAGGTAAAAGTTTAAGAGATGCTGCACTTTTGGCTAAAGAAGATTTAGGTGATAATTTATTTGAAATAAAAACCTATGACACTTTTGGTAAAACTGGAGAAGGTTTAAATTCATATAATTTAGCTCTGGAAGAAAAAAATGAAATCATCATTGGGCCATTTCTTCCTTCTATAACAAAAGCAATCTCTAAAAATTTTTCATTTAATAATTTAGAAATAATAAGTTTATCCAATGACCCAACCATCAATAGAAAAAGTATTTTTATACTAGGTGATACGATTACAAATAGAGCAAATAACCTAATTCAGTTTGCTATTAATAATAATAAATATCGTTTTGCATTAATTAATCCAACTAAAGATTATAATAATGCAATAGAGAAAATTTTAATAAATAAAATTTTAATGAATAATGGTATATTCACTTTTTCAACTAATTATTCTGAGGATATAAGTGAAATCTCTGATACAGCTCAAGCTATAAAACAAAAATTAAAAAAAACAAATACTGATGTAATTATATTTACAGGCAATCCTGATAAAAGAATGTCTTATTTAGCAGCAGAACTTGCAGATATTACAAAAAGTAAAAAAGAATTAGGCATTCAAATCATAGGTTTATCTAATTGGAATAATTCTACTTCTATAATTTCTGAACCTGCACTACAAAATTCATGGTTTACAATGCCAGATAAAAGATTCAGAAAATTCTACGAAAATAAATTCATAAAAAAATTCGGATACAGACCTCATCCAAAATCTAATCTTACATATGATGCAATTGCTGCTTTAGGCGTTTTAGAAGATGATTTACAGGTGATAGATAATAATTATACAAACAAATTCAATGGCCTATTCAATTCAAGCGGATTTATTGGAATAGATGGAATTTTTAGATTTAATTATGATAGAATTGCTGAAAAAGAGTTATCTGTTATTCAAATAACTAATGGTCAATCAACAATACTAAAACAAGCTAGAAACAGTTTTCCATAAGTGATTATAAATTGAATATTGAATTAAAAAAAATATCCCTTAGCAAATCATTTCAAATGATGGATTTTGATATTAAAAAAGAAAATATAATTGGAGGTATTGATTTAAAGAACAAAAATGAAATTAGAAGAAATATACTATTTCAATTAAAGGATTTCAAAAAAAATATTTTTGAGCAACTAGAAGAAAAGCTCAGTAAGGATCCATACTTAGCCCCTGATTCTCTTTCTGCATACACACTGATGAATGATATAATGATTCAGTCAATTTCTAAAATAGTTACAGAATATATGTTCCCCTTAGTTAGTCCAACTAAAGGAGAAAGTATTTCAATAGTTGCGGTAGGTGGATATGGAAGAGCAGAGATGGCTCCATATTCCGACATTGATCTTTTATTTTTGACACCTTATAAGCAAACATCTTGGGGTGAAAATGTTATTGAAACAATTTTGTATTTATTATGGGATTTAGGACTTAAAGTAGGTCATTCCGTTAGAAATATTGAGGAATGTTTAAGAATTGCCAAAAATGATATCACCGCTAGAACATCATTATTAGAAAATAGATTTCTATTTGGGGATAAAGAATTAGCTAATCAACTAAATAAAAGACTTTGGAAAACAATCTTTGAAAAATCTGCCTCTGAATTTATTGAAAGAAAATTAGAGGAAAGAAATTTAAGACATAAAAAACAAGGTTCTGAGAGATATTTATTAGAACCTAATATTAAAGAGGGAAAAGGTGGGTTAAGAGACCTACAAACACTTTATTGGATTTCTAAATATGTTTACAAGATTTCAGATAAAAATGACTTAATTAAATATAAAATTTTTACAAATAATGATTTGGAAATTTTCTTTAAGGCTGAAGACTTTTTGTGGACTATAAGATGTGCACTTCATATTTTTGCAAAAAGAGCTAATGAGATCTTAAGTTTTGATTTACAAGTACCATTGGCAAAATCTTTAGGTTTTAAAAAAGAATCTGGTTTACTTGCTGTTGAAAATTTTATGCAAACATATTTTTTACATGCCAAAAATGTTGGTGAGTTGACTAGAATTTTACTTTCCAAAATGGAATCTACTCATGTTAAAAAAAATCCAAGTTTTGTAACAAAATTAAAAACCGTTTTTACTGAAAATAATTTAAAGCTGGATAAAGGTTTTGTAATCTCTAACGGCCGAGTTGATGTAGATGAATCTATCAATTTATTAAATGAACCTATGAACCAAATTAAACTTTTTCAAAATGGACTTAAAAGCAGAAGACTAATTCATCCTAATTCACTTCATTTAATTTCAAAAAATATTCATAATATTGACTATAATTTTATAAAAAACTCCGAGGCAGCAAAAATTTTCATTAATGTTCTTCTTGATTATGGAGATCCAGAACGTGCCCTAAGAAGAATGAACGAGGTAGGTTTCCTTGGAAAATATATTCCTGAATTTCAAAAAATTGTTGGGATGATGCAATTTAATATGTATCATAAATACACAGTAGATGAACATACAATTCAATGCATAAAAATATTGTCTCAAATAGAGCAAGGGTTTCTTACAGAAGATTTACCTTTAGCGTCAAAAATATTAAAGGACGGAATTAATCGGAAAGTTTTATATATAGCATTACTGCTTCATGATGTAGGGAAAGGACAATCAGAAGATCATAGTATTTTGGGAGCAAAAATTTCAAATAAGGTTACAAAACGATTAGGTTTTGAAAACCACGAAATTGAATTAACATCATGGTTAATAAAATACCATTTACTTATGTCTGATATTTCTCAAAAGAGGGATCTATCAGAAGAAAAAACAATTCGTGATTTTGCAAATATTGTTAAATCTACAAACAGACTAAGACTTCTGACAGTATTAACCGTTTGTGATATTAGAGGGGTTGGACCAGAAGTATGGAACAATTGGAAAGCTGTAATGATAAGAACTCTTTATTATAAGACAATTAATATTTTAAAAGAAAATTATGAGATTACATCTAGACCAGAACAAATTCAAAATGCAAAATCTGCTTTGATAGCCGAATTAATCGACTGGGAAAAATCACAAATCGAAACTGAAATTAATCGGCATTATGCAGGTTTTTATTTGGGTTTAACTCCACAAACACAAGCTATTTTTTCCAATCTTTCAAAAAATAATAAAACTTTTGCTGTAAACTCAAAAGTTGAAACGGATCTTACTAGAGACGCCACCAAAGTTTGTTTTTTGATAGAAGATCATCCTGGCATTTTTTCAAGACTAGCTGGAGCTATTGCCTTATCAGGCGCAAATGTAATAGATGCTCGAACCTACACAACTTCAGATGGGTTTGCTACCTCTGTTTTTTGGATACAGAACAAGGAAGGTAAACCATTTGAAGAAAATAGGCTTAATAAATTAAATCAGACTATTAGTGATGCATTAAAAGGGCAAATAATTGCAAGAGATGTTTTGAAAGAAAAAGGTAAAATCAAAAAGAAAGAAAAAGATTTTATAGTTCCTACTAACATAACTTTTGATAATGAAGGTTCAGATATACATACGATAATTGAAATTGAAACTAGAGATCGACTGGGGCTACTTTATGATTTAGCTAAAACATTAAGTAATAACTACATATCAATATCTTCTGCAATAATAGCCACTTTCGGAGAACAAGCGGTAGATACCTTTTACGTAAAGGATTTATTTGGACTTAAATTACATTCTGAAAATAAAAGAGAAAAATTAGAGAAAAATCTCAAAGAAGCAATACATGCTGGAACTCTAATAGGCTCTAATTAATTTTGATAAACTATGCGCTTTAAATCAAATTTTTTGAAAAATTTTTTAACTGTAGGTTTATGGACTTTTGTTAGTCGTATATTTGGTTTTTTTAGAGATATTATGTTAGCCGCTTTTTTAGGTTCAGGTCCTATAGGAGAAGCCTTTATTATAGCATTCTCCCTACCTAATATATTTCGAAGATTCTTTGCCGAGGGAGCTTTTAATGCTGCATTCATCCCTATTTTCAAAAAAAGTATGCATAATAAAAAACAGACTATCGATTTTACTAATAATACTTTTTCTATAATGATTTTGATATTATTTATCTTTACTATTGTTTCCATTATTATAATGCCCCTTTTTGTTTTAGCCATGGCAAGTGGCTTTGAAAATGATGGGAGGTTTGAAACTTCTGTTTTTTATGGGCGCATTACATTTTCATACATTTTTTTTGTTTCCTTATCATCTTTATTTGCTGGAATACTTAATTCCTATGGTAAATTTGGAGTAGTTTCAGCAACACCAATTTTTTTAAATCTTTTTCTAATCTTAGCAATGACCCTATCCCATTTTTTTGATTGGGAAGTTGGGACAATACTTTCTATTTCAGTTCCCATTTCTGGTATTTTGCAACTTATAGTATTAATTCATGCTACTAGAAAGCTAGGATATTATCCAAAATTAAAATTCCCAAAGTTTGATGGAAAGATTAGAAAATTACTATTAATTGCTTTACCAGCAATTCTTACTGGTGGAGTAATACAAATCAATTTGCTAGTAGGCAGACAAATTGCATCTTATTATGATGGTGCTATTGCCTGGCTTAATTATGCAGATAGATTGTATCAACTACCATTAGGTGTTGTTGGTATAGCCTTAGGAAGTGTGCTTTTACCAAAGTTATCTGAAAAAATTCAGTTAAATAATATAGCTGAAATGAATCGTGTTATTCATCATTCATTAAAAATAGCTGCTATTTTAATCTTCCCTGCTACAGCCTCTTTAATTGTTTTACCTATACCAATTATTACCGTATTATTTGAGAGGGGCGAATTTTCTAGTCTAGACAGCAAAAATACTGCTTCGGCATTAGCAATTTATGCTACTGGGTTACCAGCATTTGTCTTACATAAAATATTTACTCCTATATTTTTTTCAAAGGGTGACACTAAAACTCCATTTAGGATTGCAGTATTTTCAATGGTAATTAATATTATAGTGGCTATTAGTTTGATAACTTATTTTGGTTATTTAGCTCCAGTTTTAAGTACGATTATTTCAAGCTGGATAATGGCTTTTGCATTATATTATAAATCCAAAAAACTAGGGTTTTATTTTGATTTAGATTTAATAAAAAAGATAATTATGATTTTAATATCTACATTAATTCTTTCATTAGTACTTATATTTGCTACTAACAAATGGTTTTATCAATTAACAAATGATAACTTTAGTTTGATCTATTTAATTATCCTTATCTCAGCTAGCAGTAGCATTTACTTTATAATGTTATGGTTTTTTGGTATTTTGAAAAAAATTACCAATGAGTAAACTCATATATTGTCCTTTAATAATTTAAAATATATTTATACAAAGCTTATAAAGTTAGCGAAAGTTTGAAAAATGAATAAAATCAATCACAAAAAAAGAATTTTCTCAGGTGTTCAGCCAACAGGCAATCTTCACTTAGGAAATTATTTAGGAGCTGTTAAAAATTTTGTTAAATTTCAGAGTGCTGGTAATGAAACTTTATACTGCATTGTTGATTTACATGCTATAACTGTTTGGCAAGATCCATTAGAGCTTAGAAATTCAATAAGAGAATTAGCTGCAACTTTCATTGCATGTGGTTTAGATTACAATAAATCAATATTATTTAATCAAAGTCAGGTAAGTTCTCATTCTGAATTAGCATGGATATTTAATTGTGTCGTAAGAATTGGCTGGTTAAATAGAATGACACAATTTAAAGATAAAGCTGGTAAAAATAGAGAAAACGCCTCTGTTGGACTTTTTGTTTACCCTTCATTGATGGCAGCAGATATATTATCTTATCATGCTACACATGTACCAGTAGGAGAAGATCAAAAACAGCACTTAGAGTTAACTAGAGATATAGCTATCAAATTTAATAATGACTTTAATGTACCAAATTTTTTTCCTAGTCCTAAACCTATTATAGAAAAAACCGCTCCACGAATTATGAGTTTAAGAGATGGAACAAAAAAAATGTCTAAGTCTGAAACCTCAGATATGAGTAGAATAAATCTTACTGATAATTCTGATCAAATAGCATTAAAAATTAGAAAAGCTAAGACAGACCAAGACCCAATCCCAGATAATATATCTGTACTCGCTTCTAGACCTGAAGCTAACAACTTGATAAATATTTATTCTTCTTTAAAGGAATGTGAGGTGCAAGAAGTATTAGATGACTTTTGCGGTAAGCCTTTCAGTTTTTTTAAACCTAAGCTAACTGAATTGATTATAAATGAACTTAATCCAATTTCAAATAAAATCAATCAATTGTTAAAGAATAATGACGAGATAGACAATATAATGAATACTGGTGCCCAAAAAGCTCGTGAAATATCAAATCCAATTATAGATTCAACTTTTAAAATTTTAGGCTTAAGAAATAAATGATATATTAATCTTTTTTATCTTCTTCCATATTCATATTTTGATATTATAATAGTGAATGAGTCTCTGTCCTAATATGGTTCATAATTTTTTTTTGAATTTTGAAAGTTTCAATAATGAGAAAATTTTTAGTTGTAATGGATGATAGCCCTGAATTTGTAAATGCCTTGCGGTTTGCAGCAATAAGAGCTTCTAAAACAGGTGGACAAGTTGAAATTTTGGGAATAATTGCTCCTGAAGAATTTCAACATTGGATAGGTGTAGCAGAACAAATGAAATTTGAAGCTAAAGAAAGAATTAAAGAACATTTTAATATTTTTTCTGAGATTATAGAAAAAGAAGAAGGAATTATACCTGAACTAGTTATAAGAGAAGGTGAAAAAGTAACACAAGTTTTGGAACAAGTTAAAGAAGATCCAGAAGTTGGGATAATAGTACTAGGTGCCGGGGTTTCTTCTGAAGGGCCTGGACCTTTAGTTACAAAACTAGTTGCAAGACAAGGTGGCAGTTTACCTGTACCTGTTACAATAGTACCTGGATCTATGACAAAAGAAGCTATTATTTCAGTTTCATAAAATTCTAGTTTAGAAAGATTCTAAGTTTTAATTGATTTTTTTTAATTATGTTATATTATAGAATTATATCGGGAGTTTTATAAAATGTTTATACAGACAGAATCCACACCTAATCCTGCAACTCTTAAGTTCTTACCTGGACATACAGTTTTGCAAAATGGTACAGCTGATTTTCCAACAAGAGAAAATATTGAAAAATCACCTTTAGCGAACAGAATTTTTAGTGTTGAAGGTGTATCTGGAGTTTTTTTTGGATCTGATTTCATTACAGTTACGAAAGAAACTGATACTGATTGGGAACATATTAAACCAGCAATATTAGGTGTTATTCTTGAACATTTTCAGTCAGGTGAACCCACACTTCTTGAGGAAAATACAAATCCAAGTCACGCTAAACATGATGGACCTGATACAGAAATAGTAAATAAAATTAAAGAATTACTTGATACTCGTGTTCGTCCAGCAGTTGCACAAGATGGCGGTGATATTACATTCCATGGCTATGAATCAGGAATTGTTTATTTGCATATGCAGGGGGCATGTGCTGGTTGCCCATCATCAACAATGACATTAAAAATGGGCATAGAAAATCTTCTCAAACATTTCATACCTGAAGTTCAAGAAGTGAGACCCATAGCAGCCTAGTCTTAGAAAGAGTGTCTAAACTATCCACTGTTTTGGCACTTGATACAGCGCATACTAATTACTCAATAGCAATTATTAAATCTAATGCTGTATTGTCAGAAATTTCCATAATAGACGATGAAAAGCCATCTGAAAAAATTATTGAATTAGTAGACAAAGTACTAAAACTAGCAAATATTGGTTTGCATGATTTAGATGGCATTGTAGTAGGTATTGGACCAGGAAATTTTACAGGAATTAGGGTAGGAATATCTGCTGCAAAAGGAATTGCTTTTGCACTAAATATTAAGTGCTTTGGAATTAATAGATTTCAAAATTTAATTATTAATGAATGTCCTACACTTGGAATTATAAAAATAAAAGAAGATCTGTACTATACCCAAATGTTTATAAAAGAAAAACCTATATCAGATCCAATTGAACAGAACTTATTCAAAATACTTAATACCCAATATAGTAATGATACTATTATATCTGGTGATAACGCTTTAAAGATTTCTCAAAAATTGAATTTAAAATGTGGAAAGAAAACAAGCATTTCTAAAGCTTCGGAAATTGGTTTTTTAGGAATAAAACATTCCGATTCAAAGGAACTCTTACCATCACCTTTTTATGTAAAAGGACCAGACGCAAAATTACCAACAGAACCAGCTCCCAAACTTTTATGAATTAATGGAAGGTCAAAATTTTAAACTTTTATCAAAAAAGCTTGCTGAAATACATGTCAGTAGTTTTACCCAAAAAAGATTGAGATTTTCATCAGCATTTATTTTTTCTTTATTAATGAACCCAAATATATCATATATTTTCAAAAAAAATAAAGGATTCTGTATTTTTAGTTTTGTTAAAGAAGAAGCCGAAATAATTACTATGGCTGTACTCCCTAAGTACCAAAATAAAGGCATTGGATTTTTAATTTTAACAGAACTTGAAGAGTTCTTATTAAAAACTGATTGTAAAAAAATTTTTTTAGAGGTTGCTACAAATAACCTAAATGCAATTTATTTATATAGAAAAGCTGGTTTCAAAAAATGTGGAATAAGAAAAAATTATTTTATTATTTCAAAAGATAAAAAAGTAAATGCTCTTTTAATGGAAAAATTGGTAAACATTAATAGTTAATTTTTAAATTTATATCCAAATATAATTCTTTTTATTGCACCCAATTAACAAAAGTCTCATAATCAAATATTATCGAAAAGATTCATGAGGACTAGAAATGTATTTTAAGAAATTTTTAAAAATATCAAGTGGAGCGTTAGCGGGTGCTCTTTTATTAGCAATAAATTCAGCTAATGCTTTTACCGCTTGTCAAGTTACTGACATCGGTGGAGTTGACGACAAGAGTTTTAATGAAACAGCCTGGAAGGGTGTAAAAGATGCTGTAGCTAAACACGGTATTGATTCAAAATTACTAGAATCTAAAGATGGGACGGACTATGAACCACATCTAAAGTCTATGGTAAATTCAGGTTGCGATGTTATTGTTGCTGTTGGTTTTTTAATGGGTGAAGCGACAGAAAAAGCAGCATTGGCGAATCCAAATTCCAATTTTACAATTGTTGATTTTGCATATACTGAGACAAAACCTAATCTTTTGGGTCAAGTATATGCAACAGATCAAGCAGCTTTTTTAGCTGGATATCTTTCTGCAGGTGTTACCAAAACTGGAATAGTTGGAACATTTGGTGGATTAAATATACCTCCTGTTACTGCATTCATGGATGGCTTCGTTTGGGGAGTTAAACATTACAACAAAGTCAAAGGAAAAAATGTGCAAGTATTAGGGTGGGATTCTGACGCTAAAGAAGGTCTTTTTACTAATAACTTTGACTCACTAGATGACGGGAGAGCTTTTGCTCAAAATCTATATGATGAAGGTGCAGATATAGTGATGCCAGTTGCAGGTCCTGTCGGTTTAGGTTCTTCAGCGCTTGCAGACGAACTTGGTAGTGATAAACTTAAAATTGTTGGTGTCGATGCAGATATGGCTCTAAAAGATTCAACAAAAAAAGGAGTTTATTTAACTTCTGTACTTAAAAGAATGGACATAACAGTCTTGTCTGTAATTGAGTCAGTAAAATCAGGAAGTTTTAAAGGGGGTGTAACAGTTGGTAATTTAGAAAATGGTGGCGTTGGGATCGCTTCTTACCATGAACTTGCTAGTGTTGTGTCTAATGAACTAAATTCAGAAATTGAATTACTTAAAAAGAGAATTATTTCCGGTTCTTTAATGATGAACAAATAGAATCAAAAAAGAACTAACTGGGACGAAACATAACTGTGAAATTAAAATTAAGTGAAATCAGTAAAAGTTTCGGCCCAGTTAAAGCAAACTCAAATATAAATCTAACTGTTGATAGTGGTGAAATCTTAGGTTTGCTGGGCGAAAACGGTGCTGGCAAAACCACACTAATGAATATACTCACTGGGTTATATAAACCTGATATTGGTACCATATCAATTGATGATCAAACAAAAGTATTTAACAATCCTAGAGAAGCTAACCAAAATGGTGTAGGAATGGTTCATCAACATTTTATGTTGGTGCCGGTTTTTTCAGTAACTGAAAATATAATTTTAGGTGAGGAACCTACAAATAGATTTAATAAAATAGATCTTGGAAATGCTCGGGATAAAATATTAAAAATAAGTTCAGAGTATAAACTGGATGTTGATCCTGATGCAAAAATTGAGAAACTTCCAGTCGGAATTCAGCAACGAGTTGAAATCATTAAAATTCTATTTCGAGACGCAGAAATATTAATTTTTGACGAACCTACCGCAGTGCTTACCCCACAAGAGGTAGTAGAGTTTTTTGGAATTATAAAAAACTTAAAAAAAGATGGAAAAGCTATTATCTTCATCACCCACAAATTACATGAAGTAATAGAAATTTGTGATCGCATAAATGTTTTAAGAAGAGGAAAAATTGTTGGAGAAACACTTCCTAAAACTACTAATAATAAGAAGTTAGCAGAATTAATGGTAGGTAGAACAGTAAATCTTAAGACTTCCAGACAAAATATAGAAAAGGGGGATGTATTATTAGAAGTAAATAATCTAAGTATTTTATCTGATAATAAAGAACCATTATTATCAAACGTAGATCTTACACTGCATAAAAATGAAATTCTTGGTATTGCAGGTGTTCAAGGAAATGGCCAAACAGAGTTTGTTGAAGCGTTAACTGGATTAAGAAAAGTATCTAGTGGAAAAATTTCTTATTTTGGTAATTACTATAAAAATTTTTCACCAAGGAAGATTCATCAACTGGGTGTTAGACATATTCCAGAGGACAGGCAGAAACAAGGCTTAATTGGAGATTTTTCTTTAACTGAAAATATCATACTAAATACATATTATGAAAAATATTTTTCAAATAATATTAGTTTGAATTGGATTAATGCTAAAAAAGAAGCGAAGAGGATTATTGAGAAATTTGATGTAAGAACTAATTCAGAAGAGACAATTGCAAATAAACTATCAGGAGGAAATCAACAAAAGCTTTTGATCGGAAGAGAGATGTCAAGATCAATTAATCTTCTTATAGCTTCTCAGCCAACGCGTGGAGTGGATGTTGGATCTATAGAATATATCCATAATCAAATTGTAATAGCCAGAAATAACGGTATTGGAGTTTTATTGAACTCCACTGAATTAGAAGAAATTATTGCTTTATCAGATCGAATAATTGTATTCTATGAGGGAAAAATAATTGCAGAATTTCCATCTAATTCAGACCCAAAGATAATTGGACTTGCAATGGCTGGAGTAAAACAATAGTGACTTTATTTAATTATTTGAGTAATTATTTTTCTAATCGCGAAACTTATCAAGAAATTATTCTTATACCAGTTATTGCAACTTTTTTGGCTATATTCCTTGGTTTAGTATTACTTATTGTTTCAGGTTCAAGTACAGAAATAGCACTAAAGGCATTAATAGCTTTGTTTAAAGGGTCATTTGGTTCATTATCAGCTATATCAGAAACATTAACTGCTGCTACACCATTAATTTTTGCTGCTTTAGGAATAGCAATAGGGTTTAGAGCTGGTCTATTTAATATAGGGGCAGAAGGGCAAATTATACTGGGTGGTATGGCAGCTGTTATAATAGGTTTCAGTTTTCAATTACCTTTTTTTCTTCACTTATTACTTCTTCTTTTAGCTGGAGCTTTATTAGGTGCTTTTTATGCGTTTATATCAGGATGGCTTAAAGCAACTACTGGAGCACATGAAGTTATTACAACTATCATGCTAAATTTAATTGCCTACAGATTACTTGATTTTTTTCTTAGAATTCCTTCGATACAGAAAGAAGGCAGAAATGATCCTATTTCTAAATCAATTTTAGAGACTGCAGAATTACCTAGGATTTTGAATTTTTTAGATCCAAATCTGAGGATTCATATGGGTTTTTTAATAGCAGTTATTACTGTATTTTTTATATATTGGTTAATTTTTCATACTAAAATTGGCTATGAATTTAGAGCAGTGGGTAAGAATTTAGATGCTTCAAAATATGGTGGGATAAATTCATCGATGACTATAATCATTGCAATGAGTATGGCAGGTCTTTTGGCAGGATTAGCTGGTGCGTGCCAAATAGCTGGCATTTTAGGAAGAGCCACACCTGGTTTTTCTGCTGGTATAGGATTTGATGCAATTGCTGTTGCTTTGCTTGGTCGAGCACATCCGATTGGGGTGTTATTTGCTAGCATCTTATTTGGAGCTCTTATAGCGGGAGGAAGAGAAATGCAAGTTTCTGCTGATGTAAGCCTTGATCTAATTACAGTTATTCAAGCTTTGATAATTATATTTATTGCAGCTCCTATTTTAATAAAAAAAATATTCCCATGGATATTTAAATAAGCTTAAGAAAAAATGAACAAATTAATTAAAAATAAACTAGATGATTCCAAAATTAAAAAATCTACTATAATTGGATTGAGTCTGATTTTGCTTGGTTGCATAGTTTATTTACTTTTTGGACTTGGTGTTGAGGGACAGGCAACTTTTAAGCTTTCCAGGCCAACGGATCCATTTGCTCTTCCCAATTTAATTTTACCAGCCCATAGTTTTATTGGTGCATCGGCTTTATTAATTGCTTTTTTTGGAGGTAGAATAATTATGAAAGCTCCAAGGAAGTTTACAGTCTTTGTAGCTTTAAGCTTTTTTTTGGCAATAGCAGCTTTTTTAGTTTGGGCAACTTTAGGAAAATCATTTTCACTCACCGGAATGCTTCAAGCAACTGTCGTTAGAGCTGTTCCAATTGCATTAGCCGCAATGGCAGGAATTATGTGTGAAAGAGTAGCTATAATAAACATTGGAATTGAAGGAATGCTTTTAGCAGGTGCGTTTGCTGGAGCACTTTTTGGTTCTATTTTTGGTAATTTAATTGGTTTAATTCTAGCTATTTTAGTTGGTGGGTTTTTTGGTTTTATATTGGCAGCATTGGTAGTAACTTTTCGTGTAGACCAGATAATTGCCGGAGTTGCAATTAATATTTTTGTCCTAGGAATTACAAGTTTCTTAACAAGCCATCTTTTAAAGAGTAATCCTGAACTAAATGATGCACCAGTCTTTAAGTCTATACAAATACCCTTTTTTAGTGAAATTCCTATTCTAGGACCAGTTCTTTTTAAGCAAAATATTTTTGTGTACTTTTCTATTTTTATTGTGATTATAAGTACGTATTATCTATTTAAAACTGCATATGGATTAAGAGCAAGAGCTGTAGGAGAACATCCAAAAGCTGCTGAAACTCTTGGAATAAGCGTAGTTAAAACAAGGTTTATACATGTCATTATTGGTGGGATGATTGCTGGTTTTGGTGGCGCATGGTTTACCCTCGGAAGCGTTGGAAGATTTGATGAAGGGATGACTGGAGGTAGAGGTTTTATTGGTCTAGCAGCTATGATTTTTGGACGTTGGCATCCGGTAGGAGCATTGTTTGCAGCACTTATATTTGGTTTTGCAGATTCATTACAACAAAAATTAGCAATATTAAGAACACCAATCCCTAGTGAGTTTTTAGCTATGGCACCATATTTGGTAACAATAATTGTCGTTGCAGGAATAGTAGGAAATGCAAAACCACCACAAGCAATAGGTAAAGCTTATGTCAAGGAAAACTAATGTCTGAAAAACTTAAAATTAAAGATATTAAAAAAATTATTGGGAATAATGTGGTAGAGATCGGATTTATTCTTGGATCTGGCTTAAGCGATACAATACCTTTAGAAAATAAAAAGGTTTTTGACTACAATGATATAGATGGTTTTAACCTTCCATCAGTAACAGGTCATCCTGGAAAACTATTGATAGGTACCACACAGAATAAACTAATTGCTATTTTAAGTGGTAGGACTCACTTCTATGAAAATGGAAAAGCAGATACAATGAGAAATCCTATAAAGTTACTAAAAGATTTAGGTGTTAAAAAACTGATTTTAACTAATGCTGCAGGCTCTTTAAGAAAAGATATACCTACTGGTTCAATAATGATTATTGAAGATCATATTAATTTTTCCGGTTTAAATCCACTAATTGGAGAAAATTCGGACAATAGATTTGTAAATTTAACATCAGCTTACGATAAAAATATAAACAAAATGATTTTGAAATCTGGAAATAAAAATAATATCGATATAAAGAATGGGATTTACGCCTGGTTTTCAGGACCGTCTTTTGAGACTCCAGCAGAAATAAATGCTATTAAATATTTAGGAGCCGATGTAGTTGGAATGTCAACTGTTCCTGAAGTAATATTATCCAGATACTTTAAAATTAGAGTTGCAGGCATATCAGTAATTACAAATATGGCTTCAGGTCTGAGTAAAGAAAAAATAAGTCATGAGCAGACCAAGGAAATAGCAAAATTAAGTGAAAAAAAACTTTCAGAAATTTTAATATCTTTGTTGCGAAAAATATAATATAGACGTAAGTGCTGTTGAAAATAAAATATCAAATTTACTTAAACAAATTTAAATAATGCAGATTTACCTACCAATTGCAGAAATTTCAGTAAACATTTTTTTATTAATTGGATTAGGTGGTATTGTTGGAATACTTTCAGGTATGTTTGGCGTAGGAGGTGGTTTCTTAATGACACCTCTTTTATTTTTCATTGGAATACCCCCTGCTGTAGCAGTTGCAAGTGAAGCTAACCAAATTCTTGGTGCTTCATTCTCAGGAGCTATTGCTCATTTTAAAAGGAAAAATGTTGATTTAAAGATGGGTTTTCTTTTAATTTTAGGTGGAGTACTAGGTTCTATTTTTGGAGTCGAAATATTTAGAATTTTTAAAGACTTAGGACAATTAGAACTCATTATTAAACTTTGTTATGTTCTATTTCTTGGAATAATAGGAATAATAATGTTTTTTGAAAGTCTAAAAGCTCTGAGCTATAAATCAAGAAATATAAAATTAAGAAAAACTCGTCATCATTCCTGGGTTCAAGGTCTACCACTCAAAATGAGGTTTAGAGCATCTAATTTATATATAAGTTCCATACCAGCAGTGTTTATAGGATTTTTTGTAGGTATTTTAGCTTCAATCATGGGAATTGGAGGAGGATTCATAATAGTGCCTGCTATGATTTATATTTTAGGGATGCCAACCAAAGTAGTGGTTGGAACTTCTTTATTTCAAATAATTTTTGTAACTGGCGTTACAACATACTTGCATGCAGTAAAAAATTTCAGTGTAGATATTGTATTGTCATTCTTACTTTTGGTTGGTGGAGTAATTGGCGCCCAGATAGGCGTAAGAATAGGTATTACATTAAAAGCTGAGCAATTAAGAATATTATTAGCTATCCTAGTATTGTCTATGTGTTTAAAAATAACTTTAGAATTATTCATAACCCCTCTAGAATTTTATAGTTTAGTTAGAGATATATAAAATGAAACTATTTTTTAATTTGTTATTTATTATATTGTTTTATAAATTATCTTTTTTAACTGCTAAAAGTACACAAGTACCACCAAGCCTTGTTACAGACTTAAGTAAAAAGGTAATATCTATAAATGTAAATTTTTCAGGTAGTAAATTTCATATTTTTGGTGCAATTAAGAAAAATGTTTCTCAAGTTTCACCAATAGATCAACCGCCTTTTGATATACTTATTGAAGTAATTGGTCCACCTATCTCTATGAATTTATTCAAAAAAGAAAATAAGTATGGTTTTTGGGTAAATAAAAAAATACAAAATTTTAATAATATACCGAGTTTTTATTCAATTTCTGGAACTAAGCCACTAGAAGATTTACTACCCGTTAGAACTCAAAAGGTTAATAAGTTAGGGCTTTCTGAACAGTTTAATTCAACAAATGGTAAATTAAAAAAAGAATTAATTAATCAAATTTTATCAATTGGTCGAATTAAAAAACAATATAATGAAAATAATACTGCCATCACATTATTAGAAAATACCCTTTTTTCAAATGAAATTGATTTTCCAACTAATCTTTATGAAGGAAATTATAAAGTTAAAATATATTTAATTCGTTTTGGAGAGGTTTTGGCTACAAAAGAAGATATCATTTATGTTAAAAAAATTGGTATTCAAAATTGGATTAACTATTTAGCCTATCAAGAACCTAGGATATATGGAATAGCAAGTATATTAATAGCAATAAGTTTTGGTTTTGGAGCTTCTTTGGTTTTTCGAAAAAAGTTATGATTAATCTCATAATTTTTAGAGAATTTTTAATCATATTTTCTTTAAAAACTATTTTTGTTTAATTCTATTATTTTTTTCTACCATCATTTTTTTTATTTCAGATATTGCTTTTGCGGGATTTAAGTTCTTTGGACATGCCCTTGCACAATTCATTATTGTATGACATCTATATAATTTAAAAGAATCCTCTAGATCATTTAATCTTTCATCTCTTGTCTCATCACGACTGTCTACTAACCACCTATAAGCATGTAAAAGAGCTGCAGGTCCAAGGTATTTATCACTATTCCACCAATAACTTGGACAAGAAGTAGAACAACATGCGCACATGACACATTCATATAAATCATCTAATTTTTTCCGTTGATCAACTGATTGCCTCCACTCATCTTGAGGAGTCTCTGTCTTTGTTTCTAACCAAGGCATTATGCTTGCATGTTGTTTATAAAAATTAGTTAAATCAGGTATTAAATCTTTTATTACTGGCATATGAGGTAATGGATAAATCCTAACATCTCCCTTAATTTCATTAAGACCACGCGTACAAGCTAAGGTATTCACCCCATCAATATTCATAGCGCAAGAACCACAAATACCTTCCCTACATGACCTACGAAAAGTAAGTGTTGGGTCAATTTCTTCCTTGATATAAATTAGAGCATCTAAAATCATAGGACCACTATCACTTGAATCTATATAATATGTATCTACTCTCGGATTACTTTGATCATCAGGATTATATCGATATATATTAAATTTCCTTAATTTTTTTGCAGAACTCTTTTTTTTATCCCAAACTTTTCCATCGGGAGAAATCCTTGAATTTTTTGGAAGTCTTAATTCTACCATATTATTTTTCCTTATTTAATAAATTCAGTTATGAACTAAGTGATATTTTACATTGCCTATATACTTCATTAGGATCTTTTCCCGAAATAAAGTCACTACTCATGGTTATACCAATTTGATATTTAGGACCCTCACTACCAGTTGATAAAGACAAATTTGTAGTAGGTTTTGTAGCTTCACTTTTTTTCTTTTGACAAATATTTTCTATCTTTTGTTGTGTTAGAGTTTTGGATTGATTACCAGTACATCCTATAAAAAAACAAAAACTTACAACGATTAATATTCTAAGCAACTGAACCATGTATTCTAATAGACCCTAGCCTTTGGAGCAATTTTGTTAGTATTTATACCACCTTGGGATTCCGATGATAGTGGTTTGGTATGAACACTTCTATATTTTAGTGAAACTTTATTTTTTTGATTAACAGATGCAAGTGTATGCTTTCTCCATTTCATATCATCTCTATCAGGGTAATCTTCATGAGCATGTGCTCCACGGCTTTCTTGTCTAGCTTCAGCCGAAAAAATAGTTGTTAGTGCATTAGGCAAAAGGTTAGTTAATTCTAAAGTTTCCATTAAGTCAGAATTCCAAATCAAAGATCGATCTTTTACTGATAAATCTTCTAATCCATTAGCAACTGTCTCCATTTTTTTGCATCCCTCAGCCAAAGTTTTTTTAGAACGAAAAACTGCCGCGTCTTCTTGCATTACTCTTTGCATGTTTTTTCTTAATTCTGCAGTTGATGAATTTCCATTAGCATTACGTAATTTGTCGAATCTTTCCATTGCCTGATCACAGGAATTAAAATTTAAAGGTCTATTTGGAGTATTTTTATTCACAACCTCTTTTGCTTTTATAGCTGCAGCTCTACCAAATACTACTAAATCTATAAGACTATTAGAACCTAACCTATTAGCTCCATGCACAGATGCACAACTAGCCTCACCTACAGCCATTAAGCCAGGTTGAATACAATCCTCATTATCTTTAGTAGGATTTAAAACTTCTCCCCAATAATTTGTAGGGACTCCCCCCATATTATAATGAACAGTAGGTAATACTGGAATTGGTTCTCTTGTTAAATCTACTCCAGCAAAAATTCTTGCACTTTCTGAAATACCAGGCAATCGTTCAGCTAAAGTTTTCTCAGGTAAATGGTCTAAATGTAAATGTATGTGATCTCCTTTAGCTCCTACACCACGACCTTCCTTTATTTCTACAGTCATACATCTGGAAACAACATCTCTGCTAGCCAAATCTTTGTAAGTTGGAGCATACCTTTCCATAAATCTTTCTCCCTCAGAGTTTGTAAGATAACCTCCTTCACCTCTTGCTCCTTCTGTTATTAGACATCCAGCACCATAAATACCTGTTGGATGAAATTGAACAAATTCCATATCTTGCAATGGTAAATTTTGTCTAGCTATCATTCCATTTCCGTCTCCAGTACAAGTATGAGCTGAGGTTGCAGAAAAATACGCTCTACCATAACCACCAGTAGCAAGAACTACCATTTTAGCGTTAAACCTATGAATAGTCCCATCATCTAATTTCCAAGCTATAATTCCCTGACATTCACCATCTTCAGTCATAATTAAATCAATAGCAAAATATTCTATAAAAAATTCTGCATTGTTTTTTAATGATTGACCATACAAAGTATGTAAAATTGCATGACCTGTTCTATCAGCTGCGGCACATGTTCTTTGAACAGGTGGGCCTTCACCAAATTCAGTTGTATGTCCCCCGAAGGGTCTTTGATAAATTTTACCTTCTTCTGTACGTGAAAAAGGTACTCCATAATGTTCTAATTCATATACTGCTTTTGGGGCTTCTCGAGCTAAATACTCCATTGCATCAACATCACCTAACCAGTCTGAACCTTTTACAGTATCATACATATGCCAATGCCAGTGATCAGGTCCCATATTTGATAAAGATGCTGCAATACCACCTTGAGCAGCTACAGTATGACTTCTGGTTGGAAAAACTTTGCTTATGCAAGCAGTTTTGAAACCTTGTTCTGCCATTCCTAAGGTAGCTCTTAATCCAGAGCCTCCAGCTCCTACTACTACTACATCGTAAGTATGATCTACATATTCGTATGAATTCATCAGATTCTCCTAGATTCCAAGACGATATAAATTTGAGAAAGCTATCATAGTACCTATAGCTAATATCCAACATAAGTATTTCAATGTTTTTAGACTATAATTTCTTAAATCCAAGTCATGTATATAATCTTCAAGGACTACTTCAATACCTTGATAAAAATGCCAAATACTTATTGTGATGAATAAAAAAGCAATTATCAAATTAAAAGGATTTTTATAGTTTTCTATTACCTCATTATAAGAAAGCGTTGATACATCTAAGAAATTGTAAACAAAAAGCATTGTCAGAGGTATAAGCAAGATTGAAGATATTCTTTGCTTAATCCAATGCTTAGTACTTTCTATATTTTGACCCACTATCATACTCCAAAATTCAAAAACTTTAAATCAAAAGACTTATTAAGATAAAAATGAATGTTAAAAATAATATAAAATATGAACTTAATTCTACCAATTTTAGATTAAACCCATACCCCATGTCCCAAAATAAATGTCTAATACCAGCAAAAAAATGATACCAAATACCACAAATGGAAAAAAACATAATTAATTTTCCAACAATTGAATTAAAAAAATCTGAAAAAACTCCGAAAGCTTCTTGACCAAAAATTAGTGATATAAAAAATCCTATAATAACTAAAAGACTTATGGATAGAGCCACACCTGAAATTCTGTGTAATATGGATAGAATAGAGTTTAATTGTGGTCTATAGATAGTTAAGTGAGGAGATAAGGGTCTATTTTGCATACGTTTTGACATTTTTTTTAATTCGATTTTAATTATCTAATATCTAGAATAGTTGCAATGTGATTAATTGTCACCAAAGAACTTTAATGAATTTTAAGTTCTTTATTAAGAATAGATAACAATATTTCTTATTCATTTTTTTATCAAAAATAATTATAATTTTCTAAATTTTTACTACCAACATCATTATTTTATTTGTATGTATACAATTCTATTATTCCTTTTTGATTCTAACCCAAATTTTTTTTATTTGTATTTATTGGGTCTACTTAAATAACTATAATTAATATCTTCATAATAGGAAAATTAAAATGAAAAGAAATAAAATTGCTTTGATTGGCTCTGGTCAAATTGGAGGAACATTAGCTCATTTAGCTGGACTAAAAGAATTAGGTGATATTGTTCTATTTGATATAGCTGATGGAATTCCTCATGGTAAAGCTCTAGATATTGCAGAAAGCTCACCAATAAGTTCATTTGATAGTAGTATCACTGGTACTAGTTCATATGAAGAAATTACTGACTCAGATGTTTGTATTGTAACTGCTGGCGTACCACGCAAACCAGGAATGAGTAGAGATGATTTGCTCAGTATAAATTTAAAAGTGATGAAATCTGTTGGAAAAGGTATAAAACAATATGCTCCAAATTCCTTTGTTATTTGCATTACAAACCCTTTAGATGCAATGGTTTGGGCTTTACAAAAATTTTCAACCTTACCAGCTGAAAAAGTTGTGGGTATGGCAGGTGTATTGGATAGCGGAAGATTTGCATATTTTCTTTCTCAAGAGTTCAATATATCTGTTAAAGATATTCAAACTTTTGTACTTGGTGGACATGGGGATACTATGGTTCCATTAATAAGATATTCTACAATTGGAGGTATTCCTATTCCTGATTTATTAAAAATGGGATGGTCTACCAAAGAAAAAATAGACCATATTGTTCAAAGAACTAGAGATGGTGGTGCTGAAATTGTTTCATTATTAAAAACTGGTTCTGCTTTTTATGCGCCAGCGGCCTCAGCAATAAACATGGCAGAATCTTACTTAAAAGATCAAAAAAGAGTCCTACCATGTGCTACATATCTTAATGGTCAATATGGTTTAAATGATATTTATGTAGGAGTACCCTCAATTATTGGTAATAAAGGTGTGGAAAAAATAATGGAAATTGACCTTAGTAAAGAAGAGAAAAGTAACTTTTCTAAGTCGGTAGAATCTGTAACAAAATTAATTGAAAATTGCAAAAAAATTGATAAGGATCTATAAACAAAAGAGAATTTTATTTTTGTGATCACAATAAAATAAATGTGATCACAAAATAAGTTTTTTTGTTACTTTTATCATTTTTTGTTAAAAATAACTTCAAAATAAAATAAATCACTGCAAAGATTAGCTATATCTCAGATGAAAAAATAAATTTATTAATCTTTAGGTGAAAAACATGAATATCCATGAATATCAAGCAAAACAATTTTTGAGGGAATATGGAGTTCCTGTTTTAGACGGAAGAATTATTTTAAAAGCAGAAGAAGCAAAAACAGCTGCAGGAGAACTAGATGGACCTTTATGGGTTGTGAAAGCACAAATACATGCTGGAGGAAGAGGAAAAGGTAAATTTATTGAAGAAAGTGCCGGGATTGACGGTGGAGTGAGGCTTGCAAAATCAGCCTCAGATGCAGCAGAACAAGCTCAAAAGATGCTTGGGAGAACTTTAGTAACAAAACAAACTGGAAAATCTGGAAAACAAGTTGGAAGAATATATATCGAAGAAGGTTGTCAGATAGCAAAAGAATTTTATTTAGCTGTTCTAATTGATAGATCAACTTCAAGAATTGCATTTGTAACTTCTAAAGAAGGAGGTATGGATATTGAAGAAGTCGCGGCCAAAACTCCAGAAAAAATAATCAAATTTACAGTTGATCCAGCTTCAGGACTATCTAGTTTTCACGGAAGAAGAGTGGCTTTTGCACTAGGATTAGAAGGTAAACAAATTAAACAATGTGTACATTTGGTTCAAGCACTATTCAAATTATTTAGTGAAAAAGATTGTGAAATGTTAGAAATAAATCCATTGATTCTCACCAAAGATGATAAATTACTATGCCTAGACTGTAAAATGGGTTTTGATAGTAATGCCATGTATCGCCAACCTTCAGTGCTAGCATTTCATGATGAAACTGAAGAGGATCCTAAAGAATTAGCCGCTTCTAAGTTTGATCTTAATTATATTGCCTTAGACGGAGAAATTGGTTGTATGGTTAATGGAGCAGGGTTAGCAATGGCAACAATGGATATTATTAAATTGTTTGGATCTGAACCAGCGAATTTTTTGGACGTCGGTGGTGGTGCTACTAAAGAAAAGGTTATTGAGGCTTTTAAAATTATTACCTCTGATAAGAATGTTAAAGGGATTTTAGTAAATATTTTTGGAGGTATAATGAGATGCGATGTTATAGCAGAAGGTGTTGTAGAAGCTGTAAAAAATGTGGGTCTGTCTGTTCCTTTAGTAGTCAGACTTGAAGGTACAAATGTAGCAAAAGGTAAAGATATAATTAATAAAAGTGGGTTGAATGTAATTGCTGCTGATAATCTTTCTGATGCTGCAAAAAAAATTGTTTCTGCAGTGAAAGGCCATTAGAATGTCGATACTCATAAATAAAAATACAAAAGTAATTTGCCAGGGCTTTACTGGTTCACAAGGAACTTTTCACTCTCAACAAGCTATTGACTATGGCACCAAGATGGTAGGAGGTGTTACTCCAGGTAAAGGTGGGGAAAAACATCTTGGCTTACCTGTTTTTAATACAGTTCATGATGCTAAATTAAATACTAAAGCTAATGCTACAGTTATTTATGTGCCTCCACCATTTGCTGCCGATGCAATACTTGAAGCTATAGATTCTGAAATAGAAACGATTGTATGTATTACCGAAGGAATTCCAGTTATAGATATGGTAAGGGTAAAAAGAGCATTACATGGTTCACAATCACGTTTGATAGGTCCAAACTGCCCAGGAGTTATAACACCTGAAGAGTGTAAAATTGGAATTATGCCAGGACATATTCATAAGAAAGGAAGTGTAGGGGTAGTTTCAAGATCTGGGACACTAACTTATGAAGCCGTTGCGCAAACTACCGAAATTGGATTGGGACAATCTACATGTGTTGGAATTGGTGGAGATCCTATAAAAGGGACAGAGCATATTGATGTTCTTGAATTATTTTTATCTGATTATGAAACAGAAAGTATTGTTTTAATTGGAGAAATTGGTGGCACTGCAGAAGAAGATGCAGCACAATTTATTAAAGATGAAAGAAAAAAAGGTAGATCCAAACCTATTGCTGGATTTATTGCAGGAATAACTGCCCCCCCTGGCAGAAGAATGGGTCATGCAGGTGCGATAGTAGCTGGGGGCAAAGGTGGAGCTTTCGATAAAATTGAAGCTATGAGATCTGCAGATATTGTTGTTACAGAAAGCCCAGGAGAACTTGGAATAGCTATAACTTCTGCTATTAAAAATTTTAAATCTTAGTCATTATAAGCATAGGTACAAGATGATTGAAACTAACACTAATATTACAGAAATAGTAAATTCCCTGGATACAAATAGTCTTCAAATATTAGAGCAGATGTATGATACTTACATACATAACCCTCAAATATTAAATGAAAAATGGATAACAATTTTTAAAGTGCTTTCCAATCAAATTCCTTATTATCAAGAAGAGGAAATAAAAATAAAACCTTCCTGGTTCAGACAAGATTGGCCTCCCAAAAATATTACAGAAGAAATAGCAGCGTTTGATGGGCAATGGGGAGAATGCAATAATCTTAATGAAAAAATAGGTGTTAAAAGTAAAGTCATAAATACAGGAGCATCTGGTATTAAAACATCAGTCCTTGATAGTATAAGGGCATTAATGTTTATTCGTGCCTATAGGGTTAGAGGACATTTAGCTGCAAATCTAGATCCCTTGAGTTCACATGAAACAAAAAAATTAGATCCAGCATTAGATCCTAAAACGTATGGTTTTAATAAAGAAGATATGACTAGACAGATTTATTTAGATAATGTTTTAGGTCTTGAAGAAGCGTCAATGTATCAAATATCAAAAATTGTAAAAAAAACTTACTGCGGTACTTTTGCACTTCAATATATGCATATTTCTAATGCTGAAGAGTCAGCCTGGTTAAAGGAAAGAATTGAAGGTTTAGGTAAAGAAATAGAGTTCACTCAAAAAGGTAGAAAAGCAATTCTCAACAAACTTATAGAAGCAGAAGGATTTGAAAAGTTTTTGCATGTTAAATATATGGGGACCAAAAGATTTGGATTAGACGGTGGAGAAGCCGTTATACCTGCAATGGAACAAATTATTAAAAGAGGAGGCAATCTTGGAGTAAAAGAAATAATTATTGGAATGCCTCATAGAGGACGCTTATCAATTCTGGCAAATGTAATGGGTAAACCTTACAGAGCAATTTTTAACGAATTTCAAGGAGGAAGCTATAAGCCAGAGGAAGTTGAAGGTTCTGGTGATGTAAAATACCACCTTGGGGCATCATCTGATAGAGAATTTGATGGAAATAAAATTCACTTGTCTCTTACAGCTAATCCAAGTCACTTAGAAGCTGTAAACCCTGTTGTTTTAGGAAAAGTAAGAGCAAAACAAAATCAACTTTACGATAATAATAGAGTACAAGTTTTACCTGTTCTATTACATGGCGATGCAGCTTTTGCTGGTCAGGGTATAATTTCTGAATGCTTTGGACTATCAGGACTGAAAGGACACAAAACAGGTGGAACCATACATATTATTGTTAATAATCAAATTGGTTTTACTACCGCACCACATAATTCAAGATCTTCACCCTATCCAACTGACATAGCTTTAATGGTAGAGGCGCCAATTTTCCATGTTAATGGGGATGATCCAGAAGCTGTAGTTCACGCTGCTAAAGTAGCAACAGAATTTCGACAAAAGTTTCACAAAGATGTAGTTATAGATATATTTTGCTACAGAAGATTTGGTCATAATGAGGGTGATGAGCCAATGTTCACACAACCCAAAATGTACGCAAAAATCAAGAAACACAAAACCACTCTTCAGCAATACTCAGAAAAGCTTAGTAGGGAAGGCTTAATTCCGGAAGGTGAAATTGAAGACTTAAAAATGAACTTTCAAAATTTTCTTTCCGAAGAATTTGAAAGTTCAAAAAGTTATAAACCCAATAAAGCTGATTGGTTAGATGGTAAATGGTCTGGGCTAGGAAAATATACAAAAGAGGCAGTAGTAAAAGATGGTCAATATCAAAGAGGAAAAACTTCTATTTCACTTCAAACATTTAATCAAGTGGGAAAAGCTTTAACTAAAATTCCAGATCAAATAGATGCTCATAAAACAGTGAAAAGAATGCTTGATAATAAGCAAAAACAATTAACTTCAGGTGAAAATATTGACTGGGCTACAGCTGAAGCTCTGGCCTTTGGATCACTATTAGTGGAAGGTTTTCCTGTTCGATTATCTGGTCAAGATTGTACCAGAGGTACTTTTAGCCATAGGCACAGTGCTGTAATTGATCAGTTAACAGAGGAGCGATACTATCCTTTAAATAATATTTCTAAGAATCAAAAACACTATGAAGTAATCGATTCTATGCTATCTGAATATGCAGTTTTGGGATATGAATATGGTTATTCCTTAGCTGAGCCGAATTCACTAACGATTTGGGAAGCTCAATTTGGTGATTTTTCTAATGGAGCACAAATAATGATAGATCAATTCATATCCTCTGGAGAAAAAAAATGGTTGCGAATGTCAGGTCTAGTGATGCTTCTCCCACATGGTTATGAGGGACAAGGTCCTGAACATTCATCAGCTCGGTTAGAAAGATTTTTACAATCTTGTGCTGAAGATAATTGGATTATTGCAAATTGTACAACGCCTGCTAATTATTTCCATATTTTAAGGAGACAACTATATAGGAGCTTTAGAAAACCATTAGTTATCATGAGTCCAAAATCTTTACTTAGAAATAAACGTGCCATATCTAGTAAAGAGAATTTTGTAAATGGATCTACTTTCCATAGAGTTCTTTGGGATGATGCTGAGAAAGGAAATTCAATAACAAAATTACAAAAAGACTCAAAAATTAAAAGAGTAGTTATTTGCTCAGGTAAAATATATTTTGATCTCTTGAATGAAAGAGAGCAAAGGAAGATTTCTGATATTTATTTATTAAGGCTTGAACAGTTTTATCCCTTTCCAGCTTTATCATTTAATAAAGAGTTACGTAGATTTAAAGATGCTGAATTTATATGGTGCCAAGAGGAACCAAAAAATCAAGGAGGCTGGTCATTTGTTGAACCAAATTTAGAGTGGTCTTTAAATAGAGTTAATGCAAAATATAAAAGAGCAAAGTATATTGGAAGAGCTTCAGCATCTTCACCCGCAACTGGTTTGGCTAAGCAACATAAAAAACAACAAGAATTGATAATTAATGAAGCACTTACTATTAATTGAGGTAAAAAATGACTGAGATACGCGTACCGACACTAGGAGAAAGTGTAACTGAAGCAACAGTAGCAACCTGGTTTAAAGAGCCAGGTGATTCTATAGCTATTGATGAAATGTTATGCGAATTAGAAACTGATAAAGTTACTGTTGAAGTACCTTCAACAGTTACAGGAATTTTATCAGAAATAGTTGCAAAGGAAGGTGATACTGTGGGATTAGATGCTATCCTGGGTATAGTTGCAGAAGGTGATATAAAACCAGTTGACAAAAATAATTTCGCAAAGAAATCTTCAATTCCACCTGAACCCCAAGATACAAATAAAAATACCAATAATCTTGAAAATGCCCCTTCCGCAAAAAAACTCATGAAAGAAAATAAAATTAATAAGAAAACTTTAGTAGGAACAGGTAGAGATGGAAGAATTATGAAAGAAGATGTTCTAGCTTTCCTAAATTCAGAAAAAAATCTACATGAATCAAAAAATCAAATAGCTAACCAGGAGCAAAATACTGGAATAAATATAAACCAACATCAAGAACGAATTAAAATGTCAAGATTACGCCTGACTATAGCTAAAAGGCTAAAGGAGGCACAAAATACAGCTGCGATGCTCACTACGTATAACGAAATTGATATGTCTAGTGTAAAAGAAATTAGAAGTAAATATAAAGAAGTATTTGAAAAAAAACATGCTGTTAAATTAGGTTTTATGTCTTTTTTTGTAAAAGCATGTTGCCATGCATTAAAAGAAGTTCCTGAAGTCAACTCTCAAATAGATGGTGACGAAATAATTTTTAATAGATACGTAAATATGGGAGTTGCTGTTGGAACGCCAACTGGTCTTGTTGTACCAATTGTGAAAAATGCTGATACAAGGGATTTTGCAAATATTGAAAAATCTATAAGTGAATTAGGAAAAAAAGCTAGAGATGGAAAACTTTCAATAGATGATATGCAAGGAGGTACTTTTACAATATCAAATGGTGGTGTTTATGGATCATTGATGTCTTCGCCTATTTTAAACTATCCCCAATCTGGTATTCTTGGTATGCATAAAATTCAAGAAAGGCCAATAGCAATAAATGGAAATATTATTATCAAACCAATGATGTATCTTGCATTAAGTTATGATCATAGAATAGTAGACGGAAAAGGAGCTGTTACTTTTTTGGTTAGAGTTAAAGAAATGCTTGAAGACCCACATCGTCTTCTTATGGATGTTTAAGTGAGGAAAAAATGCTAGATTATGACGTAATAATTATTGGTTCAGGCCCTGGTGGATATGTATGTGCTATTAAGTGTGCTCAACTTGGTTTAAAAACTGCATGTATAGAAGGTGAAGACACTTTAGGGGGTACATGTTTAAACATAGGTTGCATTCCATCGAAAGCTTTATTGCATGCTTCAGAACTTTTTGAAGAGACAACCCATAACTTCTCTAAACTTGGTATAGAAACAGGAAAAACTACTGTAAACTGGGACAAGATGCTTGATTATAAAGCTGATATCGTAAATCAGAATACAAAAGGAATAGAATTTTTATTTAAAAAAAATAAAATTGATTTAATAAAAGGTTGGGCAACTATAAAAGCTCCTGGTGTTATACAAGTAAATAGTAATACTTTTAATTCTAAATCAATTATAATTGCTACAGGATCAAAACCTGCTCAACTAAAAGATTTAAAAGTTGATGAGAAAACCATTGTTTCTTCTACAGGTGCCTTATCCCTTAAAAAAATTCCTAAGACTATGACAGTAGTGGGAGCTGGAGTTATAGGGTTAGAATTAGGTTCTGTTTATTCAAGATTAGGAACAGAAGTAACAGTTATTGAGTATTTAGAGGAAATAACTCCAGGTCTTGATAAAGAAACAGCTAAAATGTTCAGAAGGATTTTGAGCAAACAAGGGATTAACTTCATACTTGGGGCAGCTGTTCAAAATACAAAAAAGTCTGGGAATAAACATATTGTTAATTATTCATTAAAAGATAATAAAAAAATTGAGAAAATTAATACAGATATAATTTTGGTAGCTACTGGAAGAAAACCTTTTACTGAAGGACTAAATTTGGAGAAGGTTGGAATTGAATTAAATGAACAAGGACAAATTGTAACTGATAAAAATTTGAAGACAACTATTGATGGGATTTATGCAATAGGTGATATAATTTCTGGACCAATGCTTGCCCATAAAGCAGAAGATGAAGGAATAGCACTTGCAGAAATGCTAGCAGGACAGGCAGGACATGTAAACTACGATATAATACCTTCCGTAATTTATACTTCTCCCGAGGTTGCAAGCGTTGGTAAAACCGAGGAGCAGTTACAAAAAGAAAATATTAGTTATAAAGTTGGAAAATTTTCTTTCATGGGGAATGGAAGAGCAAAAGCTTGTCTTTCGGCAGATGGTTTTGCAAAAATCTTAAGTGATAAAAATACTGATAGAATATTAGGTGGACATATTATTGGTCCTTCGGCAGGAGATTTAATTCATGAGATCTGTGTAGCAATGGAATTTGGAGCAAGTGCGGAAGATTTATCCAGAACTTGTCATGCGCACCCAACGTTTTCAGAAGCAGTCAGAGAGGCAGCATTAGCTTGTGGAGATGGAGCTATTCATTCATAATTTTTTAATTCTCTAATAACATTCTTAATCCATTAGTAACATCTGCTCTAACAGCAAGTTTTAAACCTGGTTCATCGCCTGCCCTAAGTGTAGCTAATATTTTTCTATGATGATTAGGAGCTTGGCTCTTAGATGTATCATCATAAAGTGCTCTCATTGTTGGAATATATTGCAACCAAATAGTTTCAACTAATGCAAGAGTACTTGGTGACTGGGCCCTTAAATAAAGTGTCCTATGAAATTCAAGATTACTTTTAACATACCCAATAGCATTTTTTTTTACTATCATCTCCTCTATTTTACCATTAATTAAAACTAATCTATCTATTAAAGCATCATGAACCCTAGGTAAAGCTTTTGAAGCTAATTCCGGTTCTAAAATTGCTCTTAAACTGGCAAGTTCTTCAATTCTATCATTTGTGAGTATGGGGGTAGAAATACGTCCAGAAGAAGAAATTAATAGTGCTCCTTCTGCTACTAACCTCCTAATAGCTTCTCGTATAGGCATTGTTGAGACGTTAAATTTTTTTGCTAAAGATCTTAGAGTTAGAACTTGTCCAGGAATTAAATACCCACCAATGACATCAGCTCTAAGAGCTCTATATATCAATTCATGAGTAGGTAATACTATATCGTAATTAGTACTTTTTTTATTCATTACATTTTGTGATCACAAAAAAAATATCATTTGTCAAGTTAATTTACTTTTTTTAAAAACTATATTTTCTTATTTCCTGACCATTTTTTCTTAGCCATTCTTTATCATATAGATAACTAGGATGTAATTCGCCTACAAGTTTCCAAAAAAGAGGACCATGATTCATATGGACCAAATGAGATAATTCATGAATTATAACATATTTATAAACAGATGGAGGAGCCATTATAAGACGCCAATTGATCATAATTGATCCCTTAGAAGAACAGGATCCCCATCTAGACTTAGTGTCTTTAAAACTTATTTTTAGAATTTTTTTTTTCATTAAATCTGATTTTTTCAAAATAATTGGGATCATTATAGATCTACAATAGTCTATAAGAAACTTTTGTACTTCATAGCCTATATTTGTAGTGTCTCTAGGTAAGCAAATTTTATTTTTTGCAAGAAAGTTAATATTTAATACATTATCTTTCATAACTATTTGATGAGAGTTTCCTTCAACTGGAATTGTTAAGCCTTTTTCGACAATCTTAGGAACAACACAATTACTAAGTTGTTTAGTTATCCAACTATGATTTTTATAAAAAAAATTACTTATATCTGAACTAGGTAAATACATTGGTGCATTAATGGAAATCTTACTAGTAATTCTACAAACCCTTAAAGAGAGTCTACGAATTTTGTTTTTTCGATTAATTGTTATATATTTATCAAATTTGGGACTATAAAAAGTCATTATTAAATATTATTAGAAAAATTAATTTATTATAGCAAATACTTAAGTAAGATCCACTTATTAAAAATATTTTTTTTAAAAAATAAATTTAAGTTTTTGACAACCTATCATAGTTATGGCAGATGAATGCTAATAACAATTAAAGGAAAGTAGATGGCAAAAGAATCTTGGGGGAAAAAACGCACTTGCCCAAAATGTGATACTCGTTTTTATGATTTAAATAAAGATCCCTTAATATGTCCTAACTGCGAACATACTTTTAGCTTAGACTCTATAATGGAAGTGTTCAAAAAATCTCCAAAAGATACACCGTCAAAAAAATCACCCGCAGAAAAATCAACTCCTAACGTTGAAGGTATAGAACCTGAAGATATTATATTGGATGAAGACTTGGAAGAAGAAGCAAATTCTAACGTGGATTTAGAAGATGATTTATTGGAGGAAGAAGAAGATGATACATCTCCAATTGGGGAAATTCAAGATGTAGCTAAAGAAGATGATGAAAGCTGAGAATTAAATTTATAAATTAAAATTTTTTTTCTTTTTTATTTAATTTTTTTTGATTAATATTATTTCTAATCAAAGGGGCCATAGCTCAGCTGGGAGAGCGCTTGCATGGCATGCAAGAGGTCAGGGGTTCGATCCCCCTTGGCTCCACCAATCCTACTATTTCTCCTTATATGCTTGAAAATAAAGCATTTTAAGTGTAATATCAACCAAAAAGGGTACTCATTTAGGGTACTCAATTTTGGAGATATGCTTTTGAAAAGACCTATTATCAATATAATTAAGCCAAATTCTAAAGGTGGAAGATACTATATGCTTGTGTCTATACCTGTAGAGTTACGAAAGTTTTTCAATGGTAAAAGACAGATCAAAAGAAGTTGTGGTTCATTAAGAGAAGTAACAACTTATCCTGAAGCAGTAGCAGTTTCTCAAGGTGAAAAAGGAAAAGCATTATTAGATGAGATAATGGCTAAGTACTATGAAATAGATCCATTAGTATTTAGTGCAGAAAAACTATTAGAATCCTTATTTGCTACTCACGATAATCAAGGAAGAATACTTCCTGAATCTAAATGGCATAAAAGTAAAGTTAGTAAGGCTGACTGTAAAATACTAGCAACTCCAAAAAATAATCAAGAAGAGTACGACAGATTAGTAAACAGACTTAGAGCAATAATGTCTAGTTTCTTAGATGCTGAAATCACTGTGCCTGATGTAGACATTGATTCTGATTTCAAAGCAATAGAATCTCAAATCAATATGAGTAGAGGTGGAATAATGTCACCTACTAAGTATCGTGATGACCCTATTTCAAAACAGATAGCTGATGATTTGATGGAGCAACTCAACTTTCATAATGATCAGATGAAAGAGAAACTTATAAAAGCAGGAACACCTTTTTGGTATAATTGGTCAAGAGTTGGTTGGATTAAAGATAAAACAAATCAAATAATGAACTCTGAAACTATGAAAGAAAGAATGTCTATTACTCAAATGAAAGAGTTTGAACAGATGATGTTTCAAGCTGAAGGAGTAACTCAAGATGATATTGATAGATATTATAAAATACAAAGTGCCTATAAAGATTTTACAGATAAAGAATATGAAAAGTCATTAGGTAGAGGTACGGATTTAAAAGGTGTTAAGTTTTCAGAATGTATGGAGCAATACCATAAAGATCAAAGACGTTCTCGTTATAGTGCTAAGTCAACAAAAACAGAGAGGGGTTCACAAGAATACTTTATGAATACAATGGGTGATCGTGATATTGCTCTGATAGATAAAAAGTTAGGAATGGAATATATCAATCACCTAGAGAAAGATTACAATAACAAACAAGGTAATCCTTTATCTAAAGCTACTATTCGTAAGAAAGTTGGTGCAGTTAGGTCAGTCTTAAAATGGGCTGAAGAACAACCTGATTATAATTTTTTGAATACTTGGAATGATCTTAGTTTTGAAAATAGAGGTGTAGCAGAAAAACCTAGAAGAAGTTGGGAAGATGCTTGGCTGAAAGAACTATTCCAACTTGATATTGATGGTGATAAGCACGATGGATTGAAACTCCAACTGCGTATTTTAGTTTGTACAGGTTGTAGACTTGAAGAAGCCTGTGCTTTGCAAATGGGTGATCTTAAAACTTTAGAAAATGGACTGAAGGTTATTAGTACTGAACGAGAATCTCTAGTTGTTAAAAGACCTAGAAATGGAGATATGAGAGCAGTCAGAAGAAAGATTCCTATTATGAATATTCTACAAGAATACATTGATGCGTATCTCAAAACTTTTACTGAAGAAGAAAGAAAAGAAGACAGTACATTTTTATTTGTAGATAGATTTAACTATTACAGACGTATGAGTGGTGGCAAGTATTCTAATGAAGCATCTGACGTTTTAATTAATGCTATTGATCCTGTTAGACTGAAATACCTAAATCCAAAAGAATTTAGATTGGATCTTCATTCATTAAGGACAACCTTCAACAGAATTACTGCTGATGCTTTTATTCAGGATAGTACGAGAAAAAAAATTATAGGTCATACACAGAGTGATAGAGATAAGAACTACCTAATGGAACCACTCTCTCCTTCTGCTCTACAGAGTGCTAAACAACAATTAGATAACTGTGATTTCAACTTTATAAGAGGAGAAAAATAAATGCGATATGGCTATGCTAGAGTAAGCACAAATGATCAGGATTTAACTCTTCAAATTGATGCTTTAGAGAAAGCTGATTGTTCCGTAATTAGAAAAGAAAAAGTATCAGGAACTAAGCTTGATAATAGAGAAGAATTGAACACCTTATTAGACTTTATTAGAGAAGGAGATGAACTAGTTGTAACTAGAATTGATCGCCTTGCTAGAAGTCTTAGAGATTTGCAGAACATAGTTCATCTGCTGAATAAAAAAGGAGTGAATTTAGTCGCTACTGATCAGCCTATTGATACTTCAACTTCTGCAGGTAAAGCCTTTCTAGATATGCTTGGTGTGTTCGCAGAGTTTGAAACTAATTTGAGAAGAGAACGTCAGGCTGAAGGCATCAAAAAGGCTAAAGCTAATGGTGTCTATAAGGGCAGAAAAACAAGCATAGATAGACGCATTGTTCAAGAGATGAGAGATAGTGGATTAGGTGCTACTGCTATTGCTAGGCAGTTGAACTGCGATAGAACTAGTGTTTATAGAGTGCTAAGATGATTAGAGTTTTTCTTTTTGTAGTACTCCTATTATCTCCTATTCAATCAGTAGCAAAATGGTTTTCTGAACCTGAAGAGATCTTTGAAACTGAAAGGTGTCTAGGTGCTTTTATTGATGGTGCTAAGATACTTAATGATAGGTTAGTTGAAAGTAAGATCAGTAATGAAACACGAAGGCTGATTGATATGGTGGTACGTAATGATCGTGGTTATCCATACATTCTAAGATTTGAATACATTACAGACTATAATGATTTGAATGATAAGGATCAGAAAGGTGGTGAGTGTTATGTTATTCAGTTGGAAGGCTAGGGTCTAATTTGATTTATTATAATTATAAATATCAGTTACTACCCCAACTGATATTAAAGTACCAAAATGGTAAGAAAAACTAAAGTAGATATTTCCATTTTTTTCCGTATTTTTAGTGCTCTGTTTAATCAAAGAATACTATAAGTTAAGATCAAATTAACAAACAAAACTATCCTTAGAAGTTATACCTTTACACAAATGCAAAAAATAGTAACTTATGGAAAGACCATCAGAAGACCAGCAGATAAAGATGGTAGTTTTTATTCTTTTTTTTACAATAATCAAGAGTATTTTGATGAGATTATATATAAACAAAATATCAAATCATACAGTTGCATAGGTGTTATTAATCCTTATTAAATATATCAGTTAATTTTAAAAGATAAATAAATGCAAAAAACTAAATTACTAAGTTACACATTGATTGACTTTCCATCTAAAGCTCAAATGAATTTATACATTAAGTACATTGAGCAAATAGAAAATGATAAATCAAATTCTGAGAAACTTCTAAATGCAGGATTAGTTAGAAGAACACATTCTCAAATATGGAATTCTAATAATGTTTTTAGAATTGGAGTAACCTTTGAATATGAAGATGAAAAATGCTTCAATAAAGTGCAAAAATTATTAAGTGAATTTATGAACAATGCTGAAACAAAGGAACTTTTAATAAATACAAAAATGTCAGCATCAAGAGGCATAATTTTAATAGATAAATTTTTTAAAAACCCATAATTTTACCATACATAAATTCATCATATTTTTGTTTACAAATATATCTTTGTTTGTTTCCTCTCAAAAGAAATGAATGATTGCTTTTTGATGAATCTACAAAAGTCCAACCATCAAAAGTCCACATCTCTTCTGCAAAGTTTTGTGTTGAGATAAATAATAAACTGATTGTTACAATTATTCTGATCATCACTAATACTCCCTTTGCTCAAGAATTACCCAACCTCTTTGATTAGAAAAATATCAACAAAACTATTTAGTATTGTAGAATGATTGAATGAAAAAAGTTTTAAAGTTTCTAATATTTATATTGAAATGGGATATTAGGATTAGCTTAATAGTCTTTGCAGTTATTATGTTATGGTATTTTTTTCAGAACTATTAATAAAAAAAAATTAATAATAACTAAAGATTAGTTAAACTTATTCCTGTTAACATTTACTTTAACTTTTTGAAAAGTAGTATCAGGTAAGTTGTATGCATTGTAAATAAAGTTGCTGATATTCTCTCTGTTATTTCTAACAGTTTTGAATATCCATCTAGCACCTAATAATGCTCCCCAACCAAGAAACAATAGTGTTGATAATGTGGATATGATGCAAGCCATTTGAATAGTATAGCAAAAATGATCAGCTATTCGCAAGTGACAAGGTGACACAGAAGCAAATCAATAGGTTAAGTCAGATCTGTTTCACTGATTACTAAACCTCTATCAGATACCATTTTTACTAATAAACCTTGAAAAAGTTCATTATCAATACTCTTAAAAATTTTTTGACAGTTTTCAAAACTCTCTTTGCTTTCATACTCAAAAATATGGATGAATCTATGTTCACTTAATTTATTCCAAACCTTTAGAACTGAATGTTTTAACAATCCACCTTTACGTAGTAATGGGTAATATTCTTTACCCATTTTTTCCCATCTATTCTCAAATAATTCTGCATCTTTTGCAGATGCAAAATCTTGCGTAGTCATATTTACTAGCTTTAAATCTTTAGTCATAAAATTTAATCCTATTATCAATTATTTCTTTTTATTATAACTAATATAATCTAACCTCTGTGAATAGAAACCTATAAACACAAACATTATGGTTTACCTACTTTTCTAAAAAACTGTAAATGTTCCAAAACCTAAATTTATTAACTGTAGTTTTCTAAAATCTCCTATCTAAAATACAATGCCTTGAGAATAGATGGTGAATGATTGGATCTATTATCTATGCTTGTATGTAAACCTGATTAGAACCCTATCTTTTTGATATGAATGGTATGTTATCAATCACTTAGATTGGTACTGTAAACTGTTCCTTTTGGGTCTAGAATTATAGAATATGTACTGTTCCATACATAGAATAGACCCTATTGGTACAGTAATTGTGTACCATTCAAATGTACCTGTAGAGTATACCCAAATGGTCTACTAGGCAGGGACATATTATGTGTTAGAATAGAATAGGTATTAGTAATGTAGGAGGTATAGGATGAGATATTGGAAATACATTATAGCAATAGTAGTAGTTACTGTTCTAAGTAAAGTATTCATCTACACCTATGCTAATGCTAATTCTAATACAGTAGAAGATTATACAGAATGGGAATTTGTAGTTTATGATCAGGAAGTAAACTTCTACTATGTAGATCCTAATACAATTACTGAACATGAAGGATTACTTTTCTTCAAAGAACTAACAGACTACTCACTTCCTAAAGAAGGTAGTAGGTCTAGATTTGCATTCATAATAGCTGATTATAAGAATGAAGTTATTAGGGAATTGATGATTGCTTTTTATGAAGAAAAAGGTGCAGTAGGTGAACAGTTAAAAGTACTCAAACCTACTCCAAAATGGCAACAAGTTTCTAGACCTAACACAGTAGGAAACATGATACTAAACTACGTCTGTGATCAGTTTAAATCTTAAACCTTTATAAATTCTAAAAATATTTTATGATGCAAATATGAATAAGTTTATTAGTGTAATTATAATTTTTGCATTTTTAATTGGATCACCTATTTTTTCAAATCCAAAAGGCAAAGGACTGTGGTGCACTAATTCTCAAAATTTAAAATCTGAGAATAACAGCATTCCATCTGAGGATGACATTATTTTTGATTTTATTTATCAGTCTTTAACAGGTGTAGGAGCAAATTTTTCTTCAGAAAATTTTTTAAGGTTTTATTGGATTGAATTTGCAAATGATCTTTACAAAATAGAAACTGTGGGTGAAAAAAAATATTATGATACCAAAATAAATAGTATATCTTGGAGGATATATACTGACTTGAAAAACGAATTTGAAAAATATGGGGTGACTGAAAGGAATACCAAAGTTACAGTAGATAGAAAAACCTTAAAACTATCAATCCATACAAAACCTATTTTAAAATTTCAATGTGAAGTAGCACAAGATTTTGACGCTTTAATGTTAAAAGCTAAAAGACTTCGTGACTTGCTACAAGAAGAATATAACAAGAAACTAGAAGGTAACAAAATCTAAACTATTTATTTCCTTTAGTTGATGACAGATTCTGATCAAATGAATGATAGCATTAGGGGGAGTGCGAGAGCCATGCCACCCTATCCCGATATGTATTGTTGAACACATACACAGATTAGGTTTTTAAAAGGGAGAAGGAGTAGTAGCTGCAACTCCTGTATTGTGTAGATTAAAGTGTACTCTAAAGAGATATAGTGGCAATTTAAAAAAAGATGTATATAATTTGATAAATAATTATGGAGAATTAAATGAAAATTAGAATGTTAATTTCATCTTTTACTTTTTTCTTATTTTTTACAAGTTTATGTTTTGGCGAAGATTTAGAGGCCAGAATTAAAAAATTAGAAACCATACAAAACTCTATGATTAGTATTTTGAGTAATACTATGCTAGACGAAGTCCTTGATAGAGCAATTGAAGTAGTAGAATTTGCTATTGATGAAAAAGAAGCAGAATGCATAAAGAAAGAACTAAGCACAGGTTCTAAAATAAACATTCTTGCCTATGTTACTATAGCGGAATTACTACTGAACAAAATTTCAGTTACAGAAGAAACATTTAAAGAACAAGTTCCTTTTGCTGATATGCAAAGTGTTATTTCACAATTGGATGAAGTTGATAAGAAATGTGATTGTGGTGGCGAACCTTGTTAATCTCATATAAAAAACATCTTTGAAAAGTATTTTGTATCAGGTTTTTAATGAAACTCCAATTTTTTAAACCCATAATTTTGATTTATTTCTTACTTCCAAGTTTATGTTTTGGCGAAGACTTTTTTGAATATTTTAATAGTTATTTAAGCAAAGAATTCAGCTTTGATGTTTATTTTGAAGATGATTATGTTTTTGACGAAATTATAATGGATGCTGACAAATCTAAAAGATTTTTTCCCGTATCATTAAAAGCAGCTGAAGGTAAAAATGATGTAATGGCATTACTTAAATTAGAATGTGAAAAAAAAATATGTAATGTAACGGGAAATTTTGATTTTACATTTGGGTTGGAAGGAATTTCAAATAGAATAACACGAAAATTTGAAGTCTCAAATTATAGTACTTCATTGAGTTCCAATAATGCTAGTCTTACAGATACATTAAATAGTATTTTAGATGTCAAAGTAACTTTAAATAGAGAGGTTATGTGGCACGATACAGCTGATTTGTTTTCAGTAGTTGATAAAGCAGATCGTTTAGTTCCAGAAGCTGTAACTGTTTATACTGATCATTTTACTAAAGATCAAAAAGTTGATCTAGTAAAAAAATGCTTTAATAAATGTACATCTGTTTCAGTATATGGTGAACCATTTTTTGATGATTTAGGTAATTTAAGTTTAAAAGCTCTTGAAATAAAAAACTTAGAAGAATAATCGTTTTCAATAGCTTTCTTACCCCACGCAAGTGCCACCCCACCCCCACACGTATGTATATATAACCTCTGCCACAGATTAGGTATTTTAAAAGGAGAACATATAGGTGTTACAACTCCTTGATTGAAGATTGCCACATGGCAATGTAAATGTCCGACGTCGGACTTTTATCTAATGTTTTTGTTTTCTTTTTGTATTGCTCTGATTTCTCTAGCTGATAATGGATTTGGTTTTGGTTCTTCAGGTATACTGATTGGATCTTTATCACCATTCCAAATACAATTTGGTGATTTAGTATCTTTATGTTTCCAAGCAGTAATTGGTTTATCTATCCATCTTCTTCTAGAAAGATAAGGTTCAAATTGTGCGTCTTTCAGCGACTGTTGTGCTACTGCCATTGTAATATGAAAGTACGACTTTAGATCTGCAGGAAAGAATAACTTTTCTTTATTATCGTGTGCTAGCAACATCGCTCTTTCTTGTTGTTGATCAGATGTTGTTTTCATAATCATCAGTTGTTCTTTATCTTCTGTGAATGGTGCTTTTCTAATATCAAAGTTTATTAAGTCTACTGAATGGAAATGATCAAACATTTGTTGATAGCCATTTTCATATTCAAGATAGTCTGCAAACTCTTGAAAAAACTTTTGAGTATCTTCAGCTACATAACAGTATTTAGGTATAAAGTATCTTCTGTCGTTTTTCTCAATGAGTAGTGGTATTTTCTCATTTGATGTAATCACAATTCCAAAATGTTTTTCTGCTTGATACTGTGGTACATTCTTATCTTCTATAAGATGTATTGTTTGAGTGATTAATTGTTTGAGTGTTTCACTTACTTTGTTTCTTGAATCATTGAGTTCTTCAATTTGGATAAGAGTTTTTCTCCACATTATAGATTTAAATTTACTTTTTATTTGTTCTAATGAAACAGATTGGTAGTTACTTTCTCCTATTAATTTTTTGAGCAACATATCAAATACAAAACTTTTACCTGTACCTTGATCGCCACGAAGAATTAAAGCTATTTCAGGTGCAATATGTGGTTGTGTAATTCTTTGTGCTATCCACTGTTCAAAGTAATCCTGTTGTTTGAGTTTAGAATTTTGATTGTCTTTAAACCAACACAAGTTTTCAGGTGGCATTATTCTATCTAGATATTCTTGCCAAAGTTTGGGTCTTGCTATTGTTGTAGTTTGTTTTGAATATTTAGGTGGGATATATGTATTAGCATATATTTTATTATTAGTTTTTGTATATTGCTCTGTAGTACTTGGATCATATCTCTCATTAACTACAGGTGGTACAAGATACACCATTAGTTTGTCTGCTTTGAG
>JBJLFR010000017.1:0-11898 GCA_045565285.1 Paracoccaceae bacterium
GAGCGTTTTCCCTTTTTTTATCCCAAAACCAAAATATTAGTTTAACAATAAAAATACATACTCCAACAATCATTATTCCATTGGCTACTTTTTCCGTAGTTACATACTGTAAATAAGATAATTCTTTACCACCAGATAAACCAAGAATTATTACTAAGAGTACCATACCTAAGAAAATTCTTAGTATTATGCATCTTTGACAAGGTGCTCCAGTATCTTTTGAACTTGAAAATCTTTTCATTAAAATATCTTTATGAATATTATGAGTAAGATGTATGAAAATATAATACCAAATTAAAAAAAATAAACAAAAAAATAAACTTTTTTTTGACATGCAAAAAAAAACATTTTTTTAATTTTAATTTAAAATGTTGTTTTTAATACATAATTTTGTCATAATCTTGACTTAAATATTAGTCAAATTGTTTTTTTGATTTTTTCATTTTTTTAATCAAACTTATGAAAAAGGAGAAAAAAAATGCAACTGACACCTTCATTAAATATCAAGCAAAGGCAGTCCTTAGTTATGACTCCTCAGCTTCAACAAGCAATTAAATTATTGCAAATGACAAATTTGGATCTTTCAAAATATCTCGAAGAACAAACTTTTGAAAATCCATTTCTAGAAACTGAAGATGCGAATTCAAATCTTCAAAATGAAAAAATCAATGATAATATACCAAAAAATAACGAAGCCAATAATAAAAATGAAGTTGATAAAACGTTAGAAACTGGAAATGCTCTAACAGATGATCCAACGTCAAATGAAGATTTTGATAATCGATTTGACTGTAATTTGGTTGAATATGATGGCCCAAGCCAAATTAATAGCCAGTTCCAGGGAAGTACATCTGCCACAGAAAATATTCTAGAAGTTACTGTAGAGGATCATCCTAATTCTTTATACCAACATGTTGAAAAACAAATATTTTATGCTTTTGAAACTCCAGAAGAACAATTTATGGCTATTAAATTTCTAGAATATTTAGAACCTACAGGATGGTTAGGAAAATCACTAGATCAAATAGCTCAGGAATGTAGTATTCCCGATAGATTAGCTGAAAAAATTCTTTTAAAACTTCAAAATTTTGAACCTGCTGGATTATTTGCACGTGATCTTAAAGAGTGCTTACTAATTCAAGCAAAAGCTAGTGAAAATTATAATTCTAGCCTAGAAATATTACTTCAAAATTTAGCTTTACTTGCAAAAGGAGATTTAAAAACTTTAGCAAAAAAATGTAATTGTAAAATTATTGATATAACAAATTATCTTAAACTGATAAGAAGTTTTAACCCTAAACCGGGTGCTTTGTTTGAAAATGATCTACCTCAAATTAATACCCCTGATTTAATAGTTAAAAAAACAAAAAATGGATGGTCTGTCGATTTAAATAAGTCGACTTTACCGACAGTTTTTGTAAATGAAGATTACGCAAATAATATAAATTCAAAACCTAAATATGATAAAAAGAATAATGCCTTTGCAAATCAAGCATTAGCATCTGCTAGATGGCTTAAAAGAGCATTAGAACAAAGAAATTCTACTACATTAAAAATTTCTGCAGAAATAGTCAGAAGACAAACTGATTTTCTTGATAATGGTTTAGACTTTCTTAAACCTTTATCATTAAAAGACGTAGCAGAAACAGTAGGTATGCATGAAAGCACTGTCAGTAGAGTTACTGCAGGATTATTAATGAATACACCAAGAGGTACTTTTACATTAAAATCCTTTTTCAGTGTAAGCATACAGAGTAACTCTAATGGTGTCGGAACATCTGCCGCAGCCGTTAGACATATGATTTCAAAAATGATAAAGGATGAAAAGCCTATTAAACCACTAAGTGATGATGCTATAGCAAAAAATATTAGCAAAAGAGGTGTAAAACTGGCAAGAAGAACAGTAGCCAAATATAGGGAAATTTTAAATATTCCATCATCATCAGAAAGAAGAAGAAAAGCAAAAATGGAAATGTCACTTAACTAATATTAAAGAATAAAAGGAAAAATTTTTTCTAATTGTTAGTTGTAGATTTATCCTTTAGAACTTCAATTATTGCTTTAACATGATCTTCAGATATATCATATCTTTTTCTTAAATTTTCGATATTAGCTCTTTCCTCTGTATCAATTTCTCCGTCTTCTAATGCATTTGCTATTTGTGCTTCTAAAATTGCTTTTCTTTGAGCAACTTGGTGTGCAAATGCATTTGCAACAATACCTGTGAGAAGAGCTACTGAAAAAACACCCATAACAGCAGTAAATGCGCCAATTATTTTTCCTAATGGAGAAATTGGAGAGACGTCACCGTATCCAACTGTAGTAAGGGTAATTAAAGCCCACCACATTGTTTCTGGAATAGAACTAAATTTATCAGGTTGGACATTATTTTCAGCTACATACATTAAAGATGACGCAAAAAATAATGCCAAAATAAAAAGATAAGATGCAGCTGCAAAAGAAGATCTTTCATGATGAATAGCAGAAAATAAATCTTCTAAAGCACTTGAATAATGCGAAATTTTAAGTAGCCTTAATAGCCTTAATACTCTTAACCATCTGAGATCAACGCTAAATAATAAAGGTAATAAACTCGGCAATATAGCCAATAGATCAATAATACCAGTAAAACTAAAAATATATTTTAATCTATGCTTGAATGCAGAGGTATGACTACCATTGCTTTTGGCACCAGTAGCCCAAATTCTTAAAATATATTCTATTACAAAAATTGAAACTGAAAATACTTCAAAAGCATAAAACTCTTTTCTGAACATTATTCCAAGGGATTCTACAGATTCAAGAGATACTGCTAACAAATTTAAAATAATTAGTGTTGACAAAAAAAGATCACTATATTGACTTGTTTTATCTCCAGGCTTTGCCTTTTCCAAAATTTCTAATGTACGCTGTTTTGATAAAAGAACCAAATTAAACCCAAGCCTTACTTTTGGGTTTTTTACTCAAATCCGATTTCATCATCTCACTAAACGCATCAGCAACTCTTTTTTGTGCTTCTTTATTTTTCTTTAATTCAGGATGCAAAGGTATCAAAAAATCACCATTATCTCTAATAATTGGTTCAAGATAAAGCTCATCATATTTAGATAAAAGATCTTTCAATTCTTTCATAAGGAATTTTTCAAGTTCTTCCATAATAGCCTCATTTCATATATGTTATTTTAAAAGATTTTTAATCTTTTACAAGTTGTTGTCTTAAAGAAAGTACTAGTGACCAGTGTTTCTTTATAAATTTTGGAACATTTACTGGTAAATTTGTAATAAATTCATTATTATTTGCTTCAAAATTAATACTACTTTCATTTAAGAGCTGACTTTTTTCACCAATATCAATATGAGAAGAAGCATCATAAACAATAATTGGTTCAACCTCTTTATTTAAAATAGTCTCCTTTTCAATTGCAGGCTGAATATTTTCAGCTGCTGTAAAACCTAAAGGATTATTATTACTCTCCTTTTCTTTCTGTTTATCCCAAACTTTTGCTACTTTTTTATGATAAGGGATATTAAACTTTTCTTTATTTGAATGGTAATGCTTTATAACATCTTCCCAATTTTGATGTCTTTCATAAAGTTCTTTTACAAACTTTGCAGCATAAATAATATTTTTTTCAGGATCAAACATGTCATCTAAAGAATTAAACGCCTCATTATGCCATCTGTAATTCAATTGCATACATCCAACATCTATGTTTCTCGATCCATTAGCAACTGCATTTTTGAGATATTTCAATGCTCCTTCCTTTGTTTCAAAATAAAGACCTTTTCCAGCGTGATTGATAGCCCAAGGCCAACCTTTGACTTCACCAGTTGACAATTTTCTACCAGCTTCAACCCTAGAAATACTACTCAATAAATGACTTGGTAAATTTGCTTTGCTTTCAATAAGGTTAGCTATATTCTCACAATCTGGTTTATTACTTAAATCAGCTGACCAAATTGAGTGGCCGGTGAAGCATGTAATTAGCATATGGAATACGAAAAGAATTATATTTGAAGTAAATTTAACTTTGTGATTAATAAAAGAATAAGACATAATGACAAATTGCAAACAACGTGCCACTAATTCTAAGTATTTATTTACTTATTTTTTGTTATTTCTTTAATTTCTTTTCCTTTTAAAATTAATTGGTCTCCTTCAACTATAAGCTCAGCTAAAATAGTTGCAATACATCTGTTTTTAGAGTTAGTACTAATAGGTAGTCCGCATTTAGCCACTAAATCTCCAGGAAAATCATCTTGTAAAATAGTATATTGAGTTCCATCCAAAGCAATAAGAAGAATCCTTTTTTTATTTGGTTCATATAAAAGGTTACCAGTAAAAGTAGCAGTAATTCCATCAGAATTTTTTTGTGGAATATTTTCTTTTTTCTGCAGCTTTAATTCTTTTTCAAAAATAAGATTAGCAGATTTTAATTCTAATATTTGTTCTTTTTGTTTTTTTATTATTTTTTCATATTTTTTATTATTTTTTATAAAAATTTCATTTTTTTTCTTTAAATCATCAAATTCAAATTTTGTAATTATTTGATTATTATCTTGATTAACCTTAATATTACCCTTTAATTCTTTTATCAGATTTTCCATTTCCAAGATTAAATTTTCTTTTTTTTGTATTTTAGATAATAATTCCGAATTCTCTTTTATTAAAAAATCATTATTCCCAGCTTTTTTAACTTGATTTTTTTGTTCACTAGATTTTTTTTCTTTTAATAAATTCAATTTTTTCTTTGATATCTCAAGCTTTAAATAAAATAGCTCAGATTCTATTTCTTCTTTTGTTAAATTAAGGGCAATAATTTTATTATCTAATGCATTTTTTTGTAATTCTGTTTGTTTTATTTCTAACTTTCTTTCTGACAATTCACTATCTAAATTTTTATTGAAATCTAACAAATTTTTATCATTTTTAGATAATTCTAATTTTTTTGAATTATTATCTTTAATAAGTGAATCATTTTTTAGGTTTTTTTCTTCTGTTTTTAAAAATATAGATCTTTCATATATATTATATGAAAATAAACCTAACCCAATCAAGAAGCTTATAATTGAAATATTTAGAATAATCATATATTGAAAATATATTGTTTTAACAATTTTTTAAAGCAAGATTAAATCATTATTATATTTTTTTATAAAAAAAACAATTATAATAGAGAGTTACCAGCAATATAAACTGATTTTATTGAATGAGACCCACCTAAAGTTTGTAATATAAATAGCTCTTCAGAAAGTGATTCACATGTTTTCATTCTTATTTTTGACACTAAATCACTTGAACTATTTATTACTATTACGGGGTCTGCAAACGTTCCTTTTTTGAAAGTTCCAATCTCATTTTCTAGCCCTAAAGACTTTGCATTCCCGAGTGTTGCCCAATAAAAGGAGTACATTGGATTTAAACTAAAATTATTAAATTGCTGAATTTTATAAGCACCATCTAAAGTATTTAACATCGAATATGATGTTCCTCCACCAACATCAGTAGCTATACCTAATTTAACATCTGAATAAGATAATTTCTCAAATGGGAATAATCCACTACCAAGAAAAAGATTAGATGTTGGGCAATGAACTGCTACAGATTTAGATTGATTTAATATTGAAATTTCATCATCATTTAGATGAATAGAATGTCCCATTAAAGATTTACTATTAACAATACCATATTTAAGATAAATATCTAGATAATGTTTGAATTTTGGATAAAGAGATAAAGTATACTCTATCTCATCTTTATTTTCAGAAAGATGAGTTTGTATATAACAAGAAGGATTAAGATTTACTAATTCACCAGCTAATTTCAATTGATCAGGAGATGAGGTTATTGCAAATCGAGGTGTGATTGCATAAAAGTTCCTATTTTTTTTGTGCCATTTTGAAATTAATTCCTGTGTATCTTCATAAGAGGATTGAGGGTTATCTAAAATATTTTTAGGTGCATTTCTGTCCATCATCACTTTGCCAGCAATCATACACATGTTTTTTTTGGAAGATTCTTCAAAAATAGCATTAACAGACTCCTTATGAACAGTACAAAAGGATACTGAAGTAGTAGTACCATTTCTTATAAGTAGTTGTAAAAAAATTTTTGCTTGCTGTTTAGAATAACTTTTTGAAATATACTTTGCCTCTTCTGGAAAAGTATATTTGTTCAACCACTGTAAAAGCTGTGTACCATAAGATCCAATTACTTGGATTTGAGGAAAATGATTATGTAAATCAATAAAACCTGGAAAAATTAAATCATTTTTATGATCAATGACTTTATAATTTGGATATTGGATCGATATATGATTAAAATCTCCAATATCAATTATTTTTTCTCCCGAAATTACTAACCCACCTTTTTCAATATATTCATAACAATCTTCCGGATTGTCATTAATACCTTTATCAAAAAAATGAAGAATTCTTCCTTTTAAAATCTTATTATTTTTTTGTTCATACATATTTATCTACTTGATTTTTTCTAGTACTGACAAGATTTCTGAAATAATATGAGCAGAGATAATTTCTGGTCTTTTATCATAGCTATGAAATAATGATTTACCTATTGGTATATTTACATTTGAACTATTATTTATACCTTTTTTTCTAAGCCAGTTTTTTAATTTTCCTCTTTTAGTTTCAGAACCAATCATTCCTATGTAAGAAGCATCTTCCCTTTTTAAAATTTCATAGCACAACAAAAAATCAAGACCATGATCATGAGTAGTAATTATATAAGAAGTATTAGCAGTAGCTTGGATAACTTCTTGCTCTGGAATTAAGCTAAATTTTTTTTCAATAGGAATTTTTATTTTTGAAATTAAATCTTTTCTGTTATCAACCAACTTTACTTTTAAGGGTAAATTATACATTTGAAATGCTAATGAAGTTCCAATATTACCTGCTCCAAAAATTAATACATTAGGATATTCAAAAATATTCTTTTTTAATTTTTTCAACAAATATTCAGAATAAATTTCGTTTATTTTTTGTATTGAAATAACAACTTTTCCACCACAACACTGTGAAATATCTGGGCCCAAGGTAGTTTCGATGTCCAATTTAAAATCAATAGTCCAATCTTGTTTCATAACACTTTGAATAAGGTTATATTCCAATTGCCCACCACCAATTGTTCCAAAAATTTTTCCTTTATTACTAATTAACATCCAGGCTCCTTTTTCTCTCGGAGATGAGCCCAAACTGCTTATAATTTCGCAATATGCAATATCACTATTATTTTTTAAAAATTTACTGAGGCCTCGGCTATTAAAAATCAAATTTGATACGCTCTCTGAATATCATTAATACATGACAAAACTTCTTCCGGAGTAGCTGGTGCATTCATTCTTGGATTTATTTTATATTCAGCAATCGATGCTACCGCCATTTGAATAGCTTCGTGTACAGATATTGCCAACATAAAAGGAGGTTCACCAACAGCCTTAGATCTTTTAATTGTTTTCTCAGTATTTTTTGACCAACTGGCAATTTTTATATTAAAATTATCAGGCCTATCTGATGCAAGGGGTATTTTATAAGTGGAAGGTGCATGCGTTTGTAAAGAACCATCTTTATTCCAAAATAGTTCTTCACAAGTTAACCAACCCATTCCTTGAATAAATCCACCTTCTATTTGTCCTAAATCTATTGTTTTGTTCAAAGATTTACCTACATCATGTAATATATCAACCCTATTTACCTTATACTCACCAGTTAAAATATCAATTGTAACTTCAGAAACTGCAGCCCCATAACTATAATAATAAAAAGGTTTACCTTTTGCTTTTTTTCTATCCCAATGAATTTTTGGAGTTTTGTAAAATCCAGAGTCCCAGAGTTGAACTCTTTCTAAATAAGCTTCTTTGATTACTTCCTGGAAGGAATATATTTTATCTGGCGTTGAAATAGAATTATTGTTAAAATTTATATTATTAGGAGATATATTATATTTCTTAGCAATAAAATTGATTATTCTTTTTTTTATTTTTTTTGCTGCATTAAATGCTGCCTTTCCGTTTAAATCCGAACCTGATGAAGCAGCTGTAGCAGAAGTATTTGCAATTTTGCTTGTGTCAGTATCTGTTATCTTTATTTTATCAAGACTAATACCTAATTCGTTTGCAATAATTCCTAAAACCTTGGTATGGAGGCCTTGGCCCATTTCTGTCCCACCATGATTAACAATTACCGATCCATCAGTGTAAACATGAACCAATGCTCCACCCTGATTAAACCATGTGGCAGTAAAAGATATTCCAAATTTTACAGGAGTAAGAGCAATGCCTTTTTTAAAAAATTTACAATTTTTATTAAATTTAATAATTTCTTTTCTTCTTTTTTGATAATCTGAAGAACTTTGTAATTCAAGTATAAGACGTTTTGAAATATTATCAGGTATTTTTTGGAAGTAAGGTGTAATTGACTTCTCCCCTTTCTTGTAAAGGTTGGTTTTTCTTACTTCCAACGGATCCTTATTTAAGAAAAATGCAATTTCTTGAATTATTCTTTCTGCTAACATCATTCCTTGTGGACCACCAAAACCACGAAACGCGGTATTTGAAACTTTATTTGTTTTAAGTGGTCGAGACAATAATCTTACATTTGGGTAAAAATAACAATTATCAGAGTGAAATAATGCCCTATCTGTAATAGGTCCAGAAAGATCTGCTGAATAACCACAATTTGCACTTAAAATTGCATCAACAGCCCTAATTTCTCCATTTTTTTCAAAACCAACTTGGTAATTTATATGGAATGGGTGTCTTTTCCCTGTCAGAATCATGTCATCATCTCTATCAGGTCTAATTTTAACAGCATTTCCATTTCTTACTGCAGCTATAGCAGCGATTACTGCGAAAAGATTAGATTGAGTTTCTTTTCCACCAAATCCACCACCCATTCTTTTAACTTTGACTATTACTTTATTGAAAGGAATATTTAAAACTTTTGCTACCATGTGTTGAACTTCAGTTGGATGCTGTGTTGAAGAAAGAACTGTCAAATATTCACTTTCTTCTAAGCTAGCCATAGCAATATGACTTTCCAAATAAAAATGGTCTTGCCCTCCAATATTTATTTCACCACTTAATTTAAATTTTGATTTCTTTAAACTGTCTTCTACATCTCCCCTTTCTAATTTCAAAGAAGGTGTAACAATTACTGGGTTTCTATCTTTGATATTTTGAATATCTAACAAAGGATAACTAATGTTTTTTTTTATTTTTGCTAAAGAAGCAGCTTTTCTTGCTTGAAGTCTTGTTTTAGCTACTACGACAAAAAGTGGTTGCCCAAAAAAAGACACTTCTTTATCTACTAAAACTGGTTCATCTTCTAAGGACGTAGGGCTTATGTCGTTAATTCCAGGTAAATCATTTGCAGTGAATACATCGACTACACCCTCTGAACTTCGAACCTTTTCAAGGTTCATATCAATTAATTTACCTTTAGCAAAATCTGATTTACCTAAATAAGCATGTAATGTTCCATACTCCTCAGTTATATCATCTATATATATAGCTTTGCCTGTAACAAATTTATTTAGGGACTCGTGTCTTACAATATCTTGATCCTTAGATGTGAATACTCCGTCTTTTCCTCTAATTTGTTTCAAGTGACAAACCCTTTTCTATTTCTTCAATATCAATTTTATTTAAAATTAAGTAGGAAAACTTTTTAAAAAGATTTTCAGCTACCTTTAGCCGGTATCTAGATGTTGCCCTACAATCAGTTAATGGCAAAAAGTCAGACTTGACTGCTATTTCAATACTATGATTGTCTAAATCATTTTCAAAATTTTGTCTAAATAGGTTTTCTAAAAATTTTGACCTTTTAGGTATCCCAGCCATACCACCAAAAGCGAATCTAACGTTAGGTCTTTTATTCAAATTTTTTTCATAAAAAAAGGCAGCTGAAATAGTAGAAATATCCTCATAGCGTCTTTTAGATACTTTATAAGCTCTTAACTCAAATTCTTTAGTCTTTGGGTTTGGGATTTCAAAATTATGTATATATTCTCTTTGAGAAATTGCCTGCATGCCATACTCAATAAAAAAATTTTCTACATTTATTTTTCTAGTAGAAGACTTACTTATTATTTGCATTTTTGCTCCAAGGGCTAAAAATAATGGTGCAATATCACCAATAGGTGACCCATTAGCAATATTCCCACCAATTGTTCCCATATTTCTTATTTGGTCACCACCAATTCTATTAATATATTCTTTTAAAAAAGGAAAATATTCAGATACAAAATCTTGGATATCTGAATAAGTGACCAAAGATCCAATAGAAATTTTATTTTTGTAAACCTTTATAAACTTAAGTGTATCAATTTGGTTTATAAAAACTATAGGTCTGATGTCTTTGAATTGTTTATTTACCCAGAGACCCACATCCGTAGAACCGGCAACTATTGTAGAATTTTTATGATCATGCAATATTTCACTTAATTGCTTGATACTTTGAGGAATAAAGTAATTTGATTTATTTTTATCATTTTCAGTAGAATTATTTTTTCTTAATTCATTTAATTTTTGAGCCCATTTTGTATTATTTTTAACTAAAAAATCACTTTCAGATAAAAAATTATTACTAAGATCCTCAGCAGCTGAAATTATTGGTCCATAACCAGTACATCTACATAGATTTCCTTGAAGTGCATTAACGATTTCTTTTTTATTTGGTTTTTTCGTTTTTAAGAACAAACCATAAATTGACATTACAAAACCTGGTGTACAAAAACCACATTGGGCCCCGGAAAACTTAATCATTGCCTCTTGAATGGGATGAAGCTCTTCCAAACTATTTGACAAACTATCTACTGTTATCAAATGTGCATTATCAATTGATGGAAGGAAAAGTATGCATGAATTTGCAGTTTTGTAGGATACTATATTATCTTTATTTACTCTACCAATCAGCACCGTGCATGCACCACAGTCACCTTCTGCACAACCTTCTTTGGTACCTTTTAAATTTTGATCAATTCTCAAAAAATCTAATAAAGTTTGCTGTGGATCATAAATAGATTTAACGATCAAATCGTTATTTAAATAGAATTTTACAAAATTTTCTTTCTTAAATTTATATGAATTCTGATTTAACATTTTTGAACTTAAAATTTTATTTCTATCATTCATATAATAGTAGAATAAATTGATATATAATTAAAAGAGTTTTTAACAAAACAGCTTCTTAAATTTACATTTCTGAAAATACTTTTTGCGCGACTCTAAAGCATTCTAGTGCTTGAGGAATACCACAATAAATACCAATTACATGAATAATAGATCTTATTTGATCTTTAGAGACTCCATTTTTTAGTGCTCCTTTGCAATGTATTTCCCACTCTTTCATTTTTCCTAAGGCACCGATCATTGCCAAGTTCATCATAGACCTAGTCTTTCTATCAATAGTTTTATCACCCCACCCAAAACCCCAACACCAAGAAGTCATTACTTCCTGAAAAGGTTTGGTAAAATCATCTGCATCTTGTAAATTTTTTTCAACATATTTTTCACCTAAGGTAGCTTTCCTCTCTGTTAAACCTATTTCAAAAAAATCTTCCATTTGCACCTCCAAAGAATTAAAATAAAATATTACTATTATTTGACCAAACTACATAGCTTAAATATTATAATCTAATAACAGGTTTCCAAAAGGAAATTAGAAATGATAAAAGCATTAATTTTTGATGTAGATGGCACAATTGCTGAAACAGAAGAATTACATAGACAAGCATACAACAATATATTTTCTGAAGAAGGTATTAATTGGATTTGGTCTAAGGAATTATATAAAAAATTACTTAAAATTGCTGGAGGAAAAGAACGTTTAAAACATTTTGAAGAAAATATTACTACTGAAAAATACTACTTAAAAGAT
>JBJLFR010000018.1:0-95236 GCA_045565285.1 Paracoccaceae bacterium
CTTTTACTAGACTGAAAAATTTTCATACTTTATCACCTTTTTCTTTCTGGGGAGATAAAATACCCTCGGGTCTCCATACTAGTATAATTGCAATAATAGCAAAAACAAAAGCATCTTTCATTCCTCCATATTTCTGAGGAAGTATAACTAACATACCCACTTCTAGAGCACCTAGAAGAAACCCTCCTAATACTGCACCAGTAAGACTACCAAAACCTCCTACAACACAAGCGACAAATGCTTTCAAGACAGGATTAAAGCCAAGTGTAGGATCAACGGCCCCTCTTCTGGCTATGATAAAAATTGAGGCAATACCTGCTAGCAAACCTGAAATTGCAAATGCAGTTGCAATAACTCTATTAGCTCTAATTCCCATAAGTCTTACCATTTCAAAATCTAAGGATGCTGCTCTCATTGCAATACCCAGAAAGCTTCTTTTAAGAAATAAGACTAAAAAAAAGATAGCAAGCAAAGTAGCTATAGTTTCAAATATTTGTAAAGAGGAAATACGAATTGAGCCTAATTTTATTGGCCAATCTAAGAAATACATTGAAGTAACAGCTATTGGTCGAGGAGATACAAGTAATAGAAATAAATTTTGCAGAATAAGACTAACTCCAAAGGCAGTAAGCAGTCCTGTTGTTGCATTAGCATACCTTACAGGTCTAAATGCAATCCTCTCTAAAAAAACAGCCATTATGACAGTAGCAAATATTGCTCCCACAATTATTATAATTGGATTCTTAAAAGCAATAGCTGCCATAACCATCATTGAATATCCACCTATAGCTATAACTTCTCCATGTGCAAAATTAACTAATCCCATAATAGAAAAAACAATAGCTAAACCTAATGCAATCAAGGCATACTCTGCACCAAAACTTAAGGCATTTAATGATTGTTGAACAACATAATCAATCAATTTTCAACACCTGTTAAAGATGACATTAAATCACCCTTTTCCAAAATTTCAGCCCTATTACCATGCGCGACTATATTTCCACTATTGAGTATATAGCTGTAATCTGCCAATTTAAGGGCCTCAGTAGCATTTTGTTCCACTAATAAAATAGTAATACCCTTAGCTTTTAATTTTTCTATTAATTCAAAAACTTTTTTAGTTATCAAAGGAGCCAAACCAAGACTTGGTTCGTCTAATAAAAGTATCTTTGGATTACCCATTAGTGCCCTTGCAATTGTTAACATTTGCTGTTCACCACCCGATAAGGTTCCAGCCGATTGATCTTTTCTTTCTTTTAGAATTGGGAAAATATTAAACCAGTTTTCTATTTCATTATCAGCAACTTCTCTATCCTTTCTTATCGCAGATCCTAAATAAAGGTTTTCAAAGACGGAGAGATTACTAAAAACGCGCCTACCTTCTGGTGCTATAGAAATACCAAGTTTTATTCTCTCTTCAGTTTGTATTTTACTAATATCTTGATTGCAGAAATTAACTGCACCTGTAGAATTAACAGTTCCTAATATTGAAGATATTGTTGAAGTCTTACCAGCACCATTTGGTCCTAATAATGCAACACAACTTCCTTCTTCTATGGTAAAATTAATGTTATGAACAACTTTAATTTTACCATAAAAAACACTTAAATCATTAACAATTAACAACTTTTAATTCCTTAAACAGTAGTGCTTAAGCACTACTGTTTTAATAATATAATTTGGTTATTTCCAGTTAGGTACAAAGCTAGGAATAGTGTTAGAGAGAAGTACCCTTACTCCGTTTTTAAATCCAATTACAGGCACTGTTCTTTCAGCATGAGATTTATTGTTTTTGAATGAAACTGACTCTACTGTTCTTACAGGAATACTATCAGCAGCTCTTAGTGCTTCTCTAATGGCTACAGGATCAGTTCCACCTGTTTTTTCCACTGCATAAGCCAAAGCCATTATTACATCAGCTCCCAAAGAAGGAAACATTCCATCTACAGGCATACCTAAAGCTTTACATTCCGCTTGAAATGCTTGCATCGCACTACCTGGTTGAGAAGGTGCAAGTGTCCCAAAAGCTACTTTATCTAATATTGATTTATCACTATCTGCAACAGAGTCTAGAGAGGGATCGTCCAGTCCATCAGAACCAAAAACCCACGCGTCTATACCTGCAGCCTTCATCTGTCTGACCAAAACACCCACATCTGGCATAATTGAAGAAATATAAACTGCATCAGGTGAAGTAGATAGTTTTTTCATCTCAGCAATCTGTGGTGACCAATCACTTGTAGGTATGCTAAAATTCATTTTTGAGAGAACTTTACCACCACCATTTTCAATAACTTCTCCAAACCATAAAGGTGTTTTTGCAGACCATGATCCCCCATCATCTGAGGTTAACAAGACTACATTTTTTACACCTTCTGATAGTGCATATTCAGCAGCTGCAGCAGCTGTAAATGGATCAGGAGAAACATTTGATATAAAATTATCTACTATTCCAGTGTGCATCTCAACTTGAGTACTTTGAGCTTGTAGGATAGTCACTCCATAACCTGCTGCAATTTGTGCAACTGGTATCATGGTATCTGAAAAAGGTATTGTTCCTATTGCAACTACGCCTTGATCTAAAAATTTCTCAGTAAGTGAAATGGCTGTTTGAGTATCAGTTCCTGTATCTTGTACTAATAATTCAAATTTTTTTCCGTTTACACCTCCATTATTATTGATAATTTCGGCCATACATTTTGCACCCTGAATTTCAGCATAAGGTGCATATTCTCCTGTTAATGGTACTGGGAAACCTACTTTTATGGTATCAGCAAAAACAGGAAGAACAATAAATGAAGCAAAAACAGGTATTACTATATTTTTATAAAAAGGTTTCATTAATTTTCTCCTAAACAAATATTTAATTATTATTATCAGTAGTAGTAGTATTTTTAATATTAGTATTATATTAATGCCCGATATAAGCTTCTTTTACTTTTTTATTATTTGAAATCTCATTTGGTTTTCCTGTTGCAATAACCTCACCCATATTCATTACAGTTATTTTATCGCAAACCCCCATAATAAACTTTAAATCATGATCAATTACTATGATAGAACAAGCTATATTATTTTGAACCCATTTTAACGAATTAGATAATTCTTTTGTTTCATTTTCATTCATTCCTGCAGCAGGTTCATCTAATAAAAGTACTAATGGATTTAAAGCCAAAGCTCTTACAATTTCTAATCTTCTCAGATGTCCATAGGACAGTTCTTCAGAGGCTAAATCTAATTTATCGTCTAGATCAAAAATATTAATTATTTCATCCAGATCAAAATTGATCTTTCTAGAAGAATAATCTGCAGAAATTGAAGCTACTTCAATATTTTGTGCAACTGAAAGATTTGGATAAATTCTTAAGTTTTGAAATGTTCTAGCTAAACCTAATCTTGCCCTTTCATAAGGTCTTTGAGAAGTAATATTTAAATTAGAAAGATATATTCGTCCTTCATCAGGTGTGAGCAACCCTGTTATCAAATTAATCAAAGTTGATTTGCCTGCTCCATTAGGTCCTATCAGACCTAATACATCTCCGTCGCTTATTTCTAAACTAACTTCAGAAACAGCTTTAACACCACCAAATTTTTTTGAAATACTATCTAATCTCAACATTTAATTTAACAATTCATAATAACATACATATTGATGTTGATTATAAAAATCACACCAAGTACAATCTAGGGTAGTTTAATTATTACGCTACGTAAAGAAACAAATTATGAATAAAATTAATTCTGATCATCAAATATTTTTTGGATGCTCTGATTTTTCTGGTCTTTTTAGAGGCCGTGCAATTAGTTCTAAAGACTATTTAAATAAAATTCCTACTGGTTGTGGTTGGGTACCTGCGGATCAATCACTTACCCCCTTTGGCGAAATTGGGCCTAATAACCCTTTTGGTTCAACAGGAGATCTTCGTCTTATTCCTGACAAATCAGCAGAATATAAAATCAATAAAAAAGAGTTGGGTTCACCATTTCATTTTTTTATAAGTGATATAAAAACTCTTGATGGTAATCCCTGGGAATGTTGTGCACGAAATTATCTCAAACAAGGCATAAAAAAGCTTTATGATTTTTATGGTATTAAACTTATGGTTGGATTTGAACATGAATTTACGATTATTGACCATGATGAAATTCCTGAACCAGTTTTTTCAATGCGAGCTTTTAGAAAAGAAGCCCAATTTATAGACACACTAGCTTGCTATATGTCAGAAGCCAATATTGGTGTAGATAATTATCTTCCTGAATATGGAATTAATCAGTTTGAAATTCCCACTTCACCTAAATTAGCATTAAAAGCAGCAGATGATGCTGTTGCATTAAGAGAAATACTTAAAGAAGTAGCTAGACATTGTGAAAAAAAAATATCGTTATCCCCTAAAATTAGTCCTAATTCTGTAGGAAATGGTGTTCACATCCATTTATCACTGTTAGATAAAAATAATAGAGATATAAGCCAAGATATAAAAAACAAAGGTAAATTGGGTAAAGATTTTTCATCTTTTTGTGCAGGGATATTAAATCATATTAATTGTGTAACTACACTAAGTGCACCGTCAACAGTATCTTATCTAAGACTGTTACCACACAATTGGTCAGCAAGTTACAACACAATAAGTATGCAAGATAGAGAAGCAGCAATTAGATTATGTCCAGAATTTTATTTCAATAGAAAAAAAATTGGATCATTTCATGCTGAAATAAGAGTGGGGGATGCAACATCCTCCCCTTACCTACACTTAGGTTCTATCATTCATGCTGGATTAATTGGACTAGAAAATAAACTGAAAATCAAAAATTTAACCAGTAAAGATCCAAGCCTGATGAAAGAAAAAGAACAAAAAAAGTTAGGAATTAAACGTTTGCCTAAAAGCCTAAATGAAGCAATAAACTCTTTATCATCTGACAAAATATTTAAAAAGTCAGCTGGCAAATTATTTTGGGATTGTTACGAAGATATGCGAAAAACTGAACTTAAAATGACTAAAAAAATGACTAAAATTGAAATTTGTAAAGCTTTTAACTCAGTTTTTTAATTGTAAGTTTAAACAAGTTTCATTTAACAATTCTGAAAAATTTCTTATAAAAGTGTCTACATCCTCTTTATTAAGACATAAAGGAGGCCTTATTTTTAATACATTTTCAGAAGGACCCTCTAATCCTATTAAGATATTTTTCTCTCTGAATCTATTACATATGTAATCTGCTTCTAATATACCAGGCTCTTTAGTTACAATATTATTTACTATCTCTACCCCTAAGAAAAGACCTAGACCTCTAATATCACCGATAATTGGAAATTTTAATTTAAGTTTATGCAATTCTTTTATTAAAATATTTCCCATCTTTTTTGCATTAAGTTTTAAATTTTCATCATCAACTATTTTTAGAACCTCATTTGCTATTGAACAAGAAAGATCTGATCCTCCAAATGTAGAGAAGAATTCAATACCATTATCAAATGACTTTGCAATTTTATTAGTTGTAATTACCACTCCAATTGGGTGACCGTTTCCTATAGGTTTACCCAAGACAATAATGTCAGGATCAACTTTTTGTTGCTCAAATCCAAAGTAAAAATCGCCCAATCGACCTAGACCCGTTTGAACTTCGTCAGCTATACAAAGTCCACCACCCTTTTTTACTTTTTTATAAATATAGCTCATGATACCATCTTGAGGTATTATTTGACCAGCAACACTAGGAAAGGTTTCTGAAATAAAACCTGCAATTCCAATTTTTTTTGATTTCAGTTTCTTCAATATTTCATCTATTTGATATTTGGGATTAATTGCTCTATATGGATCAGGACAGTCCATTACATGCACCCACTGTTTTTTACCAATTCCATTTGGTTTATTAAATTTATATGGAGAAACTTCCAAAACACCATTTGTATTGCCATGATACCCATTATCAAAAGTGATGAAATCTTTATAACCGGTGTAATTTTTAGCAAGACGTAGTGCCAATTCATTTGCTTCAGAACCTGAATTCACTAAAAAAACAGCACTAAATTTTTTTGAAAACTTAGATAATATATTTTCTGATATTTCTTTTTGAATTGGATGCAAATATCTTGTATTTGAATTAATTAATTTTAATTGATTATATACTAATTTTGCTATTCTTGGATGAGAATGACCTACATGAGGTACATTATTATAAAAATCTAAAAAACAGTTTCCATTTTCATCAAATAAATAGTTTTTATAACCTCTCATTAATGTAATTGGCTTTTTATAGCTAATTTTTAGGTTACCTGAATAATGGTTTTTACGATTTTGAACTAGTACTTTTTTTTCTATTCCATCAAATTTAATTTTTATTGGATTTATACCTAAAAAAGGAGCAGGATTAGGACAATATTTTTCCCAAAATTTTATATCTTTTGGATAACATACACCAGGCCAATTCTTTCCTAGCCCAAGCCCTAGAGAAAGTTGAATATGTAAATGTGGTTCCCATCCACCATTTAATTTAGAATTTCCAATTTTTCCAAGTTTTTTTCCTTTTTTAACCTTTTGGCCTACTTTTAAATTTATAGAATTAGGATCCAAATGACCGAAAAGGGAAAAAAAATAAGATCCTTTTTTTGTATAATGTTTTAAGACTATAAATCCTCCATAATCAAGCCTTTCTTGGCAATTATCTACCAAAACTACTTCACCATAATCTGGACAAAAAACGTTTGTATTTTTTTCACAGAAAACGTCTACTCCAAGATGGATTGTCCTACGATTTGAATTTTTATCTTTACTCTCAAAAAAGTTTTCTGACGTATAAATTAATCTTGGTTCTAAATATTTACCTAAATAAATTTCATCCTTATTTTTTTTGTGATCTAAACCAGTTAAATTTAAAGCTTCACTGTCTTTTATATAATAAGGATCTTCTGGGATTGAACAGTTTTGGGGGTCTAAATTTATTACTCTAGAGTTACTTAAATCACCATTGATTGCTGGAAAAAAATTATTTGTTTTTGAATTTAAAAATTTTTCTATATCCTCAGAAGACTTCAAAGCTGAAAATCCACAAATATCTCTAAATCTTGCCGTAATAAAGTCTTTATTTTCTTTCATATTCAACAAAAAATTTTTTGTATCATTTTGAGATATTATTACATAAGGGTCTGTAGGTTTTTTTTTAAACATCACTACAGAGTTCACATAACTTACAGCAATTCTTACCATTATTAATGTATAGAGAATATCTAGCTCAGTCTCAGAAATAGAGTTAACTTCATGATAACCCATCAAAAAATGAAGCTGTTTATCTAACCCAACATCAGGTAAAATCATCAGATAAGAGGAGCAAATAGCAATATTACAAATTCTAGGACAAAACGATAAATCACCAAAATCTAATATAGCACTGATTTCAGGAGGGTTTCCTAGGCTATGTTTAACCAATAAATTTTGATCATTTAAGTCATTATGTATCCAATATGGTTTCAATTTTTGTAATACACTAGCTATTCCTTTAAAATCTTTTAAGATTTCAATTAATGTATTTTTAATTTTGAGATCTTTAATTTCAGAAAAATGGTTTTCAATCCAAAAGGGTTTTGTCATATTCCATTTATTTTCTGGAATAGTTAAATTCTTCCTAAACCGTTCTGACAAATGATCTAAGGCACCAACTTTTTTTCCTAAATCCAACATCAATTCATTTGTTTTTGGACTAAAAGCCGAAAAAAGTTCCCCTTCTATCTTTTGAACAATCCATACATATCTTTCACTCTCATTTTCATCTTTGAGTATTTCAAAATCATTCCCTTTTATAGATTTATAAATCTTGGGTATTGGAAAGGATGTTTCAGACTTATCTATAAATTTTAAAAAGACTATTTGACCCTCCAAAAAATCCTTTTGACAAGAATTTCTCATTATTTTAATGATAAATTTGTTATTTTTTTTATCACTTACTTCAAAATTAGTGTCAAACTCTGAATTTAATTTTTTAAAATTGCCACTTATTTTCCAAAATTTAGGAATAAGTTTCTCCCAATGCAAAAAATCATTTTTTCTACTCTTTGGTGATTTTTTTTCCATGTTATTAGTAATTCCTAAATTTTTGTTTAATAGGTATATGATTTAATTCTAATTTAATTATATACTAGACTTAATTAAAAAAAGTAAATATTTGCTTGGTTAATTAATTAAGATAAAAAATTATGTAATCTACTAATAACTTTAGTAGAGGTTGGCTTTATTCTTGCAAATATCTTTAATTAATTTGTAAAAGATTATCATGATTTTTTTTTATTATAAATTCTATATGAGTATTTCAAAGAAAATAATTTTTATAAGCTTTATATTTCTATTTGGTTTTAAAGCCTTTTCTGAAACAGCAATTTTAGAAAATGACTGTAATTCAAACAATATAGATGAGTTGTATGCTTTAATTTATACTCCACTTGAACCATTTGAACCTCCAGCTTCTGTAATTGACGACGATGGAAACATTACAGCAACTGAAGACGAGTTATTTTCACTAAGAAGGCGCCACTTCTATGATCAATTAAAAGGTGAAAATAGTTTATCAATAAATTTACAGACTTATGCAACGATTAATAAAGAATTACCTGGTATTTTAGAGGATTTTGAGCCTGTAATTAAAATTTTATTACCTGACTGCCAACCAGTCTCTTTGTTTAGGGGTGTCCCTATTTCTAATACAAAAGCAGATTTTAATACAATTCTTAAAACAACTGAAATAGGTCTGAAGTCAGAAATAGAAGCAATTGTTAATTATGCCAGATCCTCACTTGAACCAAAACCTATTGAATTTGAAGAAATTCTTGATATTTTAAAAAACGATTTAGCAATTACACCTGAGATAATAAATGCAATTTTACCTGAACCAATAGCTGAGAGGTATTTCCCTGATGGAAATATACCAACTGGAAATTTATCAGAAGCTGCAATTTTAGCTTTTGTTTCTCTGGGAGGTAAAGTAATTAATCCACCCAATCAACTATTTTTCATTAAACCTAGAAGCTATTCTGGCATAATCGAAGACTATAGTTCATTAATAATACAAGAAGATGGTTCAATAGAACCAGCAGCAGCTTTGAATACATCTTTAGTGTCTCAAATGCTAAATAGAATGGGTGTGAAATCTCAAATTTTAATAATTACTGAAGTAGAAACTGATTTAGCAGGTAGTTGTACAATTGATGATGCTGGGAGATGGCATCAAATAGTTGGTGGAAGAAAAACTAGAAACTGTCCCTTTTTTTTCACTAGCTAGCCAAATGCTTCTAAATGGCACTTACAAGAAAACTAAGGACTATATAGAACAAAATATTGTATTCCGACAACTTGAAACGGTCTTATCAATTGCCAAAAATGGTAATAAAGAAACAAATAGTTGAAGTGATTTAAGAATATTTTATTATTTTTTTATAGACCTAACCTTATAATTGACATTTGATTTTTTCAATTGTAGTTGGTCATAAGATTTATTCAAAAATTAAGGTATTACTATGAATTTAAATAAAATAAGTATTGGTAAAAATCCACCACAAGAGATTAATGTAGTTATAGAAATTACTGGTGGATCTTCAGGAGGCAGTCCCGTCAAATACGAATTCGATAAAGAAAGTGGTGGGATATTTGTAGATAGAATTGTCAATACGTCTATGTTCTATCCCTGTAATTATGGCTTTATTCCAAATACTTTACATGCTGATGGTGATCCTACAGATGTATTGGTTTTGTTAGATATTCCACTGCCTCCTGGAGTTGTAATACCATGTAGACCAGTAGGAGTTTTGAAAATGGAGGATGATGGTGGACTAGACGATAAAATCATTGCTGTTCCTACTACAAAAATAGACCCATTCCAATCTAATATTAACAATTTAGATGATTTGAATGAGAAAACTAAAGAAAGAATTTCACACTTTTTTGAGCATTATAAAGATCTAGAGAAAGATAAATGGGTAAAATTAATTGGTTGGGGAAATCAAAATGAAGCTTTAGACATTATAAAAGAATCTATTGCGAAGTTTAAAAGTTAAAACATTTATTTAGAAAGTACTTCTTTTGCAACTGATCCTGCTTTACCAAAATCCATTTTCCCAGAATAATTTGCTTTTAATAAATTCATCACTTTTCCCATATCTCTAAGTGAACTAGCGTTAATTTCTAAAATTGTTTTTTTTTACTATTTCTTCAGTTTCATTTAAATCAAGTTGCTTAGGTAAAAAAGTTTCTATAATTTTAATTTCTTCGAATTCTTGTTGTGCTAACTCTAATCTTCCACCTTCTTCATACTGTTTAGCACTTTCTTGCCTTTGTTTAACCATCTTACTAAGTATAGAAATGATTTCTTCATTGCTAACTCCCTCTAAATTATCCTCAGATCTTATTGCTATATCGCGATCTTTAATTGCAGCGTTTATAAGTCTTATTGTTGAAGTTTTTTGAGAATCACGAGCTCTCATTGCATCTTTAAGTGATTTTTCTAAAATATCACGCATTAAATCCTACTTTAAATGTAATTTGATTGAAAATGTAAACTGAATACTTTAAAGGTACTATTAAATTATTTCAACCTATAAAAAACAATTATAGAAACTTTATCTTATAGATACTTAACAATGTTAGAACAAAAAAATGCTTGTTTGGTTTTGGATGATGGAGAAATCTTGAGAGGTTACGGTTATGGATCAACTGGAATATCAACGGCAGAATTATGCTTTAATACATCTATGTATGGTTATCAAGAAATCATTAGTGATCCATCATATGCTGATCAAATTATAGTATTTACTTTTCCTCATATTGGCAATGTAGGAGTAAATCCTGATGATAATGAGTCAATAAAACCATATGCAAATGGAGTGATTACAAATCTTAAACCAACAACACCATCAAACTGGAGAAGAAAAGATAGTTTAGATAATTGGCTAAAACAAAATAATATTATTGGATTATATGGAGTTGATACAAGAAAATTGACACTCCGATTAAGAGATAAAGGAGCTTTTAATGGTGTAATTTGTCACCAGGAAAATTGTAATTTTGATTATAAGAAAATGATTAATTTAGCTAGGGAATGGCCTGGCATCGGTGGATTAGATCTTGCGAAAAAAGTAACATGTAAAGAAAACTACTATTGGGACCAAGGACATTGGATAAGTCCTGGAGTTTATAATAATTCAGAAAAAAACAAAAGAATAGTTGCCATAGATTTTGGAATTAAAAAAAACATATTGCGCTCTTTATCTGACTTAGGATCTGAAATAAAAGTTGTATCAGCATCCTCTTCTTTTGATCAAATTATGGAATATAATCCTGATGGAATTTTTTTATCCAATGGCCCAGGTGATCCTAAAGCAACTGGAAAATATATTATTCCAGTTTTAAAAGAAATCATTGAAAAGACAAAATTACCTATTTTTGGCATATGCCTTGGGCATCAAATTTTAGCATTAGCATTGGATGGAGAAACCATTAAAATGAAAACTGGCCATCATGGAGCTAATCATCCAGTTCAAGATTTAAAAACTGGGAAAGTAAATATAACTTCTATGAACCATGGTTTTGCAGTTGATAGAAAAACACTTCCTAAAAATGTTATTGAAACACACGTGTCACTTTTTGATCAGAGCAATTGTGGTATAGCCCTAAAAGATAGGAATATTTTTTCTGTTCAATACCATCCTGAAGCAAGTCCAGGTCCTGCTGATAGCTTGTATCTTTTTAAACAATTTATTAATCTCTTATAAAGAATTTTCTACTATTTTATATTGTGTTTAGCTCAAGCCTAAAAAGGATAAAAATTTGAATTTACTTAAAACAGATATAGTTATTTGTGGGGGTGGGATTTCTGGATTAATTATGGCAAAGTCCTTAATACATCTTGGATTACAAGTTACGTGCATAGAAAAAAATAAAAATAAAAAAAAACAATCTAAAGATACTGATTTACGTTCCACTGCGTTGCTACATCCTGCTGTTAATTTTTTTAAAAAGATAGGAATTTGGCAAAATTTTGAAAGTCAAGCTCAACCATTAAATTCTCTTGTAATTTGTAATTTAAATCCAAATAGTGAAAAAATTGATTCTAGTTGTGAATTTCTTGCAGAAGACCTTAGTATTGATAAACTTGGGTATAATGTGCCTAATAAAATTATATTTGGTGAATTAATAAAATTACTGAAAACATCCAAGAAATTCCATTATATTGAAGGAGATTATGTAGAGCGCATTACACCTAGATCATTTGACGTTGTAATAAAGACAAAACAAAAAAATCAGATTACTTCTAAGCTTATTATTGCTGCTGACGGAAGGTATAGTAATATCAGAGAAATATTAAATATTAAAAAAATAAAGTATGATTACAATCAACAAGCTTTAGTTTTTAATATTAAGCATAGTTTCAATCACGATTCTAAATCTTACGAAATTTATAAATCAGAAGGCCCTTGCACATTAGTACCATTAAAAACTAAGGAATTTAACGGATACTTTTCATCTGTAGTTCTTATGTTAGATGATACAAATGATAGTGATGAAATATTTATAGACATAAAAAAAATGTCTGATTTCATAACAAAAAGAACTGGAAACATACTGGGTGATTGCAACGTGCAAAGCGAAGTCAGTAATTTTCCTATAATCTCGCAAACATCAAATTCTTTAACTTCTGAAAGAGTAATTCTATTAGCTGAAACTGCTCATGTTTTACCACCAATCGGCGCTCAAGGTTTAAATACTTCAATTCATGATATAAAAAAATTATATCACCTAATAGAAAAAAGATTACTTAATAACGAAGAAATTGGAGATTATAATTTTTTAAAGGATTATGAAAAATCAAGAAAAAATCAAATTTTTTCTAGAATGTTAAGTGTTCACTTATTAAATAAATTATCCATAAGTAATAAGGAAGTAATATCTAACATTAGAAAATTTGGATTAAGCTTTTTAAATGGTAATAAAATTTCAAAAAAAATTGCCATGAGATTTGGAATGTTTCAGTAATAAGCAATAAAGATTTAAATTACAATTGCCATAAGCTTAAAAGTCTACTATTAAAGGCAACTTAGAAGGACTTGTTGGCTTAAAGCAAAACTATTTATAAAATTTAATACTGGAGGAACAATGCGTGTATACTATGATCAAGATTGTGATGTAAATATAGTAAAAGAAATTAAGATAGCCATCCTTGGCTATGGTAGTCAAGGCCATGCGCATGCATTAAATCTTAGAGATAGTGGTGCAAAAAATATTGCCGTTGCTCTTAGAAAAAATTCACCTTCAACAAAAAAAGCCGAAGCTGAAGGATTAAAAGTTTTGGGAATTGAAGAAGCAGCCAAATGGTGTGATTTAATGATGTTCACTATGCCAGATGAGTTGCAAGCAGAAACTTATAAAAATCTAATTCATAATAATCTTAAGAGTGGTGCAGCTATTGCGTTTGCCCATGGATTAAATGTTCACTTTGGACTAATCGAACCAAAACAAGATGTAGATGTTATTATGATGGCTCCAAAAGGTCCTGGTCATACTGTTAGAGGAGAATTTATTAAAGGTGGAGGTGTTCCATGTTTAGTTGCAGTACATCAAAATGCTTCAGGTAAAGCATTAGAAATTGGCTTATCATATTGCTCAGCCATAGGTGGAGGAAGATCAGGAATTATTGAAACTAATTTTAAACAAGAATGTGAGACTGATCTTTTTGGAGAGCAAGCAGTACTTTGTGGTGGGATAGTAGAATTAATAAGGATGGGATTTGAAACATTAGTTGAGGCTGGCTATGAACCAGAAATGGCATATTTTGAATGTCTTCATGAAGTAAAATTAATTGTTGATCTTATTTATGAAGGTGGAATTGCCAACATGAATTATTCTATATCTAATACTGCAGAATATGGCGAATATGTATCAGGACCTAGAGTTTTACCTTACAAAGAGACTAAAGATAGAATGAAAGAGATTTTAAACGATATTCAAAATGGAAAATTTGTAAGTAAATTTATGCAAGAGAATCAAGTAGGTCAGCCATTTTTTAAAGCTACAAGAAGAATAAATGATTCTCACGATATTGAAAAAGTTGGTAAAAAATTGAGAGCTATGATGCCTTGGATTGCTAGTGGTAAAATGGTAGATAAAGACAAAAATTAAAACTTTCATATTTTTTAATTTTGTTTTATTCAGTAAGGACTGGAGATTGATTAATTGGAAAACGTATTACTTATAATTCATTTAATTTTAGCATTAATTTTGATAGGTGCTGTTTTACTTCAACGCTCAGAAGGTGGAGGACTGGGTGTTGGCGGTGATAACAACTTTATGGCAAATAGATCAGCAACAACAGCCGTTAATAAATTAACTTGGATTATTGCAACTCTTTTTTTTATAACTTCATTAACATTAACAATTATAGCTGCAAATGAATCTAGCAATCAGTCTATATTAGATAATAATAATATGGATGAAGTGGAAGCAGAGGTACCTTTGGGAACACCTGGTTTAAATGAACTTAAAGCACTTCCAAAAAAAGAAGAATCTTCAGCTCCTCCAAAAGAATATTAATTGATTTATTATTATTACTATTAGCTAAAATTAAATAACTTATTTATAATAAATATCCGTGATTATGAATCAAAAAAAATCTTTAATTTTTCTTGTTATTTTTCTTAAATGACTAGATTTGTTTTTATAACTGGCGGAGTAGTTTCCTCTTTAGGTAAAGGATTGACGACTGCTGCTTTAGGAGCTCTACTTCAAGCTCGTGGATATAAAGTCAGATTAAGAAAATTAGATCCATACTTAAATGTTGATCCTGGGACAATGTCTCCTTTTGAACATGGAGAAGTTTTTGTAACAGATGATGGAGCAGAAACAGATTTGGATCTTGGGCATTATGAGCGTTTTACAGGAGTAGCAGCAAGAAGAACTGACTCCATTTCTTCCGGAAAAATCTACTCAAATGTTTTAGATAAAGAAAGAAAAGGTGATTATTTAGGTAAAACAATACAAGTTATTCCACACGTTACGGATGAGATAAAAAAATTTATCGCAATTGGAGAAAAAGAAGTAGACTTTATGTTATGTGAAATTGGAGGAACAGTTGGTGACATAGAAGGTTTGCCTTTTTTCGAAGCTATTAGACAATTTTCACAAGAAAAAGGAGTGGGATCATGTATTTTTATGCATTTAACACTTGTACCATTTATTCAAACCTCAGGTGAATTGAAAACTAAACCCACACAACATTCCGTAAAAGAGCTTAGGTCTATTGGCATTTCTCCCGATGTTCTTGTTTGTAGGGCAAAAGACAGAGTACCCATTGAAGAAAAAAAGAAATTAGCTCTATTCTGTAATGTAAAGCAAGACGCAATTATTTCAGCTTACGATTTAAATTCAATATATGATGCTCCTTTAGCTTTTCATAGGGAATTTTTAGATATAGCAGTTTTAAACGCTTTCCAGATTAATACTACAAAAAAACCAAATTTATCCATTTGGAAAGATGTTTCTAAAAACATCAATTTCCCTGAAGGTGAAGTAAGGATTGCAATTGTTGGGAAGTACACAAAACTTGGTGATGCCTATAAATCAATTGCAGAAGCACTTACGCATGGTGGAATTGCAAACAACATAAAAGTAATAGCTGAATGGATAGACTCTGAAATTTTTGAGAAGGATAATACCGCATCTTATTTACAGAATTTTAGCGCTATCTTGGTACCTGGTGGATTTGGAGAACGTGGTGCAGAAGGAAAAATAATGGCTGCAAAATTTGCTAGAGAAAAAAAAGTACCCTTTTTTGGTATTTGTCTAGGAATGCAGATGGCTGTTGTTGAAGCAGCTCGAAATTTAGCAAAAATTGAGAATGCCAGTTCCGAAGAATTTCATTACCCCAATTCCAATGATAATAAAGATATAGTACCAGTAATTTTTCATTTAGAAAAGTGGCTAGATAGAGGAAAAATTATAACTAGAAAATTTACTGATTATAAAGGTGGAACTATGCGTCTAGGATCTTATGAAGCAATACTAAAACCAAAATCAAAAGTCAGTAAAATTTATAATGCAAATACTATTTCTGAACGTCATAGACACAGATTTGAAGTTGATATAAATTATAAAGAAATTTTAGAGCAAAATGGTTTTATTTTTTCTGGATTGTCCCCTGATGGATCTTTGCCAGAAATCATTGAGATTTCTGATCATCCTTGGTTTTTAGGTGTGCAATTTCATCCTGAATTAAAATCTAAACCATTTTCTCCCCATCCGCTTTTCTCAGATTTTATAAAAGCGGCTCTTAAACAATCTAGGTTGGTGTAAAGGAGTTAATAATGTGGAATAAGATAAAAGACATATTTTCTGCTGAAACAGATGAACAAGATATAACTTCAGAAAATGCAATTGCAGCAATTTTAGTAAGGGCAGCAAAAACAGATAATGAATATACTGAATCTGAGAAAAAATTAATAAATCATTTATTATCAAATCAATTAAATATATCTTTGGAAAATGCTATACTTTTAAGAATACAAGGAGAAAAATTAGAAATAGAAATAAATGATAATGTTCAACTTACTAGAATTATTAAACAAGATATACCATATGAAAATAGACATCAATTAGTTGAGCAACTATGGAGTGTAGTTTTAGATGATAATAATAGGACTCCAGAAGAAAATAAATTTATGAGAGTGTTAACACATCTTTTGGGCATTAGTGACGTAAACAGTGCTAAGGCAAGATCTAAAGTTTTAACTAAAAAAAATCAATCTTAAATGGCCTAAGAGAAAAATTTTGAATTTATCAAATATAAAAATTACTGATGATTTAATTCGCAACCACGGAATTACAAATAAAGAATATAAAATAATAATTGATCTCATTAATAGAGAACCTACTATTACAGAGCTTGGTATTTTTTCAGCAATGTGGAACGAACATTGTTCCTACAAATCAACAAAAAAATGGCTAAAAACGCTTCCTGTTTCAGGGCCTCAAGTTATATGTGGACCTGGGGAAAATGCTGGAATAATTGATATTGAGGATGGCTATGCTTTAGTTTTTAAAATTGAAAGTCATAACCACCCCTCTTTTATAGATCCATTTCAAGGTTCTGCTACTGGGGTTGGGGGAATTTTAAGAGATATATTTACAATGGGAGCAAGACCCATAGTAACTATGAATGCACTAAGCTTTGGAACAAAAAAAAATAAAGTAAAAGGTCTTTTATCTGGTGTTGTAGAAGGTATAGGAAGTTATGGAAATAGTTTTGGAGTCCCAAATTTAGGAGGTGAATTAAGATTCGATCCTTCATATGATGGGAATTGTCTAGTAAATGTCTTTGCTGCTGGTATTTTAAAAAAAGATAGTATTTTTTATTCTGGAGCAACTGAAAGTAATTTACCTTTAGTTTATTTAGGGGCAAAAACAGGTAGGGATGGAATAGGTGGGGCTACTATGGCTTCAAATGAATTCAATATTGATAAAGAAAATGAAAGACCAACTGTTCAAATTGGAGATCCCTTTATGGAAAAGTGTCTTTTAGAGGCTTGTTTGGAACTTATGAGAGCTGGTGCAGTCATTTCTATCCAAGATATGGGAGCAGCAGGACTTACATGTTCTGCTGTAGAGATGGCAGGTAAAGGGGAATTAGGTGTAATTTTGGATCTTGATAAAGTACCTACAAGGGAACCTGATATGCATGCCTATGAAATGATGCTATCAGAAAGTCAAGAAAGAATGCTAATGACACTTGCTCCTGGTAAGGAAAAAAAAGCAAAACAAATCTTTCAAAAATGGGATTTGGATTTTTCGATTATTGGGAAAACGATTCCAGAAGATAGATTTAAGATTTACCATCATTCAAAAATTGAGGCAGATCTACCTTTACAATCTCTATCAACTAAATCTCCAGAATATGACAGAAAATGGGATATTAAAATTAAAAAAAACATAATGCCAAACATAAATACTTTTAAAGTTAAACCAATGGAAGCTCTAAAAACTTTATTATCTAGTCCAAATTATTGTTCAAAAAAGATAGTTTGGGAACAGTTCGATCATATGGTTTTGGCAAATACAATTTTACCACCTGGTTCAAATGCGGGAATAGTTAGAATAAAAAATACGCAAAAGGCTATAGCCTGTAGTTTAGACTGCACTCCAAGATATTGTGAGCAAGACCCCATATTAGGCGGAAGTCAAGCAGTAGCAGAAACTTTTCGTAATTTGATCATATCAGGCGCTAAGCCTTTAGCAATTACTAATAATTTAAATTTTGGCAATCCTGAAAAATCAGAAATCATGGGACAAATTGTTGGCTGTATAAAAGGTATTTCTGAGGCATCAAAGAAACTTGATATGCCTGTTATCTCTGGAAATGTAAGTCTTTATAATGAAACAAATGGTAATTCAATTCTGCCAACTCCAACGATTGGAGGAGTTGGTATAGTAAAAAATATCAAAGACATCATAAAAATAAAAGCCAAAGTGAATGATTGTTTGCTTTTAATTGGGGGGATTCCAAATCATCTTGGTCAATCTGCTTTTTTTCGAGAAGTTTTAAAAATTTCAGGAGAAAAAGCGGGGCCTGCACCTAAAATTAATTATGAAAATGAAATTAATGTTGCCAATTTTATTAAAACAATTAATCATAAAAAATTAATTGTTGGAGGTCATGATATTTCAGATGGTGGCTTATTACTTGCTACAGCTGAAATTTGTATATTAAATAAGATAGGTTTTATTTTTAATCCAGAAGAATTAAGTTGGTTGTTTGGAGAAAATCAAGGACTTTACTTATTAATATGCGAGAAACAAAATGAAGAAACCATTATAAAGGCTGCAATTGCAAATAAGATACCATTGCAACAATTAGGTTGTTTTAATAATGGCATATTTAAGATTGGAGATGAAACTGCTCAAATAGATGAACTAAAAAATATTTTTGATACTGGTCTAGATGATTTAATAAATTAACTTATATAAATTAGGGTATATTATTATTAAAAAATAGTGTAAAAAAATTAAAATATAAAATTAGTAAAATTACTGGAATTTCAAATGGCAATAGATGGTTTTGAAATAGAAGAACTACTAAAAAAAGCATTTCCTAACGCAAATATACAAGTTGATGACTTAGCAGGAGATAGAAATCATTATTCAGCAATAATAATTGCAAAGGAATTTGAAGGACTGACTAGGGTTAAACAACATCAATTAGTATATTCCGCACTCAAAGGAAAAATGGATGGGCCAAACGGCGTACTTCATGCACTAGCACTTACTACAAAAATACCGGAGAATAAAAATGGATAAAGCTATCAACGATATAAAAAATGAAATTTCTGAAAATGATGTTGTTCTTTATATGAAAGGAACATCTTCTATGCCCCAGTGTGGTTTTTCAAGTAAAGTGGCGGGTGTTTTAAACTATCTTGATGTACAATATAAAGATGTAAATGTATTAGCTGACGACAATTTAAGAGAAGGAATTAAACAATTTTCAAATTGGCCAACTATACCACAACTTTATATTAAAGGCGAATTTGTGGGTGGATGTGATATTATTACAGAAATGACCATTTCTGGAGAATTAGAAGCTCTTTTTATTGAAAAAAACATTATTTTTAATTCAGACGCTGCAACTAAAATCAAAGAAGCTAATAAAGATTAAATTTTTTTATTAAAAAAGTTCTTGTTGATCAGAACTATTTTCTTTTGATTTATCAAGTTTTTCTTCTTCCTTATCCTCAAGAATATTCCTGTTTTTGTCTTCTATAAGTGCATTTAGTCTAAACTGTATTGATTTAAGGATTTTCTCTAATGAATTATCATCCATATATAAATCAGTATTTTCTTCTTTTTCATAAATTTTTGAATCATTATTTTCACTAGCTAATTTTTGATTTTTATTTTTTAAGGTTAATATTTTGTTTTGTAATTCAACAATTTCATTAGATTTTCCATAAAACTCTTCCTCAACTGCTTTAAGACGACCACCAATCATTAATCCGGCCATAAGCAAAAGTTTAACGTCAGAAACTTTTCCAAGACTATTAATTATATTTTTTGCTTCTTTATCCAATTCTTCAGATGCTGCTAACACATCTTTTTCTTCTCCAGGGTTGCATGCTATTGTATATTTTTTACCACCTATAGAAATTTCAACCTCAGACATTTTCTTCTCCTAAAATAGATTTTAGCTCTTCTATAATATTATTAAAGTTATCAAGATCTTTTTGATGTTCTTTTTTTAAATTTAAAAGCTTTTCTTTTAAAAGGGAATTTTCTTTTTCTAAATTATTAATTTTTTCCTTTTTTGTATTATTATCTGGATAAAGATTCTCGTTTTTCAAATTAAAATTGGACATAGTCATTTCAATCTTAGAGATTGTTTCATAGATTTTTTTTTCTAATTCCTTAATCTCAGTCATTTTTTTGCCCTTACATTGATTAAAGTTTTTTCAATTATATTTATAGTTCTAATAGATTAACAACAAAAAATATATTTTTTTATAAAAGAACTTTGTTAAACTTGTGTAATGGATTTTTTTTTAAGAAGTCTAGTAAAAGCTATTGTCAACAAAATTCATAAGATATATTGAGTCATAATTATATTAATGTCCGCAATTTAAAATACTGGAAATTAAATGGATATAGATAACTTAAAGAAAAATTTTAATGAGCACTGGAAAAAAGCATCTGCCATTAGGATGTTATCAATTGATGCAGTACAAAAAGCAAAATCAGGTCACCCTGGAATGCCTATGGGAATGGCCGATGTTTGCACTGTATTATTTGGAAATCATCTGAAATTTGATCCTAAAAATCCTAACTGGCCTGATAGAGATAGGTTTATTTTATCGGCTGGCCACGGATCTATGCTTCTCTATTCAATTTTATATTTAACTGGTTATGACGATATAAATTTAGATGATATAAAAAAATTTCGTCAAATTAATTCAAAAACAGCTGGTCATCCAGAATTTGGTCATATTAAAGGAATAGAAACCACAACTGGACCATTAGGCCAAGGTTTAGCTACTGGAGTAGGAATGGCTATTGCTGAACTAATTTTAAGAAAAAAATGGGGTAAAAACCTTATTAACCACAAAACATATGTATTAGCTGGCGATGGTTGTTTGATGGAAGGTATAAGTCAAGAAGCAATTACACTTGCAGGCAAACATGAGTTGTCAAATTTAATCGTATTATGGGATAATAATGGAATTACAATTGATGGAGATTTAAATAAATCGTGTGTTACAAATCAAATTGATAGATTTAAATCCGCTAATTGGTCGACATTTGAGTGTAATGGACATGATCCTGAAGAAATTGATGTAACTATTAAAAAAGCAAAAAAAAGTAACTTACCTTCTTTAATAAGTTGTAAAACAATAATTGGCTATGGTTCCCCAAACAAAGCTGGTACTGCCGGAGTACACGGTTCGCCTTTAGGGGAGGAAGAAATTGAACTTGTTAGAAAATTATTTGAGTGGGATTATAAACCTTTTGATATACCCCAAGAATCTACTGATGCTTGGTATAATATTGGTACTAAAAATTTAGACTTAAGAAAAAAATGGACTGATAATTTAAATAATTTACCACAAAAAAAGAGAAAATCTTTTTTACAGTCTATTTCAGGTGAAATTCCAAGCAATCTAAAAAATAAATTCAATATTTTTAAAAAAACTATAATTACTGAACAACCCACAATTGCAACAAGAAAATCGTCTGAACTATCTTTAAAAGTAGTTAATAAAAATATTCCTTATACAATAGGAGGATCTGCAGATCTTACTGGATCTAATAATACATTGACACCTGATTTAAGTATATTTTCTCCTGGAAATCCATATGGAAGATATATTCATTATGGAATAAGAGAACATGCAATGGCTGCAGCAATGAATGGTATTTCACTTCACGGTGGTCTTATTCCATATGGAGGAACTTTTTTAGCATTTACAGATTATGCTCGGGGTGCAATTAGACTATCATCTTTAATGAAAATAAGAGTTATATATGTTATGACACATGATAGCATTGGGTTAGGTGAAGACGGCCCTACTCATCAACCAATAGAGCATCTAGCAATGTTAAGGGCAACACCTAATATGTATGTATTTAGACCGGCAGATACTATTGAAACTGCAGAAACTTGGGAAATTGCATTAGAAAATAAAAAAACTCCTTCAACTATTGCATTATCTAGACAAAATTTACCCACAGTTAGAAAAAAATATTCTTCAAAAAATTTAACTAGCTATGGAGCATATATAATTAGTGAAACTAAATTGGTAAAAAAAGTAGTACTAGTTGCTTCTGGATCTGAGGTTTCAATTGCATTAAATGCAAAAACAATTTTAGAAAATGAAGGAATTGGAACTAGAGTAGTATCAATGCCTTGTTGGGAGTTATTTGAAAAACAAGATCAAAAGTATCAAAGAAAAGTATTAACCTCTAGTTGCTTAACAGTAGCGATTGAAGCAGCATCACCGATGGGTTGGGATAAGTGGTTGCATGCTGGTTGGAGAAAAAATAAAAATAATTTTTTTATTGGTATTAATGATTTTGGAGCTTCAGCACCTGCACCAGATCTTTATAAATTTTTTGGGATAACCCCAGAAAATATTGTGAATAAAATTAAAGATAAATTAATATAAATTTTTTCAAGATACAAAATGGCTATTAAAACACTAAGTAACTATAATATCGCTAATAAAAACATATTAGTAAGAGTTGACTTAAATGTTCCCATAGAAAATGGAGAAATATCTGATAATTCAAGAATTGTTAGTGCTATTCCTACTATTAAAGCTATTCAATCTTTTGGAGGAAAATCCATTTTGATTTCTCATTTTGGAAGACCTAATGGATTATATAATAAGGAGCTTAGTCTAAATAAAGTTGTTCCTACTTTGGAGAAGCTATTGAATTTTCCTGTTAAATTTTCTCCTGAACTAATTGGAAAAAATGTTTTACAAATAATTGATAGCCTTAAAAGTGGTGAGATTTTATTATTAGAAAATACTAGATTTTATGCAGAAGAAGAAATTAATGACGAAAACTTTTCTAAAGAGTTATCTAAATTAGGTGATATTTTTTGTAACGATGCATTTTCAGTAGCTCATAGAGCGCATGCTTCAAATGTTGGTGTTGCTAAATTGCTACCTAATTGTGTTGGCCATTTAATGAAAAAAGAAATTGATGCATTAGAAAATGTTTTAAAAAAACCAAAAAAACCTTTAACTGCTGTAGTTGGTGGTGCAAAAATTTCTACAAAATTAGATTTGCTTCTAAATTTAATCAAAAAGGTAGATTTTTTAGTTATTGGTGGAGGAATGGCTAATACGTTTCTTTTTGCACAAGGGCTTCAGATTGGAAATTCCTTATGTGAAAAAAATTTAAAAGAGACATGCTTGAACGTTATTGTAGCAGCTAAAGAAAATAATTGTGAAATTATTCTTCCACATGACGTAGTATTAGCTTCAAAATTTGTAGCTAATGCTAATTTTAGTATTAAGGATGTTAAAAATATCAGTAGTAATGATATGATTTTAGATATTGGACCTTCTAGTTGCGATAAAATTAATAAAATCTTCTCAATATCAAAAACTCTCATTTGGAATGGTCCTATGGGAGCTTTTGAATTAGAACCATTTGATAAAGGAACTATTAGTACTTCATTATATGCCTCAGAACTTACAAAAAATGGTAAACTAATATCAGTCGCTGGCGGTGGTGATACTATATCAGCATTAAAAAAGTCGAAAGCTGAAAAGAATTTTACTTATGTATCTTTAGCAGGAGGAGCTTTTTTAGAATGGATGGAAGGAAAAAGTTTACCTGGTATTGAAAGTTTATTATAATATTTTTAAATTTTTAATAACTTTATAAGCTTCAAAAAAATAATTAAATTGATAAATTTTTTTTCGATATTTAAAAATGTTAAATACTTTTTGATTAACTTTTTCATGTTAGTGAATTTACTAATTTTTTTTCTATATTTCACTTATGCTGCAATATTTGGAAATAATGGTTTAAAAAAAAATATTGATCTAGAATTTCAAATTATGGAACTAAATAATAATCTAATTTCATTAGAAAAAGTCATGCATGACATAGAGACAAAAACATCAAAACTTAATAAGAATAACTTGGATTTAGATTTATTAGACCAGCAATCAAGAATTGTTCTTGGACTAATTAGAACTGATGAAATTATGATTATTGAGAAATAATTTTTATTGTGTAATTTATAGTTTAAAGCTAAACTAAATTATGATTAACAAAATTAAATTAGATACCTACCTAAAAATTTATAAAAAAATGCTTTTGATTCGTAGATTTGAAGAAAAGGCTGGACAATTATACGGAATGGGTAAAATCGGAGGATTTTGTCATTTATATATAGGACAAGAAGCCGTAGTTGTAGGAGTGGACTCTGTCAAAAAGAAAGGTGACCAAGTAATAACATCATATAGAGATCATGGTCATATGTTATCTTGTGGAATGGATCCTAAAGGTGTTATGGCAGAATTAACTGGAAAAAAAACAGGCTATTCCAAAGGTAAAGGTGGATCTATGCATATGTTCAGCAAATCAGTTGATTTCTATGGAGGGCATGGAATAGTAGCTGCTCAAGTTCCAATTGGAGCTGGATTAGCTTTTTCAAATAAATTTAAAAAAAATAAATCTGTATGTTTTACCTATTTTGGTGATGGTGCTGCTAATCAGGGACAGATTTATGAAACTTTTAATATGGCTTCTCTTTGGAAATTACCTGTAGTTTTTATAATTGAAAATAATCAGTATGCAATGGGTACTTCAATAGATAGAGCATCATCAACTCCAAAACTCTATTCAAGAGGTCAAGCCTTTAATATTCCTGGAAAATTGGTAGATGGAATGGATGTTTTAGAAGTAGGCAAAGCCACAGAAATCGCTGCTTCAAATTGTAGGAATGGGAATGGCCCTTATATATTGGAAATGAATACATACAGATATAAAGGGCATTCTATGTCTGACCCAGCAAAGTACCGAACCAGAGAGGAAGTTCAAAATATTAAAGATAAAAAAGACCCTATTGAAAATTTTCAAAAATATCTTTTGAAACATGGTCTTGAAGAGGATGAATTTAAAAAAATTGATCAGAATATAAAGGTAATTATTTCTGAAGCTGCAGACTTTGCTATTGAAAGTGAGGAACCTGAATTATCTGATTTATTTGAGAATATATATTTAAAAAATTAGTAGTAATGAGATTTTTTTATAATGAACGATAGTGAAATACTTATGCCAGCTTTATCACCAACAATGGAAGAAGGTGGGATTGCAAAGTGGTTAGTTAAACCTGGAGACATCATAAGTGCTGGTGATATAATTGCTGAAATAGAAACTGATAAGGCAATAATGGAATTTGAATCTGCAAGCGATGGTACAATTAAAGAATTATTAGTTAAAGAAGGAACTACTCAAATAAAAGTAAACACACCTATTGCTTTAATTGATGACAACTCAATTCCATCAAAAGTGGAAAATATAATCTCAAAACCTAATAATGAAACTTCATCTTCAAAAGATAATAATCTTCACATTTCAAAACCTATTTCTGAGAATATGAAGGAATTAAAAGTAAAAGACAGTAACAAAATATTTACTGTAAGAGAGGCTATAAGAGATGCTTTAGCTGAAGAGATGCGAGTAGATAAAAATGTTTTTTTGATGGGAGAAGAAGTTGCAGAGTATCAAGGAGCATATAAAGTTTCACAGGGACTTTTAGATGAGTTTGGCAGTGATCGCGTTATTGATACACCAATAACTGAGCATGGTTTTACTGGTTTAGCTGCAGGTGCTGCATTCGGAGGATTAAAGCCCGTAGTTGAATTTATGACTTTTAATTTTTCTTTACAAGCAATGGATCAAATAATCAATACATGCGCCAAAACATTATATATGTCAGGTGGACAGATGAATTGTCCAATTGTTTTAAGAGGTCCCAACGGTGCAGCTTCACAAGTTGCAGCACAACATTCCCAAGATTTTGCACCATGGTTTGCATCAGTGCCAGGTTTGAAAGTTATACAACCATTTTCAGCAGCCGATGCCAAAGGACTCTTAAAATCTGCAATACGAGACCCAAATCCTGTGATTTTTTTAGAAAATGAGATATTATATAATGATAAGTCTGCTTCATCAGAAATTAATGATCTTTTAATTCCTATTGGAAAAGCAAAAATTTTATTAGAAGGTACAGATATAACTTTATTAAGTTATGGGATTGGAATAAAACATTCATTATCAGCAATCAAATTAGCTAATGATATTGGTATCAGTGTTGAATTAATAGATCTAAGATCTCTAAGACCAATTGATTATGAGACTATTTTTGATTCTATTAAAAAAACAAATCGATGTATTACAGTTGAAGAGTGCTTTCCAATTTGTTCAATAGGAAATCACTTATCTGCTACAATTATGGAGAATATCTTTGATTATCTAGATTCACCAGTTATAAATTGTTCTGGAAAGGATGTACCAATGCCTTATGCTAAAAATCTTGAAGAAGCCGCTCTCATCAATCCTGAAGAAATTTTTGAGATCATAAAAAAAGTTACCTATCAGGACTAATTAAAAATATGTTAAATCAAATATTAATGCCTGCTCTTTCACCTACTATGTTAGAAGGTAAATTATCAAAGTGGTTAGTGAAAGAAGGAGATATAATAAAAGCAGGAGATTTACTTGCAGAAATTGAAACTGACAAAGCGATTATGGAATTTGAAAGTTCTGAAGACGGTATACTAAAAAAAATTCTTATAAAAGAGGGTGTTGAAAATATTAAAGTAAACGAACCTATTGCATTATTAGAAACACCAAAATCTCAAAAAGAAGAAACCAGTTTAAATAGGGTAGTTGTGGAAAATAAAAATTTTTCTGATAAAGAAAAGGAAAATACTGACATTTTATTAAATAATACAAATAGCATTCCAAAAAATAATTTTTCGAATACTAAAGATGCAACTATAACACAAGATCGAATTAAGATTTCTCCTCTTGCAAAGAGAATTGCTCTTCAAAACAATATTGATTTTAAAGACTTTAAAGGAACAGGCCCATCTGGCCGTATAGTTAAATCAGATGTTGAAAATTTTATTAAGATCAACAATGTTTCGAATTCATCATTAAAACTTAAATCTTCTGTAAAAGAAGAAAAAGATTATATTTTACTTAACCCTATGAGGAAAACTATTGCCGAGCGACTTAGTAAATCAAAAAGAGAAATTCCACATTTTTATCTAAGAAAAAAAATTTATATTGATAAATTGTTATTGGCAAGAAAATTATTAAATAAAAAATTAGAATCAAAAAAGATTAAAATTTCTATAAATGATATTATTATCAAAGCTATTGCTCACGCTCTATACAATAATCCAAAATGTAACGTGACTTGGGGTGAGGATAGAATAATTAAATCTGGATCAACCGATGTAGCTTTAGCAGTTGCAATTGACGATGGTCTTGTAACACCAGTAATAAAAAATATTAAAAACAAAACTCTTTCCGACCTAAGCACAGAAACTAAATTAATGATAGAGAGAGCCAAAAATAAAAGATTAAAAGCTGAGGAAATGTTTGGTGGTACAATTACAATTTCCAATTTGGGAATGATGGGAATTGATAATTTCGATGCAATAATTAATCCACCACAAGCATCAATTCTTGCCGTAGGCAAAACAGAAGAAGTTGTAGCGTTTGATGAAAATGAAAATGTTGTAAAAAAAACTATAATCCATTTAAGTTTGTCATTAGACCATAGAATGATAGATGGTGCGATTGGAGCAAAATTTTTAAATGAAATCGCATCTTTTTTAGAAGAGCCAATTAATCTACTAGCCTAATTAATTATTAGTATTGAGCTTATGATCCATTGATTTTGATGGTGAAATTTCTTTGGGAACTTCACCAACTACTTTAGCAGGTATCCCCGCTACTGTTTTTCTTTCTGGAACATCAATTAAAACAACCGAACCAGAAGCAATTTTGGCAGAATTACCTATATTTATATTACCTAAAACTTTTGCACCTGCACCTAATAAAACCCCATTTCCAATTTTTGGATGTCTATCTCCCTCTTCTTTCCCAGTTCCCCCCAAAGTAACAGAATGTAAAAGACTTACATTATCTCCTACCTTTGCAGTTTCTCCAATAACTATGCCATGTGCGTGATCCATTAAAATACCTTTTCCAATAGATGCAAATGGATGAATATCGACTGAAAATTTGTTTGAAACTAACATTTGGATTAAATATGCTAAATCTACCTCTCCTTTACTTGAGTAAAAATGTGCAACTCTATAGCATTGCAAAGCTTGAAAACCTTTATAATATAAAATTGGGTTAATATAACGAGTGCAGGCTGGATCTCTATCAAAATTTGCTAATATATCTTCACTACAAGAGACTACTATTTCATTATCATTCTCAATTGCAAAATCAGTGATTTTTCTAAGTTCTACATAATTCAAAAAATCACTATTCAAATTATCTGCAACTAAATTAGATAAACATTCATGTAATGAATTATGTGAATTTATTTTTTTATCGAGAAAAAATTTAAGAAGTGGTTCTTTTTTTCTGATCCAAAGTGATTCATCGAGTATTTTTTCCCAAATTTCACTTGTTTTATTTTTTAAAAGATTTTGTTTTTGATCCATAAATTACTACCGTAGAAATAAATTAATTATAAAAATAACTCTTCATAAAAAGTTATTAATTAGACCTATTTTTTAACGACTTATATAATCTAACATTTTTATTATGTTCTTCAAGATTCATTGAAAAGAAATGTCCCCCTTTACTATTTGAAACATAATAATAGAATTTTGAATTTAATGGATTTGCAGCTGCCTTCAATGCTGCCTCACCTGGGTTGCAAATTGGATTTGGGGGTAACCCATTTATGGTATAAGTATTGTAATCTGAGTGTTTTCTTAAGTCAGATTTGGTAAGAGCACGGTTTAAATTACCCTTCCCCATCGTAATACCAAAAATTACTGTTGGATCAGCTTGTAGTCTCATTTTTTTTCTTAACCGATTATGCAAAACTGAGGAAATTAAATCTAATTCATCATAATTTCCAGATTCTTTTTCAATTATAGAGGCAAGAATAACTAATTCATGGGTAGAATTTAATATATTGTTATTTGTTCTTTTACCCCAAATATCAACAATTTTTTTTGACTGAGCCTTTCGTATTCTGTTTAGCAAACTTATTCTCTTTTCTCCTTTTTCATAAAAATAAGTGTCCGGAGCTAAGTAACCTTCTTTTGGAAAATCGGATAAATCTAAAGCACCTGATAATAATTCATTATTTATTAAAGTTTCAAAAATTATAGAATTAGTCATACCTTCTGGAATTGTAATTCGATTTTGAATTACTTCCCCTGTATTTAGTTTTTTTAATATTTCTTTAATTGATAGTACACTAGATATTTTATAGTGACCAGATTTAATAGATTTATCATAATTATATAATGTAGCAAATAACTGAAAAACTTCTTTATTTTTTATCAATCCAATATCGTATAATTTGTTAGTGATAACTCTTAAAGTATCTCCCTTTTCAATTATTACTGAGTAAAATTCAAAGTTTTCAGAATTAGATTTTGGATTATAATTTTGCAGTAATTCCAAAATAGGAATCAATGCTAAAAAAAAATAATAGTTATAAAAAAATTAGATAAAATTGTTCGCATTTTAGGACTAAATTTTTTTAAAAATTAAAGATGCATTAGTGCCACCAAATCCAAATGAATTGGAAAGAGCATAATTAATTTTTCTATTAACAGATTTATTTGGTGCAAGGTCTATTTTAGATTCTTTATCAATATTATTTAAATTAATAGTTGGTGGTGCTATTTGATCTCTGATAGCTAAAATGCAAAAAATTGCTTCAACAGCTCCTGCTGCTCCTAACAAATGACCAATTGAAGATTTTGTAGAGGACATTACTACATTAGGAGTATAATCCCCAAGTAATCTCTCAACAGCGCAAAGTTCAATTGTATCTGCCATTGTAGAAGTTCCATGGGCATTTATATAATCTATATCTTTATAACTAACCCCTGAAGTATATAGAGCTGCACGCATAGATCTATAACCTCCGTCCCCATCTTCTGAAGGAGCTGTTATGTGATAGGCATCACCAGATAATCCATATCCAATTATTTCGCAATAAATATTAGCTTTTCTCGCTAATGCATGTTGATACTCTTCTAATACCAAAACTCCAGCACCTTCCCCCATAACAAATCCATCTCTATCCTTATCATAAGGTCTAGATGCAGATTTTGGTTTATCAGAAAATTTTGTTGATAAAGCTCTACACGCATTAAATCCTGCAATACCTATTTGAGTAATAGGACTTTCAGATCCACCTGCCAGCATTACATCAGCATCTCCATTAACTATAAGTCTAGCAGCATCTCCTATAGAATGTGCACCAGTTGAACATGCTGTTGATACTGCATGATTAGGACCTTTGAAACCATGTCTAATAGAGACTTGACCAGAAATTAAATTTATTAAAGCACCTGGAATAAAAAAAGGAGAAACTCTTCTAGGTCCTTTTTCGTGTATTTGTATAGCAGTTTCGGCAATTGAACCAAGTCCTCCGATACCAGAACCAATAATTACGCCTGTTCTATTTTTATCATTATCAGTAAAAGGTACCCAGCCTGAATCTCTTACAGCCTGTTCAGCTGCTGCTACTCCATAAAGTATAAAATTATCAACTTTTCTTTGATCTTTAGCATCCATCCAATCATCTGGATTAAATGTATCGTTAGTACCGTCTCCAAATTTAATTTCACATGCATAATCCGTAGTATATCCCTCAGTATCAAAACGAGAGATTTTGTTTGCTCCCGAACAACCTTTCAAAATTTTAGTCCATGTACCATCTACGCTACTAGACAAAGGACTAACAATACCAAGACCTGTAACAACAACACGTCTCATACTATTTCCTAAAGTTGCAAAGATAAGGATTATTAAATAAATAAAACAATATTTTGAAAAAAATGTTATTAATCATGAAAAAGAAAATATAAATTAACTTATTTTCTCTTTTATGAATTTGACAGCGTCACCAAAAGTTTGAATTGTCTCTGCAGCATCGTCAGGTATTTCAATATCGAATTCTTCTTCAAATGCCATAACTAATTCTACAGTATCTAGACTATCAGCACCAAGGTCATCAATAAATGATGCATCATCTGAAACTTTTGTTTCATCAACATTTAAATGCTCTACTACAATTTTTTTTACACGATCTGTTATATCACTCATACTACCAACCTCACCTGTTTAAATATTTAATATATCTAATAATTAATACTATGTTAAAAATTTTCATTTAACGAATGGGAGAGCTATACACTTGTGTTAAATGATAAGCAATATATTTTTAATATTTTTTCAAAATTAAAAATATATTTCTATTAGCTCATAAACATACCTCCATTAACATGAATTGTTTGCCCAGTAATATAATTAGAAGATGAGGAAGCTAAATAAACTGCTGAGGAACAAATTTCCATTGGAAGGCCAATACGATTCATTGGAATTCTATTAAGTATAGAATTTATTTGGTTTTCATTTAGTGCATCTGTCATATTTGTCTTTATAAATCCAGGTGCAATACAATTTACTGTAATACCCCTTGACGCAACTTCCAAAGCAAGAGATTTAGAAAATCCTATGAGACCCGATTTTGATGCGACATAGTTCGATTGGCCAGGATTTCCAGTCAATGCGACTATAGATGTAATATTTATAACTCTTCCCCATCTTTTCTTGATCATTCCTCTAATAATACCTCTAGTTAGTTTCATAACTGAAGTAAGATTTATTAACATAATATTTTCCCATTGTTCATCACTCATCCTCATTAAAAGATTATCTTCAGTTTTTCCTGCATTATTTATCAAAATATCTATACCGCCTGATCTGTCCAAATTCGCTGTGAGAGCATTAATATCATTAGCATTTGAGAGATCACATTTATATACTTCACATTCTTGGTATAAATCTTCTTTTAACGAATTAAGTCTATTACTATCAGTACCACTAATAATAATTTTTGCACCCAGTTCTAAAAAAGACTTAGAAAGTTCTCTTCCAATTCCACCAGATGCACCTGTAATAAGGACTTTTTTGCCAGAGAGATCAAACATATATCAATTCCTTAATTTATCCAAATCTTCAATTTTTGAAACGTTGGTTTGTTCAATTTTATCAACCGTTCTTTTAATTAAATTACATAAAACCCTACCTGGTCCAATTTCGTAAGTTTTTTTAATTCCATAATTTTGCATATATAATACGCTTTCTCTCCATCTGACGCGACCAGTAATTTGTTTAATCAAATTATCCTTTATTTCTTCTATTTTTTGTGTTGGAATTGCATTTATATTTGAAATTAAAGGAACTACAGGCTTTTTTACAATGACTTCAGAAATTAAATTAATCATGTTTTCCTGCGCTGGGGTCATCAAAGAACAATGAAAGGGTGCAGAAACTGGTAATAAAATAGCTCTTTTTGCGCCATAAGATTTTGCATTTTCGCAGATTTTTTCTATTGCTAATCTACTTCCAGATAATACAACTTGTTTAGGTTCATTATCATTTGCAATTTCACAAATTCCATCTTCTTTAAAATCATTAATTAATGATTTTATATTATTCAAATTAAGACCTACTATTGCAGCCATGGCTCCAATACCAACTGGTACGGCTTCTTGCATAAAAAGACCTCTCATTTTGAGTAAAGTAGCAGTATCTGCAAGACTAATTGCACCCGTTGCACATAAGGCAGTATATTCACCTAAAGAATGACCAGCAACAAATGTTGAATTTTTAATATTAAAACCTTCTATTTCTAAAGTTTTTAAAATTGCAATTGAAGTTGCCATTATTGCAGGTTGTGCATTTTGAGTTAAAGTTAAATCCTCAATTTTTCCATTAAATATTAAGTTTGATAAAGAAAAACCCAATTCCTCATCAACTTCATCATATACTTTTTTCGCAATAGGAAAATTTTCTGAGAAGTCCTTTCCCATACCAATATATTGAGAGCCTTGCCCAGGAAATACCAATGAAAGCAATTTAATTATCCTAATCTAGTCAAAAAAATATCGTTATAGTATATAATGGATTTAAGCAACAATATTTCAAAATAAATATTGAAATATTAACAAATTTTTACTCAGAGTGTTAATTAGCCATAGTTTATTGATATTATCTTATTGTTCATATTTTTAATCATTGTTCTTGCATTCCTTGACTTCTTGTTTATAAAAGCGCTAATTAGTATTTAGATTCAATTTGGAAATCAGGAGATTGATTATGGCTCTATATGAGCATGTTTTTATAGCTAGACAGGATTTATCTAGCATGCAAGCTGAAGAATTAATAAAACAATATTCAGATGTATTAAAAGATAATGGTGGTAAAGTTGTTGGACATGAATATTGGGGGTTAAGAACATTAGCCTACAAGATTAATAAAAATAGAAAAGGACACTATTCCCTTATTAAATCTGATAGCCCACCATCAGCGACTCAAGAAATGGAAAGATTAATGAAATTGAATGAAGATATTATGCGAGTGTTGACAATTAAAGTTAACAATCACGAGAGTGGCCCTTCCATGATGATGCGTGCAAAATCAAAAAATGATGAGTATTCCTCAGAAAAATCAGCAACTAAAGAATTAGTGAATTAATTTAATTTGGGACTAAAAATATGTTAATGAATAAAAATTTTTTTAGAAGAAGAAAATCCTGCCCTTTTTCTTCTCCTTCTTCACCTGAGATAGATTATAAAGATGTGAAACTGCTTCAGCGATATATATCAGAACGAGGTAAAATGATACCATCCAGGATTACTGCTGTTTCTTCCTCAAAACAACGTGAATTAAGCATTGCTATAAAAAGAGCAAGAGTTTTAGCTCTGTTACCTTTTTCATTAAAATAGGGTTAGTTATGAAAATTGTTCTATTAGAGCACATTAAAAAATTAGGTCAAATGGGTGATATAGTAGATGTGAAATCAGGATACGCCAGAAATTTCCTACTTCCGTTTCATAAAGCTTTAAGGGCAACTGAAAAAAATATTAAATATTTTGATGAACAAAAAACTGTTTTAAAAGCAAAGAATTTAGAAAACATAAAGGAAGCGGAAAGTGTAAAAGCCAAGCTAGATGGTAAATCATTTATATTAATAAGGTCAGCTTCAGATACCGGTGCTCTTTATGGATCTGTTTCTTCTAAAGATATAAAGGAAGTGGCATCTATAGATGGAATTGTTATTTCAAAAAATCAAATTGCTCTTGAAAAACCTATTAAAGAACTCGGTATTTACAAAATCAGTGTTTTATTACATCCAGACATTTCATCAGAAATATCAATTAATGTTGCAAGAACAACTGATGAAGCAAAATTACAAGAAAAAGGTAAAGATTTGAATGATACTAAATTAGTAGAAGTTACAGAAGACAACATTGAAATAAAAAATATGTTTGACGATTTATCGATAGCGGAAAAAATTAGTAATGAAGAGATAAATAGTACTAATGAGGGTAATATTGAAGGATCTAATAAGAGTGCCGAAAAAAATGAACAAAAAGTTGATACCTCCAGTAATTTATCCAATTCAGAAGTAACCGACAGTAAAAAATAATCTTAAAAAATTAAAAAAAAACCTAGTTATCCACTGAATTAACATTCTGTGGATTAATTATTATAGTGTATAGTAAACACCTATATGGAGGTGTTAATGTCCGACTTTATTAAATTAAGTAACCTAGATAAAAATAACAAAAGTGATCTTGTTGAAAAGAATATAGAAATTCCTCAAAATATAGATGCAGAACAAGCTCTATTAGGAGCACTTTTAGTTAATAATGAGATTTTTGATAAAATTAATCATATTTTAAAACATGAACATTTTTATGATCCAGTTCATCAAAGAATATATGAAATATGTGCTGAAAAAATTTCTCGTAACTCTTTAGCATCACCAGTAACATTGAAAACTTACTTTCAGGATGATCTAGGAATAGAAGAACTAGGAGGAGTTGCTTATTTAGCTAAACTAGCTGCGTCTGCAATTTCTTTGTATGCTTCAACTGATTATGCTAAATTGATAAGTGAGCTAGCATTGCGCAGAAGTCTAATTAATCTGGGACGAGAAATCTCAGAAAAAGCCTCAATAATGACTATCGAAGAAAATGCAGAAGAACAAATTTCCAATGCTGAACATAAACTTTACAACATTGCTGATAAAGGAAATGAGACTACAGGGTTTACGCATCTCGTAAGCGCTTCTAAAGAGGCAATTGATATTGCAAATAAAGCTTATCAGAAACAAGGAGGTATATCTGGTATTTCAACAGGTCTGATTGATTTAGATAAAAAGCTAGGCGGTCTTCATTCTTCGGATCTACTCATAATAGCAGGGAGACCTTCTATGGGAAAAACGTCTCTTGCTACCAATATGGCATTCAGCATTGCTAATTCATTTGAAAAAAAAATTAATGATGATGGAAGTAAAATCTTAATAAATGGTGGAGTAGTTGGATTTTTTTCACTAGAAATGTCCTCTGCTCAATTAGCTACAAGAATTTTATCTGAAAATTCTAAAGTACCCTCAGACAAAATTAGAAAAGGTGATCTTTCAGAAGAAGATTTTAGAAATTTTATAGAAGCAGCTCAAAGTCTTGACCAGTGTCCTCTTTACATTGATGATACTGCAGCACTAACTATCTCTGCTTTAGCCGGAAGAGCTAGAAGATTAAAGAGAATGTATGGATTAGATGTTCTATTTGTAGATTATTTACAACTTATAAGACCATCTACCAACCGTGATAGTAGGGTTAATGAAATTTCAGAAATCACTCAAGGTCTTAAATCCATAGCTAAAGAATTAAATATCCCTGTAGTTGCACTTTCACAATTATCTAGGCAAGTAGAATCTCGTGATGATAAAAGACCACAATTATCTGATTTAAGAGAGAGTGGTTCAATTGAACAAGACTCCGATGTAGTAATGTTTATTTTCAGAGAAGAATATTATAAAGAAAGAGAAAAACCGGATGAACACGATGTAGAAAGTTTCTTAAAATGGCAAGAGGACATGAGCAGGTTACATGGTAAGGCTGAATTAATAATTGGCAAACAAAGACATGGACCAATAGGAACAGTTGAACTATCTTTTCAGAGTAGATTTACAAGCTTTGGAAATTTGGCAAAATAGAATTTAATTCTTTCTTAAATAAAGTAAAAAAATGAATGGAACAATTAAGATCAATCTTAAAAATGTCAAAAAAAACTGGCTTTATCTTAATAAATTTTCGAAAAAAAATACTGAGATAGCTGCAGTAATTAAAGCTAATGCATATGGTCTTGGAGCAAATGAAATTGCATATAGTCTATGGGAAGCTGGGAATAGGTCTTTTTTTGTTGCAACAACTGAAGAAGCTATTGATCTCAATAAAGTTTTACCTAAAAATAGAAAAATATATATATTAAATGGATATGATAAAAAATATAATAAAGTATTTAATGAGTTTGATTTAATACCCGTTTTAAATTCACCACTTCAGTTAACCTCGTTCATTGAAGACAATAAAAATTTAAGAGTATGTATTCAAATTGATGTTGGTATGAAGAGATTAGGTTTTCAGTTAGAACAACTTTATGAAAATGAAAATACTATTAAAAAATTGAATCTAGATTTAGTTTTAGGACATTTAACCACCGCTATAGATCCTAAAAATGATAATAATGAACTTCAACTAAAAAAATTTAGGGAATTTACTACTAATTTTCCTTTTATAAAAAAATCATTAGCTGCATCTCATGGAATTTTTATAAATAAAAATTATCACTTTGATTTAACCCGCCCTGGAATTGCATTATTTGGAGGTATTAGAAATTATAATATTATGGATGTAGTAAATATAGAGTTACCAGTACTACAAACTCACTTTTTGTACCCCGGAGAAGGTGTTGGCTACGGATTGACTTATGTTTGTAAAGAGAAAAAAAAAGTAGCAACATTAGCTGGAGGATATGCTGATGGTTTGACTAGAAACTTTTCTAATATTGGATTTCTATATCATAATAAAATTCCATGCCCAATATTAGGAAATATTTCTATGGACTTAGTAACTGTTGATATTTCTCATTTGAATACAGTACCAGAAAAATTAACTTTTGTAGGACCAAATCAATCAATAAACGATTTATCAGATATTGCAAAAACTATAAGTCATGAAATTTTGATAAATTTAGGAAATCGATTTTCAAGACACTATCTAACTTAATTAAAAGTATGAACATAAATAAACAAAATTTTTATTTTATAATTCCTAGATTGATTGGTAGAAGTACAATAGAATTTATAACTGCAATTGGTACAGTTACTTCTTTTTTAATTTTTGCTATCTGTAAAGCCTTAATTCCTCCTTTTTATATAAATGAATATCTAAAACAAATCATTAGAATAGGGTTAGCATCATTACCTGTGGTTGGACTTACTGCTTTCTTCACAGGAGGAGCACTTGCACTACAAATTTATTCAGGTGGAACAAGATTAAATGCTGAAAGTGCTGTACCATCTATTGTAGCAATCGGTTTTCTAAGAGAATTAGGACCTGTTCTATGCGGTTTAATGGTTGCTGGCAGGGTTTCAGCAGCAATAGCTGCTGAATTAGCAACTATGAAAGTCACAGAACAGATTGATGCTTTAACTACTTTAGCAACAGATCCAGTTAAATTCCTAGTAAGTCCTAGAATAATTATAACTACAATTTTTCTACCTATTTTGACAACTATCGGTAATATAATTGGAATATTTGGAGGTTATTTAATAAGTATCAAGAGATTAGGATTTAATCCTACTCTTTATATTGAAAGTAGTATAAAATATATTGAATTTAGCGATATTTTCTCAAGTCTTATTAAAGCCGCAACATTTGGTATGATTATTTCAACTATGGGTTGTTATTTTGGGTTTAAAGCTTCTAGGGGTGCATTAGGAGTAGGAAAAGCCACAACAGATGCAGTTGTATTTTCTTCTATTTTAATACTAGCTTTTAATTACTTTTTAACAGAATTACTCTTCAGAACATGAATAATAAAAATAATAAATTAGCGCTGGAAATCAAAAATTTATCTAAAAAATTTGAAAATAAAATGATTTTAGATGATTTAAATATTAAAATCCCAACGGGAAAATCTATTGGAGTTATGGGGCCATCAGGTACTGGAAAATCCATTTTATTAAAATGTATTTTAGGTTTGACTAAATATGAGGGAAAAATATTCTATAATGGAAATCTTTTAGGAAAACAAAATAGAGAAAAATTGTACAATGGTTCAGGAATGCTTTTTCAAGGTGGAGCACTTTTTGATAGTTTGAATGTTTGGCAAAATATTGCATTTAAGATGGTTAATAATAGATATTCTTACTCAAAAAAAGATTCTATTTCAGTTGCAGAAAAGATGCTTAATGAAGTGGAGTTAGGAACAGAAATTTTAAGAAATATGCCTTCAGAATTATCTGGTGGCATGCAAAAAAGAGTTGCTCTAGCACGAGCTATTGTTAATAAACCTAATCTATTGTTTTTTGATGAACCTACTACTGGATTAGATCCATTGACAACAAAAGCTATTAATAAATTGATATTAAACTTAATTAATAAAAAAAATGTTACTTCTATAATTATATCTCATGATCCCCAATCCATACAAAAAATATGTGATGAAGTAATTTTCTTAACTAATGGAAAAATTGAGTGGCACGGTAATGTAAAAGAAATGTTAACTTCAAAACATAAAATGCTTAAAGATTATTTAAATTCAAATAGATGAGTATAAATTGAATTAGACGGATTTAGGTAAACATATGGAATTTGATAATAATATTGTAGATATTATTAGTTTAGTAATAGTAGCTATATCAATGATCCTAAGTTTTTCTAGAGGATTGATAAGAGAATGCTACACGGTTATAGCTTGGATATTATCTTTTTTTTCTGCAATCCAATTTGGACCCAAAATTTTGCCTTTAATTTTAGGTGTCCCATTTCTTGAAGATTTCTTATTAGGAAATTGTCCTTTAGCAATGTTAGTATCCTATATTGTTACTTTTGTTTTATCGATTACAGCCTTTTCAATAGTAATAATTGTTTTAAATATATCCAAATCAAAAGAAAACCAAACAATTATGAACAGTATAGATAAATTTGGAGGAGTATTATTCGGTTTTATGCGTTCTATAATAATTTTGTTGCTTCTTTTAATTCTTACACAAGATTTTTTACCTGATTTTAATTTTAAAAGTGACATTAATAACTCAATTAATAAATCTTTAACATCTAATTTTCTTGAACCTTCAAAAAATTATTTATCAGATTTTATTTATAAAAATGGTGAAAAATGGCTTAAAAATAGTTATGATTTTGTATTAAATAATAAATGCTTATAAAATAAATTTAAAAAAAAATGAGTAAAAAAAAATATTTTAAAGATAAAATTGCTCTTGTAACTGGTTCTTCTAGGGGGTTCGGTTACGCAGCCGCCTTACAATTAGCAAAAGCAGGAGCTGACCTTATAATTACTGCACGAACTGTCGGAGCATTAGAGACTCTATCCGATAAAATTCTAAAATACGGTGGGAAAGTTACTGTAGCACCTTTAGATCTAAGAGATCAAAAGCATACACAATTATTTTGTAAAACCCTTTATGAAAAGTTTGGAAAAATAGACTTTTTTATTCACTCAGCTTTTTTAGCAGTACCAATGGCACCGATTGAAACTCTAGATGAAAAGGATATTTTAAAATATTTTGAATCAAATACTTTCTTGACACAAAGAGTGATTAAATTAATTCATCCTTTACTAAAAATACAAAAAGATAGCATTGCTGTTTTTATTCATGACAATACAAAAAAAAATAATAAAAAATTTTTAGGTGTTCACAATGCAATCCAAGCAGCTTCAAAAGAAATTGTAGAGTCATACTCAAAAGAAACAAGCAGGATTGGACCAAAAGTATTAATTTTTGAACCTCTATATATGCCCACAAAATCTAGAGCAATAATGTTTCCAGGTGAGGACAAAACAAAATTAAGCTCTTGTGAAAACGAGGCGAATAAATTGATTAAATTATTAATACATAAAACTAGAAACTAATCCTTAATATAAGGATTATTTCCGACCCTAAAGCTTAGTCTTATAGGAACATTTTTAAAACTAAATTGATCTCTTATACTATTGAAAAGAAATCTCCTGTAATTTTCTGGAACATCAAGTCTTGAGGAAAATATTAAAAAATTTGGAGGCCTTGACTTTATTTGAGTAATATATCGAAGTTTTAATCTTCTACCCTTTAACATTGGTGGAGGATGCTCTAAAGTTTTAATTTGAAGCCAATTATTTAATTTTGACGTAGTAAATCTTTTTTCCCAATTCTTTTTAGCTGCAACAATAGTATCCTTAAGTCTCTCAATACCTTCATTTCTTAAAGCAGAGATTGCAACCAAAGAAATATCCCCAAATTGAGGTAATGATAATTTTATTTTATTTTTTAATTTATTAATTTTTTCTTTTTTATTTTTTTCTAAATCCCATTTATTGAGAACTAAAATTAAACATCTACCTTCATTCTCAATTAAATTTATTATTTTTAAATCTTGTGAATCAAATGCTTTTTCGCTGTCCAACAACATAACAACTACTTCAGAAAATTTAATAACTTCAATTGATTTACGCACTGATAATTCTTCTAACCCTTTTTGAATTTTACTTATACGCCTCATGCCAGCAGTATCAATTATCTTAAAATCTTCTCCCATCCAATTCAAATCCACTAAAATAGGATCAGTAGTTGTACCAGACTTTGGACTGGTTACTACTCTTTGTTCCTTCATAATAGTATTTAACAAGGTTGATTTTCCAACATTGGGTCTACCAACAATTGCCAATTTTATAGGCTCTTTTTTTGAACTTAACTGTTTGTTAGTGATCAATGATGAATAAGGATCAACAAAAAAAAAATTTCTTTGTAAATTTGTTTCAGATGAAATTTTTTCATCTTCATTTAATTTAGTTTTTTGTGATTTTAAAAATTTTAATATTCCATTTTTTAAATCATCAATCCCTAATCCATGGACTGCAGATATTGGAAAAGAATTTTCTAGGCCTAATGAAAGTGAATCCCAATAACCTTCCATAGTATTTTTGTTATCATGCTTGTTGCTTATTAGGAAAGTTTTAAAATGAAATTCTCTTAAATAATTAGCAAATTCAATATCGTTATTAGTTAACCCACTTTTTGAATCTACTACAAAAAGTATTAAATCACAATCTGCTAAAAGATTTTCATTTTTTGACTTTATATCTTTTTGTAAAAATTTTTCTGGTGTTAGCAAATCACAACCGGCAGTATCAAATAATCTTACTAATTGATTACTAAGGTAAAAATCATAATATTTAAAATCTCTTGTTGTTCCCGGATTATTATCTGTAATAGATTTAGTCTTATTTAGTAACCTATTAAATAAAGTAGATTTACCAACATTAGACCGTCCAATTATTAAAATATTAAATGAGGCCAACTTTTTCACCAAAAATTAAATGAAGTTTATTAATTAAAAGCAATAATTTTACCTGATTTAGTAACAACAAATAGTTTATTATGGACTGCAAAAGGCCTATATATAGCCTGACTTCCTAACCTAAATTGAAAAATTTCTTTACCAGAAGATGGATCAAATTTTCTTAAATATTTATCAGTACCTGTAATCCACAAAAAATTACCAGCTAGAGTTGGTCCAAAAAATTTGTTTTTTGAAATATTCGAATTTGAAATATTCCTAGACCAAATAACTTTACCACTATTTTCGTCTATTCTAACTAATTTCCCTTTTGTTGAAACCAAAAATAGAGAACCTCCATTTATTAAAGGAGTGCTATTTGATCCAATTGAAACACTCCATAATTTTCTTCCATTTTTTAAATTTAAGGCTAATAATTGACCAGAAGAGCTGATAATAAAAATTTTATTAGATTTGATTACAGGGCTGCCACCAAAATCACCTATTACAGAATAAGCCTCTCCTTTATTACCTTTATCAAAAGATACTCTCCATTGTTCAGATCCATTATTTGCTCGAACGGCAGTTAGTTGCCCTGAGCTAAAAGGTAAAAGTAATTTATTGTTTTTTAAAGCTGGTGAAACCCCTTTTGACAAAAGCGTAGGTCTTGTGGCTCCTTCTAAGGTCCAAATCGTTTCACCTTTTTTATCAAGCGCTATAGCTAAATCACTAGCATTTATAATAAAAATTTTATTATTAGAATAAATTGGAGCACCTCGAAATGGAGAGTCAAACCTCTTTTTCCATTTAATTGATCCAGTTGAATCAATAGAAAAAATTTCCCCAAACCCCGTAGCTACGAATAAATTATCTTTATGGATTAAAATACCACCTGAATGATGAGTGTCCTGATTTTTTTCTGAAGTGGGGGCTAGATTTTTAACCCATTTTATTTGACCATCAAGATTTAAAGAATGGAGATTAGCCCTACCATCCAGTATGTAAATATTTTTACTTGAAAAAATAGGGGCAGATATACTACCTCTAATTTTAATCCTAGTTTCCCATAATTTAGTTAATGGAGTTTCAAATTTTGAATGTTCCAATAGATGAGTTGGTCCATTTTCTACTTGTTGCTGAGATTTAATACTTTTTTGAGGACTTAATTCAATATTTTTATCATTGTTTGTTAAATATGTTTCCATTTCTTGTTGATACAAATCTAACCGCTCCCCCTCAATATTTTTATTATTAAAACAAGATAATAAAGGAAAACACAAAATAAAAAGTAATAATTTCAATGCACTAGAGGATAATTTATATTTTTTTTTAAAATATAGCAAATTCATTAATTAAATTCTCATTTGTTTTACTTTTTTTCAGATTTATTCATTTGATAAGAGTTTCTAAAATAATTTTTAAATTTTTAAGCCTATTATTTAGTGAAAATGAATTTGATAATTCTGGTTGTACAATGTTAATTTCTTGCAATGCTTCTTTAAATAAACCTTTTTCTAAATATAAATCAATTTTTCCTTCCACAGCTAATAACCTAAAGGGTTTATCCGGACCAGAAAGCTCATTTAAAATTTGAAACTTTTCATCATAAGTACTATTACCAAGATAAAATTGATAAAATAACGATAAATCTCTTAAAACTTGAGGAGAATTTTCATTGTTTTCAATATTTTTTAAATATAGTAATTTCTTTTCTATATTATTTTCATTATCAAGAAATATTGGACTTAATGCAGCTAAAATACTTCCTGGTTTATTTTGTTCGATATAAGCGATATATTCATCAAAATTTTGATCTTCAGAAATTTTTTTAAATGCTAAATTTAACTCATCACCATTCAGTTGGTAATTAATTTTTTCATTATTTTTTTTCCACTCATTAAAAGCCACAGCAGAAATAATTAATACGATGAAAACAATACCAAACCATAAATATTTTTTTAAATATTTAAAAAGTTTATCACGACGAACTTCTTCACTTACTTCCTTTATAAATGAATCATTTAAACTCAATATAAAATCTCCTAATTAAAAAGTATTAATTTAACTGTATCTTCGTTCAAAAACTATAAATAAATGTTGAAATCTACTAGAATTAATCAAATAAACATCTAAATATAAATTAAGTGATAGATACCTAAGAAATCAAGTTTGTCTACAATTAAATTATAAAATCATAAATGTAAAAGAATTAAAATTATTAATAAGGAATTTTAACTAATGACAACTCAACTATTTGGCCTGTTTTATTTATGAAATTAATTTCAATATTTGTAGCAGTTATAGTAGCATTTTCATTATATTTTTTAATAGTTGATCGAAAATCTCTTATCATTTTTCTTGAAAGGTTTCAAAGTAAAGAAAATGTAACCACAATTTCAAATAAAAATAATGAAAGCTTAGAAAGTACAATTTCTAAAAAAGAATTACCCTTTGTAATTGTAAAAAAATCAGTAGCAGAACAAACTGAAAATATACTTATACTTAGAGGGCGTACTGAGGCAATCAGAAAAGTAGAGGTGAGGGCTGAGGTTAATGGAGGAGTAATTTCTAAACCAAGGCTAAAAGGATCCAGAATTCTTGAAAATGAGACATTATGTGAGATAGCTGCTGGTACGAGATATGTAACACTAAATGAAGCAAAAATGAGGCTATTAGAAGCCGAAAAAAAATCAAATGTAGTACAATCATTAGGGGAAAAAGGTTACAGTACTGAAACTAATAAATTGACTCAAAAAACAATTTTAGAAGCTGCCAAAGCTTCACTAGCAAGAGCAGAGTATGAAATATCCAAGTTGATAATAAAAGCTCCTTTCCCTGGTATTTTGGAGGACAATACTGCTGAACTTGGGAGTTATTTAAATATGGGTTCTTTATGTGGAACTATAATTGATTTAAGTAAAATAAAGTTAATTGGGTATATTCCAGAGCTAAAAATTAGGGAAATCTCTTTAGGTTCTAAAGCTTATGGAACTACTGTTTCTGGATTTTCTACTCAAGGAACAGTGAATTTTATTTCAAAACAAGCTGATCTTATTACTAAAACTTTTAGGGTTGAAATATTAGCAGATAATTATGAAGAACTTATTAGAGACGGAGAAACGGTAGAAATTAGTATTAACTTAGAAAATAATAAAGCTCATTTATTACCTCAGTCTGTACTTACCCTTAATGACGAAGGTCAAATAGGAGTAAGAGCAGTAATTAATAATTATGTAGATTTCTTCAAAGTTAATATTTTAAGAGATCAGGAAAACGGTTTACTTGTCACCGGGTTACCTGAAAAAATAGATGTAATTACAGTAGGTCAAGAATTCGTATTAAGTGGACAAAAAGTTAATATTTCATATGAGTAGATAATGAAGAATATAGTAGATTGGGCTGGCCAAAGAGCAAGAATGGTTCTATTCTTTGTGGTTTTATCACTGATTGCTGGTTTAAATTCCTACTTCAATCTACCTAAAGAAGGTGAGCCAGATATAGAAATCCCAGTAGTTTTTATTTCTGTTCCTTTCCAAGGTATATCTGCTGAAGATAGTGAAGCTTTATTAGTCAAACCCCTAGAAAAAGAATTATCTGAACTTAAAGGTTTGAAGAATATGTCTTCAACCGCTGCAGAAAGTTATGCAGGCGTGTTTTTAGAATTTGATTATGGTTGGGATAGAGAGGCAACATTAGCTGATATAAGAGATAAAACTAATAAAGCAGAAAGCAACTTCCCTGATGGTGCTGATCAATATTCAATAAATGAAATTAATTTTTCCGAATTTCCAATAGTTATAGTGACAGTATCTGGGAATATTCCTGAAAGAACATTAACTAAAGTAGCCAAAGAACTACAGGATGTAATTGAGACAGTCCCTACTGTGTTAGAAGCTGGTTTATCAGGTGTAAGAGAGGAGGTTGTGGAAGTTATAATAGATCCATTAAAGCTTGAATTATATAACATAACAGCAGGTGAATTGTATCAAATTGTAAACAATAATAATAAACTTATTGCCGCAGGTGATGTAGAAGTTGGAACTGGATCTTATGGTATAAAAATTCCGTCAAGTTTTAAAACAACTAATGATGTTTATAACCTTCCTATAAAAAAAAATGGGGATAGGTTAGTTAATCTTGGTGACGTAGCTGAAATTAGACTGACTTTTAAAGATAGAACTGGAATGGCTAGATTTAATGGCAAAACTACTATGGCAATTCAAGTTATTAAAAGAAAAGGATCTAACCTAATTCAAACAGTTGCTGATGTGAAAAAAATTGTTAACGAATATAAAGAAACATGGCCTCCCCTCCTTCAAAATAATTTAAAAATTAACTTTTCATTAGATAATTCTAAACAAGTAAAAGGGATGGTTGATTCACTTGAGTCTGCAGTTTTAACTGCAATTGCTTTAGTAATGATTGTAGTCTTAGCTTCACTAGGTACTAGATCTGCATTATTAGTCGGTTTTGCTATACCTATGTCTTTTATGCTAACCTTTGCGCTGCTCGCTGTTTTTAATATCTCAATTTCTAATATTGTTATGTTTGGCTTAATTTTAGCAGTTGGAATGTTAGTTGATGGAGCCATTATTGTTGTTGAATATGCAGATAGAGAGATAAAAAGAAACGTAGGTCCAATGCGAGCTTATTCAGCAGCTGCAAAGAGAATGTTTTGGCCAATTATTTCATCTACAGCAACAACACTTTGTGCCTTTTTACCTATGTTATTTTGGCCAGGTGTAGCTGGACAATTTATGGGAAATCTGCCTGTAACTATCATTTTTGTTCTTTCCGCATCATTAATAGTAGTGCTAATTTATTTACCCGTTGTAGGAGGGGTAACAGGGAGAATTTCAAGAAAAATGAATTATATAGCAGAAGAAATAAACAAAGTAATGTCGTTTTATTTCAGAATAATAATTTTTATAATTATCATATTTTTATCATTTTTTACTGCCTATTATTTACTAATTTCACTTTTTATTAAAACTAATAACATAGCGTCTCTAGCATTTATCTCTATCTTTTTTTTAGAATGTATTTCGTTGTCAATTCTAACTTCTTCTTTCAAAGTAAAAAAAGAAAATGAAATTTATGAATATAGAAGAACTTTTCTTGGAAAAGTCTACTTCTTTTTGATAGGTAATCCAGTAATGCCGATCATAACTGTATTGATGAGTATAATTATTATTTTTTTGATTATTCAAACTTTTAAACAAAACAGTAAAGGAGTAGAGTTTTTTGTAGAAACAGAATTTGAGCAGGCAGTAGCACATGTAAGAGCAAGAGGAAATTTATCAATCTCTGAAAAAGATAGATTAGTAAAAATGGTTGAAAATGAAATCTTAGGGGTTGAAGGGGTTGAAGCAGTTTTTGCCTTTACTGGCCCTGGTGGCTTTACTAATGCTGATGGTATTGGTGACGCAAAGCCAATTGATACCATTGGTGGAATACAAATTGAATTATCCGCTTGGAATAAGAGAAAACCAGGTAAAGAAATAATTGAAGAAATTAATTTAAAACTAAAAAAATTACCTGGTGTAAAAGCACAAATTTCTGAGCAAATAAGAGGTCCTTCTTCACCTAAACCTGTTTTTATTAGAATTTCAGGTACAAATAGAATTAAATTATTAGAAGCTGCCCAATTAATTAGGAATAAATTAGAATCTAACCCTGCTTTAAAAGATGTTGGAGATACCAGACCTTTGCCTGGAATAGATTGGCAGTTTGACGTTGATGTAGCAGCTACAGGAATATATGGAACAGATGTAGCAACAATAGGTGGTATTATACAATTAGTAACAAAGGGTATAAACTTAGGTAATATGAGAACTGAAGACTCTGATGAAGAACTTGAAATAAGAGTTCGTTTTCCTGAAAAAGATCGATTATTATCTACTATAGATAATTTAAAAGTAAGAACAAGTATTGGATTAGTCCCTTTAACTAATCTAATTAGTAGAAAACCTGTACCAAAAATTGATAATATTTCTAGGGTAAATAAATCAAGAATTTTTGATATTTCAGCCGATGTAAAAGATGGTGAAAATGCTAATGAACAAATTGCTAAGATTGAAGAATGGCTTAATATTGATGATCCACTTCCAAAAGAAGTAGATTGGAGTTTTACGGGGGAAGCTAATGACCAGGCTGAAAGCCAAGCCTTTTTAACTGTAGCTTTTAGTGGGGCACTTGGTTTAATGTTTGTAATTTTACTTGCACAATTTAATAGTTTTTATAATTCTATTTTAGTTCTTCTTGCAGTTATTATGTCAACTATTGGAGTATTAATTGGTATGCTCATTATGAATCAAACTTTTTCAGTAATTATGACAGGAACAGGGATAGTAGCTTTGGCAGGAATTGTAGTTAATAATAATATTGTTCTGATAGATACTTATCAGCAATACATAACTTCAATGAATAAGATTGAAGCAATTATCAGAACTGTTGAAGACCGTATTCGTCCTGTTTTGTTAACAACTATAACTACGATGGCAGGTTTAACTCCAATGATGTTTGGATTATCCTTAGATTTTCAAAATGGAGGTTATACATTAAATGAACCTACAGTAACATGGTGGAAGCAGTTAGCTACAGCTATAGTTTTTGGTTTAGGTTTCGCAACAATACTAACTCTTTTATTAACCCCTACCCTTTTAGCATTAAGGTATTGGTGGGTAACTTTATTAAAATTAATTATAAGTAAAATTATAAGAAATAATTTCGATAAAAAATCAGTTCCAGCTGAATAAAAATTACGCCTAGCTTAAAATTTCTGCGTCTTGATTTTTCCATAAAGTATAATAATCTCCTCTAGCATTTATAAGTTCAGAGTGAGTTCCATGCTCTATAATTTTCCCTGAATTTAAAACTATGATACGATCAACATCAGTAATAGCTGATAATCTGTGAGAAATTATTATCATTGAAGAATTTTGTTTTTCTTTTCTTAAATTTTTAAGTACTTTTTTCTCAGTACTATAGTCTAAGGATGATGTCGCCTCATCTAATAGTAATATAGGAGAATCCTTTAAAATTGTTCGTGCAATTCCAATTCTCTGTTTTTCACCACCAGAAAGCTTTAAACCTCTTTCACCAACTAAGGTGTTATAACCGTCAGATAATGAATTTATAAAATTATCCAAACAAGCGATTTTTGCAGCTATTTTAATTTGTTTCAGACTTGCATTTTGATTTCCATACTTAATATTATATAAGATAGTATCATTAAATAAAACAGTATCCTGGGGTACAACACCAATATTTTGGTGCAATGATTTTAGGGTGATGTCTTTAATGGATTGTCCATCAATAGAAATCTTTCCTCTATAGGGATCATAAAATCTAAATAAAAGTCTCCCTATAGTGGATTTACCACTACCAGTAATACCTACAACTGCAATTTGTTCCCCTTTGAAAATATTTAATGAAAAATTTTTCAAAATAGTTTTGTCCCTATTATAGAAGAAACTTACATTCTGAAATTGAATATTACAATTAGAAATAATTAGTGGTTTAGCATTTTTTTTATCTTTTATTTCAACTTTATTACTTAAAATTTGAAACATAGATTCTAAATCAACTAAGGCTTGTCTTATTTCTCTGTAAACTGAGCCAAGAAAGTTTAAAGGCATACTTAATTGTAAAATAATAGCATTTAAACCAACAAATGCTCCTAATGTTAAGTTTCCATTATTAACTTGCTTCATAGCTAAAATCATTATTACTAATAATCCTGTAGTAATAATAAGAGCTTGACCTAAATTTAACAAAGCTAAAGTTAAACTAGTTTTAACAGCAGCTTTTTGATAATTTTTTCTGGAATAATTATATCTATTCATTTCGTATTCTTGAGCACTAAAATATTTAACAGTCTCATAATTTAAAAGCCCATCAATTGCTTTTTGATTGGAATCAGAATCAAATTCATTCATTTTTTTTCTAATCAAAACTCGCCACTCTGTTATTTTAAAAGTAAAAAAAGCATAAAAAATCAAGGAAGCTGAAACAATAATTGTATAAATTATATCAAATTTATAAACCAAAATTATCATAACTAAAAAAAATTCAAAAATTAATGGAACTATATTAAAAAAACAAAAATCGTAATAAAAATTCAGTACCAATAATTCCCCTTTCAACAATTCGGCTTAAAGCACCAGTTTTTCTTGTAAGATGAAAATTTAATGACAATGAATGAATATGGTTGAATGCCTTTAATGCAATTAATCTTAAAGCATTTTGTCCTACTGAAGCAAAAACTGCGTCTCTTAACTGAGTAAAACCTACACTTAATATTCTAAAAAAATTATAAATTATAATAAAGCTTAAAGAACCAAAAAGAAATAAAAAAAAATTATCCTTTTTTTCGTAAGAGATTTCAAAAGAATCAATAATCCAGATTAAACTTACTGGTACGAGAACAGTGAAAATTTTTGCAAAAATAAGTGACAAAAATGATAAAATAACTCTTAATCGAAATTCAAAATTATTTTTAGGCCATAAAAAAGGAATTATATTTTTTATAATTTCAAAATGCATATTTTGATTTTCAACTACAATATTTTTGATTAATTTATTAAATTAGAGTTAAGTTGGATTAAAGGCTTTAATTCAATAGTGAGAAAATTTGACCAGGGTATATAAGGTTTGGATCTTTTATCAGATGGCTATTTTTGTTATATATCTCTACATACATAATTCCTCTGCCATATATTTTCCTGGCAATACGCCATAAACTGTTTCCAGGCTGTACAGTAATTGCTTCAGTAAATATTTTATCTAATAAATCTTTCGCCTCTTGCTTAAAGGGTGTTTCTATTCTAAATTTTACTTCACCACTATCTGAAGTCTCATCAACTCTGAGTTTATATATACCTGGTTTAACAAAACCTAAATCTACTGTCCAAGCTCCATCCAAACTAGGCCTAGTTTTTCTTTGGAAATTATTATTAAGATATATAAGAACATTCATTTCCTTCCTTGCCCTACCAAATAAAATAGCAGTTCCATTTTCAGAATATTTTATCCTATCCAAGGTAAGATTCTCAACACTTATCGGTTTATATTCTTGCTGAATAATAAAATCGTCTTTTTCAACCTTAACAATAGTTAAATCATCTATTTTTTCATTGGAACCATTCTTACTATCTTTATGATTAATTATACCAGGCAAAATTAAAAAACTTCTTGTCTCATATACCCAATCTTCTTCTTTTTTTTCTAAATCCTGATTTGTCTCTTCAACTTTTTTATCAACTCTTGTGATAATTTTAAGTTCTTGAGGATCATTAGATGAAGTAATCTGTCCTGTGATTACAAAATCCCCATCTTTATTTACCTCTGTTTTAGCTATTGTTTTATCGCCAATTTTTGCCTCTACAGTAGTTGATGGTTCTGCATTACCTGCTATTACTGTAATACCACTTTCATCCACTCTTAAGATGTCAACTTTAGTTTCTTCTTTTTTTATAAAACCCTCGGTTTTATTGTTCAGTTTTGGGGAGTTTAAACTAGATAAATTTGACTCATTTTGAATATCAGTTTTTTTTGTTTTATCATTATTTTTTTCATCATTTAAACTAGATTGAAAATTAGATTGTTTTTTCTTTTTTAAATCATTAGGTTCAATAGTTTCAATTGTTTTATTTTTTAATAAATCTGCAACCTCTTGATTTTCAATATTTTCTTTTATAATTTTATCTTCTGATTTTTTTTCTATATTATTAGTTATTTTAGATGAGCTTTTTTTATCAACTGATGTATTGTTTTTAGAGTTTACATATTCGTCTAAATCTTCAGTATTTTTATTTGATATTACTTTTTTAGTTTCTACTTCAACTTTAGTTAATTCATCTTCTTTAATAGACTGATTAACTATAGCATAAATCCCAATAGAAATAACTGCTACCAATAATAATAAAGCACCAGGCCAACCAATTTTTAAAATAATCTTATTCATATTTTATTTATAAACTTTAAAAAATATATCTTTCTGGAGTTAAACACAAGAATACTGTTACAGTAAATAAAAAAGGGAATTAATAATGTCAAAAGAGAGAATAAAATCAATATGTGTTTATTGTGGATCACGTTTAGGATTATCAAATGAGTATACTGATAATGCAAAAATTTTGGGGAAGAAAATAGCATATAATAATCTTAAGCTTGTATATGGTGGAGGAAATATAGGACTTATGGGAATTTTAGCAGAATCATGCAAACAGAATGGGGGTAAAATATTAGGTGTAATACCATATAACCTTACAAAAAAAGAACAAGGGAAGCAAAATATTTCAAATTATATTATAACTGAGGACATGCACGAAAGAAAAAAAATTATGTACATGAATTCTGATATGATCATAGCACTTCCTGGGGGAATAGGTACTCTTGAAGAACTTTTTGAAATGTTAACTTGGAAACAACTTGGGTTTCATAAAAAACCAGTTTATTTATTAAATATTTTGGATTATTGGGATAGTCTATTGAATCTATTAGATATTATGATTAAAAAAGGGTTTTTAGAAAAAGAAGCAAATAATTATTTTAAAGTTTGTGAAACAGTTGATGAAATTTTTTTAGATTTAAAAAAAGAAGGATTAATTGTATCAAAAGAATAAAGTAATAAACCAAACCAAATAAAAGTAAAACTCAATAAATGTAAACTGCTAAATGGTTCGGAGAAAATAAAAACTGCAACTAAAAACTGTAGTGTTGGGTTTAGATAATTAATTAAACCTACTGTAGAATACTTTAATTTTCGTGTTGCAAATGAAAATAGGTAGAGGGGTAAAGCGGTAATCAGCCCTGAAACTATAAGCAAAAAGTAATCACCTTGAGTTAGGTAATTAACTTTTTCTGGAAATTGAATACTTGTAAATAACAAAAATCCGAAAGCTAATGGGCATAATAAAAAAATCTCTATTGTAATAGTTATAAGGGGATCCAAGTCCATTTTTTTTTTTAAAAGACCATAAACAGCAAAAGTAGTCCCCATAATTATGGAAATCAAAGGAATAGACTGCATACCTAAGGATAGTAAAATAACTGAAATCAAAGCAAAAATTATCGCAATAAACTGAATTATTGTAAAACGTTCTTTAAAAAATATAAAACCAAATAATATAGCAATTAATGGAAAAACGTAATAGGCAAATGATGCCTGTAATACTTGATCTATACTAATTGAGTAAATAAAACCAAATTGATTTATACCTATCATTATAGTTGCAAATAAAATTAAAATAAAAGTATTTAAATTTTTGATAATTCTAATTGTACTATTAGTTTTCTTTGAAGCTGCAACAAAAAAAAAAAGAAAAATGAAAGAAAAAATAATACGAAATGTCATTATTATTTCAGGAGTAATATGATCTAATAACCTATATAAAAGAGGAGAAAATCCCCAAATACTACAAGCTATAATAACAGCTGAAAATGGAAAAAAGATCAAATAGATATTACTTTAATCGTGAAGCAACATTTTCCCAGTCAACTAGATTATCAATAAAATTTGATAGGTAAGCAGGTCTTTTATTTCTAAAATCAATGTAATAGGAATGCTCCCAAACATCACATCCTAATAATGTATTCTGATTATGGCAAATTGGGTTAACACCATTCTCTGTTTTGGTAATTTTAAGCGATCCATCTTGATTCTGAACTAACCAGCACCAACCAGATCCAAATTGGCCTACTCCGGCCGCTAAAAATTCTTCTTTAAATTTGTCAAAAGATCCAAAGTTTTCTGAAATTTTGTTTTCTAAATTTGATGGGATTTTCTTCCCGTTAGGTCCCATCATTTCCCAAAATTGACAATGATTCCAATGTTGGGAAACATTATTAAATATTCCATTTTGAGATACTGTAGAACTACCATAAGTACCCAAAATTATTTCTTCAACTGACTTATTTTCCCACTCAGTTCCGGAAATTAGTTTATTTCCATTATCCACATATGCTTTGTGATGTAAATCATGATGAAATTCCAAAGTTTCTCTGCTCATGCCTAGATCTTCTAGTGAATCATGACTGTATGGTAAATCGGGTAAAGTAAAACTCATTTTGGCCTCTAAATATATGTTATTAAATTTATAAATTCTATAATGTTTGCTTATATTACAAATCTAAATTTAAATTTCAACTACTTAAATTTTTTATATAGGCATAAGTAACGCACCTGCTTTACGTTGACTTGAAATTGTAATATTAAAAGCTCTACATGCAGTTGGAGTATTAAAACATTCACTAACGATATTTTTTTTAATTAAAAACTCATTAAATTTTTTATTCAATTTCTGATTTTGAATTCCAGTACCAATAAATAATATTTCCATATCTATAATATCATTTTCTAGAAAAGAAAAATCATCAAACCCAGTCCATTTGGAAACAATATTTGAAAAAAGAAATATTCCACCCTCATAGCTGTGATTATTAATATTAAAGCTATTAACACCATATCCCTGAATTGGTATACAATCTTCAAAAGAAGTTTCTGAAAATAACAACTATAAAATCCTAACTATCGAAATCATCAAAATTGGTACCTGGATTCCCAGAACCTTTATTACTCCAATCTCTTTTAACACCAAGTTTTAGTAATAAAGAAGATGCAATAAAAATAGATGAATAGGTTCCAATCAATACTCCCCAAATCATTGCAAATGTAAAACCTCTAATTACCTCACCACCAAAAATAAATAGAGCTAATAGAGCGAGCAATGTCGTTAATGAAGTTATAATTGTTCTACTTAAAGTTTCATTTATAGATTTGTTTAGCACTTCTATCAATTCAATTGACTGATATTTTTTTAAGTTCTCACGTATCCTATCAAAAACTATAACAGTATCATTTAATGAATAACCTACAATAGTTAAAAGAGCTGCAATTATCGATAAATTGAATTCTAACCCTATTATTGAAAAAATACCTATCGTTACAACAACATCGTGTATCAAAGCTAGTACTGCACCCATTGAAAACTGCCATTCAAAACGTATCCAAATATAAAAAAGAACTGCAAAAACAGCTAAGCAAACAGCTAGAATAGCCTTTTTAACAAGTTCTCCTGAAATTTTAGAGCCAACACTCTCTGTTTGTAAAAAAGAAATTCCATTTACAGTTTCACTTAGATTTTTTTTAACTGCAATTATCATATTATTTTGAACTTCTTCATCCCCATCTTGCTGTTCAATTTTGACTAGAAACATTTGATTAGAAGTTCCGATTATTGAGTCTGCTGGATCTGAAATTTTAGTAACAACAGTATCACCTAATTCTAAAACATTTAAAGATTTTCTAATTTCTGTTATTGAGGAACTATTTGAGACTTTTATCATCAACATTGTACCACCACGAAAATCTATTCCATAATTTAGGCCATTTATAAGATAAAAGATAAAAGAAGTTAAAATAGCAACTCCTGATATCCAAACAGCTAATTTAGAGTTACCTAAAAAATTTATACTGGTATTACTCGGCACTAAGCGTAATCTCATGATAATGCCCTATAGTTTTAAATCTTTAGGCTTTTTTAACCCAAAGTATATTGAAATTAATAATCTTGTTAAGTATATAGCAGTAAATACTGAAGTGACTATACCTACACCAAGTGTAACTGAAAAACCTTTTATTGGACCTGAACCAAGCGTAAATAAAATTATCGCCGCTATAAAAGTTGTAACATTAGCATCTATAATGGAGGTCAAAGCTTTTTCATAACCTAGCTCAATTGCCCTATATAAACTTTTATTAGTTTTAATTTCCTCTTTTATACGCTCAAAAATTAAAACATTGGCATCAACTGCCATCCCTATAGTTAATACAATTCCAGCAATTCCAGGTAAAGTAAGTGTAGCTGAAAAATAGGCCATTATTGAAAATATCAATGCAATATTAAAAATTAAACCAACATTTGCGAATAACCCAAATAATCCATAGGAAAAAAACATAAACAATAAAACTAAAATCCCTGCAATTACTGATGCAGCTTTCCCAGACTTAATACTATCCGCACCTAATTCTGGTCCTACTGTTCTTTGTTCTAAAACTTTAATGGAAGCAGGTAAAGCACCTGCTTTAAGAAGTATAGCTAAACGATTACTCTCATCGATAGAAAAATTTCCAGTTATAATTCCTGCTCCACCAGGAATGTGACTTTGTATAATAGGAGCTGAAATAACCTGATCATCTAGTACGATAGCAAATGGATTACCTATATTATTTTTTGTATATTCACCAAATTTTCTTCCTCCTACAGGATTAAATTGAAAAGAAACTGCTGGTCTATTGTTTTGATCAAAAGAAGGTTGAGCATTAGTTAATTGAGATCCTGAAACTACAAATTTTTTTTCTAATTCCAGACAATTATTTATATCTTCCATATTGGCAACTATGATAGTTCTACTAGTTGATTTTTTATCACAATATACATTATCTTTAATAACTGGATGAAAAGTAAGCTTTGCCGTTTTACCTATTAGTTGTAACAATTCTTCAGCTGATCCTAGCCCAGGAACTTGAATTAAGATTCTCCTGCTTCCTTGCTTTTGAATTGTCGGCTCTCTAGTTCCAGCCTCATCTACTCTTCTTCTGATAATCTCTAATGACTGTCCCATAGTTTGATTATCAATTTTATTTTTTTCTTGATCGTAAAAAGATACTTTAATACCGTTTTCTTCAAATATTGAAAATTTTAGTATATTTTTATTAGAAGTAATTTCATTACTCAAAATAGAAATAGCATCGTCTATCTTCCTTTTTTTATTGAATTTTATAATTAAACTATCACCCTCAGGTGATATAATTTGTGTAAATGATCCTATTTCTTTTCTGAAATTCCTTAAAGTATTTCTAATTTCAGGCCAAAAATTTTGAATTCTTTCTGAATATACGTCTTCTAGATTTACTTCTACTAAAACATGTGCACCACCCCTTAAATCAAGTCCTAAATTTACTAAATCTGAAGGCGCCCAATCATACCATAATTTTTTTTCAGAATGCGGTTCTTGATTATCTACTAATTCAGATTTTCTCAAATCATTATATTTTTCTACTTGAGAATAGAAAAAATGAGGAATGAAATTATAAATACCCCAAATGCAGGGAATTATTATAACCAGAATTTTCCAAAGTGGGAATTTTAACATACGACGTAAACTTGAAATTTTTAAAGTTTAAAAAATTATGTCTTATTAATAATATTTACTACTGTAGACCTCATGATACGAACTTTAGTATTTGCGGCTATCTCAACTTCTATTTCACTATCATCCTTGATTTTAGAAACTTTGCCAATAATACCACCTTGAGTCAAAATTTGATCCCCTCTTTTCAAGGCATTAACCATCAAATTATGTTCCTTTGCCTTTTTTTTGTTGGGGTCTTATAATTATAAAATACATAATTAAAAAAATAAGAAGAAGTGGAACTAGAGAACCTATGGTGGAACCAAATCCCCCTGTTCCAGAGGCTTGAGCAAAAGCAGGAGTAGCAAACATTTAATAACCTTTCGATTTTTTATTTATTTATCCTATAATTTAAATATAAATTCTTTATTTTTAACGATATTAATTATTTAAAAGGAATAGATCGGTCAAGTATAATAATAATATGGGTATAAAATTTTTAATCTAATTTTTTTGTATATTAACAAAGCTATTAGAAAACGCATTAAGTTCTTCTTTTGTTAAATTTGATAACTTTGATCTTAATTTTGATTTATTAACGTTTTGTTCTTTTTTATTATGTAATTCACCCGGTAATGGCTTCCACTCTAAAACAAGATTACCTTTTTTTAATTTTGCAGGAAGAGTTAAACCATAACGGTTTGCTAGCTTTTCAAATTCATATCTCAAATTTTCTAAATCTCTAACTTCAAAACCTTTTGGAAATATAACCTCGCCCAGATTATAGTCCAAGTCATTATTTTCATTAATAAGAAATTCCATAAAAGAAATTTGGGTCGGTTTAGAATCCATTAACTTCTCCACATCCTCTATATATATTAATTATTATTATTTATTCAACTATATTTAGTGTATTATAAAATTGTCAATTTTATATGGTAAAAAGTTCAATAGCATAGAATTATTCTGCTATCATCTTGATATCCAAAAAAACAATTTACTTCTGATTTATCCAAATGAATTTTTAGATTCATTAGTTTATTAAAATCTACATTTTTATTTTTTAAGATTTTGTTTTTTAAATCAACTTTAGATATTTCTTTTCTATTTAATAATTGAGATTCTATATCAATAACCTTAGCCAAAGAATTTGAGCATATGTAAATAAAAAAAAGAGAGGAAAATATAATCAATTTTCTCATTGCTAATACTTAAAAAATAAAATTACCATTTTTTCAATCTAATTTAAAAAATTTATTTAGGATTACCAAAAAAATAACTATTTAATCAATCTACATTTACTGAACCAAAACCATCGCCTCTCTATTTCAGGAAAAAAAACATAAATCCTAAACGAAGTATCTGAAATTGGAGCAGCAGTAATTATAGTTCCTTTAGGTGACAAAAATAAATCATAATTTGGAAGGCTCAATGAAAGTTGTGAAAATTTAGGGATATCAGTAGGTAAATCTTTTGTACCTCTTAGATTTAATGTTCCACCTTCAATATTTGCAGTAAAAGTATCAATTTGTTTTTCAAGAGTTAAAGTATTTGTCCAAGCATCACATAAATAATTAGATGCGAACAGTTTACTAGAAAAAATTAGTAAAATAAAAAATGAGTGGAAAAAAAGGTGCATTGATTTTATAAACCTATAAATTATATTCTAGATTTAATAAATTAACTATTTTTTTAAATATAACTACCTAATTTTTAAAAATTTAATAGATCATGTATACTATTATTAAAAATACTGTTGAAAAATCTGAGAGAATTTTCATAGAAGCTCCAAATAGAAAACCACTGAGTTTTAATGAGTTTCACAAGAGCCTGGATAAAATTAAAATTGATTTTATGAGTTTAACAATTAATTCTAAAGATACTGTAGCAATTGTATTACCTAATGGTCCTGATTTAGCTCTTTTATTTATTGCCTGCTCATGTTTTGCAATTTCAGCTCCTTTAAATCCTAATTATAGTAAAAAAGAGTTCATATTCTATTTATCTGATTTAAAAGCAAAATTTCTCATAGTAGATCCAAAATTAAAAACAGAGGCTACAAAAGCTGCAGAAGAACTTGGATTAACCATTATACATCTCTCCCCCAAAGAACAAGTTGGAAAATTTACCTTAAAAAACAATAGCGATATTTTTAAAAACCCAACCTTCAAACATAATTTTGAAATCAATACCTCTCTATTACTTCACACATCGGGGACAACATCAAAACCAAAACTTGTTCAACTTACTTCAGATAATTTAATTAAATCAGCCCTCAATATTGGAAATAATTTAGATTTAAATGAAAAAGATTGTTGTCTAAATATTATGCCATTATTTCATATTCACGGCCTTGTTGCTGTATTACTTACTAGTATTCTTTTTAATTTAAAACTTGTTTGTACAACTGGGTTTAATGCCTTGATTTTTTTCAAACTTTTACAACAATTTAAACCAACTTGGTACAGCGGTGTACCAACAATGCACCAAGCGATACTTCTAAGATCAAAAAATAATAAAGAAATAATAAAAAATACTCCCCTTAGATTTATTCGATCTTCATCAGCAGCAATGCCTAAACCTGTACTATTAGAACTTGAAAAAGTATTTAATTGCCCTGTTATTGAAGCCTATGGAATGACTGAAGCATCTCATCAAATTGCATCTAATCCACTTCCACCCAAAGTAAGAAAAAATGGTACCGTGGGTTTAGAAGTTGGTCCATTAGTTAAAATAATGGACGGACTTGGCAATATTTTACAAAAAAACCAAGTTGGTGAAATTGTTATAAAAGGTGAAACTGTTATTAAACAATACGCTAATAATAAAAAAGAAAGTCAATCTTCTTTTAGTAATGAATGGTTTAAAACTGGGGATCTGGGTTTAATCGATGAAGATGGTTATATCAAAGTTACAGGAAGAATAAAAGAAATTATCAATAAAGGTGGAGAAAAGATTTCACCTAAAGAAATAGATGATGTTTTACAGGAAATGGATGCTATAGAACAAGTTGTTTGTTTCCCGTTTAATAGTAAAAAGTATGGTGAAGAAATTGGATGTGCAATAGTTCTAAAAGAAAATATGAATATTTCAGAAAAGGACTTAACTGTGTATGCCAATAGATATTTAGCCAAATTCAAAATACCAAGTAAATTTATTTTTATTGATGAAATACCGAAGGGTCCTACTGGCAAACTTCAGCGAATTGGTTTGTCTAAATCTTTAGGTTTAGATAATGACTAATAGTGATATCAATAAACATTTTTGCATCTTTGGGGCCGGTGCAATAGGAGGGCTAATTGCCACCAACTTAAAAGAAAGTGGTTATAACGTTTCTTGTATAGCTAGGGGCAATACCTACGATAAACTTTCAAAAAATGGGATTACAGTTATATCAAATTCTAAAAAAATACTATCTTTTCCAAAAATTTATAAATTAAATGAAAAAATTCCTCAAATTGATTATTTATTCATTACTGTAAAGGCAAATACTCTTCCTGCAATTGCCAAGGATTTAAAACCACATATAACTAAGAATACAACCATTGTAACTGGTATGAATGGAATTCCACACTGGTATTTTAGGGGATTAAATTCAAAATTTAAAATAGCAAAAATAAAAGCTGTTGATCCGAAAGGAGTTATATCTAATTGTTTGCCCCCAGAAAGAATAATTGGTTCTGTAATTTATCCTGCAGCTAAACTAATTGAGCCAGGTGTAATTAAACATATAAGTGGTAATAAAATCACTCTTGGTGAGCCAAGTGGTATAAATACTGACCGTATTAATATTTTATCTAAAGCACTTAATAATTCTGGATTTAGAGCTCCTATTAAAAAAAATATAAGAGATGATATCTGGATAAAGTTACTTGGTAATGTAGCTTTTAACCCCTTATCTGTTTTAACTGGGGGAACTCTAGAAGAAATTTGTAAAAATCCTGAAACTAGATCAATTGTTGAAGAGATAATGATTGAAACAAAATTAATAGGTGAGAAATTAGGAGCTAATTTTCCTATTTCCATTGAAAAAAGAATTAAAGGAGCAGAAGCAGTTGGAGATCATAAGACTTCCATGTTACAGGATTTTGAAGCAAATAAACCAATGGAATTTGATGCTATTGTAACTTCAGTTCAGGAATTAGGAAAATTAACTAATTCTTCTACAAAAGTATTAGATACCATTGCAAAAATTTTAAAACAAAAAATTAGCTTATTAAATTTGTACTAAAAACCTATATATATCAGAAATTTAGCAAAAAAAAAATTATTTTATTTTTTTTCTAAACTTTTTTTAAATTCAGTCGTTAGGGATATAAAATTAATATTTTGCTATCTGGTTGGAACCAAACCGTTGGCATAGGGGTACATAAATGTCTAGAATTTCATCAGTAACTTCAGCAATGGAGGTTTACTACAAATTAACACAATCTCAATTATCCGAAGAAGATATAAAAAAAGAGTTATCTAACGAAGCAAAAAAACAAATTTCAGATACATCGAAATTAGATGATTTAACTGAAGTAGTTGGTGCAATAAGAGAAGAAATTCAATTTCTTAATAAAGCAAAAGATACATTTAATGAAATTTATAGAATTGTTAATGAAGCTTACGAATTTCTAAAAAGTTTTAACCATAACGATGTTACTGAAACACAAAAATCTGCGCTGAAGGTCGAATTAGACAATTATATTAATAGAATTAATATAGCTGTTAGTAATGATCATAATGAAAATTACTCAAAAAAACTTGTTGATTATTTTAATAAACTTACAAGCATTGACCTATCTAATATTAACGAACTATTAAGTGACCATGAGGTTCAAACCAAGTCCAGATTATTAGGTGGAATCGATAGTTCTATATCCACGAATGAAATTGTAAATTCAAAAAATATTACAGTTAAGGGGCCAAGGAGACCAAATTTAAACTTTGTTCAATTTACTAATGAAGCAGTAAAAACTATTGCCTCTCAAGTAAATGCCAATTCTGAAAAAACTGGTGTGATTGCAGATGCGAGAAATAAGTTATCAATTTCAGATTTAAGTGCTAACGGTACATTTAGTTTTAAATTAACAAATATAAAAACTGGAAGTTCTGGTCATACAATTTCGGGAATTAATATTACTGATAAATCAGATCTCACTCCTCTTTTTAGTTCTGTGAACAGTGCTACTGCCAATACTGGAGTTAGAGCCGAAATCAGTGAAGACAAATCCATAGTTAGCTTGATTGATGATAAAGGTTATAATATTAATTTATCTTCTATAAATGAATCAAGTGGTACAAAAACATTCAACGCTTTTTCAGAATATAGAAGAAGTACCAGAGATGTTGATTTAGAAAAAGTATCTATGAATTTTGGAACAGATACTGAACGTGCTGGTGGCTACATTGAGTTTTTTGGTCATGATAAATTAAGAGCTGAAGATATTGATATAATAAAAGTTGATGCAGCATCCAAAACATTAGGAGATATATCTATTGTTGGAAACCAAATAAGTATAGGAACAGGTGCAGATTCCGCACCGATTGGATATATACATTCGACAATTGATGGTGAAGATGGTGCTCGACTTCGAATTAAATTCTATGAGACTCTATTTCCAAATGGTGATTTTGAGGCTGGTAATCTTGGTGATACTAATCTAAGTGGTTGGTCTATAACAAATGATAAAGTACGATTAGGGATTGATCAAATTGGAGGATTAAATTCGCCTACAGACCCAACGTATCCTGATAATAATCTAACAGCTGATAGTGGCTCTCCTCTTTATGATCAAGGGGCCTTAGCTACTGCACCGTTTGACTATATAACAGCTCAGTCATTTTCAACTTCGTTAGTAGATGGTAGTACAGATTCTAACGTAAACGCAAGTGGTAGCAACCCTAATGGTGACCCCCATGACAGTAAGGTTGTAAGAATGAATAGTGTATTAGAGTCTGTAAAGGGTTATGACGTAATACGTGGTCCTTATATTGTAAGTGATAATCCATTATATCTTAGATCTGGTGAAGTTGTTTCCTTTGATTTTAAGGTAAAAGCTGGAGGAGATTCTTATGATGCATTTGGATATTTAGTCAATTCAGATACTAATGAATTTCTCACAATTTTAAATGAAACTGGTGCATCTGATAATGCAGAAACTACTTGGGCAACTAAAAGTGCTGATATTACTAAGTCAGGAAATTATAAATTTGTATTTGCTTCTGGTTCATATGATTTTACTGGTGGTAGACTTTTAGGTGCCAATTTATACATTGATAACATTGCCATCACACCTGGTCCTAAATTATCTGTTAATAATACAGTACTTCAAAAGATTGCAGATCATATAACTCTTAAAAACGTGAATATGGATCTTGAAAACCAAGACTTAAATCCAAGAATCGAAGCAGCCATAGCACCAACTGGAGCTAGTATTACAACCAAATCTATTTTAGATGCTGTTACAACATCTCATGCAAATGCCGCAGGTGGCCTAGATGCTACACACACTATTTCTGTAGCTGGGATCTATGATACAGTCGGAGAAAGTATAGATACAAGAACTGTAACTATTGCTGCAAATGCTTCCGCTAAACTAATAAGTGAACAACTTAATGCACAAATTATGCATACAAATGTAGGTTTTTCAGCAAAAACAGGTGTTGTTATATCTGATGCTGATAATAACAATTCGATTAGGCTAAAATTATCAAATAACAATGGTGGTAATGCTACCATATCCGCAAATATTACTACTAATAATCTTAATAATCTTAAGGATGCTATAAATGCTCAAACTGATACGACAGGTATTATAGCTTCAAATGGAGTAGTAGCAAGAGATGATGATAGCAATGCTATATGGACATTAGGAAATGACAAACTTTTGTTAACTCAATCATCTGGAGAAGACATTGCGATAACTGAATTAGCAGGAGTTGCTTTAAATGTCAGGCCTACAAATTTTGATGCTACAACATATGAAGAGAGTGCAAGTACTGTTTCCCTTCAAGCAGCTAGAAACCTTATTATAAATCCCATTACTAGTGATCAAAGAGTTAAGATCATAGCTGATCCTAATTCAATTCAAGCAACCTACAGAATAACTGGAACAAACCTATCTGGAGGAGCACAAACAGAGGACGTTACAGTTTTACATAATGAAACAGAACACAGTACCAATAGTTTTGGAACTGTAACACAAGTGCAATTAATAAATGGCACCTCAGGTAGTACAAAGGTTGGAACTAGTTCTGACGACGATGCTGTGGCCAATTCATCTCCTGTTAATCAGTCAAATTTACCAATTTCAGGAGGAACTGCGTATTTAGATTTAGGAGAATATGTTCGATTACAGGGAGGAACCAACACTGCAGCTACAAATTTCACTATTTACGGAAATAATGCCAATGGAACTGCAACAACAGAAACAATTACAAGTAATCCAGGCAGCGCAGTTTCAACAACGAATAGATTTACTACTATTACTAGGATTGCAGCTGCAGGCGATCTTGCTGGTGGTGAATTAATACAAATAAGAGCTGGTAACGGAACTAATAATGGAACACAATTCACAATCTCAGGTACAAATGCAAGCGGAGCCTCAATTAATGAAACATTAAGTAGTATAGCTAATACATCTGTATCAACTAGCCAAAGGTTTACTTCTGTCACGCAAATTGCAGCTGACGGTGATCTAAATGGAACCATTATTGCTGGTATTTCATCGAATACAACCCAACTTGCCACTAGTCAAACTGTAAGTGGTGCAGGAAATTTAACTTTGACCAGTAGTAGATCAACACCTGGAAATCGCTCAGTTATTGCTGGTACTGCATCAAATAGTTCACAATTTGCTACTAATCAAAATATAAGTTCAGCGAGTGATTTAAGTTTAACAAGTGTGACACCAATTGTATTAACAGATGGTAAAGCAGTTACACTTTTTACGCCTTCCAATGGGGTAGTTGGACAATATACGATAACTGGTAAAAATAAACTTGGGAGTACTATAACGGAGAATTTAACAGGCGTAGTGAATGATACTGTGACAGGTTCTAATCTATTCATGACTGTTACTAACGTTGCAGTTAATAGCTTAAGTCCAGGAAACGTAAAAATAGGAACTGATATTGATAATGACGGAATATCTACAGAAAATGCCTATACCGGAAATGGAACAGCTAACATAAATGGAGACTTTGAATCTGGCGGAACAGCGATACTCAACAACTCTAGTTATGATCTTGCTATAGTTGGAGAAGGTGAAGGATCTAACATTAATGAAACAGTAAGTGTAGTCAATAATGCAGCTGTTACCACTACTAACAGATATAGTACTATAAATTCAATTAGTATAACTGGAACTGGTCTTAATACTGGGCGAGTTGAGGTATATGCATCCGATATATTAACTAGTATAGCTGATTCTCAAATTAAAAACTCAGGTGAAAACTTAACTTTAACTGGTGCTAATTTTCAAAATGATTCTACTGTTGGTGTAGGGGCCTTACAAGCAAATTCTAACCAACGATTCACGATCACTTCTTCAGATAATTATTATTCATTACAAAATACTAGTGATGAATTAGAGCCAGTAGTTTTTACTACACCAATACCTAGAGATACAACTGCTGGACTTAAAGTAAGTACCAATGATAACCATGAGATAATTTCCACTGGGGAATTATTTTTGAGTTCAAATAAGTCATTTACTGTTACACAACAAGATGCAGCAGAAGAGTTACAGGCTGTACAAATTACTAGTGATGGAAGTGCTGCTTCTGTAAACTTTACTATTGAAGGTACTGATCAATTTGGGAATAGCTTATCTGAGGTAATAACTAGCAGCACTGGAGCAATAGTTACAGGAAATGAAAAATTTGCAGCTGTTACAAGTGTAAAAGTCAATAATGATACTGTTGGAAATGTTGAAGTAGGAACAAGTCTTGACCCAGATATTATTTCTCAGTCTCAACGAAGCAATGCATCACTAGATTTAATAATTAATGGTGCTAGAACTAACTCAGGTACGGCTGGTGTAGCAACATTAAAAATGGCAAGTACATTTGAAGATGATGAAACTGCTTCTTTCACATTAGAAGGAAGTACATTCACCTATACAGCTGATGGTAATGAAACAGCTGCACAAGCTAGAGATAGACTTCTAACTAACCCTGGGGCTGGTGAATTCCAAGGTTCAGATAGTGAAACTTTCTCAACTGCCTCTGCGGGTGTCTTACAAGTAACAGATAAAAGAGGAGTAAATTTATTTACTATCCAAAGTGATGGAACTGCCGATGGGTTAAGATTTACTGAAAATAATCCTGATGGAATTTTTAAAATTACCAATACCTCCGGAAACGTTCCTCCTAATTCCATAACTACAACTACTCCATCAGTTGCAAGAAGAGCAACTTTAATAGATGACGGATCAACTTTTTTTTCAAATTATACAAATAAAAGTGAAGTACAATTAAGTAACTTTAATATGAATCATACCTTTTTTGATCAAGAATTTACAACTAGATACGGTCATGCCTTGACCGACGTTGAAGGAACTATAAATGCCCTTGAAAATCAAATTTTGCGAGAAGAAAAAGTAAATGACGCTGGCGAAAATTTATCAGTCTCTAATAATGTTAGAGGATATACTAAAGAACAATTTACTGAAATGGGCTTAAAAACTGCAGAAAGAATAAGTAGAATGGATACTAAAACATTACTCATTAAAAATATTCATTCACAAAAGCATAATTTGAATATGCTGATGAGTGGTCAACTTTACGGATTTGCTTTGCTTAATTTTAAAGGTAGTTTTGATTTAAAAGAGAAGTGAGGGCTACCTGTTACCAATTGATTTAATTAATATTTCGGCCATGTATCCGATAATTTATAACCTTGTTTAAATGGATCACTGTGATCTCTGAAATAAGAATGATGACCTGTAATCCAAGCACTTCCTGATATTCTGGGAATGATATAATTCCCCTCATCTCTTTTTTGAATATCTTCAACTCTACACTCAAATTCTGTTTCCAAAATCGATTTTCCAATAAATATATCTGATTTCTTTAAATAACCATTTTCTACTAGCAATGCCATTCTTGCAGAGCAACCAGTTCCACAGGGAGAACGATCTAATTTGCCAGGTTTTATTACAACAGTGTTTTTTCCTATAATAAAACCTTTCTCATCTCTATAAATAGGGAGTGTAAACTGACAAAACGATATATGATTCCATCCATTTATATTTGGATGTTTAAAGCCTATTTGTTCATTAGCTAAAGAAGTAATTTTATCACCTAATTTCACCAAATCAGCAGCCTCATCCTCAATTAAGGAAAAGCCTAACTTGTTTGCATCTATTATTACAAAACTATCTCCCCCAAATGCTATATCAACTCGGAAAGTACCTAAACCTGGAATGTCTAAGTCACAATCTTTTTTGTATACAAAACTCGGTAAATTCTCAATCTCTACTCTTTTTACCTTTCCATTAGAACAAAATGCCCTCGTTTTTATTAATCCACCTGGTGATTCTAAGATCAGATCACAAAATGGCTCTTTCATAGGCTTCATTCCAGTTTCAAAAATAACAGTTGATGTACAAATTGCATTAGATCCTGACATGGGAGGATTAAACATAGGTTCCATTATTATCCAACCAAAGTCTGCTTTTTTATTTATAGGAGGTAAAATCAAATTAAAGTGTTTATAAACCCCTCCCCTTGGTTCTAAAAGCAATATATTTCTTAATTCAGGATGCTTCATTAAAAATTTTGATTTTTCAGCTATTGTTTCTCCTACAGGATTTTCAAATCCTGATAAAATAACTTCACCAACTTCGCCAGCAGCATGACAACCAATTGTATTTATTAAAATTTCACTCCTCATTATTTTTATCAGTTATTAATAATAAATTCATTTAAAGATTACCTCGGAAACATATAAATCAGCCTCAAAATCCCGACCAAAAGCAACTAACCCAATGCTCCTTATTGTTTCTGATTTTATAGTTTTTGATAAAAAACTACTTGATCTTTCAAATTTGGAAATTGGTATACTAATTTTTTTCCAACTATTATTTACTTTAAATTCTGCCTTATAATATTGCCATGGCAAAATAGTTCCAGAAGTTCTCAAAAACACATGATATGTTTCGTTATTTCCCTTCACTTTTAAGTTTACAGATTGAATGGAGTTATCTAAACCAGAAACTTTTTTTCTAATTTGAATAAAACCTCCATTATTTTCAGTAGTAACAATACCAGAAAGATGTACATATCTATCATCAAAAGAATTTTCAAAAGTGGCTATTCCTGATGATCGTCCACCCATTACTGTATCAGCAAAAAATATCCACCTTAGTTCAGGATTATTACTAAAATTGTCAATCATTTTTTCATTACCAAGACTAATGGAAAAGGAAAAAAAAGAAATTAAAATTAATTTTATAAATATATCTAAAATGATCATAATTATTCATACTATTAATGCAAATATTTGTGAAACTGAATTTCTAATTTTAATCTTATATTAATTAATAATCTCTAAATACTGTTTTTAAAATTAGTTTTTTTATAATATTATAATTCTATACTTAATAGCACACCAAAAATAATTGTTCTGAGAATATTTTTTTGAATAATCATTAAAAAATATAATAATTATAATTCCCTAAGACTGGAAAGAAAAAATATATCTATTTTTAGAATTACAAAAAACTATTAACTATAAATTCTTTAGAACAACATTTGATGATTTCCAGCGACTTATGAAAGATATCTAATTGATATCTTACATTGTAATGTGCTTTCTGTTATTTCAAAAAAATAATTAATTTAAAATATGGATCAAATTATTCATTTAGAGATACAAGCGATTTAAATTTTAGAATAAGTCTTTGCCGAATGCACATAAAAAATGGCTAAAAACTAAAAGCCTTAGGCATTTCAAAATAATTTTAAAATACAGCTAAAGAGAAGTCAGTTTATTAAAAATTAATACATAATTATGCAATATTTTTTTTAAAAAAAACTAAGGAAAAATATTAGGTAATTATAGTAGCAGAGTTTCATATTTTAATTAGATATTAAATAACCTTATCAAACATTATTTTAATATAAAGAAAGTTAAAGCAAGGCTTATATTTTTAATAGAAGAACAAAAATCAGGAAACTATGAACCAAATCATAGTTCCAGATTTTCACATAGTTTATTTTACATAAATAAGTTATGCCGAGAACCCGAATTTATTATCATATCATTTCAAAACATCAGAGTAGATAGGAAAATAATGTATTGGTTGTTGGTAAAATTTTCTCTACTTTTTAAAGTATTCAATTTAACTATCAAACTATACTTTTATCATTTTTTTTGCTATAAGTGGAAAAAATGAATTTTCGCTGATTGTATTTTTTTTCCCACTAGCTTTTGTCTCATTTTTATAACTTCTTAGTTTTGCAAATGATGATAATGAAACATTCCTACTTTGGAAAAACCTTCGGTAATCCCTATCATCTTTATTAAACTCATAAGAAAGAAATTTAATCATTTTAATTCTCCATAATTTGTCAATTAAATGACAGAAGCAAATATAATGCCAAAATGAAAAAAAAGATTAATAATTAAGATCTTGAATTCGTAACCAAAAAGTGACCCGTAGCCATTGCGAATGGTTTATTAGGTTCATCTTGCCAAGCTTTAACAGAAACTGAAGCATAACGACGACCAATTTTATTTACTTCAGCTCTTGCAAATGAACCAACTGGACCTCCAGCATTTAAATAATCTATAGTTAAGTCAATAGTTTTAGGTATTACATTAAGAATTTTATCTACTTTTTTTAAATTTTGTTCTTCAAAAATTTTTTCTTTATTTTTTTTTTCTAGAAAAATAACCCATAATAGTTGAGTAATAGCAGTTATTTCAAGAAAAGATCCAATTACGCCTCCGTGTAAAGCTGGAATAGCAGGATTTCCTATAAACTCTTTTTTAAAAGGTAAGTGAGCGGTGACTTCATTACCTAAATAATCAACTTTTATACCTAAAGTTTTACAAAATGGTATTCTCTCTATGGATGAATTTAAAATTTCTTTTTTAAATAAGTCTAATTTTTTATATTCCTGCAAAATTCAACCCTTCTATCTTAAAATGGACTTGTAAAAGCTCCAGTCGCAGTTGCTATTGGTGTTTCCTTTGTTCCATCATGTGCATTTGCTCTAACAAAAATTACACTATTTGTAACTCTATAACACATTGCTTCTGCAGTAATTATACTTTTTGGTTCTGCAGGACGCATATAATCTAATCGTAAATCAATAGTTGCTGTGGATGTTTTGGGGTTTCCTGCAGTCATCACAGCAGCACCACAGCAACTATCTAATAATGTAGTAATAACACCTCCGTGTAAAATACCAGTGTTTGGATCTCCAATCAAATTTTTATGATATGGTATTGTCATTATAGCTTTACCATTTCCAAGCCTTTCTAATTTCAATCCAAGGTACTTAGAGAAAGGTAAATTCATAAAAAAAGACTTAATCTGTTCTGATGGTATAGGTATTTCATCGGTCATATATTAAACTTTCACTTTAGAATTAATTTTAGATAATACATAATACCAATAAATATTTTTTTCTAATAAAAAATTTGTTGGCTAAGTTCATGATTAAAGTAAAAATTGAAGAAAGTTGGCTGGATTATCTTTCTTATGAATTTGAATCTGAATATATGAAAAAACTTAGTAGGTTTTTAAAAGAAGAAAAAAAAACAAAAACAATATACCCTTTGAGTAGTAAAATTTTTAATGCTTTCAATTTAACACCATTTACAGACGTAAAAGTAGTTATTTTAGGACAAGACCCATATCATGGACCAAATCAAGCGAATGGTCTTAGCTTTTCAGTTAAAGATAATATTCCTATTCCACCATCGTTAAAAAATATTTTCTTAGAATTATTTAATGATTTAGGAATAAAACCAGCAAATTCAGGTTGCTTAGAGCGCTGGAGTAAACAAGGTGTTCTTCTCTTGAATACTTGTTTAACTGTAGAAAGAGGAAAACCAGCATCACATAGAAATATAGGATGGGAACAATTTACAACTTCAGTATTAAAAAGATTAAATGAAAATAAAAAAAATATAGTTTATTTATTGTGGGGTATCCATGCAAAAGAAAAAGCAAATTTAATTGATAATACACAAAATAAAATATTAATGAGCGCCCATCCATCACCATATTCTGCAAATAATGGGTTTTTTGGATCAAAGCCTTTTTCAAGGACTAATAATTATTTAACCTCAACCAATCAATCAGTAATAAATTGGTAAATGAGATTAAAATAAAATTTTGAATATATAACTAATATTTCATTTAATAATTAAGTTTACTTTGATAATGCTAGATTAAAATTATAGAGCCGAGGAAAATAAAAATGAAAAATAGTTATGACGCAATAATTATTGGAGCTGGTGTAATTGGAACTGCAATAGCTTTTGAATTATCAAAGAAGGGTTTAAAGACAATAAATATTGATCGTAATCCTACTTCTGGTTACGGTTCAACATCTGCATCCTGTGCTATAATAAGAGTGCATTACTCAACTTTTGACGGATGTGCTTTAGCTTATGAAGGTTATCACTATTGGAAGAATTGGGAAAATTATCTTGAGTTTAAAGATGAAAATGGGCTTGCTAAATTCATTGAATGTGGCTGTATGATTTATAAAACTGAAGAAAATGATTATCTAAAAAATGTGATTTTAAGAGCAAGTGAACTAGCAATACCATTTGAAAAATGGGATATAAAAAAAATAAAAAGTAAACTACCAATTGTAGATACTAGTAAATTTGGGCCTGTAAAACTTCCCACAGATAAAATATTCGGAGAAATTACTGGCGAAAATCTTAGTGGTGCTATTTTCTTTCCAACGGCTGGTTATGTTAATGATCCACAGTTATCAGCTCATAATCTACAAAGAGCCTCAGAAAAAAAAGGTGCTTTTTATTTGTTCAATAGTTCAGTTGAAAAAATTCTTATTGAACACGGAAGAACTTCAGGAATTAGACTTAATAATGGTGAATCAATTTATGCTCCTATCGTAGTAAATGTTGCAGGTCCTCATTCAATGAAAATAAATCAATTAGCAGATGTAGAGAAATACATGAACATTAAAACTAAAGCATTAAAAGTTGAAGTCTCACATGTTCAACCTCCAAGTGGATTTCAATATGAAGAAAATGGTTTTGTAATTTCAGATAGTGACATCGGTTGTTATAGCAGACCTGAAACTGGGAATCACATTTTAATAGGAAGTGAAGACCCAAAATGTGATGAAAGAATATTTGTTGATCCTGATAAATGGGACCAGAATTTTACTGAGCAATGGAATACCCAACTATTAAGACAAGCTCAAAGATTCCCAAAGATGCCAATATCATCGAATATAAAAGGAGTTGTTTCCTTATATGATGTATCTGACGATTGGATACCCATATATGATAAGTCAAGCTTGCCTGGATTTTATATGGCTATTGGCTCCAGTGGAAATCAATATAAAAATGCACCAATAGCAGGTATTATGATGGCTGACTTAATTGAAAAATGTGAAAATGGTCATGACCATGATAAAGACCCTATAAAACTTCATCTTAAAAACATTAATAGGAATATTAGCATTGGATTTTATTCTAGGAATAGGAAAATAAATACCGAAAGTAGTATGTCTGTTTTAGGATAATTATTTCTAAAATTAAAAAAACACTTATTCAATTTTCTTCTATTTTTATAAAGATAGTAAAAGTGGCCATTTTTCAGTACATTCATTGATTGGAGTAAAATTTTTAAAGTTAATTTTACCACTTTCCCATAAAGGAACATCATCTACTAAAATAGTTGGATTTTCTAACATTAAACTTATTTCTCCAGGTGCATAATTTCCACAGGTATGGAAATGTAAAAATTTTGGATTTCCGAAAACAGTATTAGACCAACAATCAGCATCTTTTGTTTTAACTGTATTGGTTAAAAGACCACTATGAATTCCAGTATGCCACGAATGAACAATATCCTTATCAATTTTAAATTTATTAGAAATATACTTAAAGTGGTTTTTTACATTTTTTATATCCTTTTTATTTCCTATAATTGACTTAATTAACCCTTGTTCAATATTAAACTTTACTATTTTATCTAAAATAATTTTGGATGGGGAAAAAAATCTTGAACCAGATGAGGTCAAATATTTGTCTATTAAAATATGTCCCTTAAATTTAGAAGCACTAACTGGCGAATGTATGACCATTGGAAATCTTTTAATGGCTACATCATCATTATCAGTAAATACTTTGGAACATTGACCAGAAAGATTAGTTCCTTTAGGACAAATTATTTTTAAATATTCGCTATTTGAAAATACTTCATCAATACTTTTTTTAAAATCAATGTGAATTTGATAATCAGTAGTTCCAAAATTAGATGCTAACATAGCTATATTTCTTGCATAGGACATTATAACTTTGCATGAATGGACATTTTCAAATCTTTGGAGATCACCTATCCTTGAAAAATAGATAATACAGTCATAGTTTTTCGATATTTTTTTTATGCGATTGTATATCTCATCAGAAGGTTCCCCAACATTTAAAATTTCAGATTTAATAGATAATTCATCACAACATTCCTTTATTACTAATGCTATAAATTCGTCATACCAACCCAGCTTCTCATCTTCAGCAACTATTAATATCTTATGTTTTGCAGACAATTCAGCACAGTTGAGTAATAAGTTAAATGCGCCTAATTTTAGATTTTTTGTTAAATTAAAAATTTTATCTTTTCCTATAAGAAAATGCTTTATTAAATCTCCATATTAAATAATCACCACATGTGATTGGATCTTCATATTTTGTTTTTTTTATCTTTTTGATTTCTGAAGAGTCGATCAATGTATCTGGATCAGGATCAAATGCCATCACTATAGATAGCCTTTCTTTACCAGAAGAATTAACTACTCTATGTGGAGTAGACTTATAAATTCCTCCTGTCCATCTAGATAATAAATCAGCTACATTAACGATAAGTGTCCCTTCAATTGGTGGTGCATAGAACCATTCTCCATCTAATCCCTTAATCTGTAGTCCACCAACTGAATCCTGACACAGGATCGTTAATAGCCCAAAATCTGTATGTTCACTAACTCCAAACTGCATTTCTCCCATCTCTTTTGGTTGATTTGGATAATAAACAAGTGACGCTCTACTCAATGGAGCTGAACAACTCCTGATAAAAAAATCTTCATCTAAATTTAACCCTAATGCAAAACAAGATAAAAGATCTTTAGCAAGTTCATTAACAGATTCAAAATAATCTAGTGAATTTTTTTTAAGTGAAGGAATAAAATCTGGCCATTTGTTTGCGCCTCTTAATTGATGATTGTCCGGTAGAGAACCATCAGAATATTGATACCCCCAAATAAAACTTTCTTTTAAATCAGGTTTTGCTTTATCACCCATTTTTGCACCTCCAAAACCTAACCATCCCCTATGTTTGTCAGAAATTGAGATTTCATCTTTGTGATGTACAGGACTCCTAAAAAAATTAAACCCGTCAATCCTCAAATTATTTATAAGTTTTTTTGGAATTGAATGGTTTTTTATATAAATAAATCCGAGATCAGTGCTGGCTTTAAATAATTCTTTGGCAATTTTTTTTTTAAAACCATCATTTTTAATTTTTTCAATATCAATAATAGGAACTCTTTTTTCATCTATAGTTTTTATTTCAGAACTTTTCATTATATAACAACCTCAAAAATATTTATTTTTCAACTAACTGATCAAAGGCTTCCAAAGCTTTTGCACTAAACATTATTGATGGTCCACCCCCCATATAAGAACAAACGCTCAATACTTCTACTATTTCTTCTCTTGTAGCTCCAAGTCTTATCAAATGTTCCGTATGCAAGCCAATACAGCTTTCACATCTTGTCGAAATTGCAATTCCTAAAGCAATGAATTCTTTTGTTTTCTCCTCAAGTTTTCCATCCTTTTTTACTGGTTTTCCCATTATAGAAAACCCTTCGAATGTTTCAGGAGTTACTTTACTGAGTTCATTAAAACCTTTTTTTGCTTCATCTAAAAAATTTTTCCAATCCATTCCCACCTCAATTTAAAATCATTAGTAAATTTAAAATTATTTTTTTTTAATTTGAATTACTCTCATTAGAACCTAACTTCCTTTCCAACCAACGAACTGCAAAACTTATTACCAAAACTAAAATTAAATACTCTAAAATAAGCAGAGTATAAATTTCTAAAGGTCTATATTCTGTTACTACAATCTCATTTGCTCTTCTTGTCAATTCTTGCATTCCTATTACGGATGCAAATGCTGACATCTTCACTATATATATGAATTGATTTGCCAAAGGTGGTAAAATTCTTCTCAAAGCCTGAGGTAGTATTATATACCTCATTGCTTGAAATTGTGTTAAACCTATTGTCTGAGCTGCTTCTCTTTGCCCCTTCGATATAGATTGGATCCCAGCTCTATATATTTCAGCAGTAAAAGCGCTATCTGAAATAGCTAAAGTAATTACTGCTCCCCAAAAAGCATCAATCTCAACGTCTAACCCCAAAGATTGAAAAATCACTGGTAGCCCATAAAAAACCCAAAATAACATAGGTAATAATGGTATAGCTCTAATAAATTCAACATAAATTCTATTCAATGATCTTAGAAAGAAATTATTAGAAAAGCCTGGTAAAGCAACCATTAATCCTAAAAAAATAGATAAAAAAGCAGCTATAAGAGATAATAAAATAGTTGCTCCAAAACCCCCAATAAGAAATTTGATGTTAGTCAATCCCGACTTAGTTGCGGGATTAATAACATACCAACCCCAATTTCCACTATTACCTGAACAACCAACAAGTAATGTCAGAAGAAAGAAAATTATTATATATAATTTAAACTTCATTATAAGCTCAGTGATTTAAAACTTGATCTAAGAACTTTTTAGATCTACTGGTTTTTGGTTTTTTAAAAAAACTTAAAGGGGTATTTTCTTCTAAAATTTTACCTTCATCCATGAAAATAATCTTATCAGCAGCTTTTTTAGCAAAACCCATTTCGTGGGTTACCACTACCATGGTCATTCCATCTTCTGCCAAATTAAGAATAACTTCTAATACTTCTGCTATCATTTCAGGATCTAGCGCTGAAGTAGGCTCATCAAACAGCATTATTTCAGGTTCTAAACATAATGCCCTAGCAATGGCTACTCTTTGTTGTTGTCCTCCAGAAAGTAAATTTGGTTTTTTATAAGCCTGTTCAGGAATTTTTACTCGGTCTAAAAAGTGTAAAGCTCTCTCATTTGCATCTTTTTTAGAAATTCCTAGCGCTTTAATTGGTCCTAAAGTTAAATTCTCAATCACTGTAAGGTGTGGAAATAAATTAAATTGTTGAAAAACCATACTTACTTTTGATTTTAAAGCTTCTAAGGTAAATTTATCTTTTGTTAATAAATGACCTAAAACCTCAATTCTGCCTTCATCATGTTCTTCAAGTCTATTAATGCATCGAACTAATGTTGATTTACCTGATCCTGAGGGGCCACATATTACGACCTTTTGACCTTTAAAAACTTTTAAATTAACATTATTAAGTGCTTTAAATTTTCCAAAGTATTTTGAAACATTGTTTATACTAATTACTTCTTTCATATTTGATAAATCATAAATTTGCCTATTATTTAACAATACTGTTAATTATAGACTTAAAGTTTGATTGGATACAATAAATTCTATTGCAACTTTTAATTACCAAACTAATATCATAGCTTCTAATAGGGAGATTTAAAATGAAGTTATTAAGAATTGCAATTTTGGTTTTAATTACCTTAAGCTCTTTCACATTATATGCATCAGCTAATTCTGTTCTCAATGATATATTGAGTTCCGGGAAATTAAAAGCGGGAACAACAGGGGATTTCAATCCTTTTTCTACCAGAGACCCCGCTACTAACAAATATCAAGGTTATGATATTGATGTTATGACTGAATTAGCAAATGACATGGGAGTAGAAATAGAATTTGTAGCCACAGATTGGAAAACAATAGTAAATGGGATTGTAGCCGGCAAATATCATATTACTGGATCAGCATCAATAAAGGCTTCTAGAATGAAAGCAGCAGGTTTTTCTGAGAGTTATTTAGCTGTTGTTTTTAAACCTTTTACCACTTCTGAAAATTTAGAAAAGTTCAATGGTTGGGATTCAATCAATAAAAACGGGGTAAAAGTCGCAACAACATTAGGTACAGCAATGGAACCTATGGTGAAAGAATGGTTTCCAAATGCAGCTATTAAAAGCGTTGAAGCCCCAGCCAGAGGTTATCAAGAAGTCCTAGCTGGAAGAGCAGATGTTTTCGTTACTTCAAACTTAGAAGGATCTACTTTAAAAGCAAAATATGACAATGTTAAAGAAATAATTGTTGATGCACCTAGAAACCCTACACCTTTAGCCATGTTATTGCCACAAGCTGATCAAGTATGGATTAATTATGTCAATCATTGGATAAAAATAAAAATCGCAAAGGGTTTTTTCAAAGCAACTGCTGATAAATGGGGTTTATAATAATAAGCAAATCGTAATATTGTTTGCTTTAAATTTTAGAGGAGATTATTATGTCCGCATGGATTAAGATGATATCTGATGAAAATGCCTCAAAAAAATTATCAAAAACTCTTAATCTTGTAAAAACACCTCACGGTACTGTTGATAATGTAATGAGAGTACATTCACTTAGACCAAGTACTATGAAAGGTCATTATACTCTATATAAATCTGTACTTCATGATAGCGATAATTCAATACCTAATTGGTTTCAAGAGACAATAAGTAGTTACGTTTCAATATTGAATTATTGTGAATATTCGTTTGATAATCATTGGGCAAACGCTAAATATCTAATTGATGATGATAAAAAAAGCAGTGCCATTAAATTTGCTTTAAAAACAGACAAATTATGTGACGTGTTCTCCGAAAAAGAGATTGCTTTACTTAATTATGCAAAGAAACTTACTTTATCACCTAATTTGATGACAAAATCAGATGTGGATAATCTTAAGGATCTAGGGGTGGGGGATGGTGAAATCTTAGAAGCAAATCAAATCATTTGTTATTTCAATTATGTTAATAGAACAATAAATGGCCTTGGTATTACTACAGAAGGCGATAATATCGGTTATTATAAATGATTTTAATTTTGAAAAAAAATGATCACTTCACTATCTGAAAGGAAATCCTACACTTGTTTAGAAAACTATACTTATCTAAATCAGGCATCCCTAGGATTAATAAGTAACGCTTCTACACAAAAAATGACACATTTTCTAAATCGCAAAGCTAGATTTGGAAACATACACATTTCTGATGAAGATGAAATCTCTTTAGTTAATAATTTACGTAAAAGTGCTTCTAAGCTTTTAAGATGCCAACCTAATCAAACCGCAGTCTTGTCTTCTGCGAGTGAGTTACTTAGTCAAATTCCCTATATCTTAAAACCTCCAAAAAATTCAGAAATATTATTAGTTAAATCTGATTTTCCAGCAGTAACAAGGCCATGGATAAAATATTCAAAAAACAAATTTTGTTCTATCAAATTTATAAAAGAAGATACTAAAAAGGATCTTACTGAAATAATAATAAAAAATATAAAACCAAAAACTTCTGTCATTGCAGTGAGTTTAATTCAATATTCAACTGGGACAAAGATCAATTTGGATATTTTAAGTAGAACAGCTCAATCTAAGGGAATTAAACTTATTATTGATGTTACGCAGGCTATTGGAGCAATACCAATTTATGCAAATCAATGGGATGTGGATTTTCTAGTTTCTAGTGGGTACAAATGGTTAGGTGGTCATGGTGGAGTTGGTTTAGCTTGTATTGGTCAAAATTACCTGAAATCAGATCCTTTAAATGCTGGATGGATGGGAGCACCTAAACCTTTTAGTATGATTTCTGATCGATGTGAATATTATAAGAATGCAAAAAGCTATACACAATCAACAATGTCTTATGTTTCAATTATAGGATTACAAAATTCTATTAAGGAAATAATAAGACTAAATCCTAAAAAGATTGAACATCATGCAATCAATTTATCGAAATACTTTAATTCAGGAATTAACAAAAAAAAATGGCATATATTTAAAAATAAAAATAACTCAACTAATTCATTTAATATCATTTCCTTCCAGCCTAAATCAAAAATTATAGAAGTAGATATGATATTTCAAAAACTAAAAAAAAATAAAATAATTTGTAGTTTGAGAAATAAAAAGCTTAGAATATCATTTGCCCATTTTAATAATCAAAAAGATATAAATCATTTATTAGAAACATTGAATTAATTATCATGTTATATATTTAATTATAATGAATAACTCTCAAATCCATTGATAATTTTATTAAAATTCAGGAATAAGTCGTGTCAGAAAATACTAATCAACCGTCAAATGACTGGTTCAAAGTTTATGTAGATCGAAAAAAACTAAAACAGCTTTATAAAAGAAGTGATATCGCTGGCTTCAAACATCTCAGTATTTTTTTTATAAGCTTAATTATTTTAGGACTATTATGCATTTATAATGACGGGACTTGGTGGTTTTTACCTTGCTATCTTTTTTATTGTACTTTGTGGGGTGGGGCAGATGCTATATGGCATGAATGTGGACATGGGACTGCATTTAAGACACGAAAATTCAACGATTTCTTTTATCTAATTGCTAGTTTCATGAATAACTTTGAACCAGTTAGGTGGCGTTGGAGCCATTCATTACACCATAGTTATACAGCTTCAATAGATCCCCATGATTTTGAAGTAGAAGGTAGTATATTTTGGAATCCAAAAAATTTAATCAACTTTTTTATAGTTTTTATTCCTGGGGTTAGTTTAATTTTTTTTCATAAATCTTTGCATAAAGAAATCATTCAACATGCATTAGGAATAGAAACTAAAGTCATGAAAGAATGTATACCTAAAGATAAGAAAAAAGATTGCATTAAAAGTTCAAGAGTTTTTATTTTACTATGGTTTTGTATAATCGTTTTCTCTTTAGCAATAAATTCTTTTCTTCCTATTTTTTTATTATTAATACCTAAATGCTTCGCTTCAATTAATATGATATGGGGGCTAACTCAACATATGGGACTACAAGAAGGGATAAAGGATCATAGATTTTCTACAAGATCAATTAGATTAAATCCTATTTTTAGTTTTATATATTGGAAAATGGAATACCACATAGAACATCATATGTATCCAATGGTTCCTTCCTATAATCTTCCAAAACTTCACCAGTTAATAGAGCACCAACTACCTAAACCTCAAACATTGCTACAAGCTTATAAAGAAATCATACCAGCAGTTATTAAAAAAGCTAAAGATCCAAAATATTTCATTCCAGTAAATATACCATAATTGAAGTCAATTTTATATGGTATGAGAAATTATGATATCTGATAAAAAGATCATAGAAAAAATAAGTGAGTTACTAAAAACAAGTGAAAATTTTGTTTTGGCTATCGTGATTGATACTTGGAAAAGTGCTCCAAAACCGGTTGGTTCAACACTGCTATTATGTGAAAATGGCGAAATATCTGGTTCAGTTTCTGGAGGTTGTGTGGAAAGTGCTGTTATTACAGAAGCTAAAATTTCACTAGATACAAAAAAATGTAAAATCTTAAAATTTGGGGTTACTAATGAAGATGCCTTTAATGTTGGTTTGGCTTGTGGTGGTGAAATCACCATACTTATTGAGCCAATTATAAAAGTTCAAAATATAAAAAGAAAATTACTTGAAAGTTTTTTTAATAATTATTTTGAAGGGACTTTGTCCATTTATAAAATCTGCTTAAAGTCCTCTCAAAGAGAGTTAATAGTTGATGAAAAAGCTTTAAATCTTTTATCGAACAATAAAAAGCATGATAAAGAATCTTTTAAAGATAAAGAAAACTTTTTTTATGTCTTACCTCCTAAAAATAAAATGGTGATTGTTGGTGCTGTACATATAGCCCAATTTCTAGTTGAATTAGCTAACCAATTTAACTACGAAATTATTGTTATTGATCCTAGATCTACCTTTGCTAATAATCATAGGTTCCCAGATGTTGAGATTATTGATGACTGGCCTGATGATGCTTTTAAAAAAATAAAGCTTGATCATGATACGGCAATAGTTACTTTAACTCATGATCCAAAAATAGATGATATAGCACTTAAATTGGCACTAAATTGTGAATGTTTTTACATAGGTAGTCTCGGTTCAAAAAAAACACATGAAAAAAGAATAAATAGGTTGCAAACAATGGGTGTAAATCAAAAGGAAATAAAAAGAATTCATGCACCTATTGGATTAGATATAGGTTCAAAAAATCCAAATGAAATTGCACTTTCAATAATGGCAGAGATTATAAAGGTAAGAAGGTTTTATAATAGTAATCAACATTAAAATTCTATTTGAAATATGAAGGATAAAAGTACAATAAAAGTAGAAATATTGATTTTAGCAGCCGGTCAATCAAAAAGAATGAAAGGGCAAAATAAACTTTTAAAAAACCTAAATGGCAAACCCTTAATAGAATATGTAGTTTCTGAATCTGTTAAAAGTAGAGCATCAGTTGTTTCAATAATTATTCAAGAAAATAATATTAATCTGCAAAATTTTCTAGCTTCATTTCCAATTAAAATACTTAAAGCGCAAACTGATCATATTGGAATTGGTCACTCTATATCAAAAGGTATAGAGTTGGTTGAAAAAAATAAACCAGAAGGTATTTTAATTTTGCTTGGAGATATGCCAGATATAAAATCAAAACATCTTGATCTTATGATAGATCAATTTAGAAAGAATCCTTCTAACTATATTTTAAGGGCTAGTTCAGAAAACCTCAAACCTGGAAATCCTGTTCTTTTCCCAAAAATATATTATAATTTATTAAAGGAATTAAAGGGCGATCAAGGTGCAAAAATAATGCTGAATAATTATGTCAAGGAGACCAAACATATTAAGTTACCCAAAATGGCTGCTTTAACAGATCTTGACACACAAGAAGAATTTGATGCCTGGAAAGCAAAAAACTTATAAGCAACAAATAATTTAAAAAATAGATAAATTTGGAATTGCAACTACAAACTTACAACCCCATCGCTTGGTAAAATGTAATTGCTCCTTAATTTCTTCTTTTATATTCCATGGAAAGATAACTATAAAGTCTGGTTTTTCTTCTCTAATTTTTTTTTCATTTAAGATTGGAATTTTACTACCCGGACAATATAACCCCTGTTTCATTGGATTTTTATCCACAATAAATTGCAATAATGTTTTTGAAATATTGCAAAAATTTAGTAGTGTATTACCTTTTGCTGCTGCACCATAGCCTGCAATAAGTTTTCCATTATTTTTTTGTTCAATAAGAAAGTTTTTAAATTCATCTCTTATATTTTCAGCAACTTTTTGGAAATTACTATAAAAATCCAAATTGGTTAATCCAGCATCTCTTTCTTCTTGCAGAAGTGCATTAACTCTTTTAGATATAAACCTTCTTCCAGTATCAGATTTCTGTGCATAATATCTTAAACTTCCTCCATGTACTGGTATTTTTTCTACATCAAAGATAGTCAATCCATTATTTTTAAAAATTTCATTCACTGATATTAGAGATAGATAAGAGAAATGCTCATGATAGATAGTATCAAATTGTCTTCCAGTAGCTAGTTCAAGTAAATGAGGATTCTCAAAAGTAGCTACACCTTCTGGATTAAGGATTTCATAAAAACCTTTTACAAAATCGTTAATATTTGGAACATGAGCTAAAACATTGTTAGCAATTGCCAGATCTACAGTATTTTTTTCTTTGGCTAATTTTTTTGCCAAATTAGTAGAAAAAAAATCACCAATAATTTCTAAACCTTTCGATCGAGCAACACTAGCTGTACTTTTGGTAGGTTCGATACCGAAGCATTTAATATTTAATTTTTTTAAAAAATTTAGCAAATAACCATCATTTGAGGCGACTTCTAAAATACTACTATTTTCATCAAGAGAAAATTTAGCAACCATCTTCTCAACATATCTTTTAGTATGATTTAAAAAAGATGAAGAATATGAACTAAAATATGCGTATTCAGGAGTAAACATTTCTGAAGCATTTACAAAATCTTCAGTTTGTACCAACCAACATGAATCACAGACCATAACCCGAAGGGGAAAGGACTTTTCAGGAATATTTAGATTTTCTTTTTTAATAAATGAATTCGAAGGAGCAGATACTCCTAAATCTAAGAATTCATATTTCAAATTATTACTACAATGTCTACACTTCATGGAATACTGTTTTTCTTTAATATTTAAAAATTTCTAAGTTTTTATCCTTATCAGATATTTGTGTTACTTTCATGGGCCAAGGAATTTGTAGGTCTTTGCTATTATAATAATACCCTCTCTCTAATTCTGGATTATGATAATCTGTGTGAAGATATAATATTTCACAATCTGGTAATAAAGTTTGAAATCCGTGAGCAAAACCAGTAGGTACAAAAATCATATTCATTTTTTTTGAGTCTAAAATAACAGAATATAATTTACCAAATGTATTAGATTCCTCTCTTAGATCAACTATCACATCGAAAATCTTACCTCTTATACATCTAATAAACTTATTTTCTTGGCTTGGTGAAGATTGAAAATGCAAGCCTCTAACTGTCCCAGCTATCCTTGAATATGAAGAATTAATTTGTACAATTTTAGTACTTTTGCATAATTTTGATAAAGATTTTTGGCAAAAAAACCTTACAAAAGATCCTCTTTCATCTTTTTTAGGAAGGCAGTCTATTTCTAAAGCACCCTCTAAAGGAATCTTTTTATGTAACATCTAATGCCCAACCTATTTTATTTTTTTGTGCATCTTGAACAAATTTTTCAATTTGATCATCCGTTTTAACTATTTTTTTCTCATAGTAGCTTTTATACCAATCAATTGTATTATTGATTGTAAAATCAATTCCCCAAACTGGATTCCATTTTAATTTATTATAAGCCTTAGAACTATCCAACATAAGATATTTAGATTCATAATTTTTTGGGTTTTCATATTCGACTTCAATGTCATCCCATCTTTTTTTTACAATATTTACTAATTCTCTTACTGTTATATTCGAATCATATGATGGACCAAAGTTCCAAGGCTCTGCAAATTCATGTCGATTTTGAAATAATAATTGCCCTAATAGTAAGTAGCCTGATAAAGGTTCCAAAACATGCTGCCATGGTCTTATACTTTCTGGATTCCTTAAAATTAATTTTTCTTTTTCTGATGCTGCTATTGCAATATCTTTAAAAATTCTGTTTGAGGTCCAGTCACCTCCTCCCAGAACATTTCCAGCTCTAGCTGATGCTATTAGTAAATCATTATCATCTTTTTTAAAAAAAGAATGTCTGTAACTTTCAGTAACAAGTTCTGTACATGCTTTTGATGCACTATAAGGATCATAACCTCCTAATTCATCAGTTTCCCTATATCCATAAATCAACTCTTTATTTTTATAACACTTATCAGTAGTTACTATGATGACTGCTTTAACAGTGTCAGTGTATCTAGCAGCCTCAAGTATATTAGCTGTACCTATAACATTAGTAGTGAAGGTTTCTACAGGTTCTTCATAACTTTCAAGTACTAAAGGTTGAGCAGCTAGATGAAATATTATCTCTGGCTCAATCTTAGTGATGAAATTTATGAGAGAATTTAAGTCTTGAATATTATTGATATGCGAATTTACTTTAGGATTTGATAACTCAAAGTGATTTGGTTCAGTACTTGGCTTAAGTGAATAACCAAAAACTTCTGCATCCAAATGGTTCAACCATTTACACAACCAGCTTCCTTTGAAGCCTGTATGACCAGTTACCAAGATACGTTTATTTCTATAAATTCCACCGAACAACCGTTATCCCTTAAATTGTTATGGTTTTTTGTATTGTTTTTTGATCAAGATAATGCAACAAAAGTGCCAAGAATATAGAACATTAATATACTATGAATGTAATTTTATTATCATTGGAGATAAAACATCTGTTTGTTGGAATTATTACCTAATTGTTAAATTCATAGGGTTATATAAATTGTTATTATGGATAATATTTGGTTAGAAAAAGCAGCATCACGATATGAAATCTGTAATCATAAAACTTTGAATTGGATTCTTTCAAGGTCACCAATAATTGAAGGCTTTTTAGATACTAAAGTAAATTCAATAACTGGAATTTCTTATACAAATAAATCTGGAACGAGAGGACCAAAATTTACATATGGCTGGATACAAGGAAGAGGATTAGAGGCACTAGTAACATTTGCCAAATATTATAAAGATATAAATTATTCATTTTCCAAAAAAATTCTTAAGCGTGCAGAAACTCTTTATTACTCATTGAAAAAACTTTATTTTAGAGATGAGCATATATTTTTTCTTTATAACCAAGATTTAAAAGCCATAAGAAATTCAAATAAAGTCATAAATTTTCAAACAAATGAAAAAGGGGTATTTACATACTCAGATGCATTCGCAGCAAAAGGACTTTTTGCAGCCTCAAGGATTTTCGAGCCAAGTAATACAAAGTATTTCAAACAGTATATTTTTGACATTATTAGTGCAGTTGAAAATAATTGTTTTCAAATGGATGAGACTATAGCTATTACTTTAAAAACAGTAAAAAAACAACCTAATGATTTTGCACCCAGAATGATCCTTTTAGGTGTAGCTGGTATGTTTCATATCAATTCTTGCTCCAATTTAACCAGTTTTGCGGACAAATTCATTAACTATATTTTAGACAACTACTACTGCAAAGATAAACAAATATTACTCAATATCCCTAATAATTTGACTTGTAACATTGGTCATGCAATTGAATTTTGTGGATTTGCACTAGAACATTATATGATAACAAACAATAAAACCAACTTGAAAAAAATAGAGACCATATTAAAAAATAGTTTAAAATTAGGTTTAAAAAAACAAGGGATTCCTCTTTTTATTTCTTCAGAAACTGGTAAAGCGACTTCTCCTTATTTTCCATGGTGGACATTACCTGAGTCAATCAGAGCATGTATTATTGGATTACATTTAGGAATGAATATTGAAATACTTGAACTATGTAAAAAAGTTGATAAAGCTTTTTTTTCAAACTTCTGGCAGGCTAATAAATCTTATTCTTATCAAACTATTAGTGTTGATGGCCCTATAGATTATGTTCCAGCTACACCAGATTTGGATCCAGGGTACCATACTGGCATTAGTTTGTTAAAAGCTACCCAAGTGATCAAAAATTATTTAACTTAAATAGTATTTTATTTTTAAGATATCTAGATTTTTAATGGGATATGCGAACCATTTACTTTATCAAACAATTTTAAATCATTTCTTTCAAAGGTGAATTTGATTTTTTCTTCTAAGCTTATATCTAATCTTGAATGCAACAAAATATTCAAGTTTTTTCCAGAAAGTTCACATTGAATTAAAGATTCTGAACCTGTTTGCTCAACTGATATTACTTTAAAAAAAAGACCCTCTAATTTCTGATTAGTACTAAAATGTTCAGGTCTTATACCAAGATAAAAATCACCTTCAAGATCATTTGATCCAGGAAGAGACAAACTTTGCCCATCCCCAAATTTAATAATATTACTTCCTTTTGGTATAGTAATATCCAAAAAATTCATTGCAGGAGAACCAATAAAACCAGCAACAAATTTATTCACAGGATGATCATATAATTGAAGTGGTTTACCAATTTGTTCTATCCTACCTTCATTCATAACGATTACTTTATCAGCCATTGTCATAGCTTCAATTTGATCGTGAGTGACGTATATCGTGGTAGTTTTTAAACGTTTATGTAAATCTTTTAGCTCAGAACGCATTTGAACACGTAACTTAGCATCAAGATTAGACAAAGGCTCATCAAATAAAAAAACCTTTGGTTGACGGACTATTGCCCTGCCCATTGCAACTCTCTGACGTTGTCCACCAGACAATTGTTTTGGGTAACGTTTTAATAATTCAGATATACCAAGTATTTCAGCTACTTCTGATACAGTTTTAAAAATTTCATTTTTTGGTTTTTTTAATAATCTTAATGAAAAACCCATATTTTCAGCAACATTCATATGCGGATAAAGTGCATAATTCTGAAAAACCATTGCTATATCTCTATTTTTGGACTCAACTTCATTAATAACTTTATTATCAATAAATATTTCACCACTGCTAACTTCCTCTAGTCCAGCTAAAAGTCTTAAAATTGTTGATTTTCCACATCCTGATGGTCCAACTAGAGCAACAAATTCTCCATCAGGAATAGCAAATGAAATATCATATAAAATTTTTTGAGTGTCAAAAGACTTGTTAAGATTTTTTATTTCTACAGAAGACATAATGGCAAACTTTCTATTATTTCAAAAACTAACAAAATTAGCTCACTCCTTCATCCCACTAGCTGCTATTCCTTCTACGAATCTTCTTCTTAAAAAAACAAAAGCTAAAACAGATGGAACCATTACTGAAGCTGAAGCTGCACTTAATAGAGCCAAATCAATAGTATATGTACTTTGAAAATTAGCTAAACCAACTTCAACAGTAAATGAGGATTTTCGTGTTAAAACTATTATCGGCCATGCAAAGGTAGTCCAAGCTTGAAAAAAAGCTAAAACAGAAAGTGCAGCTATTGGACCTTTTAATAATGGCACAACAATATACCAAAATATCCAAAATTCACCTCCACCATCTATTCTAGCTGCCTCTAATAGTTCATCAGGTACAGATGCAATAACATTCTGTCTTATTAAAAAAATGCCAAAACTCATAACCAAATATCCTATGAGTAACCCACCTATGCTGTTTAAAGCACCAATTGCCTTTACTTGAAAATAAAGAGGTATCATGTAAACCTCAAAAGGTATTATTGCGGTAGCTAAAAATAGAGTAAAAATAACATTAATTGACCAAAATTGAAATTTTGCAATGATATATCCAGCAAGTGTCGACGTAATAACTATCGCTATCATTGATAAAATAGAAAAAGCTAAACTATTAAATATCCATCTAAATAATAGGGTTTCCGAAAAAACTTTTTTGAAATTTTCTAGAGTAGGATCATTAGGTAAGATTGTTGGAGGCCAAGTTAAAATCTCTTGAGGAGTTTTAAAGGCATTTGCCACAAGTAAAATTAAAGGTAAAAGAAGTAATATACAAATACAAAATAATAGAAATTCAAGTATAAAGTTTTTGTAATTTATTTTCATTTTTGTTATTAAGTTAACCTATATTCTTAATTTTTTTGGCGAAGTAACCCAAATTGAATTCCTGTAAGCAATAATACTATCAATAATAGTATTACTGCCTCTGCTGCGGCATAACCTACTCTAAAGTTTTGAAAGCTATTTTCTAGCATATCTAGCACTAAAACCCTAACTAAACGACCAGGGGATCCTTGAGTATCTGAAGCTAAAATAAATGCTTGGGCATATACATTAAATCCAGATATCAATGTTACTACAGATACATATAGTGTAATTGGTTTTAATAATGGTATGGACATGAAAAAAAAAGGATTGGATCCCAGTCGCTCCATCTAATTTAGCAGCTTCGAAAACTGTTTTGGGTAAATTTCTAAAGCCAACTAAATAAATTAAAACCCCATACCCAAGAGTTTGCCATGATACCAGACAAATGATTACAATAACAGAAAGTACTGGATGAAAAAGCCAAGGTTGTGCCTCTCCACCTACACTTGTAATTATCATATTAACAGGACCCAGTTTTGCGTCAAAAACCCATTTCCATGCCATTGCGGCAGGTACCAATGAGACTACATGTGGAATAAAAACAGCTGTTTCGTAAAAACCAGAAAATCTACTTCTTGTTCGATTATATATGATAGCAGCCAAAACCATTGATAAAGGAATTGTTAAAGCCATTGAACCAAATGCTATTGCAGTAGTATTGATAATTGCATCAAGAAATTGATCATCTTGAAATAGCTCAATAAAATTCTCAAACCCTATATAGATTTTATTTTTTGATAATAAATTCCAGTCAAATAAACTTAACCTCAACGTTTCAAAAATTGGAAACATTCTTACCCAACCAAAAATTAAAAAAGTAGGTAGAATAGCTAAAATAGCAAACCAAAAACGTTTTTTATTTATCACTAATTGAAGTCCTTTATTAAATGAATCTGGCACTTAAATAAGCGCCAGATTCATCGAAATAAAAATATTATTCTGATAAAATACCTGCTCTTTTCAGAATTTTATTCGTTTCAGCAGCCGAATCTTTTAACAATTCCATTATTCCTGGATCATTATCAACAAGGGAACTATCAGCATAAGCCTCGGTTAGTTTGGCAGCAAATCTAGTTAATATTTCGTTTATTGGTTCTATAGATGGAAGTGTAAAGAACTCATAATCGTCAGGAATATCAACAAATGCTGCGAATTGAGGTTTTGCTTTGATAACTCCTGAATAATCTACATTTGCTCGGTTTGGCAACCAACCCACATTATCTAACATCCAAACTAAATGTTCAGGTTCATTTGCAGCAATTGCAAAATCCCATGCTGCACTTTGTGCTTTATCTGATCCACCTGCAACATAAAGGTTTACTGGAAGTGCAATAGACCCGCGCGGGAGAAGTGCGGTTTTGTAATTTAAATTTGGAGATTTTTTTGCTGTATCTCCAATAACCCAACTTTCACGGATAAACATAGCAGTTTGTTCTCTTTGGAAAGCAGCAGAATCAGCTGGCATTTCCACTGTTACTGTTTTGTCACCACTTACTGCTTGAACATATTGTCTAAAAGCTGCTAGTCCGGCATCATTCGCATAACTTGCTCTGTAACCATCACCAGATTTTTCTAATAATGAACCTCCAAATTGATGAAGATTTATCCAGAATTTTTCAGCGATACCACCACCACCACCGGATAGTCGTAATGACCAACCTGAAACGGTTGGATTACCATTTGAGTCCCGCTGAGTAAGCTTTTTTGCATACTCTGAATATTCAGCCATAGTTTTGGGTGGACCAGAAAGTCCAGCAGCAGCAAACATATCTGTATTATAAAATAATGCACCTTGACCTCTAAAAATAGGAACTCCATAGGTCTTGCCGTTAACAGCTGCAACTTCTTGGAAAAATGGTTCAAAATTTTTGGAGTCGTTGACAAAATTGGATACCTTGTTAGGTGCTGGAGGTAATAAGTCATTCACAATATATCTGTTTGCAGTTGATCCTATAAGTTCAAATACAGTAGCTTCCTCTAAGCCAGATGATAGCGCAAGTGCAACCCTTTTTTCATGATCTCTTAAGCCAATAGGTTCAATTATAACATTTATATTGGGATGTTTATCTTTTATACTATCTGCAACACGTTCATAGTATCCTTGTAATTCAGGAAATCCACCCCAAATCACTATATCTTCAGATTTTGCTGAAAACGAGCTGAGAAAAATCATACAAGCGGCAATACTTATACCACTAGATAACCGTTTTAAAAAACTTAGTCTTTTCATAGCATATCTCTCCTATCAATATTTAACAATTTATTAGTTACTCTTAACATTTTTTATTCTAGCATTATAAAAAACTAAGCGTCCAGATTTTTCTAAGAGCTCTGCAGAACCAGGAGCAAATGCAGCACCTAATCCATAAAACCTATGTGCTTCTTCTATTTCATAACCCCCAAATTTGTATTCTGAATGAGGTGGAATATAACCAGGGTTGTCATCAGCATATCCTAGAATGAAAAGAGGATCAGAGCTTTTTAAAATATTTCTAATCCTTATAGCTGATTCTGCAAAAATTTCTCCAGGTAAAGATATGATGGAGGCACTACCCCAATATAACCCTGTTGAGCGGAATAATTTTGGTGAGTTCTTTTTTCCCATAATATTTTCCGCCCAACTTATCCAAATCTTTAGAATATGATATTTTGAAGGGTCTTTCTTTAATTCTTTAAGCCATTTCTTTATCAACACTGTAGGTTTTTCGATTTCTGTTTGAGCAAAACTTAATTTTGTATAAGTTTCTGAGGATCCACAATTGTTTCCTAATAGCTTCAATTTTGTATTATAAACTGACTCAGCAATTTTGTTTCCAACTTTTTTTGCTTCACTAAATGTTCTATTTGATTTGGAATCATTTGAAAGCGAGCTTTCTGCTGAATGTCCTGTATTAACATCACCAGCACAACCAGTAGCAAAAACTACCTTAACATTTGGGTGCAGTTCTTCTAACCTTTTTCTACAATAATGAATATAATCAGATGTCCATAAAAGATTATCTGGTCCTAATACTACTGGATGGCAAGCATAAGAAATCAAAAACGCCTTAGGATTTCCTTTTAAATCATCGAAACGGATTACAGGTATTCCTTTATCTATGAGACCTTCAGTTTTTCTTCTATTTTTAGCAACTCCAGGTTCAATACCTAACCCACCGTATAATTTTACATAAGTTCTATTCTCATATGCAATTTTAATTGAGTCAGTTAATGCTTTTTCAAGTTTACTATAAAATTTTAAGTTAACTTTACTATTTAAACGATCTTTCATTGATGTTGGACCACCATGCGTATGAGTTGCAGTTATTGTAATAGCCTGATCAGGTAAAATACTTTTTTGTCTTACTTTTGCTGACATTTCAGAGTCAATGCCTATTACGTCCGCTACAACCAAGGCAGTTTTTTCAACCACGATTGCTCTAACAGTAAGAGAATCTTTCTTTCCATTTGCCGGACTATTTCTTGCCGCATAACCAGCCATATAAAGTCCTGATGGAGGAGTAATTTCAATTATAGAAAATCCTGCTTTAATCAACTAAAACACTTTTACCTTTATAAATTATATCTTTAACAATTAGTCTCTTTTTATTTTTCATCTTTTTTAACAAAATAAAATCAGCGGAAGATCCTATTGACAAATTATTATCAATTTCAATCAACTTTGCAGGGTTTTGGCATGACATCAAAGCTGCATATTTTATTGGTAAGTTTGTGAAGTCAGAAAATCCACAAAAAATATCTAATAGTGAAGAACCACTTCCAGCTAAATAAGGTGTATTAACTACTGACACCCGTCCATCAGAAGAAACTTCTACATCGCCACCAATTAAAGAATTATATTTTCCTTCAGGTAGTCCTGCAAACTTAACACTATCTGAAACAAGAATTGAAGATTTAAATCCTTTTGCTTTCAACATTGCTTTTAATGTATTTTTTGACAAATGATGACGGTCTGCAATAAATGATGCAACTAATTTTTCATTTGCTAACTGTGCCCATATCAAATTTGGATGCCTTTTAATATAATTAGAGACCCCATTACCTAGATGTGTAGACATTCTTGCACCTGATTCAACTGCTTTAATGATATCTTCTTCATCAGCATCACTATGGCCTATTGAAACTATTATGTTTTGCTTTGAAACTACTTTTATGAACTCAATAGCGCCTTTTGTTTCTGGTGCTAATGTAATTAATTTAATAAGTCCTCCAGAGATTTCATACCACTTGTTGAATTCATTAAGTGTTAAACTTCTTATATCTTTTTTTGGGTGTGCTCCTCTGGGACCATTCTTTTTGGAAATTGAAGGTCCTTCAATATGTACTCCAGCAATCATTTCTTTAGATTTTTGAAAATTAGCCTTTGCAAATTTTATTGCTTTTAATTTATCACAGATTTTCTTTTCACTAGCAGTAATTAAAGTAGGTAAATATTTTCTGACTCCTACTTTACAAAGTTCTTCACTAAGTGATTCAACAGTTTCAGGTTCTAAATCATCGCTATTTAAATCAAACCCTTTAAAACCATTTACTTGCAAATCTATTAAACCTGGGATGATAATTGGAAGATTTTCTTTTTTTTCTAATAATTTTTTTTTTGAAATAATTTTACCTTCATCAACTCCTAAAGAAAGGTTATATCCTTCTAAAATACTATAACCAACGTAATTTGATACTAAGGTCAAAGTGCTTTTACTCTAGACTTAAATTTATGTATAAATCTTGCATTTGCTTCATCTCCTCCTGGTGCATTTCCACTACGCCAAATAGGAGGATCAACACCGTTCATTGATAAATTTGCAATTGTCTTAATAACTATGGCATTTAATGCAAACGCGTTTGCAAAGGTAGAAATGGCTGAAATTTTTTCAGACACTCCAGGTACTTTAATTACAGCATCACCAATTGGAACTTTTGTATCAATATTTATGTCAACTACTTCATAAAGGTTTTTTTTAGTTGGATGTCTGGCTGGATGATCTGATTTAGTTTCATTCGCATGCTGAAAAGAACTAATACCAATAATAAACACCCCCTTTTCTCGTGCTGTAATAGCAGCATCAATTAAAGCTGAATTTATTCCATATGCGTTAACTAGAATTAGAAGATCTCCTGATTGAAGATTTTGGTTTTCTATTACTATTTTTCCATAACCAGGTGTTCGCTCTATCGCCATAGAACGCAATGCCCCATTAGATAGAAGTGTACCTTCATCTAAAATTGCATTAAAATGCATTAACCCACCAGCTCTAAAAAATACTTCCTGTGAAGCAAGGTTAGAATGACCACCGGGACCAAAAATATAGATAAGTTTATCTTCTTTGATATGATTAGAAATTTTTTGAGAAGCAAAATCAATACTCGTTTTCTCTTCTTTATTAATTTTAGTTAAAATTTCAACTATGCTAGATAGATAATTTTCGCACAGGTCATCAGATAAATTTTTTTTATTTTCAGTCATATAACCCAGCCTCCTTATCAAGAAAAATTTTCACATCTTTGTGTGTTCTCAAAATACTAGCAGGACAAGATGTAGATATTGGACCACTTAATGCACCTTTTACAGCGCTTCTTTTATGTAATCCTGGAACAATACAAAATATTGATTTAGCAGCTAATAATTGTGGAATAGTAAGAGTTATTGCATATTCTGGAACATCAGAAAAAGTTTCAAAACATCCATCATCTACTTGTTGCTGTCTACAAATTTCATCCAATTTAACAACTTTAACATTTGATTCATCCTTAAAATCTGCAACTGGAGGATCATTAAATGCAAGGTGTCCATTCACACCTATACCTAAGCAACCTATGTCTATAGCTTTTTTATTTAAATTTTTATCATAAGTACTACAAATATCTCTGGGATTACCATCTGCAGGAATTTTAAATACCTTTTTAAAACTAACTTTTGAAAATAAATGTCTTTCAAGCCAGTTTGAAAACCTTTGTGGAGCATCTGATGGGAGTTCAACATAATCATCCATATGAAAAGCTATTATCTTTTGCCAAGGAATATCAGTTGCTGAAACTAGGTTTTTTAAAAACTCTGATTGGCTAGGTGCTGCCGCAAATATAATACTTAATTCAGCTTTTGTAGATAAAACTTTATTTATTTTTCTTCTCAACTCCTTTGCAGCTGCAACAGCCATACTTTTTTGGCTATTGTAAATGAAAACTTTAGCAAGCCCTGCTTCATTTTTTGAAATTAAATCATTCTCATTCAAGTTTGATATATTTCCCATTTAAGAAAACCTACTTTGTGTTTTTACAAATTATAGTAGTAGGCCTTACAGAATAAAAGTAAATTAATTTTAACTATTAAAAATAAAACGACTAATTTAAGTCACTTTTATAAATTTTTTTGACATCTTGCATAGGTACTAATGCTCCTTTATACCCAATTACATGGGATGAAATATTATGGGCTTTTCTAATAGAATTTTCTAAACTAAACCCATCATTATATGCAGAAAGAAATACTCCATTGAAACTGTCCCCCGCCCCTGTACTATCCACAAGTGGCTTTTTTTGAATTTCAATGCAAACAACTGGGTCATCGGGACTGAACCATCTCCTAGTTTCTTTCATATTAAAATCCTTTACTTAAATAATTTTATTTTTTTTATTCATTTTATGCAATTACAGTTCAAGTTCAGAATTATACATGATATTTTTTTCATTATGCTTTTTCAGGCTATCACTTTAAACATCTTATGCTAATTGTTTTTCAGGATCGACGTTTTCATATATGTGCCTCATGGCTTTTGATGAATCAAGAGGGCTTTCACGACCATGATCTTTCATTGTAGCGATCACTCCCCTTTGAATTTTAGGATTTTTTTTTTAAGCTTGGTGTAACTTATTTTAGACCAAAATTTCTTTCAACGTCGAGCCGTTGATAAAAGTATTTATCAAGAGTTGCTCCTTTTTCTTCAATTGGATCGGGTAGCCTATCTGACTCTAAGGTCTCACGAATTTTAAATAAAGTATCTTCTACCCAGCTATCATCGCATTTAA
>JBJLFR010000019.1:0-66244 GCA_045565285.1 Paracoccaceae bacterium
CCAAGATCATGCAAAATATCTCCGCAGCAATAGTTTCTTTTCTTATTCTACTTTCCGCAAAAGCTATGTCTTCTGGAATAGATTTATCTAAATGATGACATACCATTAACATATCTAGATGTTCTTCAAGAGTATTTATTGTGTATGGTCTTGTAGGGTTTGTAGAACTTGGAATGATATTTTTTTCACCGCAAACTTTTATTATATCTGGTGCATGACCACCCCCTGCACCCTCAGTATGAAAAGCATGAATAGTCCTGTTATCTATTGCTTTAACTGTTGTTTCTACATATCCACTTTCATTTAAAGTATCAGTATGAATCATAACTTGGACATCTAAATTGTCCGCAACTGATAAACAATTATTAATAGCTGCTGGAGTTGTACCCCAGTCTTCATGAAGTTTTAAAGCGCATGCTCCTGCTAAAATTTGTTCTAATGCTAGCTTCAGGTAAACTTGCATTACCTTTTCCTGCAAAAGCAAGGTTCATTGGAAAAGCATCTGCTGATTGTATCATTCTCCCAATGTGCCATTTACCAGGAGTACATGTTGTAGCTAAGGTCCCATGAGCTGGACCAGTCCCTCCACCTAACATGGTTGTTAGCCCAGAGTGCAAAGCATCCTCAATTTGTTGTGGGCAAATAAAATGTATATGTGAATCAAATCCACCTGCTGTCAAAATTTTACCCTCTCCAGCAATTACCTCTGTCCCAGGACCTACAATTATATCAACATTTGGCTGAATATCAGGATTCCCACCCTTACCAATTTTAGAAATTTTTCCGTCTAAAATTCCTAAATCAGCCTTATAAATACCAGAAATATCAACTATTAAAGCATTAGTAATTATAGTATCAACTGCTCCCTTACTTCTTGGAATTTGAGACTGTCCCATACCATCTCTAATGACTTTACCACCACCAAATTTAATTTCTTCACCATATGTTGTATAATCTTCCTCAACTTCAATAATCAATTCTGTATCGGCCAACCTTACTTTATCACCTTTGGTGGGACCATACATATCAGCATAAAGGTTTCTTGGGATAGTATTAGACATTTAAATCACCCATTACTTTGGCATTAAATCCATATATTTTTCTATTCCCCCTGAAAGGTATTAAATTAATGGTTTTTGTCTGACCAGGTTCAAATCTAACTGCTGTACCAGAAGGAATATTCAATCGATATCCAATTGAAAGATTTCGATCAAATTTCAAGGCCTCATTAGTTTCAGCAAAATGAAAATGACTCCCAACCTGTATCGGTCTATCACCTGAATTAGAAACATTCATTTCAAATGATTCCATTCCTTGATTTAAGATAAGGTCTCCTTCTAGTGTAATAATTTCCCCTGGTTTCATTATTTTTTTTCCTTTCGAATAGGGTAATGTACCGTAACTAACTTTGTTCCATCTGGAAAAGTGGCTTCAACTTGTACATCTTTTATCATATCCGCTATGCCATCCATACATTGATTACTTTTTAGGATCTTACCTCCTTCCTCCATTAATTGAGACACTGATTTACCGTCTCTAGCACCTTCAATTACAAAGTCTGAAATCAAAGCTATGGCTTCTGGATGGTTAAGTTTTATTCCTCTATTTAGACGATTTCTGGCAACTATTGCAGCTAAACTTACTAATAATTTGTCTTTCTCTCTTGGAGTCAAATACATTTTATAACCTAATATTTAAATACTTAATATTCTTGGAATCTTCGATTTCTCACCCGCAAATAAAATCAAAATTTGCTCAATAACTTTATTAAATTCTATAGGATTCTTTGCTAAAGCTCTTAGAGATATAAAATCATTCCAATGACTAGCTTCACCAAATAAATCCCCAGTTGATATTATATTTCTCATTTTATTAAGATAATTTTTTGCATCATGTGATATGTACATAATATTCATTAAAGACCTATATTCACCTAAATTTGTATTTCGGTACATACTTTTTTTATCTTCAAATAAAAAATTTTCAGCAAATATTAATTTTTCGTCTCTTTTGATACGCCACTGATCAAAAAAATAGCAATCTGCATTTAATTCACCACTCGCTAAACGCCCAAATACAATATTTTCAATAACTAGCATTTTGCTTGAACTTTTAATATTAAAATCTAAATTCCTTTTAAATTTTGAGTTATTAAATAATATAGTTTCTTTGGGGCACCAAAATAAAATAGAGTCATCTCCTAGATTAATTTTAGTTTTTAAAAGACTTAATTCTCCATTTGATTTATATACTTTTTCTGATGCTTGAGTAGTAATCCAAGTATTTGTATTCTCATAGGATGTTACTTCAATAGATAGAGAATCTCCTGCTACAATACCTCCACCTGTATTAATTAACACTGCTTCAGCATGTTTAGATTTAGCTTTAGGAATTAAAACCTTTAAAGCTCCAGACTGATGCAAATCATAAATTGAAGTTTCTGCGTCACTATTAATGAAGGAAAGTTTTAACTTACCTTTCGAACGTTGATATTTATTGTAACTTTTTAAAAATTTATTTTTCTTTTCACTTTTTAAAACCATCTAATTCAATTTAATTTTTATCTTGATTGTTGATGATATTCTTCGTTAGGACGCATTGCTACAGCACTTGCAACTCTATTAGTCATATTAAAAAAACCCGCCACATTTGCAATATCCCAAATATCACGATCACTAAAGCCAACGTCACGAAGTATTTGTCTGTCATCTTCAGTAATATCAGAACTATTCTTTGTTATTTTTTCTGTAAATTCCAGCATATTCCTTTGTCTTTTATCCAAGGGAGCCATTTTATAATTCATTACGATCATTTCTCCTAAAATAGGATTTTTTGATAATTCTCTTACTGCTGCTCCATGTGCAACCATGCAATAAAAACATTTGTTTATTGATGAAACTGTAACAGCAATCATTTCTCTTTCTAGTTTTGTAAGACCACTTTCTGATATCATTAATTCATTATAAATAGAGGTAAATGCTTCCAATTTATTTATATCAAATGCATAAGCTTTTAACACATTTGGAACCATCCCTAATTTTTCCTGACATATATCAAAATATTTTTTTGTTGTCTGTGGCAATGGATCAACCATTGTTAAATTAAGTGCAGTGACTTTTTCAGATGAATTCATTTTTTACCTCTTCTTAATAAATTATTTGATGTATCCTCTATTACACAACTAAACATTTCAAGAAATAGATTTAAAAAGCAATCTTTTTATTAACCCTAATCAGTAAAATTTTAGGGTAATAAAACTATAGCGCCTTCCGTTTTACCAGACTCTATAGCTTTATGTGCCTTAACAGCATCTTTCAATTGAAATTCATAATTAACATTTGGTTGGATTATTCCTTTTGAAATAGCTTTGAAAAGGTCATTAGCTGTCCACTCTAAATCATTTCGTTTAGCCACATAATGCATAATCGCAGGTCTAGTTATAAATAGTGAACCACGACGTCCTAAGTCTTGAATTACATCAATTGGATCAGGAGGACCAGATACATGACCATAAGCTGCACACATACCCATTGGTTTTAAACTGTCTAAAGAATGCTGTAATGTATCTTTACCAATGGCTTCATAAACAACATTACATCCTTCCCCATTTGTAACATCCTTTACAACTTTAACAAAATTATCATTTGAACGAACTACAGGAAAATCACATCCAGCATCTTTTGCTAATTCTGCTTTAGAATTAGTAGAGACGGTCCCTATTACGGTTGCTCCCAGTGCCTTAGCCCATTGACATAAAATTAAGCCCATTCCCCCTGCTGCTGCATGTATTAAAACAGTGTCACCTTCTTTTACCTTATAAGTTCGATGCAAAAGATAGTGAGCTGTCATTCCCTTCATTAATAATGATGCAACCACCTTATCGTCTAGTTCACTAGGTAAATGTAACAGTTTATCTGCAGGATAATTTCTACATTCAGAGTAACTTCCAAGAGGGGGGATACCATAGGCAACTTTATCCCCTATTGAAAAATTATGAACTCCTTGACCTATATCTTCAATAATTCCAACCCCTTCAAAACCTATAACTACTGGAGGGTTAGGAACTGGCCAAGGATGGGAAATTCCAGCTCTATGATATGTATCAGCAAAATTAACTCCTATTGCTGTATGTCTAAGTCTTACTTCCCCTGCAATTGGATAGTTAATAGGCCAATCTTGCCATTGCATAACTTCTGGAGGACCTAAATTTTTAATAACTTGTGCTTTATTAGTCATAATAAAATATAATAAAGTAGTTAAAATAAATATTAAATTTTTAACTATAAAAGTCTAGCCTATAACTTCTTCAACTTTACTCATTAAATTATAAGTTAATGTATAATATTTATTACTTACTGGAATTTCTGCATATTCACCAGGAAATAGTATACACTTTACTCCTGCATTAAGGGCGCAATTTTGATTAACCACTGTATCCTCAATAACAATCGCTTCGTCTTCTGCTAAATTAAGAGTATCTAATGCGTATTGATATATTTCTGGATCAGGTTTAGATTTTTCAACATTTTTATTAGTAGTTATTAAATCAAATACTTTAAAATCAAGCTCATCAATAATAGCAGATTTAATAACATTTATATTGGACTCTGAAGTTGTTGTTATAAAACCAAGTTTAATTCCATTATTTTTAGCATATCTAATAACATCAATAACTGTTGGCCTTAAATACAAAGTTCCAGGTATCAACTCAGTGAAAAACTTTTCTTTATAAAAATGTATAGATTGTATTATATCTTCGGACAGAGAATTATTAGCAAATTTCCTTATTCTTTTTATACCTCCTGGCTCTATTAGAAGATTACAATAGGTGGCTGTATTCCAGTACCAATCAATTCCAACCTTTTCAAATGCAAGATTATAACTTTTTCGCTGAATTTCAGATGTTTCTACTAAAGTACCTATTGACCCAAATAAGATTGCTTTCATTATAAGATTGCTTTCATTATAAGATTGCTTTCATTTATTTATTTATCAAAAAGGAAATTAAGTTATTATAAACTATTATTGCATACGTTTGCAATTTGTTTTTTTAGTAACCATCGTTTAAATTAATTACGAAATTAAAGCAGCACCTTCCGATAAAGCACTTAATTTTGCAAACGCTATTTCAGGATCAACTGCACCAAATCCTGCAAAAGTACCAAATCCACAGTCAGTTCCAGCAACAACTCTATCTTTCCCAACAATATTTATAAAGCGTTCAATCCTTTGACGAACCAGTTCTGGATGTTCAACAAAATTAGTTGTTGTATCAACAACACCAGGTACTAAAATTTTATCATCAGGAATCTCATTCTTCCTATTTTTAAATACTTCCCACTCATGCGCATGCCTAGGATTAGATGTTTCAAATAAAAGATATTGAGCTTTTGCCTTCATTAATGTTGAGAATACTTTATTCATGTCTATATCACAACAATGAGGCCCCTCATAATTCCCCCAACAAATATGTACTCTTACTTTTTCTGCTGGAATATCTCTAAGAGCATAATTTAGTGTTTCAATATGTAACTCAGCAATTTTTAAGAATTCTTCATCACTTAAATCACTAAATAACATATGTCGGCTTAAGGCTAAATCTGGACAATCCAATTGAAGATATAAACCAGATTCCGTAATTGTTTCATATTCAGTTTTCATCACATCAGCAAGTGCAGCTAAATACTCTTGTCTTGAACTGTAGAATTCATTTTGTAAAAATAATGAGATTACACCAGGAGAAGCTGCATTCATGAAACCTTTTGATGCATTGTGCTTATGCATTGCCGTCTTTAAATTAAAAATGTCTTTTTTTAAATCAACCTGACCTTTTGATGAAACACGGTCTGTACACATAGGTCTGGCATATGTTGGCGTTCCACCATCATCAGCTAAGCGCTTTAAAAAACTTGGAAACATCTTTAAATCAGCTGGAGGATTACGAGGGCTATCCCCAGAAAACCCATTATATCTATCTTTAACATATGTTGCATAACTTATTTTAGATGTTTCACCATCACTTACAATATCAATGCCTGCTTCAACCTGTTTTTTTACAGTTTCTGAAACTGCCTCATGCATCACATTATCAAAATCGTCTTGGTCATAAATTTGATTTTTTTCTCGTGCAAAAATAAAATCTACTACTTTTTGTTTTCTCGGCAAACTTCCTACATGTGTTACAAAAATTTTACCCAAAGTTTCCTCCATTCTAAAATTAACTAATTCAACCATTCTCTTAAAATTTCATTTGTAACCAATGGTTGCTCTAAGGTTGGCAAATGTCCAGAATCAGGTATAATTTTTAAAGTTGAATTTTCTATTAAACTCTTCATTTCCATATGAACTTTGATAGGACATAAACGATCGTGCTTTCCACAAATTATCAGGGAAGGAACCTTTATATTTTTTAGTGTTTCTTTATAATTTTTGCGAGTAGCCAATGCTTTTGATTGATTAATAAAAATCTCCTTGCCCAAATCAGTGGCCATTCTTAAACATAAATCTAAAATCTTTTTGTCCTTTTTATTCTTACTTAGATAGTTATGCTGTATTTGTTGTCTCATAACATCCTCTAAGCGACCTTTATTTACTAATTCAATTTGTGGTAATCTCTTAGATTTAATTTCTGGTGTCTCTGATTTATAATTAGTATCCATTAAAACAATTTTCATTACTCTTTCAGGTGCCTTTTCGATAATTTCCATTGCTAAGATTCCTCCCATCGATAATCCAATTAAATTAAACTTAGCGGGCAAATATCTTAAAATTTCAAGCGAAATAGATTCTATGTTATCAGAACAAATTGCTGGAGTTACACATACTATATATTGTTTAGAAAATTCATTTATTTGTGGCTGAAACAATCTTGAATCACACATCATCCCAGGAATGAAAACTAGCGGATATTTCATTTTATTTTTTTACAGTTAATCCAGCTTTATCATCAGTATTTCGAACTCTATACAAAGAAGATTCACCTGTCATACTTGGAGAAATTGAACTTTCCACCATGGGAGGAACCAACACTGTATCACCTGGATTAATTACAGTTTCACCAGTATCCCATTCTAGTTTCCAATGACCTCTAAGAGGCATTAATATTTCATATCTTTTTGTAGAATACCTATCTGAAGAAACAGAGTTACGAGATATAAAATCAACTTCAAAACCTGGTCTATCGTATAAAATACCGTTCTGTCCAATTACATTTACTGGCTGATTATCTGAAAGAGACATAAGATCCCAATATCGCGCTACATGAAATGGGACAACATCACTTGTTTTTAATTCTGGAAAATCTAATAACTCTTTATCAGAAAGTGTAGGCATTTCTTTTATGCCAACAGGTAAAGTTTCTCCTTTTTTTGAATCATATAGTTTTCCACTTTCTGATAGTACCAAACCATGCTTTGCAGCATCTTGAATAACTTGAGGAGCCCAAATTACACCACCACCGGCATCATCACCACCTAATATCGCCATCAACATACCGTAATCTGAGCCTATATTTTCAAAACCCCTAAAAATACCAGTTGGAATATTAAATATATCCCCTTCCTCTAATGTAACTTCACCAGCACTTCCCCATCTTCCCCAAAAGAATCTCCAACGCCCCTTTAATACAAAGAAAACCTCAGCTGTTCGATGGGAATGCAAACTATTTCTACATTTTGGTGGTTGTCCTGCAGCACCAATATTAAAACCAACTTTTTCAGTTAGATGTACATATTGATCTGGGCTCTCTGAAACACCTCCTCCTAATATGGTAAAATTTTCTTTTTGATTTGAACCTGGAGTATGGGCATCAATAAATGCCGTTTTGCAAGGTTGAAGGTTTCCATAACGAACAATTTTTTTTTCCATATCAATTTGGTTCATTTAATTCTCCTAAAATTAATAAATAGATCCTGTTTGAATTAAAATTTGTTTCCATACCGAGACATAATCAAACAATGTAAATTCCCTTCTCAAGCCATTATGTCCAAATTCAGCATGTGAAGCGCCTAAAATAAAAACATTTGCACCAGTAGGTGGACCAAAAATACCCCAACCATCATGTTTACCATTTAAGACCCATCGAATTGCAGCCCGGGGGGGCATTTTATTTTCATTTAGTCCAATTTGATGACAGATTTTAAATTCAGCACTTGGAAATGAAGATCTTAAACCCATCCAAAAATTATCTACTCCACTATGAGAAACATCAGTGATCCCACCTGCATATTCTAAATTTACGGCTCTATCATATTCTTTTGATATAACTGAAAAATCTGCTGACATAATGCGGTTTAAAATATCAGAAAAAAGTTCTCCCCACTCATTATCATTACCTTTACCTTTATAAGGTCCTTTAATATCATTATCATATGAATATGGTTTAACACATTTCTCTGGTCCACCTTCCCTAGAAATTAAATCACGGGCAAAATCTTTTGGGTCCCAATCTAATTGCTTTACAATAGCTCCTTGATCTCTAATTAACCATTCATCATCAATCTTATTATTTTTTGCATGACAGTCAGCAATTATTCTATAGTTGAGTTTTTTACCTGAAGGATTTCCATAGATACCAGGAGTAATATGACTTGCAGTAGATTGGATGCGATGTGAACTAAGCATTCCTAAATTAGGATTGCCAGACCATATAACATCCTCTCCATATAAAGTTCTATCTGGAAATTCTGCAAGTGTAGAAATAGTTGCATCTATTACTTTTTGATTACCTATAACAACTGAACTTGGTGATCTTACCACTATATCTTTGTCATAATACTCATGTAATAAGGCAATATTTCTACCCTCCCAAATTTCTTTAGTAATCCCAATTATATAATCTGGAAAGTTTTTGAATTTCGGATCAAATCCCTTCATTTTTCCAACCTTTCGGTAAAATTGTTGTTCCCCTAATTTTAAGAGGCCCATCTACAGTAACTCTTTGAAGTTTATCTACTTTATACTCAATTTTATCTAATAAGATATCAACAGTTTTTTTAACCATTAAGTCAACTGGCTGACTAACCGTTGTTAAATTAAATGATGGCCATGAAGCAGCTGGTACATCATCATAACCAACTACAGATACATCATCAGGTATTATAAAACCTAATTCATAACGCAAAGTATCCATTACAGCAAAAGCCATATGATCATTAGCAACGAAAACAGCATCTGGAGGGTCTTTTAAAAACATTTTTCGAGTTGCCTCCCTTGCCTCCTCTAAAACAAAATTACCAACTTCCCGGCAATGGAGGTTAACCCCAGAAGTAGTAAGCTCTGATACAAATCCTTCTTCACGATCTCTTTGAGTCGAAGCTCCTTCCCATCCTGCAATATATCCAATTTTTTTATGACCCAACGATAAAAGAAATTTAGCAACTTTCTTACCTCCTTCAAAATTATTAGAAGTCACAGCTGACATATATGATGCATCCTGTGATCTATTAAATAATACCATTGGAACACCCACATTCTTACAACGCTTCGTTAAATTTGAGGACATCGAAACTGATGCTGTAATAATTCCTTCAACCTGATAATCCAAAATTTCTTCAATCACCCCATCTATACTTTGCATATCTTTTCCAGCCATAAATATTAAGGCATGATAGCCTTTGGATTGTAATACATTTGACAATTTTTCTAATGCCTCTGGATAGAATTGGTTTTCTAAATAAGCGACTATAATACCTATTATTCTGCTTTTTCCAGAAACCATTGCTCGAGCTAAAACATTAGGTCTATAGCCTAAATCAAAAGCTGCTTTTTTAACACGTTGAGTAGTACTTTTAGAAGCAGATGCACCAGGTGTAAAAACTCTACTAACAGCAGATTGAGATACTCCCGCTAATTTAGCTACTTCGGCAGAAGTTATTTTTGTATTACTCATCCAGCAGTCCAACCTCCATCTACTAATAAAGAAGACCCTGTTACTAGGCTAGAAGCATCAGACGCAAGATATACGACAGCACCCATTATATCCTCTACTTTTCCAATTCTTCCAATTTTTATTTTATCTTCTATCCATTTTCTTTTTTCTGGTACTTCAAATGTTTTTTGCGTCATCTCAGTTAAAATAAAAGTAGGACATATAGTATTAATCCTGATCTTGTGTTTGCCAAATTCAATCGCCATCGCTTTTGTAAAACCTTCTACTGCATGTTTGGATGCACAATAAACGGCTCTTTCCTGTCCACCGACTAACCCCATTTGTGAAGATATATTTATTAATGAACCTGGTTTTTTTTCTAAAATTAACTTTCTTGCAATTGATTGTGTTAAAAAATAAGCACCTCTTAAATTTGTATTCATAACTAAATCAAAATCTTTTAGCGATGTATCTTTTGAAGCAGAATGCTTTGAAATTCCTGCAGAATTTACTAAAATATCAAATGTTTCTCCATTCGTTATGTTTTCTGATGTTTCATTAATATCATTTATATCCAATTCTATAATTCTGACTTGGTAATCCTTTTTTTCCATATGGTCAGCTATTTTTTTAAGTCTATCTATTCTTCTTGCTGCTAAAGTAACTTTTGCTCCATGTTCAGCAAGTGCTACAGCACATGCAGTTCCTATACCTGAAGAAGCTCCTACAACTAAGGCACTCCTTCCTTTTAATGAAAATGATGGCATTATTGGTAATTGCATAATCTATTGATCCTCTAGAATTGAAATTGATCCTAAATTCCTAGCTTTGTTAAATTCGTTTAACCTATCAAAAACATTGATACCTACTTGATTAAAAACATCCAACAAATCCACTAAAACCCAATTTTCTCTTATTAAACCAGCCTCTAATCTCCAAAAATCTAAACTCCTTAACATAATTTCTTTATTTACTGGTGCAATTCCTAACCAACCATCATTAGTTAAACTCATCTTCATGTTTGGCCAACCAGTTTCACACACATATGGACCAGATCCAATCCAATGCGTTTCAGCAATCCAATTTGAGTTTACATCTGATTTTTTATCCACAGTTCTATTTGGCATACCCCTTAAAAAAGGGATTTGATGCCAATTTCTAAAACCTGAGATACCTCTACAAGCTCCAATCCCAGCTGGCCCATACCAATTAAATTTAGGATGCCAGTATTTCTCAAGATTCATTATCTTAGGATCTGGATTTTCAGGATGAAGACACATATCACTTAGCATATTTTTTATGAGATCCATGCTTTTTTTCCCATTACCGTGATCATCCAAACCATCTGATGTCATTGGGGATGGTGTACATAAATAGGCTCCTAGTTGAGGAGACATAGGCCAAGAGTTTGATAATATCATTAGTTCTGGAATATCCCAAATTATTTGCATTTCAACAATTTTATTTTCTTCAATGCAAAAAAATTCGTGATATCTCATGTGAACTAAATGACCTGTAGGTGGAATTTTCAAAAAGGGCTTAACAAATGTTCCCATATAGTTTCCCATTGAACCAACCCAATTAGCACCTTCAGGAGTAGTTCCTGCTAATAGAATCATATCTCTTCTTTCTAAATCTGGAAGAGCATTCAATAGGGGAACATAAGCAGTATTAAAAAAACTTTTTGAACCATTCAATACCCCAAAAGGATGGCACATTTTTATAGTTACATTATCACAAAAAAGAAATTCAAATGATTTTTTAACATTGTTTTCATTAAAATCTCTCATAGAAGATAGTAATGGCATTAAAAATTTTTTGAGTTGAAAATCTTTCATACTCTTTACTCAGCCGCACTACCAAAAGGTATATTTTTTCCACCATAACGACGAACTCTTAAATTACACTGTTCTGCATGCCCTACAAAACCCTCTAACATACAAAGTCTTGAACCATATTCCCCAACTTTAACTGCTGCTTCATCAGTTTTAATTTTTTGATAACTGTGAGTTTTTAAAAATTTACCTACCCATAAGCCCCCTGTATATCTTCCAGCTTTTTTTGTTGGTAAAGTATGATTGGTGCCAATCACTTTATCACCGTTTGCTACATTTGTCCTAGGGCCTAAAAATAAAGCACCATAAGAATGCATATTTTCTAAATACCAATCATCTCTATCCGTCATTACTTGAACATGTTCATAGGCCATCTCATTAGCAACACCAAGCATATCAAGATGATCATTACATATTATTAAATCACCATAATCTTCCCAACTAGCTTTCGCTGTTTCTGAAGTTGGTAGAATTTTTAGTATCCTTTCAATTTCACTCAAAGTCTCTCTAGCTAACTTTTCTGAATTTGTTATTAGACATGCTGGTGAATTATAACCATGCTCCGCCTGACCAAGAAGGTCTGTAGCACACATTTCACCATCAACAGTCTCATCTGCAATAATCATAGTTTCTGTAGGTCCTGCAAAAAGATCAATACCAACTCTTCCAAACAATTGTCTTTTTGCTTCAGCAACAAAAGCATTACCTGGGCCGACTAACATATGTACAGGTTCTATTGTCTCTGTACCTAATGCCATAGCTGCTATAGCTTGTATCCCGCCCAAAACATATATTTCATGTGCACCACCTAATTTCATAGCAGCCACAATTGCAGGATGAGGTTTGCCATTTACTGGTGGAGCTGAAGCTATAATTCTAGGCACACCTGCAACAGAAGCTGTCAATACAGACATGTGAGCAGATGCTACCATCGGAAACTTACCACCAGGCACATAACAACCAACAGACTGAACAGGTATATTTTTATGCCCTAATATTACACCTGGAAGTGTTTCTACTTCAATATCTTTTAAACTTTTAAGTTGTTCATTAGCAAATTTACGTATTTGTTCTTGTGCAAACTTTATATCATTCATTTCTCTAGTTGAAACTTTTTGCATTGCTGCTTCTATTTCACTTTCTGATAATGAAAAACTTTGTGGGTTGTACTTATCAAATTTTAAGGAAAGTTCTCTTATGGCTTTATCACCCCTTTCCTCGACATCTTGAAGAGTAGCCTCTACCATCATCTTTACTTTTTTATCATCCTCTTTCTTTTGTTTTTCTGGTTTGCTACTCTTTAATCTTCTTACTGACATTTTATTCCCTTTTAAATATTTTCATTCAAATTCATAACATTCTTTAATTTCAATTTTGCTAACTATAATATATTTTAACCTTTGACTGCTCCAGCAGTTAATCCACTTACAATTTGTTTTTGGAAGAACATAACCAATAAGAAAAGAGGGATAGTTGTAGAAACAACAGCCGCAACCGCAAACATAATATTACCCTCTGTATAAGTTGTTCCAAGAAAAGCTGCTATGGCTGGAACCATTGTTCGATTATTTTCCGCTAACAGCATAGAAGTAACTGCAAAATCATTATAAGCTAATAGAAAAGAAAACAAACCAGTTGTAATTACTCCTGGCCACATTGCAGGAATAATAACAAATCGAAAAGCCTCAAACTGAGTACAACCATCAACCTTAGCACTTTCATCCAATTCTTTAGGAATGTTTTGAAAAAAAGAGTGTAACATCCATAAAGTAAATGGTTGATTTATAGCTACTAAAACTACGATTGTAGTAGGTAAAATCCCCCATATATTCCATTCAAAAAACGGTAGCATATAACCTGCTACCAAAGTAATAGGAGGCATTGCCCTAAATATTAATGCAATTACTAATAACCAAAATGTATATTGGTAACTTGATCTAGATAATGCGTACCCACCTAATGTCCCAATAGTTAAAGAAGTGCAAACAACAAAAAAACATATTATAAAAGTATTTATAGAATTTCGCCAAAAGTGATTTTCTATCCATGCACCTTCATATCCAGTTGTGGTAAAAGCTCTGCCGTACTCAGATTTAGTTCTTTCTCCAGTTAGCGCATTGGTCCAATCCGAAATAGAGAAAAAATCTAACTCTACTTTAAAACTGCCCCATACTGTCCAAATGAATGGAAATGCTGCGACAATTAACCAGATTATAATAAATGTATAAATTAAAACTTTAAGGCTAGTTGGTCTTTTCTCTAACTTGATAGCCATTTTAGGTTCTCTCCCTAAAATCACGCCAACTCCTAAACAATACAGGAAACAATAAAATTGAAACTCCAATAATTGTTAAGACAGATGATGCCGCCGCCGAAGAGAGTTGTCTTGTTTCACCCCCTAAATCATTAAAAATAAACCAACTCAGGCTTTGAGCATGTGCAGATGCATTAAATCCTACTATTGGTTCAAAAACCCTAAAATTATCCATTAATTGTATCAATGCCACAAAAGTTATGAGAGGAAATAAATGAGGAATAATAATATATCTAGTTTGCTGATAACGAGAAGCTCCATCAATTTTGGAAGCTTCAATTTGGTCTTGCGGCAAAGTTTGTAGTCCTGCATAAAATATTACAAAAGCAAATGGTGCTGCGTGCCATATACCATAGATAATTAATGAGCCCCACATTACCCCTGTTGACGCTTTTAAAGAAAGATTAGGATCGGAAGCAAGCCACTGAACTGCGCTTCCTAAAATTCCCCTGCTATCAATCATCCAAAATAAAACAAGAGCTCCTATTAATTGGGTCACTACGAAAGGTAACAAAGAGAAGAAAATAACAAGTCCTTTTAATTGAGAACTTATAGCATTTACACTTATAGCAATTAAGAAACCAAATATAATTACAAAAGGAGTAACTATAAAAGTAAAAGTCAAAGTGAATGCTAGTGCCCTGTAAAATGGTAGGTTTGCAAGTTTATTAAAAATTTCATTAAACGAATTAGAATTTTTTATTATTTCTCCAACTTCTTTTACTGCAAGGTGTCCTCTATCAAAGAAAATTTCTAAACCAATAAATCGGCCAAGTGGTTCTGCTTCTCGAATTGCTTTAGTAGCTTCCTGATCCATTGTAGTTTCTACAGTACAACCTACTAGAGGTGTGCAGGTTTCAACTTCTACTAGAACGGCTGGATGTGGAGCATGAACTGATTGAAGTAACACAGAAATAATTGGAAAAGCAATGAAAAGAACCATTGCGGTAGCTGTTGGTAAAACAAACCAAAAAAAAGTACTATGTCGCATTAAACATCTCTCAATAAAGAATTAAGGAATTAGGGGCTCAATAGCCCCCAATTTTATACTTTATTAATTGATAAAACCTTTTTCCTTTGCAGCAGCTACATATGCTGCCTCTACATCAGAAAGGGCCTGACTTGCAGATTCTTTACCTTGCATAAAATCTGCTAACTCATTTCCAAGCGCTGTATGTAGAAGTCCCATATAAGGCAGCATAGGATACGGAGTTGTACTCATTTTTGCCGCTTCAAAAACTCCTATTGCTGCATCAGTAGGCTTGTAACCATCTATTAACCATACCGCTTGTGTGCGAATTTTTTCATCCTTCATTTTATCAGGATGAATAGCATTTATCATGGCTATAAAAGTTGCTTCTGCTTCTGCATCAGAAATATTTTTAGCAACTGTCCAACCATCCCACCATAAAGTTGAGGCTGGTGTTGATCCACCACCTACTGTCATTGGTCCTGCTATTGAGTGATTGTTTTTTACAGCATCTATTACACCTTCAGCAGTAGTTTGAGATGCCGCTCTTGATCCCCACATGTTCAACAAAGCAATATTTCCTGCACGATATTCAGCATTTGTTGCATTTGAATCATGGGTTAAAAAATCAGGATTCATATATTCTGAAAGTGCTTTCATCATATTTAGGGCATTAACACCGGCTTCAGAACTAACATTTGGTTGAGCAGAACCTGATTTAAAATGAGAACCACCGTATCCCAAAAACATGTTATTGAATTCTTGTGCTAAATTCCATCCAGCAGCGTAAGCTCCACCTACTGGATTTTCCATAATTCCTTTATCTCTAATCATTTTAGCAGCTGCTAACATATCTTCATATGTTTTTGGAGGCTCAATCCCAATTTCTTTAAGTACATCAGCACGATACATAAGATGCTGAGCATTGGCCATAAATGCTACTGCCATTATGTTATCACCAATTTTTATAAGCTGGCTTTTTTGAAGTCCCTCTCCATATTTTGCAACTAAATCATCAAGAGGTCTAATTACGTCCTCATTCATTAAAGCAACAATTGAAGAATTTGCTATTATAGCAGAAGTATATTCCGCAGGATTTCCCTGCATACCTGGAACATTTATTTTCTGGTGTTCTGAAGTAAGGTTTGTTTCAACCTTTGCTCCAGTACATTCTTGTGCACCAGCTCCCACAGTTTGTATTGCAGGAAATTCATTTCCCACAATGCTAACTCTATCAGAAATTTCACAACCAGCAAAAACTGGTGCCCCAAATAATAAGGTAGAACCAAAGACTACCGAATAAAAAAGTTTTTTTATCATTTTCTATCTCCATATTTATTAAGTGCAAGTTTAATTACACCGATTAACATCGCGAATGCGAATTTACTAAAGAGGATTTATCCCCCTTCACGTTTCCCTGTTTTTTTATTAAACAGGTGACATTTTTGAGCAGGTATTTTGATAGAAACTTTGTCTTCAATATTTGCTCTAAAATTTTTGTCTGCTTTGATACTAACAAGTGATTTACCAATTTTAACTGTGACCATTGTCGCATCTCCTAAAATCTCAAGGGTAAAAATTTTACTATTTAATTGACCTTTTTCTTTTATGACCATGGCATCTTCTGCTCGAAACCCTAGTATAATCTCACCATCATCAGCTTTTAATCCATTGATAATTGTATTTTCAGACGAAAAAACTCCCTTATTAATTTTACCATCTAAAAGGTTCATTGCTGGAGATCCAATAAATCCAGCTACAAAAGAATTTGCAGGTTTATTGTATATATCAGTTGGATCCCCAACTTGTTGAACAATACCTTGTTTCATAACTACAACTCTATCTGCAAGTGTCATTGCTTCTACTTGATCATGAGTTACGTAAATTGTTGTAATAGCTAATTCATGACTCAGATTCTTGATCTGAGCTCTTGTAGATACACGAAGTTTAGCATCTAAATTAGAAAGAGGTTCATCCATCAAAAAAACATTAGGCTCTCTTACAATAGCACGGGCTAAAGCTACTCTCTGCTTTTGTCCTCCTGATAGTTCAGCAGGTTTTCTATGAAGGTAATCGGTCAATTCAACCATTTGAGCTGCTTTTTTTACCTTACTATCATGAGTATTTTTTTTTATTTTTCTAACTTTTAACGGAAACCTGATGTTTTCATATACGTTCATGTTTGGATATAGGGCGTAACTCTGAAAAACCATTGATATATCTCTATCTTTTGGTTCTAAATTATTTACCAATTTACCATCAATATAAATTTCTCCTGCGGTTACATCTTCAAGACCAGCAATCATTCTCATAGTAGTAGTTTTACCACAACCAGAGGGACCAAGAAGAACTAGAAACTCCTTATCAGCAATGGTAAGATTAAAATCTTCAACAGCTACAAAATTGCCCCAGCTCTTGCTAAGATTTCGTAACTGGATTTCTGCCATAAAAAATACCTATTGAACTTTTTGCATACGTATTCAATACTACAATTAAAAAAATAAATCTTTCAATATTTTTTTTACAAACTTGTGCAAAATTTAAAAACAAAAATTTGTTTATATTAAAAAATGTATCAATATTTTATTTATAAATAACTATTTTTAAGGGTTTATAATGAATTTTCAATCTGAAAAAAAATTAGTCCAAGAATTTTATAAATCATTAGAAATATCAAAAAATCAACATATACCATCTATTTTTAAAGAATTTTGTTCTAAAGAATTATTATGGCGCGGATTTCATCCATTTAATATGATTCGTGGTTCAGAAGAAGTAGCAAAAGCCTTTTGGCAACCCCTGCTCAAAAGTCTAAAAAGATGCCAAAGAAGAGAAGATATTTTTTTAGCTGGATCTAACGATATAAAAGGACATGAGGGTGTTTGGGTTGTATCCATGGGACATTTAATGGGTCTTTTTGACGAAAATTGGTTAGGGATTCCAGCTACTAATAAACTTTCTATGCTCCGATATTGTGAATTTAATAAAGTTGAAGGAGGAAAAATAATTGAAACTGCAATGTTTTTTGATATTCCACATTTTATGGTTCAAACTGGATTAAAACCTTTTACCTCTCAAACTGCAGCTCAACTAGTACAACCAGGTCCAAGAACACATGATGGTTTATTATTTGAAATTCAAGATAAAGATGAAGGAGAGAAAACTACCAAAGCTATTGAGTTCATGGTCAATGATTTAAAAAACTGGAAAAGCTTTGATCATAAATCTTTAACAAATGAACTTCTTCAAAGCTGGAATGATGATATGGTTTGGTGGGGTCCTACCGGCATTGGCGCGACATATACTATCGAAAGATATGCTCTACAACACTCTGGTCCATTTAGGGCTGGATTTAAGGATAGAAAATTTATTGGACATATATGCCGTATTGCAGAAGGTAATTATGGTGGTTTTTTTGGCTGGCCTAATTTGTCTCTTACTCCAAACAGCAGTTTTATGGGAATGCCACCAAGTGAAACTCCAGGGGAAATGAGAGTGATTGATATATATAGAAGAGAGGGGACAAAATTATCAGAAAATTGGATTTTTATTGATTTATTACATTTTTGGAAAATGCAAGGTATTGATATACTTGAAGAAACATTATCAATAAATAGAATATAAAATTATGGTTATGTAAATTTGAAACTTTCTATATATCAATTTTCTCATTATTCAACATTTTCTCTTTTATCGATATTCCCCAATGATACCCCCCCAATTTCCCAGACTTTCTCAAAACACGGTGGCATGGTATTAACCAGCCTATAGGATTTCGCCCTACTGCTGTAGCAACTGCTCTAGTAGCTTTAGGAAATCCAATTTTATTAGCAATTTCAGAATATGATTTTGTTTGACCAGATGGAATTTTTAAAAGTTCTTCCCAAACTTTTACTTGAAATGATGTGCCATTTAAATTCAAACGCAATTCACCTGATCCTGAGAAAATAATTTTAAAATACTCTTTGACTGATTCAAAGTTTTCAAAAAATGGAGTATTACCACTTTTTTTTTTCATGTCCTCTAAAATAACTTGCTGCCCAAATTCAGATGCAAATGCTAATCCGCATAAACCAATTTCATTTTTCATTATAAGTGCTCTGCCAAAAGGAGTATTGAACCATCCAAAATTAATTTTGACATCAGTTAATGCTTTTTTATTCTTATTACTATCTATAGATTTAAAACTACAAATAAAATTTTTAATTTTAATTTTAATTATCTTGTTAATTTTAGTCATAAAAATAATTTTTTTTTAAAGTAATACCCTGGATTTAAGAGCTCAAATAAAATAAATATCTCTTTTTATTAATTTTAATTTTAAAAATTAAGTCCAGCCTGAACCTGAAATACCAGGAAGTGGTCCTTCAGACCAAAACCTTGGAGTTAGAAGAGACATTGAAGCAATTTGACGAAGTACTTGGTCATCACTTTCCAAAGAAACTGCCTCAACTGCTAATAATAATTTTCCAGCGTTAGTTTCCTCCCAAAACCATTTACCTAGAATCTCAAAATCATCTATTTTATCTTTATAAATTCTAGTTTCTGTATATACCGCATTTAAATCCTCAACAACAAGTTTTAATAGTGGGATTGCAGGTAAACCTTTTCTTGGGCTTTTTGGTTTATTTCCCTTTGCAAATTCAGCAATATACGGAACAAAATCAGAAATCTCCAACTCACTTGCCCCAACTGTTGTTCTTCCAACATTTTTAACTGCTTCAACATAATCGGGCATTAGATTTGAAAGTTCTCTTTGTACCTCCCCTGCTAACTTATCAATATTTTCTAATTGATTTACTTTATAAATAAGATCAACAGGTATGGCATAACTCATCCTTCCTTCTCTTACTGGTATTATTTCTTGAAAATCTTCTAGAACTGGTCCTGAACTTCTTTGAAATAAATCAAATGCCCTACGAATTACTTTTTTTTGAAATTCTGGATCGTTAGGTTTTCCTAGAGGTCGCCCCATGGGGAAATTTAACCACAATGCTCTTGGTGGTTTTATAATCTCTATATGCTCTTTCACAAATCCTACTAATACAGTAGAGAAACCTTGGGATTCAAAAATATGAGCTAGCCCGCACACGGCGCGCGTACAAAATGGTCAGACAGGAACAAGAAAAACAGTATCAACTGCTTCTTTTTTCATTTTTTGTGAAACTTCAAGTGCTGATTTTTCCATATCACGAGGATCTGCAGCACCCATAAAGGTGTAATGATTTTCAGCAACTGAACCTATTTCGTTATCTTTCGCCATTTCAATTAACCGGTCTAAAGGTATTATAGTATTAAGATCTTGTTGCCAAGCAGTTCTATCATACTCAACTGCGACATGAGTCATGACCAAATCACGATCATTTTTACCTATTACTCTGTAATCTCTTGCCAACCAAGAAAATGGCCTATCACCACGCTTAGAAACTGCTGCAGTTGAAATAATGGCTACTTTCCTATTATTTTGTGGTGCAGGATTTGTCCAATTAAAATTTTTGATATCTGGTGGTTCAAGCTTTTCTATAAAACCTCTTCCAACAGCAGGCATCTGTCTTACTAAAACCAATTTATTGTTAGACTCCATCATTTAATATTTTGTAAAATTAAATTATCAAATTCGAAATTTTTATCAACAAATAATTTGTATTGGCGGAAGGAGCGGGAGTCGAACCCACCAAACTCATGTAATGAGTCTCAACGGATTTGAAGTCCGTGCGCCCCACCGGGGAACGTTTACCTTCCTATTTGATAATATCAAAAATAAAAAAAAAAATCTACTTTTTCTAAATTTTTTAATCAAATAATTTTTAATCCTTAAAAGATTTTAGAATAACTCTTCCTTCTTCTAATCGCTTAGTAAAACCTATTTTGTCAAAATATTCTAATATTTCTACTGATAAATTTCTTGTTATTCCTGTATTTTGGGAGAACTTTTTGACTGTAATTTTATCAATATTTTCACTTTTCATTATACCTTCAAAAATAGAAACTATTTCATCAAAACTAGTTGATAATATATACCTATTTTCATTAATCTTTGATAAATAACCAAAACTTGAAGCCTTTTTTAAAATAGGTTCTAATACTTTCAAATCAATTCCAATATCGGTAGATATTTCTTTAATTTTTGGTGGTAGAAAACCGTATTCTTTAAATTTTTTTTCTAGATCATACCACCATGATATATTGCTTACATTTTCAAAAAAATGAATTGGATGATAAAATAAATTTTTGAACTTTTTCAATTTTCCAGACTTTACAGATTCATTTGTAATATTTTTGATTACAAAATCAGGAACTTTTATTTTTAAGGCATTTGATAATGTAATAAAGTCTGTACCATTCTTAGATTTATATTCTTGTTTTTTATATAATTCATCTAAAATTAATTTTTGAAAGTAAATCCAATTTTTTCTTAGGATTAACCACTTTTGTGATTTATATAATTCTGTAATGATATCTATTGATCTTACGATATTTTCAAATTCTGAAATGGTTAAATTTCGAACCATTAAGAAATTTTCTAAATCTATTCCTTCTATATGATGAAGAAGCAGATTATTCAAAGCAGCTTTTGAAGAATTTGAATTAATTAATTCTAATCTCTTCAAATATAAATTTCGAACATTAGATTTGCTATTTTTTTTTGCAAAAGGATTTATAATATACCCTCCCCCTATTGTTCGTCTAGACGATATATCTCTAATTATAAATTTGTCACCAAATACTGCATGCACTGGTTTATCTACTACTAATTGAACTTTTTTCTTTTCCCCTGGATTAATAGATAAGTTTCCTAAAATACCTATACGAGAGGTGACATTTCCTGAACCAAGATATAGATGTACAGCTGTCCAATGTTTAAATTTTTGTTTTTCATTTTTTAAAATTGTGAGAACTGCGTCTAACCGACTAGTTAAGAAAAAGATATTTTTGGATAGTATCCAATCTCCGCGACTTATTTTCTCTATATCAATATTACGTGCAGCAATATTAAGCGAACAACGCTGTCCCTCTTCCCCTATAAGGCTTTTTTTACCTTGACTGTGAATAGCTCGAATTTTCAAACTATGTCCTGTTGCAGAGTGTATAAGTTCATCTCCAGTAATTACTTTACCAGAAACTGCTGTTCCAGTTACTACTATACCTGAACCTTTAACTAAAAACTTTCTATCCACTGATAGTCGGAAATTACCTTTTATGGTCCTATTTTGATAATTGAGTGCAACCTCTTTTAAATGATTAATTAAATTATTTATACCTTGTCTTGTTTTATTTGAAATTTGAAAAATTTTAGCATTTGGAAAATTTGTTTGGTTGATAATATTTTTAACAAGGTTATTAACATTAGATAATTTATCTTTGTCAACTTTATCAATTTTACTTAATACTACCGCACAATTTTTAACTTGAAGAAGTTGCAAAATTGATAAATGCTCTTCAGTCTGTGGCATTGGTCCATCATCTGCTGCAATAACCAATAATCCAAAATCAACACTTGAAAATCCTGAAAGCATATTGCTAATGAATCTTTCATGCCCTGGTACATCTATGAAGTTTAGGATTATTCCATTGCCAAGTTCATGATATGCAAAACCAAGGTCAATTGATATACCCCTTTCTTTTTCTTCAGGTAGTCGATCCGAATTTATTCCAGTAATTGCCTCAACTAATTTTGTTTTTCCATGATCAATATGACCTGCTGTGGCAATTATCATAAGATCAAAGATCCTCACCCATTTTTAAAGACTGTAACTGTTTTATTAAATCAGTATCTTTTTCCAAACATCTAAAATCTAACACTAAAGCGCCATCCTTAATCCGCCCTATAATTGGGGTTGGAAGTTTTCTAAGTTTTTGTGCAAATTCAATAGGAAATAATCCACTATTTTTCTTAGTGCTTTTTTGGAAAGAAATTCCAACACTTGGTATAGATAAATTAGGGAGAGTTCCACTACCCATTTGACTAAAGCAATTAATAATTTTTATTTTTATTTTACCTCTAAAAATAGGTTCAATTTTTGAAAAAACTCTTTCAGCCTGTTTCTTAATGTCCTCTTTTGGCCGTGCAAGAAATCTAAGAGTAGGAATTTCTTCAACTATTTTTTTTGGGTCTTGGTAAATTTTAAGAATTGAAGACAATGCTGCAATAGTAAACTTATCACATCTCATTGCTCGTTTCATTGCATTTTTTTTTATTTTTTTGATAAGATCAGATCGCCCTGCAATGATTCCACATTGAGGTCCACCCATTAGTTTGTCACCACTAAATGTAACTAAGTCCACACCTTCCTTAAGCTTATCATATGGTGTTGGCTCAAATTTCAAACCAACCTTACTTAAATCTACAATTGCTCCACTTCCTAAATCTACGACTAATGGCAAATTCGTTTTTTTACTTAAACTAACTAAATCTTTTTCATCAACACTCTTAGTATAACCATTTATAGTAAAATTACTGGAATAAGTCTTAAAAATTAATCCCGTTTTAGTATTAATTGCATCTTCATAATCACTTAAATTTGTTATGTTGGTTGTTGCTATTTCCCTTAAAATGCAGTTTGAGCTTTGCATTATATCAGGCAACCTAAAAGAACCACCTATTTCTATAAGTTCACCACGGCTTATTATTACTTCTTTACGTCTAGCAAGAGTATTTAAAACTAACATGACTGCAGCAGCATTATTATTTACTATTGTAACTGCTTCAGCCCCTAATAATGAACATAGTTTACTTTCAATATGTATTTCTCTGTCACTTCTCTTTCCAGTTTCAATGTCATATTCAATATTATAATTAGATCCTAGCACTTCCTCTATTTTTTTCAGTGCTAATTTTGGAAGTATGGCTCTTCCAAAATTAGAATGTAATATTATTCCACTGAGATTTAATATAGGAATTAAAGTATCTTGAGTTTCTAAAATTATAGTTTTTTTTAGAAGTTTAATAATATAATCACTTGAAAGTTTGTGATGATTTTTTTTAGTATCTTTTTTTAATGATTTTCTATAGTCATGAAATATTCTACGTATGGCATTTACAACTACAGGTTGACCATACTGATCCATCAATTTTTGAACTTCTGTAAAATTCAGGATTTTATGAACAGGTGGGATTAAAGATAAATAAGATTTAACAATTTCAGTCTTTTTCATAAATTTATGATTTTAATAAAATTTAATTTTTTAATCTAGTACTTTAATATCTTATTTTTTTTATATTGGGAATTTAATAAATGAATTTATAATTTCACTTTTTTTGTTTTAGGTTTAATTTCATTTTCGTTTCTTAAAGTAATTCAAATATTTTCATTTTTTTTAAAAAAAATGAGATTTTAAAAAAAAAACTATGCAATTATTTTGGAAGCTGCACCAATAGATTCAACACTTCACAAGATGGAGGATCCTGAAATAACTCTTACAAGAATAGCATTAAATTTAGAACATTCTAAACTATCAGCTTTACCTAGAACTTTAAGAAATTGAACTTGAATTAGCCTTTTAAAAACATGACTGAAATATATAATGCAAAATAAATTAAATCATGATTGTAAAAATCAGACTACTCTAAGGAAAATGGTTTATAAATACCAGAATATTTTTTTGGATTAGGATAAGAATAACCTCCCAATTTACTAGTATTTTTTTTCATCCTTATTAAACCTTCTGCCAAAACAATTGATGCTGAAACTCCTTCAATTACTGGAATAGAAAACTTTTCTTCCAATTTTTGAGCAAAATCAGCCATACCTGCACATCCTAAAACAATTGCTTCAGCTTTATAGTTATTAATGGATTTTTCTATTTCTTTCTCAATACTCGATGAAGCATTACTATCTTCATTGTCAAGATCTAAAACTGGAATGTTAACAGATGAAACGTTTACACAAATCCGATCAAACCCACGTTTTAAAAGGTTATTTTTAAGAATTGGGACGCTAGCATCGAGTGTTGTTATAACAGAAAATGTTCCAGCTAAGCATGAGGCAATGTGATATGAAGAATCCCCTATTCCCAATACTGGTTTATTAGTTATTGTTCTAACAGCATCTAAACCAGTATCATCAAAACATCCTATTATGTATGCATCAGCTTCTTTATTAGAAAAAACTTCCTCCAAGATACCAGGAATGCAAAATACTTCATCATAATAACCTTCTATACTTTCAGGTCCGTTTTTAGGATTGGTAGCAACTATACTTGTACCATTGGAAGCAACTTTATTTGCCACCATTTCTATTCTGTCAGTCATTTTTTTTGTTGTGTTAGGATTAATTATACAAATTAACATATTTGTTACTTTCTTATTTAATTCTCCTATATCTAAGGATATAAACCAATGATAAAGAGAGCCCTATGACAAGAAAAGAAATGCTAGTAGTAACAGTTCCTAAGGCATAGATTATAGGCGTTGTGACCGTTGTTGTTAAACCCCTTAGATCAAGAGGTAAAGTATTGGTAGCACCCATTACTTGAGATGACCTGGCCAATTCATCATAAGATAATGTAAAACCAAAAAGTGCTATTCCAACTATGCTCGGGGCTATAATCGGAAAAACCACATACCAAAATGTCTGATATGAATTTGCGCCCAAATCTCTGGATGCTTCTTCTAAAGATTTATCAAATCTATTAAAAATAGCAAACATAATCAACAACCCAAATGGGAGGGTCCATGTTAATTGTGCACCAAATCCACTTGTATACATTCCCAAGGACGTTTGAAAATTATCTATAATTGTTTGTATTTCAAACGTTTCTCCAAAAGTAGTTATTAAACTATCTATCAATCTAAATTCTAATGCTACTCCTAATGATAATACTATTGAAGGAACTATCAGACTAGCAATTGTTGTATAAAATAGAAGATCAGATCCTAAAAATTTTTTTCTGAATGCTAAACCAGCTGATACTGAAAGTACAACAGTTAGAATCATAACAAAAATACCTAAACCTATGGATCTTCTAAAAGATGCACCAATATCAACTAAACCAGAGCCTTTCCAAAGCTCTCCAAACCAATAAAAAGAAAATCCATTTAAAGGAAAAGTTAATCCACCTGAAGGGCCTTGAAAACTTAATAAAATTATTGAAAATATGGGTCCATAAAGAAATATAACAAAAGAAACAAATATTGACAAAAATATAAGAAACCCTGTTGAGCCAGTCTTATGCATTTAAAGCTCCTTTCTTATATCAATAAATTTAGTCATAACGATGATGATGAAAATTGTAATTAATAATAATATTACTGAATTTGCAGCTGCTCCTGGTAATTGAAGATAGTTCATTTCTGTGTTTATTATTTTACCAATAGAAGCAAGTTGTTGACCACCCATGATGCCAATAGTCAAAAAATCACCCATTACGACTGTAATGACAAATATAGATCCTATAATTATACCTGGTTTACATAAAGGTATTATAACATTTGTTATTATTTGAAATTGATTAGCTCCTGAGTCATATGCCGCTTCTATAACTTCTTTATCAATACGTAACATAGAGTTGAAAATAGGTACTATCATAAATAATGTATATAAATGAACTAATGCCAGAATAACTGAAAAACTTGAATAAAGTAACCACTCAACAGGTTCTTGAATTATACCTAATGATATTAATGTATCATTTACTAAACCATTTCTTCCTAAAAGGGGAATCCAGGATACCATACGTATCACATTGGATGTCCAAAAAGGAATGGTACATATTAAAAATAGAATTATTTGTAATGGTAAAGAATTTACATAAAAAGCAAGAAAATAAGCTACACAAAAACCCAATAGCAACGTTATTAACCAAGTAAAAAAACAAAAGAAAAAAGTTGAAATGTAAGTTTTGAATGTAAGACAAAGTCCATCTTCAAAAGTAAAACAGCCTTGGAATATATAAACATAATTACCAATAATAAAATCTGGTATTATCGAATACTCAGTATAATCCCAAAAACTTACTATTAGAGTTAATATTAGTGGTACAACAAAATATGCAATAAATATAATAGCAAAAGGTATAGCTAACCAAGAAAGTTTAGGCTGAAAAATACGTATCTGTTTTTTCAAATTAATTTACTCTTATTTAGTTAAAAATCGGGCTATTAATTACCTTAATAGCCCAACTTAATTTTTAAATAATTAAAATTTACGATGCAACCATTTCATTCCATTTACGGACCATATATTTATTTTCGTCCATTGTTGCATTCCAACAAGCTACTCCGCCCATTCTATCTTCATAAGAACCACCGTCTCTTTTCTCACCAGCAGAAGCTAATTTTGATCCAGTAGGACTTAGTATATCACCCTGGGCTGGCTTTCCTTCCATCCAAAATCCCCACTCGTCTTCTGACATATATTGCTTTGCAGTTGGAAGTACAGCTGAATAATACCCTTGACGATTAAGGTAAGCACCAACCCATCCAGATAGGTACCAATTTACAAAATCGTAAACCGCATCAGCAGTTTTTCCTTTTGTTGTTTTTGGTAGAGCAAACCCAGCAGCCCAAGCACGATAACCTTCTTTTAATGGTTGATAAATACATTCTTTACCTTGTGATTTTACAGCTGTTATTGCTGGTGACCACATAGATTGAATTACTACCTCACCAGAAGCCATAAGATTAACACTTTCATTAAAATCAGTCCAAAATGCTCTGAATTGACCTGACTTTTTTGCTTCAGTAAAAATTTTCATAGTGAGGTCAATTTCAGCTTTTGTCATATTACCTTTATCAGGATATGTATATTCACCCATGGCCTCAACTACCATTGCGGCATCCATTATCCCAATTGATGGGATATTAAGAGTTGCTGCCTTACCTTTAAACTCAGGATTTAATAATTCTGCCCACGAATTTATTGGTCTGTTAATTAAATCAGGTCTTATACCAAGAGTATCTGCATTATAAATTGTCGGTATAAGTGTGGCATATTGAGTAACATCATTAGCGAAATTCTTACCTGTTGATCCTTCGAGATACATCACTTTTGAAGGTGCAGTTCCTTGTAGACCAACTTTCTTTCCAGATGGAGTTACACCTTTGGTAAAAATTGATGTCACATTATCCCATTCTTTAATTCTTTTGGTATCCATTCCCAGGATATTTCCTGATGGTACTAACTTTGGAAGACTAAAATACTCAGTATCAACTAAATCAAAACTATTTGGTTGAGTTAAAACTCGCTTAGTCACCTCATCAGTAGTTACTGCAATAAATTGAACTTTAAGACCTGTATCTTCAAATAATTTCTTTTGTACGTCATCACCCATACTCACAGCTGTTCCTAAATATCTTAAGGTAATAGGGTCAGAAGAAATAACACTTGGAGCATATAAAGCAGTAACAGCAGCTGCAGTTGTACCAACACCCAATTTTATCATTTTTCTTCTAGAAATTGTTGATGAATTTTTTAATTCCATTTTTTTCCTCCGTTGTTTATTATTAGTTGATAAATTTTACATAAGACAAATGACTTGATTTTAACCAGTTTTGTTTTTTTAAATATTATAATAAATAATGATAACAGCAAATAATGATTAAAAAAAGTGCAAAAAATTTGTTCTGCTAATATTTTAACTAGAAAGCTAAAGATCTTTTTATAAGAATTACTTTATCTTCTGTTATAAAAATTGTTAATTTAAAAAAAAAGATAATAACGGTTTACAATGAAAAATGACCTTGAATTAATAAATTTGAAAAAGTCTTATGGTAACTTTGATGCCATACATGGAATAAATTTAAAAATCAAAGATGGATCATATTGTTGCCTTCTTGGTCCTTCTGGTTGTGGAAAAACTTCTTTACTTAGAATGATTGCTGGTCATGAAGAAATTAGTGAAGGAGAGATTTTCCTTGGCTCTTCAAGACTAAATGAACTTCCACCTTCTAAGAGGGGAACTTCAATGATGTTTCAAAGTTATGCACTATTCCCTCATTTAAAGGTTATAGATAATGTATCTTTTGCCTTAAAAATTATGGGAATATCAAAGGAGGAGAGAAATAAAACTGCTATGAAATATATCGAGCTGGTTCAAATGCAAGGATATGAAGATCGATTTCCTAATCAATTATCTGGTGGTCAAAAACAAAGAATAGCACTTGCGAGAGCTTTAATAACTAAGCCAAGCGTTTTACTCCTTGATGAACCATTATCTGCGTTGGATCCTGCACTCAGAGTTTTGATGAGAACAGAACTAAAACAAATGCAAAGAGAGCTAAATATTACTTTTATCCATGTTACTCACTCTCAAGAGGAAGCCCTTGCACTTGCATCGATTGCAGTAGTTATGAACGAAGGAAAAGTAGAACAAATTGATAACCCTTTAACTATATATAATAAACCTAAAAGCGCTTTTGTCTCAGAATTTGTAGGTGGTCATAATATTATATCCATAGGAAAAAAAATATTTTCATTGAGAACTGACAATATTTTACTAGAACATACCAATAGCAAAACAAAAAATAATTCTAAAAAAATGACCATTACAGATATTGAGTTTCAAGGAAGTAGTGTAAAAATCATTTTAAATAATTCTGAATATAAGCATTTTAATGTAACATTAAGTGACTCAGAATTTTTTACTAAAGATTTAAAAATAAGTGATGAAGTATCTTGTTCTTGGAACTTGAGTAACTTACATGAACTCCAATAAATTTTTAATAATTATATAACTGATCCCCTAGCAGAAATACCACCATCAATAGTAACAATTGTACCCGTAGTATATCCGGAAAGAGGAGACGCAAGAAAAGCACATAGATCTGCTACTTCTTTAACAGTAGCTGGCCTTTTGCCAGGATAATGGTCATAGAGTTCTTCCCATCTTTTTTCATCACCAAGTATGTCAATTGCTTTACGTTTCATTATTTTTAACATTCTATCTGTTGCAACTGGTCCTGGATTTACCCCTATTATCCTAATGCCATGATTAAGACTCCTTCCACCTAAGGCCTTTGTGAAAGACATAAGCGCAGCATTTCCTGTAGAACCAGCAAAATACGCAGCATCCCAGTTTTCTCCAGAATTTCCAATAATATTTATAATTACACCATCTCTTCCTTTTCGCTTTTTTAAAAAAGCTCTAGATAAGGAAATATAACCAAAAACTTTTAAATCAAAACCTTTTCGGATAGCTTCATCAGATACTTCTTCTATATCACCTGCTGGAATATCCCCTGCATTATTTAGAAGTATATCATATTCTCCAGCAGCAGTATCAAGTTCATGCATAGACTTGCTGGAACTTAAATCTGCTTCATGTACTTGTACTGATACATCAAAGCTACTTGACAATTTATCAGCCAAAACCTGCATTGCAATTCCATCTCGTGCAGATAAATGCAAGTTGCAACCTTCAGCAGCCAAAACTTTTGCTAATCCAGCACCTATTCCTTTGGATGCACCAGTAATTAATGCAGTTTTTCCTTTTAGCTGCAGATCCATAATACAATTACCCCTTTTAATTATACAATAATTAGAATATTGTACATTATTTAATAAATTAATCAAATGTTTGACTAGCTCTTTTTCAACAAATGTTGTAAATAAAATCGAAAAAATAAAAATTTATCTATTTATTTATTAAAAACTTTTTAAATCATGAATATCCAACAATCTATTAAAAAAAAAAATACACGTACAGAAATCCTATTATCAGAAATAGAAACCATGATAATAAATGGATCTATGATGCCTGGGGAACGTTTAGACGAAACATTGTTAGCAAAAAAATATGGTGTCTCAAGAACTCCTGTTCGTGAAGCAATACGCGCTTTGACCGCAATTGGTCTAGTCCAAAACACTGGTAGACAGGGTGCTGAGGTAGCACATCTATCAATATCTATGCTGATAGAAATGTTTGAACTGATGGCAGTTTTAGAAGGTATGTGCGCACAATTAGCAGCAAGACGGGCAACTGATGATGAACGTTCAGCAATGTTTTCTACACATAAATTACTAGAAAAAACATTCGAGATTGGAAGCCATAAAGAATTCTATGATGTAAATCTAAAATTTCATGATCAGCTATATGGTGCATCCCATACACAATATTTAGCAGAAGAAACATTACGCTTAAGAAGACGTCTTTCCCCTTATAGAATGAGAGTAACTTTTCAACCTGGCCGTATGCGTGCAACCTTAGGAGAACATTTAGAAATTTTAAAAGCTATTGATAAAGGTGATAGCCAGCGAGCAAAGGAGGCAGCAATATCTCATCTTAGACTTATAGGAAACGACTTAGAAGATTTCATTGCTTCGATTTCAGGTGCATTGAAAAAGTAATTATTTTATTATTTCAAATAGATATGAAAAATAACCAAAAAATACGTATTGCGATGCTTACACCATCGTCTAATTCTATAGTTGAGCCTTGCTGCTATAAGATTATCAGTTCTATTAATAATGTTTCTGTGCATTTTGGTAGAGTTGAGGTTCTCTGGATCGATGATAAAGCTTCAAGCTTATCGCAATTTTATGATGAAAATATGCTAAAAGGATTTGATTTATTATCTCATGTTAAACCAATGGTTATTGGGTGGAATGGTACTTCTGCATCTTGGCTCGGCATAGAACGAGATCGTGTTTTGATTGATTTAATTACAAAAAGGACAGGCTGTCCTGCTGTTACATCTACTCTATCAATCATAGAGGCTCTTAACGCACTAAATATTAGTAAAATTGGACTAGTAACTCCCTACGTTGATTCTATTCAAAAAAAAATAATAACCAATTTTGAATTAGAGAAATTTGAGTGTGTTTCTGAACGGCATTTTAATTTGACAGATAACTTTAGCTTTGGAGAAGTTTGTGAGTCTAAAATAGCAAATGCAGCTGAAGCAGTTATTTCAGAAGGAGCTGAAGCCGTTATTGTTCTTTGTACTAATTTAGCCGGCGCAGGTATTGCATCCACTTTAGAAAAAAGAACTAATGTTCCTATATTAGATAGTGTTGTGCTGACAATATGGGGGGCTTTTAGGTCAGTAGGAATAAATACAAACTCTCTTGTTAATTGGAGTCCATCTATTTCCAAATTAACGATATAAAATTGATTGTTATTATATTCCTAAAATGATTAATTTTTAATCTAAAGTAGTTAAATCAAGAATATTTTGTAAAATTTTTAATTTAATGTTGTAAGAATATGCAAATAACTATATTTTGAATACATAAATTACAAGAAAGAATGCATTTTGGGCCTTGCATTCATCTCTATACAGGCAAATCATTCACCAATAGGCCCCATATAATGGAGTTAAAAATGGTTTACTTAGTAAGAAAATTACGGGCTACGGCTGCCTTCATTATCAGCTTTATCACTATAAGTTCAATGGCTTATGCAGATGATGTAATTACTTTTGCCGAGGCTGATACGATAACTGGAGAAAGCCTTATCAATTTGATCGCTTTCGAGCGAGCAAAGGCTCGTGGAGTAAAAGCTGAAGCAATTTCACTTCAGTCTGATGATCTTGTATTTCAAGCAGTTTTGAATGGCCAGGTAGAAGTCGGTGTTGGATCTGCTTACGCCGCAATGCAAACACTTGGAGCTGATGCACCTGTTAGAAATTTTTATCAATTAAAAAAACTTGGTTTTCTTTGTGTTGTTAATAAGGATGAAGTAAAATCATGGCAAGATTTGGACGGAAAGCCAATAACCATACACGCACGTGGTTCAGGAACTGAAGCCATATCATACTATATGGAAAAAGTTCATAATATTAAATTTTCTGAAATGAGTTTCGTCCCAGGTTCAGAAGTTCGTGGCGTTGCTTTAATGAAAGGCACAATTAACGCTACATTCTTGGATATAACAAATACACGACTTGTCCTTGCAAAACACCCAGAAAAATTTAAAATTTTAGATCTTGGAGATGTTGATGGATCTGATAGTCTTTTGTTTTCGCGAACTGATTTCTTAGAAGAACGAGCCGGGGATATGCAAATTCTTCTAGAAGAGCTTATGCGTTCAGCACGCGAAATTAATGCAGATCCTACACTGCCAGCAAGATTACGTGAAGAAATGGGGCTACTTCCTGATTTGCCACAAGAGCTGGTAGACGAAATCACACCATATTTTGAAACCGCAGTTAAGCAAGGAATGTTTGCTGAAGATGGTGGTGGTCTACCTGCAGCCCTAGGTGATTTTGACTTCCTAGTTGCATCCGGAGGGCTTAAAGGGCCAGCTTCTGACCTGAATCCAGATAATTTCTGGAATTTTAAACTTTCAGAAGATGCCAAAGCAGCCCTAAACTAGAATTTTACAATATATAGTTTTTACTGTGGCAGTATATTCTGCCACAGTTTTTTATTTTAGGAAGGAGCCAACTTTTTGAATAAAGATTACAACTATTCTCAAGAACAAAAAAAAGCTGGTATAAATTCTATAAGCGTTAGTGCTAAAACAAGCCTGCTATTATGGCGTTTTTTTTCTTTTTTTCTTGTATTTTCTATATGGGAGTTGGCTGGTAGATCGGATATTAGTATTGCTTTTCCTCCTTTTAGCAAAGTTTTAGTCGCATTTGTAGAAATGATTTTCTCAGGAGAATTTGTTGCAGCCTATGCAGATAGTTTGCCACCACTTCTTATAGGACTTTGTATAACCATTGTTGGAGGCATTATTATAGGAATTAGTATTGGGTTAGTAAGAGGCGCAGAATGGTTTATTATGCCCTTACTAATAATCTTTCAAACTGCACCGGTTTCTGCGCTCATTCCAATGTTAACTTATATTTATGGGATTAGTGATACTTCGAAAATAGTGGCTATAGTTATTTTAGGCATGCCACTCGTTGCACTTAACTCTTACAAGGGTATTCAAGCGACAAACCCATCGCTTTTGGAAATGTCAAAAAGTTTTCTGGCTTCACGACTTGATACTATACTTTTTATAATACTTCCATCGGCTCAAAAAATGATTTTTGCTGGACTCAGACTTGGGATTTCAGGTGCCTTCATAGGTATTGTTCTTGCAGAATTACTTATAACGCCCACTGGTATAGGTGATCTCATAACTTACAATAGATTTATTGCTCGTTATGATAAAATGTTTGCAACAATTGTTTCAATACTTGCAATTGCTGGATTAACTCTGAGTCTAATGCGTTTATTGGAAGATTGGCTCTTTCCATCTGAAAAGAATTAATAAATATTATTTAGGAAATAAAGTTATGAAAAATGGTAGTGATTCAACTGAAATAATTTTAAATACTGAAGATATTGGAGTAACTTATCAAGAATCCATTATTGCGCTAAAAAATGTTTCTCTCAATGTACCAGCTGCCAAACTTACTGCCATTTTAGGCCCTAGTGGTTGTGGAAAAACTACTTTACTAAAAGTAATAGCAGGCCTTATCATGCCGACTTCAGGGACTGTCAAAGTTCGTGGAAAAGAAATTGCAGGTCCTGGTCCAGATCGAGCTTTAGTCTTTCAAGACTTTGCTCTACTTCCATGGGCCACAGTAATACAGAACGTTGGTTTTGGGCTACGTGCTCAAGGTGTCCCAAAAAAAGAAAGAGAAGAAACTTCGCTTCATTATATTCGAGAGGTGGGACTTTTAGGATTTGAAGATAAGTATCCACATCAATTGTCGGGTGGCATGCGACAAAGGACAGGACTTGCTCGTGCACTAACAATCAATTCAGATATACTTTTAATGGATGAACCATTTTCCGCAGTTGACGAGCAAATGAGAAGAAAATTACAAGAAGACTTACTTAATCTATTAAAAGTAGAAAGTAAAACGGTAATTTTTGTCACCCACTCAATAGAAGAGGCTGTTTATCTTGCAGATCAGGTGGTAATTCTTTCAGGTCGTCCAGGTTCTATTGCTGATATTGTGTTTCCAGAAATTGATAGACGCGGTGAAATTGATTTAATAAGACGTCAGCCTGTATATATGGAACTTGTTGATGAAATTTGGAGTAGTTTAAAACGTTATGTCGAATAGTGATAATAGTAAAAAAAGAACTTTGATTAATTTTTTTGGGTTTAGTAGACTTATGCAAAGATCTCCTTTTTGGTCATTAATCTTTTGGGCAGGTGTATGGGAGATAGTAGGACAAATGGGTTGGATGACACTTCTCCCTCCCTTGTCAGCAATTTGGTTTGCCTTTACTGAACTATTTGAACAATCTTCTTTTTGGGATGCATTCGCAATGACTGCAAGAACATTTAGTATTGGTCTTGGTCTATCTATTTCAGTTGGAATACCAGTTGGAATTTTGATGGGTATTAGCAGGCGTTCAGACAAAATTTTATCTGTTTGGGTGAACCTTTTTCTTTCTGCACCAATTACCGCTGTTATACCTGCTTTGATGCCAATATTAGGTATAGGTGATGCAACAGTAATAGCAACAGTAATCTTATTTTCAATATGGGTAGTAATAATTGATACTCAGGCTGGGGTAACACATGTAAAAGATTCTTTAGTAGAAATGGGTCAAATTTTTGGGTGCTCTAAATGGAAAATTATTTTCTGGATTGTTATTCCATCAGCAATGCCAGAAATTATAACCGGAATTCGACTGTCAGTAGTAAGGGCTGTTAAAGGGGTTATTGTTGGTCAGATAGTTATAGCGCTTATTGGATTTGGTGGCTTATTTAATACTTATCTATCCTATTTTTTAATGGAACGATTTTGGGCACTTATAATAGTTGTTTTCATCTTATCATTTACAATAATAGGACTAGTTGAATTATTGGAGAGGCGAATAGCTTTTTACGCTAATACAAGATAATTTGTGTTACTAATAAATTGGCAAATGCTTATCTGCTATCTCATTAATAATAATTAAAATTTTTATTGTAGATGATACTTTTGAAAATAAAATCCATAAGAATAGATAGTAAATTATTACTCGGGTTCATTAAAAGACTCTTCAAATGCCTTCATGATAGGGTAGGTAAAGTAAGAAATTAATGGTCTTTTTCCCACCAATATGTCTGCGGATGCTAACATTCCTTGAGACAAAACAAAATCTGATGGCATTTTAGAGGCCTCCAAACTATCTACTTTAACCCTACCACGATAAAATACTCCTTTGTCACCCGAAAGAGACTCGTTGAAAGTATCGTTGGAAAAGTATATTAACTCTCCATCAATTCCTCCAAATTCTTGAAATGGCATTGAATCGAGCTTAATTGAGACTTTCATACCAATTTTGATATCTGAAATCTGTTTGGGATCTATATCAATTTCTAAAAATAATGGTTGGTTAGATTGAACCAAGGTAACTATAGGTTCTCCCTCACTTACAATACCACCACTTGATACTGCAGGAATATCTAAAACTATTCCTTCAGCAGGTGAACGTACAATTATATTATCGACGAGGCGGGTTAATTTAATCTTTTCTTGTTTGAATTGTATTAACTCTTCGTTTTTGTCAGTAATCTCACCAATCAATTTTGAGGTCCAATTCGCTATGAATGCTTGTTTATCAGCTGTTTGCGTTATTATTTCGGACTCTAATTTTGATATAGCAGTTTGTGAATTAAATTGAGCTTTTTTTGCGTTTAATAGAGCATCTCTGGCTGACAAATAGTTGAGTTTAAGATTTGCAATTGATTTTTCTGAGTTATATTTTGCTTTTTCTGCTTTCAGCAGAGCGTCTTGCGCTGTTTGATATTGAAGCAAAGTACCAACCTTTTTCTCGTATAGGTTTTTACGTACGTCAGCTAGTTGAGATTTTATTAATATTTGCTTCTCGTCAATCTTTGTCACTGTGTCTTTCTGCATATTGTATAGATCTTCTTTGACCAAAGCTAATTCAGCTTTAATTTTAGTTTGTTTTTCTGCAATATCCAAAAGTTGCTTTGAAGATTCATATTCCTTTTTTGTTTTATTAAGTTTTCCATCTAAAGATTTAATTTTTTGAGAATATTCCGTTACTTTTTTTATCAAAGTACTCTTATAAAGTTCGCTGAACCCTATAGCTGAATGTTGAAAATTCAATTCCTTAAAAATTTCAGTATATAGTGCATCTATATTAAAATTTGCACTAAACTGGTGTATATTCGTTACCAAAAATTCTTCCATGTAAAGACTTATCAGAGACTGTACGATATTATCGATTTTTTCTTGGTTTTGTTTCAGATTGACCTGAACTACAGTATCATCAAGATATGCGATTATTTGATCTTTAGAAACATTGTCACCACGCTCAACCTCCACACTTTTAACTACTGAACTAGCACTAGCTTCAACAATTATGTTAGGAGTTGCAGTTAAAAATTCTCCCCTAGCAGATATCGTAGTATCTACCTGACTTAGTGAAGCAAATAAAACGCTTCCAAGTAAAAATGCTAGTAATGTGATTAATAATATTAAAAGTGGTTTCGATGGTTTTTGCTCATATAATGCATCAGTATCATCAATCTCAAAATCTTTTGTATTTTTATCCAGTAGAATTAACTCTGAAGTTGATTCAGAATTAAGCGTATCGGCACGCTCATATTTTGCTACTAACTGATTTGAAGACCTTAAATTATTAGAAATATTCTTCATAATTCGGATAGCAGCTTGAGGATTTTTACTTAAGTAACTACTGAATGCTGCTGCTGTTACTTCAGTAACAACTGTATTTTCCTTTGCTCTTGCACCTGCACTCCGAGGATTTCCATCAATTAACGCCATCTCACCAAAAATAGTCGGAGCGGCTAACTCAGCTAATACCTGAACACCTGAAGCGGAATTTTTAACTATCTCTACCGCACCAGACTTTATAACATAAGCATAAGCGGCACTTTCGCCTTCACGAAAAATATATTCTCCATTTGTATAAGTTTTATCAGACATATATTTTTTCTTCACTCGTATACATGAAAAATCCTAAATTTCAGATAATTTTCTGTCCATTTCCCATAATTCACTATATAATTTACATTTTTTTAATAGAAGTCCGTGCGTGCCATTACCTACAACCTTTCCTTTTTCCAAAACTATTATTTGCTCAAATTCTCTAGTGGAACGAATATCATGCGTAGCCATAATTACGGTTTTTTGACTAGAAATATGAGAGAAATTTTCAAAAAACGCCACTTGTGTTGCCTTATCAAAATTAGCCAATGCTTCATCAAGTAATAAGATACGAGGTCGAGACATTAGACCTCTTGCCAAAGCTAGCGTCACTCGATTACCTTGGGATAGTGGCATACCAAATTGATTTATTTCTGTTGAAATACCGTTTGGTAATTCTTCAAGTACTTTTTTCAGACCTGAAGTTTCTAATATCTCCTCAAATTCCCTTTCACTTATGTTGGGCTGTATCTTTCTTAAATTTTCTTCAATTGTAGCACCAAAAAAAATAGGATTCCCATCAATAAGGGTATTTTGGCTACGATAATTTTCTAAACTTAGATACCTTATATTTTGGCCATCAATCTCCATGGAACCAGTATTAGGTTTTATAAAGCCTTGACATAATCTTAAAAAAGTTGTTTTCCCAGAACCTGATGGTCCTACGATAGCCACTCTAGTGCTAGCTGGGATTGTCAAAGTTAACCCATTAAGGGCATTATTATTTTCAAACTTTACTACTACATCTTTACAAACGATTTCTCCTTTTATTACAATTTCGTTACCCCTACCTACTCGTTCATTTGGACCATTCCAACTTGAACTAACAGTTTCTAATGTTGATCTGAAACCACTCAAATCATGAAAAAATGTAAATAACGCCGTAAATGGAGATATAAGTCTAGCGCCCAACATATTACATGAAATTACCGCTCCTGCAGAAAGACCGGCATTTAAAACCAAAAGAATACCAGTAGTAATCAGAGCAATCGTCATAAGCTGGGTAAGTGTACTATTAATATTAGTTATGAGCATATTAGTAATTTGACCTTTTACACTCTGACGGATGCTGCTAGAAGAGGCTTTTCGCCAATCCCGCCTTTGTGAGGCTTCAAGTGAAAATGCTTTCACAGTTTCTATTCCTGCAATGCTGGACTGAACCATTCGTCTTTTATCCGCTTCTATAGGACCAGAAGTTTTTCTCTCTTCCTTTTGGCGCCATTTTCCAAAAAGGGATATTATACCTATGGTAGTTGCAAATATTACTACGATGAGTGCAAGAAATGGGCTATAGCCAAATAGAACTGGAAGAAAGACAAGAATCTTGGTAGCATCGAAAATAGTAGTCAAAACCTGCTGTGAGATAAAGCTTTTTATCTTTCCAGAAGCTTGGAGAACATTCTCAAATTCAGAATTAGGAGCAGTTTGAAAAGTTACAGCAGGTAATGACATTACTTTATCAAAAATATCACCTGATAAGCGAGCTTCAATTGAGGTCGAAATAAAATTTATCACGTAATCCCGAGCGTAACTTAAAATACCACTGAAAACGAGTGCTGAACAAACACCTATAATTAAAATGTACAGTGTCGATACTGCTCCATAATTCAAAACTTTATCAAGTGATATTTGAATAAAAACAATTGGAGCTAGACCTAGAATATGAATAATAATAGCTGCAATTAAGGTTAGAGAAAGCAAGCCTTTAAAACGATAAAACTCAGGGATAAACCAAGTCCAGTCGAACATACGGTCTTGTGATGAAATTCCAGTCTCTTTGGAAATTAGATAGATTGATCCTGCCCAATTTTTCCTAAATTCTATATCATTTTCAATTGTTACCTTGCTCGCTGGGTCCAAAGGATCAATAGTTTGAATTTCAAAAAAACCTTCACTTTTCTTGCCACAACTAATAATTATTTTAGCTGTTCCGTCCCGCATCATTGCTAGACAAGGAAAATAATAAGATCGGTTTAAAAAAATTTTAAACTTCGGCTTAAATCTTTGAAGTTTGATGTTTTGCTCACCTAGCGAGTTCTTTAACTCGCGTTCAGATCGTATCTGTCCCCTAGATATTTTCTGTTCTAATTGCTCAGCTGTAATTCTGATTCCAAACTGTTGGGATAATGCAATAGTACCCAGAGACAAAGATCTTAATGTTTTTGCGTTCATCTTATGAAGCCTTTCTGGGCGAGCTTTTTGCAAGAAAATTTATGATTACGCATAACGGCTTATCCAAAAAATTTTTATACTTTGTCTATTGATTTCATTAAAAATTACTTAGAAAGTCCAGCTCTTTAATAGCGAATATTTCAAACTGTTTTTCCATAACAATAAAAAATATTCGCATTTTGGTTGTGACCAAGTCATAAAGACTAGTATGATATTTTTTCCTAATGCTTTTTAAGCCAAAGAATCATCTGAACTAGATGCGTCGTCAGCACTTTCACTAACATCATCATCCACTGTTTCTACTTGTTCAGCACCATGGGTCGTTGCATCATCTGGCGTTGTACTTGCACCTCCTTGAACTTGACCTTCAGATAAGGCTACATCAATTGCCTCAGAAGCACCGTCCATTGGTGGTTCTTGTCCGTCCATTGGTGGTTTTAGAGCATCGCTTAAAGCATCTAAACCACCTAACGCTTCCTGAGATTCTGGAGGAAGCATCTCTACCATCTCAGGATTCATACCCGCCATCGCTTCTGATGGAATCATCTCGATCATCTGTGGATTCATACCCGCCATCGCTTCTGGTGGAATGTTGGCCATCATTTCAGGACTTAAACCCGCCATCGCTTCTGGTGGAATGTTGGCCATCTGCTCTGCATCTAACCCCCCCATGGCTTCAGGTGGAATGTTGGCCATTTTACCAGCATCCATACCCGCCATGGCTTCAGGTGGAATGTTTTCCGTCATCTCCGCATTAATACCGGCAAATGCTTCTGCTGGTAAATTCTCCACCATCATCGCATTCACTTCCGTCATGGCTTCTGGGGGCATATTAGAAATTAAATCAGCATTCATAAACCCTGCCATGGCTTCTGGGGGCATCATCTGCATCATTTCAGGACTCATACCCGTCATTGCTTCTGTTGGCATATACTGCATCATTTCAGGACTTATACCACCCATGGCTTCTGGGGGCATATTAGTCATCATCGACGCATCAAATCCACCCATGGCTTCTGGGGGCATATTAGTCATCATCGATGCATCAAATCCACCCATGGCTTCTGGGGGCATATGTGTCATGTGCCCAGAATTACAACCACCCATGGCTTCTGGGGGCATATGTGTCATGTGCCCAGAATTACAACCACCCATGGCTTCTGGGGGCATATGTGTCATGTGCCCAGAATTACAACCACCCATGGCTTCTGGGGGCATATTAGTCATCATCGGTGCATCAAACCCACCCATGGCTTCTGGGGGCATATTAGTCATCATCGGTGCATCAAACCCACCCATGGCTTCTGGGGGCATATGTGTCATGTGACCAGAATTACAGCCACCCATGGCTTCTGGGGGCATATGTGTCATGTGCCCAGAATTACAACCACCCATGCATTGTGGTGGCATTTCCTGCATTATCTCGGCGGTACAACCACCCATAGCTTCTGGTGGTAAACTTTTCATTGTTGCTGCATCCATTAATGCAGGTTCAATTGGTCCATTTAGTCCGTTAATCGCCATAATTTTTTCTCCATTCTCCCAATATTAAATTTAAAAAAAAAATTTACTAATTTACGCTGGGGTAATTATATTATAACTACAAAAAAAATCTATAAATTATTTCATTAAACATTTACATATCTTGGTTATGAATTAAAAAAATCACGATAGTATGAAACTTTAGGCATTAAAAATTAACAAGGAAAAAAGTTGGGGTTTTAATCAAATAAATACTTAATATTTAACCACAAAAAGTTGTGTGATTAAAAGAACTACCATAGTTATTGTTTATTTTAAAAATAAAAGGACTAAGGTGTTATTTTATAAGACATAAAAACAACATCAAACCTGACTGTTTTTTCAATTATAAAATTGATTTAAGCCTCAAAAAAAATCCTAAACTTTCCTAATTTTAATTGTATTATTATTTATATTTATCTCTAACCTTCATAATCTCAAGGAAGATCTGACTTGAAATCTGATTCGCCACTGTATCGCTCACTAAAGAAATCTGCCTTAATGATCCACTAAAACTTTGTGACCACAAAGTTTTTCCTCCAGGTGCTTTTAAAATGACTTCGACTGCAAAGTTAGGTCCATTTGTCGAAACGGTTCCCATCAATTGGTAGTCTTCTTCGCTTGGATTCTTTTGAATAGTAGAATTTATCCAGTCTTTTTTATTAAGATATTTTTCTAAGTCATTTGTAACATCTCCACAAAATTCAGTTACAACTTGAGACATACTAATAAAAGGTTTTATTGCTATGATGGGCTTCCCATCATCCCGATTCATCCCCTTTGAACCTATATTCAATCTACCTGTACTCCATACTTCAACTGGAGTACTTATATTTTTTAGAGTTTGTTTTCCACAATTGTTAAAAGACTTAGATTGATTTTCGTCCAAACATAAGTATGTAGATGCTGAAATGGCTACCTCTCCATTCTCAGCTATTGATTCTAATCGAGCTGCTATATTAACAGTATCACCATAAACATCTGGTGGTGGGCCTTCTTCATGCTCAACATCACCAAGATGTATTCCAACTCTAAGGCTCATTTTCCCGTGTTGTTTTGATATACTCTGCCAAGCCATAGCACAATTTACAGCATTTGCAGCACTTTTGAATTCAATTAGCCATCCGTCACCTAAAGATTTAATCATAGTACCACCATACTTAGTCAAAGTAGGTGCAATTGTTTCTTTTTGAAACTCTCTAATCAGATTCAATGTCCCCATTTCATCATGGGCCATCATCTTAGAATATCCTACAACATCTGCTAGAAATATTACACCTAGACTACGCATGCTTTAACTCCCATTAATCAATAACAAATAATATAATTTTTATAGGTTAGTATTAACAAACATTACAATAATATATTAAGAAGATTAAAGCAGATCGTCAATGTGGAATACTATATTAGATAAATGATATATGTTTAGCTTTTAGTTTAGCTCAGAATTATCTCAATTAGTAAGTTATCTTAAAACAAGGTTTTATGAATTACGAAAATCAAGGTTGTAACCTGCTAAATATATTAATGAATCATTTCTACTTTCTTTGATAAATCAACTATTAAAAAAAATTTAATTTTATTTATTAATAGATTTGATAAGAATTTTTATAAAATAATATACTATGTTAAATATTTTATCACTTTTGGCTTGGCTCCGATGGAGCTTTTTATTATATTTAAATATGACTACTAAATTAACTGTAAAAGAACTTCAAGACTTACACTTCACCTCGGTTGAGAAATTCTTTAAAGACTGGCTAAGCAAAAAAATTAATCAGATATTCCTTAAAAATTTATCCAACACAAATAGTAATGTTGCTGAAGTTGTCCTAAAGTTGCTTGAGGATGGAAAAAACCCACTCATAGCAAATGGTAGTAAGATTAGAGATCAAAGCAGAAGGTGGAATGAATCCAATAAGATTATTAAACGCTGGAAAGAAAAGTACCAGTTTGATGTAGTCTTATTTATTCTAAATTATGAGCAAGAACATGGGCATATTGGTTTCAATCAAGTAAAAGATCCCGTACTTACACTCAATGCTTATACTTCTATAATAGGATCTTATATTGTTAAAGAATATCTTGATGACTTAATTAGTTAGATTCATGAGTATGTCTTTAAAATCAAAGAAATATTTTAGGGTGTGAAAAACATAAGTGTCATAACTCTCATATTTAATAATAATTATATGTCATGGGGGGTAGGTGTTATGATTGTTATGTTAAAAAAATAAAACTAAAAAAACTGCCCCTTTAAATTCCCCTTTCACACACTTTCCTCTTGCACAGAAAAATTAAAATCCAATATAAGCAAGTATCGTAGCCTATTGTTAAGGCAAGGATTTTTGGCAAATGTATCTATATAACAGTAATAGATCTCATATCAATTAAAATTACCAATTAATATTCCTTGTCATACTTCTTCTTTACTTAATTCAAAAAGCAAACCAAATTTATCTCAATCTATTATTTTGGAATGTCAAGACTGTGAGGCATTCATGAATATTTATTTTAAGGCACAAAAATTGGAAATTAATTATATATCCTGGTTTTAGGTTTCAACTGTTTGATTTAAATACAGATCAATATGAAATTAATGATATTACATTGGATTATAAATATTCCAAAATAATGCAAAAACTAAGTGAAATATTAAATTTTATTCTAGATCTTAAGATTGTAAATCAAAATACTTTTCTAGATCAGGAGAAAAAAATTAGAGAATTAAGAAGACGTAAAAGTATCTTAGCTACAAAAAATTATGACTACAGCCCTATAGTTGATGATTATGATGAATATGATAATTATGGATAAAAAAGAAGAAAAAAAATTCAATTAGCAATTCTTTATAAAAAAGTATTTAAATGAAACCAATTATTGACTAGTCACTATTTTTCCCTGAGAACGCCCCCCTAATTTCAATTGACCCATTATCTGTATCATCAATAGAGAAAACACCTCCTATCTCAACTGAATTAGGGCCAAAAAATGTTCCATCTGATTCCATCCGATATTCATTAGTCAAAGTATTAGTAATAATACCATTTTTTAATTCTATTTTGTTAAGACAAATTCTATTTCCGCTACAAATTGAACCACTTGGAAATATGATATCTACAGCGTTAGAAATTGGACAATCCCTGCAACTTAAATTTAGCATTGAAAACTTCCCAGATAGCGATGTCAATTCACCAACCAGCACCCCTTCTGTCCCATTAAAATCAATTTGAATTTTACTGTTTCCAGTCAAGTCATATAATGCAGTCCCATCATTTATAAAAATTCTCGATGTTCCTAAGTAAGTATAGTTACCCTCAATTAAATCCCCAGAAGACTCAGGGATTCCTATAATCCCAAAAGAACCATTCAAAGAATTACCTTCAGGAATAATAGTCACATAACTTGTAAGATCCTTGACTGGAATTCCATTCTCTACATTCTTACTAGACGCACCGTTTTTTTCATTAATAGTAACTATAGCAGATCCTTGATGCCTTATTAATTCTCCATCAATTTTTACTAAATCTAAGGTAGTTCCATCAATAGTTATTAATTTTAAATTTGATACATCTAATGAATTTAAATCATATAGAGATCCCTCTGGCTCTTCTAAGTTTCGTATAGATTGACCACCACACCCAGTCAAAATGAAAACAAATATTATAAAAAATATTATATTAAATTCCTTGATTAGCGACACAAATATTGCTCCATTTAATAATCAAATTAGAATAAAGTTATCAGATGTAAACTCCTCAACCCTTATATCATAAATCAATACAGTACACTCTCTATCAGAAAATTGTGTATGACCATCTGGGGTAGTCTCAACCTTAGTAAGAACTTCTTCAAATCCATTAAAATTAAAAGATCTTAGGTCAATCTTATCTTTTTCAATTTCAAAGTCTCCTCCCACTGGCTCAAATAAGACAGTATTGTTAAGATTCAGATTAAATTTAGCAATAATATCGTTTCCATCTAAGGGAGAGAATATAAATACGTCTGATCCATTTCCTCCTTCCAGCAAATCGTCTCCAGCTCCACCCTCAAGTGTATCATTTCCATAAAAATAATCCGAAAATAATAAATCTCCAATTATATAATCATTCTCTGAGTTACCACTTAAAGGATTGTCGCCCGTACCTCCAATTAAAATATCTGCTCCGGAACCTCCTTCTGCTCCACTATTTTTACCAGCAGCAACAATAAGATCATCATACTGACCGCCTTTTATAACTATATTACTAAATGCATCTTTGAACACATTCCTTATATTCAATGGTAAAATAACTTGGGGTAAAGGAATATTTACTGCTGAACTGGAAATAACCTCTTCATTGAAACCATATCCATCTATGAAGCTTGCTTTCACTGTTAAATTAGTACCTAAATCTTCTTTTTCTATTACATAATCACGTTCTGTTGCACCTAATATTGCTTCATTATCTCTAAACCATTGATAATCTAACCAAGTATAACCATCTGCATCTATGATATTTGGGTTTGCAAGCAGTGTATCACCAATACCAACACCCCCATTTATAGCTATGTCTCCAGTGGCAGGGTTATTACGTGCTGAAACATTTACAAAAAATTGTTGAGTGATTTGACCCCCATTCCCATCATTAACAGTTATTTCAAATGTATTAAGCCCAAACTCAGTTCTAGATGGATTTACAGTTAGAATTGTGGAAGATCCATTAAAGTTACACCAAGAGGGTAATCCAGCACCCCCAGGAAGTGAAACAGAAAATGTAATGTTATCATCATCTGGATCTGTGAAAAATTGGTTTAATGCTAAATTTTCTAAATTATTTTCCTTAACCTGCAAAATCGGAATTGTTTTCTTTAAAACAGGATTATCGTTCACATTTAAAATGTTTAATACAACTGCTTTAGAACCCGACAAAGCACCTAATCCATCATCAGTAGCAATTACTGTAAAATCATATGAAGATTTAGTTTCATAATCTGCTGAAACCTTTAATCTAACTTCTCCATCATCTGCATCAATTGTAAAATACGATGAATCAGCACCGGAAATAGAAAATGTTAGATTATCGCCTGAATCCACATCAGTCGCCGTGGCAGTATATAAAACAGAACTATTTGCTTGGTTTTCCGCAGCAGTAACCGTTGCAGAAGAAGTTATTGAAGGTATTTCGTTTACATTATTTACACTTACCGTAACTGCCTCTGTATCGCTTGATCCATCAGGATCTGTAGCGATGACATTAAAAGAATAAGAATTTTTTGTTTCAAAATTTGCTGAAGACTTTAATCTAACTTCTCCATCATCTGTATCAATGGTAACCAAAGAAGCATCTGTTCCAGAAACTGAGTAAGTCAAAATATCTGTAATATCCGCGTCGGAAGCAGAGACATCATATATCACAGTGTTAGTATTAGCATTTTCTTGAATACTACCAGTTAAATTAGTGGTATCAATCGTAGGACTAGACTCATTGACGTTATTAACTGTAACCGTGAGTACTTGAGTAGAAAAAAATCCTAGACCGTCGGTAGTTGTTGCTTTTACTTCAACCTGATAGGTATTATTTCCATCTGAATCTAGTGGAACTTCAAAGTTTGGGGCGGAATTAAAGGTTAAATTACCTGATCCGTCTATACTGAACTTACTCCCATCCAAACCAGAGTTTATAACCCATGTCACTCCCACATTTGCCGAAAATGTAGTAACAGCGGTTTGATTTTCCTGCTTTGTTATTGCTGAAGTGTCTGAGCCTGCAGAATTACTAGGTCCGGTAATTAAAGGTGTCCTAACATTAACTGTTAAAATACCCGTATCAGAACCACCATTTCCATCAGATACAGTATAGTTTATTGTCTCACTAATATTCGCCGCACCAGAAGGAGGGGTATAGTTTATCGTTGTTCCATTATGACTTACAGTACCACTTCCTCCGTAACTTATTGATTGTATAGTTAAACCATCACCATCCTCATCTGTATCATCATTAAGTACGACAATACTATTAAGTGCCGTATTTATAGTAGTTATTCCTAGGTCATCTGTGACTTCAGGACTATCATTTTGATCTGATATATTGATAGTAATAGCCTTACTAATTGAGGATGGAGTACCTCCATTATCTGTGGCTATGATATTCAAACTATAAGAGTTTTTAACCTCAAAATTTGCAGAATTATTTAATCTGATTTCTCCATCATCAGAATCTATAGTCACTAAGGAAGAATCCGTACCGCTTACGGAGAATACTAATGATTGTCCAGAATCAGGGTCAGAGGCTGAAGCATCATAAGCTATGGTACCTGTTGAAGCATTTTCTGCTATTGAACCGTTTGAACCAGAGGAAATTACTGGAGGATCATTAAGATTATTAATAGTTAGGGATATAGCTTGAGTATCCGAAAGATTTCCACCTACACCATTGTCTGTTACAATTACGTTAAAACTATATGAACTCTTATTCTCGTAATCAGCTGAAGCTTTTAACCTGACTTCTCCATCATCTGTATCAATTGTAAATTGCGATGAATCAGTACCAGAAATTGAAAATGTTAAGGTATCAGCAGTATCCAAATCTGTAGCTTCAGCATCATAAATTACGATGCTAGGATTCTGGTTTTCATCAGCATTTACCACTGATCCAGAAGTAATATTTGGGGCATCATTGATAGAAGTAAAATTAATGTCGAGGGTGCCAGTCCCCGACTGTTCCGCTCCACTAATACCATTAATGCTGGTCCCTTTAACTGTTAAAGTTTTTGATGCCGGCGGATTATCTGAAGTGCTTTCATATTTTAACTTTCGAGCAATGGCTTGCACCATTCCATCAGTAATAGTTGCAGGAGCTGGAATACTTTCTGTTACACTTACATTATCTACATATAGTTGAGCACCTGCCCATTTACCTCCTGAAAAATCAAAAGTTCCAGAGACAAATACGAAACGGTAAGAGCCTGGATTAGTAACGGTGACAGTCTCAGTAGCCCAAGATGTTGTCGCTCCTCCTGAAGAGCCTGTTTCATTTAATATTTCTACAAAGCTATTATCATCTGTATTGACGATATATCCAAAAACATCATATGCATCGGACCCTCCTACGGCTTTCCAATCAAAGCTGACTTTATCATTTGCTCTTAAGAAAACAGTATTATCACTATAAAGTGCCGGACCTCTAACAATGTCATAACCTGACTTTGCAATTATTCCAGTGCTTGTTAGTCTAACAGAGTTTTCTCCTCCACCATCATTATTCACAGCGGCTGAATAAGTTCCAACAGTAGTCGGAATATTTTGATCAGAAATAGCTCTTCCGATTGCTGGAGGGGTAGTGTCTGTTGGCGTATTCAAACCACCAATTTGGGTTACTCCAAAATAAATTGGGCCAGACTGTATTTGCCAGTTTCCAAAGGTAGATGTTCCATCATTAGATTCAAAATTTCCGTTTTGAAAACTATTCGAAATATTTACCCTTAATGGATTACCATTTAATCCATTCTTGGTTGAATCAACGTTACCTAATATAGCAGCACCAGTTCCATTACCAACGTAAACAACAGATCCTATTATCGAGACCTGTCCGTTTGTGGTCGAAGCTGCTCCGTCATTAGAAAATCTAAGAAAGTCATGGCTATCAGCGGAAGAAAGACTAAATTCTAAAAAACCCCCTGCATAATTATCACCACCAGTAGCTCCACCAGTAATTGATATGTCGCTATCTATAACTGAAAGTGCAGCTTGCTCATTATAAGATAAGTCAGTAAGATTGGTTATTGACGGAGTGCCCAAAGTTCCTTTGATAGAAGAAGGATTGAGAGAAGCACTTTCAATGCTTCCAACTGTTGTTTCTAAATCCCAATCACCACCAAAGGCCGGTGAGCCCGAAATATCATCCGATGCTGCAAAATCAGCACCTGAAATTCTTGAAAGAAGTTGTAAGAGTTCTTCTCCTTTTCCACCACCACCAATGTCACATCCATAAAGATGAACATCACCTCCCTTACCTAATGCATTACCTATCGTGATTAAATCTTTGCTAAAATTTTTTGCATTATCAGTAGTTATGGAACCACTAGAAAATTTTAAAACTCCTGGTTCACCATGGCTAACAATATGTAAGGAACCTAAATTACTATCGTTACCAATAATGTTAGCAATTTGACCAAGAGCATTTTGATTATTATCTAAGATATGAACTAAATAATTTTCAGATAACTCATCCAATAAAGCCCTATATTCAGGCACACTTTTATCAACAAATATGATATCCATCATTATATTTTACATGAACATAATCTATAATCAAAATTTTCTTTTTTTATTAGGTAAGAACTATTGGAGTTATTGTTGATTGAAGAAATTTTTTAAGTGAAGTAGATACTTTTCCTTTTAATTGATATTATAAGATGTGATGAAGAACATTTCTAATTAAGTTTTTAAATTTTGAAAGGTTCTTTGTTTAACAATGATCACAAATAAATTAGAGGCCTTTCAATTGGCAATAATCCCTAGAGTATGTGTCATCATGAAATAAAACCATAATTTATAACTTGAGATTTTAAATATTTAGAATTTAAAAAAAGGTAGAGAAAAGGAAACTAATGGCCCATTGTGACTAAAGGATTTGATTGTAGAATAATTCTTTACATACCCTATTGATACATTTAATCCACTATTAATTGGATATGAAATTACTATTTTTTTTGAAGTATCTTCTCTTTGAATACCTAAAAATTCCCCACCATTATAAAAGGATTGATTAAAGGAAACCTTTAAAGGTTTATTATTGATTAATCTATTAAAAGAAACTCCTAGTGCATGGTTCAAAGAAATCATACCTTTAACTGGTTCACCTTTAGCAAGAAAGATACTTGTTTTATAAGCATTTGATAAAAGAGAATTTAGAACCAATGATCCCTGTATTTGCTGATATTCGTCAGTAATATACCTTTCAACTTTAAAAGAACTTTCATGGAAACCTCTCCTTGTCATAAATAATTTTGTAACTTTTGCTGAAATACTTTTATTAATTGTATCAGAATACTCTTTTTTATTATGAGCCCAGCTTGCGCAAGCATCAAAAAAAATCCATTCTTTCAAATGATTCTTAGAACAAGCAATTATCGATTCATTTCTGACTTGCAACCAGTCATGAGCTGGAGCGGTTGCCAAAGATGCATTTAGATTGATGTCAATATATCTCCCACGATTATATGGTTTCTTAATTCCTAGATAGAAACCTCCCCCTATTATTATTCCTGTTTTTGCAACAGCATCTTTTTCTCCCACAAAACTAAAATCTCCAACTTGAATAGTTTGAGTTAAATTACCAGCATTAATGTTATCAGAGTATGCAAATGTTGGGTAAATCGCCTTATTTATCAAAATCGTATAGTCACTTTGTTTTTTGTTTGAAATTCCTTCAAATCCAAGTGATTGAGATTTAAAATTAAACTGAATTAAGTCTTGTGTTGATATTATTTTATTTTTTAAAATACTTTTGGTTAGGATGTATAAATCAAGCCTTTCTGATCCAAAAGCTAAAGCACCTGAATAAAAAAAAACGAAAAGTGATAAATAAAAACCAAACATAATTTTAATTACCATTATAGAAAAAAATTAATTAGATTATTATAAATTAATACTCGATTTATAATTCTTATGCAAAAAATCTGTGCTAATCAAAATGTGTGAGCAGTAGTACTTACAAAAAACAGGCTATGGTTTTTGGGGTGCCCTCAAGGATAATTCTTAGGGGTGGATGTTATGGTTTTTATGTGGAAAAGGAAAACTCAAAAAGTCTACCTTTGAGACCACCCGTTGAAATATTTTCAGAAAAAAATATATGGTTTTGAATAAATAAAAAATCTATACAATCAAAATATTGAAAATTTAATTTTTGAATCGATTGAGTGAAAAATGATAAAAAAAAATGTCAAATTAATTAAAACTGGAAAAAAATATTTAGGAGGTCAAGGAGTAACTTATAATGCTGGTGTATCTAGAAACACTGCAGGTTCTGAAAAAGTTTGCATGAATGTTTTACCTATGCCACCAGGAGTTCACTCAATACCTCATATACATAAAGAAATAGAAACTATTGCTTACTTGTTGGAAGGAGAATGTACTCTATTTTATGGAGAAAAGTTGGAACATCATATCTTAGTTAGAAAAGGTGAACAAATATTTATTCCCGAAAATGTTCCTCACACTCCCTATAACCAAAGTAAGAATGAATGTATATGGGTTGTTGTTCATTCATCTGGGGATGACCAAGATGAACTTATTTCTATGCCAGAGTTAACTAAAGAACTTAACAAATATAAAGGTAAGTCCAAAGTTGGATCATTAAAAATTAGATCTAAGACCTCAAATATATTGTCAAAGCAAAACCTTCAAAGAAAAACAGAATAGTATTTTAAATGAGTTGTACAGTGCTTAAGATTTTAGAAATGGTGAATAACTAGAGATTAAGATCAATTAAATTTTAAAAAATTTTTATTCTGTTTTCAGACCATCTTTTTACCATATTTATATTCTCCTTTACTCCATAGTTGGCCATTAGCACTATAAAATCCCCAAAGTCCGTCCATTTTTCCTTCTTTCATGATGCCTTTCATCCATAACTGACAATTTTTGTCATAAATCAACCATTCAACATGATTCTTCCCATTATTAATTTTACCACTGAACTTTCCCAAAACCTCTCCATTAAATGGATTATTTGTAAATTTTTTATAGTAAAGTCCTTCCCTCTTAACTAATTCATTGATAGTAAGAGTTTCTTGTATTAATCGGATCATTATCTCACCATTCTTAATTTTTTTATTAGTGCTTATGTTATAATATTTTTGTAAAAATATAATCCAGACAAAATTCCAATTTTAGTCGGCTTCTAAATAACCTCAGCATATTGGTTTACCTCATCAACTAGTTTTGCTAATCCAGCAGTTACAATAGATAGAACTTTAAGTGAAACATTTTCTTGTATAAACTATGGCAATACTTTTCTCTTTATTATTTGTCAGTTTTTTAGGCGGATTATTGGCTTTATTCCTTTATAAAATAATCAATTCAAATAAGATTTAATATAAAACGTTTGGTTGCCAGAAAGTCACTTAATCAAAATGTTTGAGCAGTAGCACTTGCTAATAATAGGCTATGGTTTTTGGGGTACCCTCAAGGATATGTATTAGGGGTGGATATTATGATAGTTATTTTCAATACCCTTTATAGTTTTTCTTCACACACTCTCTTTGTGTTTCTTGAACTTTAGAGGGGTGTAATTCCTTCTTTTAAAAATTGTTCTCTGATATATATTTTATATGTTCTGTGGTTACACCACAACAACCTCCTACTAAGTTTATACCTCTTTCAATCCATTCTTGAACGTATTTTGAATAATCTTCTGGAGATATTACTTCTTCAAATGTCCATTTTGTTTTTTCCATTACTCCTGAATGAGCATATACACCAATTAAACCTTTCCATTTATTTTGTAAAATATCCAAGCAAGGATTTATCAAAGAGATTTCAGTATGCATAATATTAATTAAATCAACATTTTTATTATCTAAATTATCTATTGCTTTTTCAAGTGGGTCACCGCTTAACAAAACTACCTTACCCGAGTTATCTATTTTACAACTTAAACCTACCCAAATAGGTAAATTAACATTTTTGGCTCCTTCAAGAGTTACCATCATTCGCTCAATATCTTCCATCATTTCAAGAATAAGTAAGTTAACTCCATTATTTTTAAAAATCAGAGCTTGCTCTTTTACATTACTTTTTAAAATTTCCAGAGATGGTTTGTTTTTGGTAAAAGTCCAATAAGATATGCCACCAGCAATTAAAGAATTTTTATTAACTTCTTTAATTGCTTTTTTTGCAATAAGAACACCTTGAGAGTTAAGTTTTTCAAAGTTATGAATTTGATTAGCGTCTTCTAAAGTGTGTTTTCCAGTCGCAAAAGTATTTGTAATTATAATTCTTGCACCTAATTCAACATATTCTTTGTGGACTTCTTTAAGAATTTCTGGATGACTTAATGCACCACCACCATTCCATGCATTAGGGATTTGCGGAACCCCTCTTCTTTCTAGTTCAGTACCAGTTGCTCCATCTATCATAATACACTTTCCTAAATGCATTTCTTTTATAAGCTCTATATATCTTTTATTCATTTTTAACTTTTTTAGTCATTTCATTTTTTAAAATAAAGAAATATTTCTAACATGACAAAATAATTATAAATAGAATTTTATTAAACAAAATCTGTGAGCACTTGTACTTGCAAATAATAGGCAATTGTTTTTGCGGTGCCCTCGAGGATATTACTTAGGGGTTGTCAGATAGATTTATGTTATATATTAGGAATTATTCAAATCACTTGAGTACAATTAATGAGCCTTTTCGAAAAATATACCAAAGCGTGGAATGAAAAAAAGATATTACAGCTTTTGTGGAATGTCATCATGATGATTACGAGTTGGTTATTCACCCAACTGGAGAAGTCAAAAAAATGGAGGATATTGACTGGGATCAAATGATGGAATGGATGGTTGCTGCAAACGTGGAAAAACATCGCTGTATTTATGAGAATGATGACATAATTGTTGAGCATCAAATAATAAGTTATGGATCAGGTGATAGAGAAGCCTTAATGCTAGTACATCAGTTAAAGGATGGCTTAATGTGGCGAACAGAAAGCGGAGCAACCCAATTACTACCTACAAAAAGCTGACCCCACCCGTTCTCATGGAATGTCTTAGGGGTGGGTGACATTTTTTGATAAAACTCTCACGAATTTCTTTTATGATCAATGAAATTATCAAGAATTTCAAACATATTTTTTTATTGAAAATTACTTATTCTATTTCACCAATTATTTTTAACTCACTCTCAAATTCACTAAATGTGTCTTCATCCATTTCGTATCTAGTTAAATATTTTTTTGTTAAACCCATATTCTTAGCTCTTTGTAAATATAATTTTGCTGAATCTAAATCGCCTTCTTTTAGTTTAATAAATGAGTAATAAGCTAGTAAATTGGCAGGCATGTCTGTAGCATCAATTATAGGTTCTAATATTGTCTTAATTCCATCTTTATAACCACCTCTATACATTGAAGGCACTAAATATCTTGTAATAAACCAACCATTATCGTTAGGAACCACAGCAAGTGCATTTCTAAAACTCTTAATAGAAAGATCATAATCTTTGCATAAAAAATAAATTGTACCTGTTGTTGTATATGCATCAACTGTTCTTCCTAATTCTATAGCCTGTTTTGCATAATCTTTTGCAACATCACAATCTTTTGAAAGGAAAACAAGTTCTACAATACCTTTAAAATGTAATGCATTAACTCTTAGATCTGATTCCAATACGTCGTCTAAAAGTATATCAAGTTTTTCAATATCTTTTGAAGGTTCTTCTGATAATCCTATACGTAGTTTTTGAAATAGACTATATGCTCTATTAAGAGTTATAAAGGGGTTATCTTCACCAATTTGTTGAGCTAATTGATCTGTTAATTCGTTATATTTATTATATCCCTCAGGATTAAATTTTCTCCATTCGTCCCTTGCATTTAATGAAATTAAAAGTCTTTCGGGTGTTCCTAACTTTTCAGCAGCTGTTCCAGGTCCTGCTACAAGATTTATTTGCAAATATTCTAAAATCTCATTTCCTATTTTTTCTTGAGCTTTAAATATATCTGATATTTCAAAATCTATTTTATTAGACCAAACCACAGTATCTTTTTTGGCTTCAGTAAGTTCTAAATTTATCCTTGAGTTATCACCAAATGTTTGAATTGATCCTATAACTATATAATTTACTGCATATTTATTAAAAATTTCACTGGCACTCATCTCATTTTCTTTTACAAAAAAACTAGTACTACTAGATAAGATCCTAATTCCTTTATATCTGGACAAACTACCTATCATGCTTTCTGTGAGTGCCTCACTAAATCTATTCTTATTTTCAGGATCAGTAATATTTTTAAAAGGGTATACTAAAATAGTATTCAAAGAAGAAATATCTGAAGTAGATGTCGAATTTTTTACTTGGTTTATATAAAAAAAACTTACCACTGCTATAACTAGAAAAGAAGCTGCTAGTGCTAAAATAGGCCTATTAGATTTTTGCGTTTTGAGTTTTCTTTTCTGTGATGGATCAAGTAAAATATCATAAGCATGAAATTCATTCTTTTTCACCTTTTGAATACCTAAATCATTATATTGATGAGACGTTTTTGCTTTAACTAAATCATAGATGTTTTTAGAAATAGTTATTCCATTTGTTTGAGCCAAAGATTCTAATCTTGCTGCTATGTTTACACCATCACCAAGAAGATTTTCTTTCTCTTTAATCACATCTCCCATACTGATCCCTATTCTAAACTCTAAAGGAACCGTGATTTTATCTGAGCTATTTCTTTTCTTAATATCATTTTGAAAAGCTATTGAACATTCAACGGCTTCCACAGCACTTGGAAATTCAATAAAAAAAGAGTCACCTCCAGAATTAAAAAGACGACCGTCATGTTTTTTAATAACCTTTTGTAGAATAAGCTCACAAGCACGAAGGTTCTTGACCGTCTCACTTTCATTAGCTTCCATGTGTTTACTATAATTAACAACATCAGTAGCTAAAATAATAGCAACTTTACGATCTATTTCTTTTTCAGGCATTAATCTCTCCAATAACCGTGATGTTAAGGAAAGCAATTATTTACTTCAAACATGACGTTACGTTAATGATATAATGCATATTTCAATTAGCAGCTTTACCTACCCAAAACAAAATGTGTGAGTAGTAGTACTTGCTAATAATAGGATATGGTTTTTGGAGTACCCTTAAGGATATGTCTTAGGGGTGGGTGACATCTCTGACATGTGTGACATCTTTAAAGGAAAATTACATAGTTTGGACATTTTTTGGACATTTTATTTAAACTTTCCACTTGCACAGGAAAATGAAAGCTATCAAAAAAGGGTACGGATGGAGTGTAGCCAAGTGGTAAGGCAACGGTTTTTGGTAACTGTGGAAAACATACCCTACAGTATCATACTTATCGAAAAATCAATGAAATAGGGTATAATCTTTTATCACCATTCTCATGCTTATCATTGTTAATCTGTGGTTTATTTAAAATTCTCCACCTTTTGTCCACCCTGAATAATTTCCAACATACTTACCATTTTCTTTTTCTTTCTATTGAAGAAGTGTGAGTAAATATCCATTGTAATTGCAATAGTGGAGTGTCCTAATCTTCTGCTTATAGCTAATGGATATATCTCTGCATCAATCAAATTACTAGCATGAGTATGACGAAGAGCATGAAAACCTCTATGCTTTAGTCCTGATTGTTTAACTATTGTATCATATATTTTTCTAGTTTGGCTTCTATGAAGCAAACCAAAAGTGTCATAGAATATTACAGGAATATTATTAATATCTACTCTCATTGGAAGGAGTTTTTCCTGTACCCATAGCTTGTAACTACTTAGCTCCTGAACATCTGCTTTTGTAAGATCAATAGTTCTTATACTTGTTTTGGTTTTGGGTAACTTAATTTTACCTACTGTGTCTCCTTTGGAGTATTCAACATTATGACTAATAGAAATAGTACCTTCTTCTAAATTTATTTTATTCCAAGTAAGAGCAGATATTTCACCAGAACGCATTCCTGTATGTAATCCAAGATAGATACGAATATATGGTCTTAAATCTTTTTCTCTTGGTACTGAGTAATTGAGACTTCTTACACCTTCAGAATATGCTTTTGCTGTTACGATCAATTTTTGTTGCTCTTCAGGTTCATACCATTTGAGTTTTTCTTTTGTAACTAAAGCATCAGTTAATTCACCTGTAATACCTGATAGTTCTTCCTTGCTCATAGCTTTTAATTTTCTAATTGGACTATCAACAAACGTATCAGGTTCACCGTCTTTCATTGCTCCTTTCAAACAAACCTCAAGATTAAAAACTGTTCTTGGAGATAATCTATTTAAAAGCTTTTTTCTCATTGCATAGACATGACTAGGTTTTAGATCAACAACTTTTAAACGTAGTAAGTGTAGTTGATAATAAAATAGAGGTGAAATTCATCCTAACTACGTGAACTACGTCCACTACGTAAGGATTTATTCAAATTCTGAGAAAAGAGAGATTGATTATACAGCATTACATCTACTACTTTCAAATAGCGATTAGCCTTACCGCTACTTGTTTAGTGAAAAAAGAAATTCCTAGTACTTCATATTCAAAATGATTATTGTAGCAAAACTCCTCTAGAGCCTTGTATTCATCTTCTTCCCAGTTTTCATTCATTATAAACTCATCAAAAATTAGTATTGTATGCTCGTCAATTACTGGTTTTGAAAATTTCAATGCACAAATTGTTGAAGAGTATAAATCAGCATCAAAGTTTATAATTGAAGCCATTGGCCTTTTTATTGCAAAAAACTCTGGTAGGGTATCTTCAAATTTTCCTACAATGAATTCTCCTCCACCAACATTTGGAATATTACCTTCACTGGAATAAGTACCAGCTTTTTTAGTATGCCAATCTTCTGGAAGGCCTTCGAAGGTATCAAAACCATATCCTTTTTTAAAGGTCTTGATTAGATGTTTGAATGCTTCACCCCTCCAAACGCCAAACTCGTAAAATGGTCTATTCTTTTCACTCAGTTCTATCATATGGTCGAATAATGCCCATCTATTAAAATATAGTGGGGGTAATTTAGGTAAACTAAAAGCCCAGGTAAAAGAACGCACATATGGGTGATCCTTTAATGTTGATTTTACTAATGCTCCAAACTCAGACTTATCCCCTTCATAAAACTTTAGTGCACTTAATATTTGCTTCGCCTTTTCATAATTTGGATCTACCTTAAGACATTGCTCAATCCACTTTTTTGCCTCTTCGATATTTCTAGAAGTACCAAAAAGATTCCAATAACTCTTAGTATAATCAGGCTTGAATGAGAGAGCTTTCTTGAAAGCATCTATTGCCTCATCTAGTTTGCCGTGATCTTGAAGAGCGTTACCCATGTTATTATAGGCTTCAGCATAATCAGGCTTGAATGAGAGAGCTTTCTTGAAAGCCTCTATGGCTTCTTCCAGCTTGCCTTGAACTTTGAGGGCAATGCCCATGTTGTAATAGGCTTCAGTATAATCAGGCTTGAATGAGAGAGCTTTCTTGAAAGCCTCTATGGCTTTTTCCTGCTTGCCTTGAACTTTGAGGGCAATGCCCATGTTGTTGTAGGCATCAGCAAAGTCAGGCTTAAGTGAAAGAGCTTTTTTGAAAGCCTCTATGGCTTCTTCCAGCTTGCCTTGAACTTTGAGAGTATTACCCATGTTGTAATAGGCATCAGCAAAGTCAGGCTTAAGTGAAAGAGCTTTTTTGAAAGCCTCTATGGCCTCTTCCAGCTTGCCTAAACCTTTATTTGATGAACCGATAAGATTGTATAGATTGATGGAGTTTGGAAAATCTTTCAGTAATTGTGAACACTGGGTTAGAGCTTTTTGAAACTGACCTTGAGAATATAGATTAATCAGATTTTGCAACTGGTCTTCGGGTGGATCTTGCGACTTACTAGAAGCAACATTAACCTCTATTCCTTTTTCCAACCCAATTAAACGTTTCTCTATTTGATCAAAGCCTACACTTTTTATACCTTTACTTTTTGCTTCATCCAAAACTGCTTTGGCATCAGCTATTTGATTTAGCTTCATCAAAGCGTCTATATAACTTAGCCAAAACTGAGCTATGTTGGAGTTGGCTTCCAACGCAGTCTTAAAGAATGGAAGTGCTTCTTGAATTTTACCAACACCAACAGCCAATACACCCATATTATGATTAGCATCAGGGTGATTAGGCATGGCTTTTAAGATAGCTGTATAAAATTGATCTGCTTCTTGAAGCTTTCCAGCCTTGTGGGCTTCAACACCTTTTAGTAAAGCATCTTTTATTTTGACTTCCATTTTTGTATAGTGCCTTAAATCTAATATGATGAAAAGATTATACTTTCTGACCTTCCCAAGCCAAAATGTGTGAGCAGTAGTACTTGCTAACAATAGGCTATGGTTTTTGGGGTGCCCTCAAGGATATGTCTTAGGGTTGGTGCTATGATTGTTATGTTCAAGACGCTTTAAGGTTAATATTTAAAAATATCTTTCTTTTTTTCCTTTTTATTGCATAAATAAATTTATGTTGAAAATTGTCATAAGTAGTTTTGTTTTTATCCTCTCAATAACGTTTTATTTTCCTTCTTATGCTGAAAACATAAGTGAAAAAGACTTTAATAGGGTTATTAATGAGGCCAGCGTTTTTTAAAAAGAAATTGATGACAGAGGTTATGGGGTTTTTGACTGTGTTTGGGATTATCATACCTTTGGCAGTGAATGGTTTAATATACAAAATCAACAATACAAATTTGATGATACAACCTTTTATTCACTAGGCTGTATATTTGGTATGTACAACTATTGGTCAGTATGGATGAAAGAAGAAGCTGACGGTAGTCTAGTTCCTTTAAGCTTTGCTTATCCTTTTTATATAAGTGGCTCTGTAGAAGGTCAGGAAGACCCCTCACAGATGATAGGAATGAGTACAACGAGACTTTTGTGCAATCCAACAGTGGATGAAGAGAAGATGACAATCACCACCAAGTGTTTAGGTAGAGGTATTGGTGATTACTTTAGTAGTGGTACATGGCAGTACATTGGACACAAAGAGTATGGGACTGACTTTGATATTAAGGAAGACTTTTTGCTGATCAAGTTTGAAAGTGATTTAATGGTTGATGAAGAGGAAAGGCCAGTTACTTTATTTGAAATCACGGAATAACTGAAGAATTAAACTCTAAATAGGCTATGAACTTTTATAAATTTTTATTACAAGAAGAAGCAGATTTCAAAGGAAGATTACTATCAGATATTTGGAATTTCACAGATGATGAAATAGAACTTCATCATAACTTCATCCAGCTTATCTTTCCTCTTGATAAACCAAGTAGAGCAGTTTTTCATGGATATTATTTAAATGATAAAAATGTAATAGAACAAATTAGAAATGACCAATCTGTAAAAGATAATATAATTAAACCAAAAGAATGGTTTCTTGATTTTCTTGATAGAAATAATCGATGGAAAAATTATTCAGATCATAATCAATTAAGAATAACTCGTATTATAGAATGTTTGAGACTATTAGTATCAAATGAAGAAGCCGATAACTTCTATAAAACTGTCATTTCAATGTTGGGATCAGATAGTAAAGTTAACAATAAAACATTAGAGTTTTGGTCTACTGCATAAAATAGTGTTTCAATAAATTAATCTTATTTATAGGTTATTTGTCATTTAATTTTACCAATGTGTGGAGGCCAGTCACACTCATAACCTTTTGTCGGAAGACTAATATCAGCTTCAATACTTGCTTCAAAGTTAAGAAGTTTATTGACATTAGATTCTTTCTTCTTCCATGCTCTGACTGCATGAAGATTATTATCGAAGAAGGTTACATCAACAAGTTCAAGCCATGATGGTAAGTTTGATTCATCACCATACAACATTTCATAGATAACCATATCAGATTCTTCACCATTATCTGGTCCAATATAACCATAGCCAACTAAGTCTTCTCTTACTTCTTCTATGTAATCACCTGACATAGCACCAAAGGCCATTATCTCACCGTCAAAATTTCTTTCAGGATCTGCGTAATTCATAAGACTTTCCCAACCCACCTTATCAATTTCTTGTTTGACTGAGGGGCGAAGGATTAAGGAACTGAATGAAAGCATTTGTATTGCCATAGAGTTTCATCCTCATTAAATATTCTACCTTTAGAATAATACTTATGACTAATAGTATTAGTTTCTTCACTTTAACATTAAGTAACACGATTAATTACTATAGTAAATTACACCACATAAAATCTCATGCGTGAATATTAGAGATTTTCCTTCCCAAACCAAAATATGTGAGCAGTAATACTTGCTAATAATAGGCTATGGTTTTTGGGGCACCCTCAAGGATATGTCTTAGGGGTGGATGTCATAATTGTTATAATAAGAATATTGAAGAAATGGCAAAGATGTCTTCACTTTCATAATCTCATATGTGGCAGGAGCTATATATATATCACACAGGGGCGGGTGGCATAATTGAAATTTCTAATAAGGTTCAAGCTATAGCAGGATTTAATTTATTAGAACCTTTGAGTTTAATTGGTTTTGCTTGGCAAATTTGACAAATAGATGGAAGTGAACATCGACCAAGCATACTGGCCCGCAGTTTTTTGGCAGCATCATTCTGAATAATTTCTTCTATTGAAGAAGCATTTATATTGCCGACACTTAGTTCTCCATCATGATCAAAACAACATAGTGTCACATCGCCATTCCACAGAACACCGACATCGGTAAATGGATGAGGGCAATATGCTGTCTCCTTTCTATCTACTATTTCATATTCATCACTTACCCGAGTGTTGGCAAATGTAAACGCTCTCCAAAATGATAATTTTATCCCTTTTTGCAATTGGTAAGAAACAGAAGGACTTTCGTTCCCTTTTAGCAGATCATGAGCGTTGCAACTCATACGATCAAAACGATCCATACCCAGTTCTTCTTCGATTGAAGCCACAAAGTCGCTCCACTCTTTAAAAATAGCATGGGCCTCTTTCGTAGTCTTAGTAATGGTACAATTGGCAGCGGTATTCATAGTTGACATTACTCGTATAATGATATCGTTTTTACATATCTTTTTTTGTGCAATACGCTTCATATATTCACGAACTAATAAGCGCAGATTGCTAATGTATCTCTCCCATGAAAGGCCAACCTTACCACGAAAATGGTATGTTTCTTTGGTTGGGGTCATATGGCTTGCTGTTATTGTACCATATAAAGAACCTAAAATTTTAGGGACAATTTTACCCACAAGCGTACTTCCGTTGGTAACAAGGTCTGTCTTTATATTTTTTGACGCCCCAAAGTCTAAAATCTCTATTAGCTGGGGATGCAATGTGGGTTCACCCATTAAGTGAAGATTAATTGTTTTAGCTAATTTTTTTTCTGAGGCTTCGGTGTAAAGTCTTTTTACAAGTTCTAAATTCATAGAACCAAGATTACGTTTTTGGGAGTCGGATGGACAAAAAACACAATGAAAATTGCATTTATTTGTTAGCTCAAAAAATAATCCAGTGGTGGCTGGAGCTAGGGTGTCATCCCCTTTTGGAACTATATTACTGCGAATTGCAAAGGCTTTTTGAAAATTTGATACGCCTTCATCCAGCTTGCCTTGATCATTAAGAGCAATACCCAGGTTTCTATAGGCTTCAGCATAATTTGGCTTGAGTAAAAGAGTTTTTTTATAAGCCTCTATGGCTTCTTCCAACTTACCTTGATCTTTAAGTACATTGCCCAGGTTTCTATAGGCTTCAGCATAATTTGGCTTGAGTAAAAGAGTTTTTTTATAAGCCTCTATGGCTTCTTCGAACTTACCTTGATCTTTAAGTACATTACCCATGTTGTTATAGGCTGGAGCATAGTCAGGCTTGATTGAAAGAGCATTCTCAAATGCTTCTAACGCTTTGTCCAACTTACCTTGATCTTTAAGTACATTACCCATGTTGTTATAGGCTGGAGCATAGTCAGGCTTGATTGAAAGAGCATTCTCAAATGCTTCTAACGCTTTGTCCAACTTACCTTGATCTATAAGTATATTGCCCATGTTGTTATAGGCTTCAGCATAATCAGGCTTAATTAAGAGAGCTTTGTTACAAGCTTCTATGGCTTCTTCCAGCTTGCCTTGTTTTTTGAGCACAATACTCATGTTTTTATAAGCCTCAGCATTATCAGATTTTATAATTAAAACTTTTTTATAAAAAACCACAGCCTGATCGTATTTATTCAAATTCTGGTGGCATAAAGCTATACTGAAAAAGATCCTTTCATCAGTTGGATCAATTTTTATCATTTCCTCAGCAATGGAAATGGTAGCCTCAAATTCTTTGGCCTCCATTTTCAAGTTCAAAATTATATACCAAATTTGTTTAATATGGGATTTAAGATGATAAGCTTTTTCTAAATCTGATAAAGCATTTAATTTGTTTTTCTGTACTAAACTGATTAAACCTCTATTAATATATGCTTCTGCATAATTTGGATTAAGTTGAATTGCTTTTCCTAGATATTTTAGACTTTCATTAAAACGGCCATTTGCTCTGAAGCATGCTCCTAAAACACCCATTCCTTCAACATCATCTGGAAATAATTCATTGGTCTTCTTAGCAACGACTAAAGCTTCGTCTACTTTTTTTTGTTTTAAAAGAATTCTTGTTTCATTCCAGCCCACTGATGGTTTGTTTGGATTTAATCTTTTTGCCTTTTCCAGATTAATTATAGCTTCTTTTAAGTCATCATTCAAAATGTAGCAGTGTGATAGCATTAATGGTATATTGGGGTCTGTTGGAGACTTCTTTATTTGATGTAAAAGTAGATCAATTGCTTCATCATACTTACCACTTTCCCTCAAATCTATTGCCTTAACTATTCTCTGGTTATCCGTTTGATTGCTATCACTTTCGGCTTCATTTGATAACCTTTTTTTAATCTGATCAAAAGCATCCCCCTTAGCACCCTTACTTTTTGCTTTATCAAAAACTGCTTTTGCGTCAATCATTCGATCAAGTTTAACTAATGCATCAATATAGCTGAGCCAGAACTGAGTTATGCTTGAATTGGCCTCCAATGCTGTCTTAAAAAACAGGAGAGCTTCCTCGACCTTACCAATACCAACAGCCAACACACCCATGTTATGGTTAGCATCAGGATGTTTGGGGTTGGCTTTTATAATAGCCGTATAATAACGATCAGCTTCCTGAACCTTACCAGCCTTATGAGCCTCAATGCCCTTTTGTAATGCCTGGTCTAGTGTGAGTTCCATTCTACTAAGACTTTTCAAGTTTACTTATTCTACTTTAATATACTAAAAATTATTAGCAAGTATAGTGATAGTTATAAATTAACCAATAGATCTCCAAGTTAAAAACACAATCTCTGGCAGAGGTCTATGTTGCGTTCAAGTTTTATGAGAATCAACGTCATTTGTGCTATGGAGCAACAAGTGATTTACCTCAACTATACATCTCGTCATCAACCGTACCAGTGCACCCGTATAATTTACATTTTGAGTAGTTGACCAGAACCTCCACCTCCATCACCACAGGAAGACAAAGCCGTAGCCATCAAAGCAAAGCTTACAGGTTGGGTTAACCCTTTTCTTTGACTTTGATATAGCTCTTTGATTTTTATTTGAGTTTTAACCATAGATTTATCCAAAGGGATATAATGACTCAAAAATTATTATCTGAAAAGGTTATAAATGCAAACCTTCCCCACCCAAAATGTCTGAGCAGAGGTACTTGCTAATAATAGGCTGTAGTTTTTGGGCACCCTCAAGGATATGTCTTAGGGGTGGGTGACATGTATGACATGAGTGACATCTTTAAAGGAAAATTTCATAGTTTGGGCAACTTTTGGGCAACTAAACACACTTTTCCACTTGCACAGGAAAATGAAAGCTAATAAAAAAAGGTACGGATGGGGTGTAGCCAAGTGGTAAGGCAACGGTTTTTGGTTACTGTGGAATAACTTAACTACAGTTTCAGTATTCTCAGATTATCAATAAAATAAGCTATTAATGTTTGCACCAGTCTCAGCACTATCTTTGATTAACTCTGGTAAATTACAAATTGTGCCCCTTTTGTGCCCCTTGAATGCTTTCCAAGATACTTACCATTTTCTTTTTCTTTCTATTGAAGAAGTGTGAGTAAATATCCATTGTAATTGCTATAATTGAATATCCTAAATTATACTTTGAGCATATGTAATAATCTTGATATAAATAAGTCCTTTTTTATATCAAAAATTTATTTACATAAGTGCATATTTTTGTAATCTTGAAGTCAATACTTGCAAGGAAATAATATGGTACCACTGATAACATTAAATGCTTTGAGTTCTGGATTGGGTCATTTGGGAGTTGCTCTCGATCATAATCATATCAGACATATTGATACTTATGGTTCTATAGTAAATGATACAAAAACAAATATAACTTGTTTAGTTCGATCTTCAGAAAGTTCAGATGTTTTAAATATTCTAAAAAAATCACCAAAAATAAGTTACTATGTTGGAATGATAAGTCATGAGGCATATAATTTTAAAGGGGAATTTCAAGAAGTATTTTCGCTAGATTCTGATGCTTTAAACATATCAGAAAATTATAGAAATAATTTAATAGATGTTTTATCTAGTCTTGGGCTAGATAAAGATGCTATTGAAAATAGATATAAAGTTGCTCCAGATTTGGGCGTTAATTTTAAGGTAAATAAAGTATTTATACAAACACCAGGACCTGAAGCTGGAAAAATTATAGAATAGTAAGCTAAATATGATAAAAGAAGAACATCTACCAGCAATGCAAGGCATGTTTCCAAGTTGGATTACTAGCGTTTCCAAAGATGGAGAACCAAATACTACTGTTATTTCGCAAATTTGGTATGTTGATCAAAATCATGTTGCTTTGTCTTTTCAATTTTTCAATAAAACAAAAAAAAAATATATCAGTAAATCCATTTGCCTATGCTACAATAACTGATCCCTCTAATATGAAGCAATATAACTTGGAACTAAAATTTGATCATTCAGAAACAGATAGCGAATTATTTGATGAAATGGATATGAA
>JBJLFR010000020.1:0-32474 GCA_045565285.1 Paracoccaceae bacterium
TATATTGTAAACTAATTATTTTAAATCATAAATATTATTTTATTTATATACAAAAATTCAAATATTGCATAATTTCATTTTCATCCCATGTCCATAATAATAAATGTATAGTTAAATCATAATAAAATGTTTAAAACAATTTACCTAACAATTTTATTAAGTATAATAATTTTACTAAATTTTATTAATTTTTCATATTCAAACCCTATAAGTGCATGGGAGAAATCAGCTTCATCAGTTGTTTCAGTTTTGCCAACATGGCCTGGTTTTAAAAAATCAGGGTTTGGAGCACCTCCAGGAACTGCGCCAGAGGGAACAGGAATAGTCATATCTTCATCTGGTCATGTTTTAACTGCATCACATGTAGTTAAAAGAGCAAAATTTATTGAAATAAGAGATATCAACGGAAATAAATTTGATGCAAGTTTAGTTTTTAACGACCAGAATACTGATTTGGCAATTATAAAAGCAGATATAAATTTACTTCCTATTAAAATTTCAAGAAAAGTACCAAAAATTGCTAGTTCGGCTTGTTTGATAAGTAATTCTTTTGGATTAGACTTGGGCATAACTTGTGGTGTTGTATCTGCAATAGGTAGAAAAGAATACTGGCTTTAATAAAATTGAGAATTTTATTCAAACAGATGCTGCTGCGAATCCTGGTTCGTCTGGTGGTGCTTTAGTTGACAAAAATGGGGAGCTTATAGGTATGATGAGTGGTATTTTTACGAAAAATACTGATACAAACTCAGGTGTTAATTTTGCAGTATCTAGTGACCTTATATTAAAAATAATACCAATTGAAATTAATTAAAATGAAGAAATTATTTGTTTTTATACTCTTGATTAAACTTAACTTAGCTGCAAATTTAAATGCTAACCAATTTGGTTTTGAAATTGATAAAGAAGAAAGAGGATTAATAGAAATTTTTGAAATTGTATGTAATAAATTATTAAATAATATTAAAATTGATAAGTTAAAAAATTGGGAATTACAAAAAATAAAAAACAATAATATTTTTTTAATTAATTCAAAAACATCACAAGATTTGTCCATAAAAATTATAAAAAGAGGAATAAATAATAAAGCTTATAGATTTACTTTTAAAAATATTAAAGGAGCTAAGATTTTTATTACCTCTAATTCAGACTGCAAAGTTAATATGGCAAGAATTATTCAAAGGAATAAATTAAATCAAATTATAGCTTTAGTTGAACTTTCTAATAATCTAAAACACATTAAAAAAGTAGAGTTGATAAATCCAAAAGTTCCCTACATTTATCCCTTACCTTTGGGTGTTAAAATTGCTTTAATTGATACAGGAATAAATTATACACTACCAGAAATTACTAACAAAATTTCAAGAATATCACCTACTGAAATAAATGGTTATGATTTTGTAGAAAATGATAACTTGCCATATGATATTGATTTTGTAAGGTCTCCTTTTTTTCCCAGATACCACGGGACTAGTGTTGCTAGTGTTATTATTAAAGAGGCACCTGATGCCTCAATAGTTCCATATAAATTTTCAAGGAAAAATTATTGCTCATTTGGTGAAATTATAAAAAAATTAAGAGAAACCACAATTAAAATTGCTCTCTTAGCTATGGGTTCAAAAAATAAAAAAGACTGGCAGTGTTTTTTTAAAGAAGCAAAAAAATCAAAAGATATTTTATTTATTGTAACTGCAGGAAATAACAACTTAAATATTGATAATGATAAGATATATCCAGCTAGCTTTGATTTAGAAAATATGATTGTAGTGAGTTCGTCAACACTATTTGGAGATTTAGCTAAGGGTTCTAACTTTGGAATAAAATCTGTTGATTTTTTGGTTAATGGAGAGCAATTAGAAGTGATTGATCATAGAGGTGTTAGATCATTAACTTCAGGTTCTAGTTATGCTGCTCCACGAGTTGCTGCTATGGCAGCAAGATATTTTGCAATAAATCCTGATTCAAATATTTTGGAATTCAAATCAATGATGATTAAACGAGCAATAAAAAATTCTAATAAACTTGTAAAATACGGATGGATACCAGACCCTTTAGACAACTACTTATTTTGAAGATTAGGAAAAGATTGTTTTAAAAAGTTATAAGCCTGGCTAAATGCCCTTTTGTTGTATTTTTTCATAAGAATTAGGGATTTTCTTGCAAAATCAATATCATTTGAAAATGCCGAAGATTGAATCGCCATGCGTAATACTAATACATCTTGAGGAATTAAATTAATTAATCTTTTTAAAACTTTTGCTTGATTTTGGAAATCCTTATTAAATTGATAGGCTACAGCTAAAGAAATTAAACTTGTTGGACTATTAGGGTCTAATTTACTACTCTTTTTTAGAAATAAAAGTGACTTTTTAAAGTCTCCATAATTTCCATAAATTTGACCCAACATATCATAAAAGGTTTTTAGATTTGCAGAATTACAATTGTTTTCAACATCCAAAAAATCAAGCTGAGAAAATTGATTGAAATTATTATTCATTATTTCAATAGCTTGGGCACATCTTCTAATGTTTTTATATCTTTCATCATAATTATTTTTCTCTTTAGTTGTTAATTCAATCACTTCATTAAGTATATTAACTGGTATTGCTTCGTTATAATTTCCACTTCCAGAAGTTAATATACCAACTAATTGACCTTTTTTATTAATTAAAGCTCCACCACTAATACCTGGTAAGTTTTTTATAGTAGAATGAATTCTGGCTTGTTTATATTTTTTTGAAGGAAGTGAAATAAGATTACCTGGTGGAAAAATTCTTATTGTTTGTCTTCCTATTCCAAAAGCTACAGACCTTAAACCATTAAAATCATTTGTAATTTTATATGGAATTATAGCTTGATTGTTTTCATGATTAATACTTAAAATTATAAGATCAGCTGGATGATCATTTTGTAAAACTTTAGCTTTTAGAAAAGAACCTTTGTTATCATAGAGGTTGGCATAATAATTATCTTCAACAACGTGTTTATTTGTAACATAAAAATTATCAGTTAGTTTTACTGCTGATGCAGTTATATTTTGAGTTTTGACAATTGAAACTTTTTCTTTCCAATCACAAATATAAATAACCTTATCACAATCAAAAGCAAATGAAATTGAAAATTGACATATGAATAAAATCGGGAAAACTACTAATATTAACTTCAATAAATTTAAAAATTAACTATTCATTTTATAAACAAATATAACATAATGGATTAATCTTTTTAGGATTTTAATTGATTTTTTAACTTATTTAATAATTTTTTTGTTCCATTATAATCATTCGCAACGCCATACAAATATCTATCTGGCCTTATTAACGCTACATTAGAATTAATAGAGCGAAGCCATCTTATTATTTCTTTATTCGCTGAAATAATAATTATTTCAAACTCTTTAATTAATTTTTTATCATTAGTTTTTAAGTCCTTTTTCAGTGTGCAATTTTCTATCAAAATAAATTTATAAACTGCTTTATCATCTAATAATTTATTATTAGAGAAAAATTGTGGAGTAATCTGCCCTAATGGAACTTTACCAAATTGCCAAAGTCCTTTACCCAATTGTGGTTTTGGATAATTAAATGTTGCATTTTTATTTCTATAATCATTATTAAGATTTTTAGTAATCAGTTTTTTTTTGCCAGTATTTATTAATTCACCACATTTAACTGCTAACTTAATAAACTCTAAAACATGTTTTTTCCTTTCATAGGCATATGTATCCAGAATAGAGCTCTTTGCTTTACCTTGAATTATAAAACCTAGACGCCAGGCTAATGAGCTAGCATCTCTAATTCCAGCACAGAGACCTTGACCTAAAAAAGGAGGTGACTGGTGAGCACTATCACCTGCTATTATAAGATTATTTTTTCGCCATTTATCTTTAATAATTGCATGAAAAGTATATATCTGTGCTCTTTCTATTTCAGCATCATCAGGATTTAACCAAGGTGATAAAACTGACCATAAAAATTTTTTTTGAACAATTTTATTCAAATCATCACCTGGAAGAATTTTAATTTCCCATCTTCTTTTTGATTGGTTTATACAACATCTAGTCATTGGTCTAATAGGATTGCAGTGCTGTATAGTGTAATCTGGAAGTTTTTTAGTTCTTTTGGATTCTTTTTTGATATTTAAGTCAATAACTAACCATTTTTCATCAAATCCTAAGTTCTTAACTTTTTCTGAGATTTTTTGACTTATTAATGACTTTGTACCATCACATCCTATTACCCATTTTCCACTATATTTTACTTTTATATTTGAACTAGCGGTATTAGTAGTCAGAGTAATTTTATTGTTAAATTCTTTTATTTTAATTAAGGTTTCACCTAATCTTAGGGATACATTATTGAAACGATTTAATCCCAACCTTAGAATATTTTCTAACTCAGGTTGAAAAAAATACCAATTATTATACCAACCCTGATCTCCAACTTTTTTATTAGCTTTTCTAACTAGTAAAGTTTTATCATTTTTATCCACAAATTTCATTCCCTCATATGAGGGTCTAGCAATTTTTTTTATTAAATTTGCAAGCCCAATATTTTGAAAAATACGCATGATTTCACCATCAAAATGAATTGCTCGAGGTGTAGGATGAATATATTTATTTTTTTCTATCACTAAAATGGATATATTGAATGGTGCTAAAAGATTAGCAACTACAGCTCCAACTGGACCTAAACCAACTATTATTAAATCAAATTTTCTATATTCTTCCATTTGCTTATATAAATTATATTATTTTATCTTAAATTTCTTCAGCAATGGTATCTGGAACAGTCATATTTTCAGAGTTAAGGTATTCGCCATTTTTCTTTATAATTGCCATATCACAAAATATTTCAATTCTATGACTATCAGGATCTAAAACATAAAAACTTTCATTTTCACCCCATGTCCCATCACCATTTCTATGGAATGAACTATGAATTACTGGTCCTCTTACAATTTTTAAATTCATTTCTCTGGCTTTTGATAAATAAAATAAAAAACTATCACGAGTTGAACACTCAAAAGCAAAATGATGAATGCCAGCAGGAGAATTTTCATCATTTTTTTTAGTATACTTCCTATTTGGATTATGAGTAAGGACAAGATCATGATGCTGTTTGTTTAATCTTAAAAAAGCCATTTCAAATGGAATATCCTTATGTTCTCCAGCTTTATGACGTTCTGTAAGTTTCATATTTAAAAAATTTCGATAAAACTCCAACGAAACATCAACATCACTTACCTCTAGCGAAACATGCTGACATTTTAAAACTCTAGAATCTTCAATTTTATTATTCACAGTAATATACCTCTAAATTATTAATTTTATTAATAGAGCAATCTCACTAAAAATAAAGTAATACCAGGAAAAGCAAAAAGTAAGATTACTCTTAAAAAATCACTTATCAAAAAAGGTAAAACTCCTTTAAATGTTTCTTTTATAGGAATATCTCCAGCTATTTTGTTGATAATAAATGCATTTAATCCGACCGGTGGAGTTATTAGTCCCACTTCAACAACTATTAAAGTTAAAATACCAAACCAAATTGCAGTTTCCTCAACAGACATACCAAAATCAAGTTGGATTATAACGGGAAAAAAAACTGGTATTGTCAACAAAATCATAGCTAAGCTATCCATTAGACAGCCTAAGAAGATATAGATTATTAAAATAATAGCAACAATTATAAATGGTGAATAATCATAGCTTAAAACTGTTTCAGCTAAAATGTTTGTAATCCTACTTAAAGCAATAAATGAATTAAAGAACTCCGCACCTAGTAAAATTAAAAAAATCATTGCTGAAGTTACTGCCGTATCATTTATAACCTCAAAAAAACTAATAAATGAAAAATTTTTATTAAATACTGCAACTAAACCAGTACCAGCTGCACCTACTGCTGCTCCTTCAGTAGGAGTAAACCAACCAAGATAAATACCACCTATAACAATAAAAAAAATTAGCAACACATGCCAAATATTTTTAAATAATAAAAACCTATTTTTAAAAGCGACTCTATCTTTATTTGGTCCACTGTTGGGAAAAAATCTAACAAATATAGCAATTGCAGTTATATATCCCAATGCTGCAAGAATACCAGGGATGAAAGCTGCTAAAAACATTTTAGCAATATTTTGTTCTGTAAGAATTGAATATATAATTAAAATGACTGACGGAGGGATTAAAATCCCTAATGTTCCACCTGCAGCTAAAGCACCTGTGCTTAAAGAATTAGAATATCCCATTTTTCTTAGTTCAGGTAAAGCAACTTTACCCATTGTAGCTGCCGTAGCTAATGATGACCCACAAATAGCACCAAATCCCGCACAAGCACCAACTGCAGCCATAGCTACACCACCTTTTCTATGACCTAAACAAGCACCTGCAAAGTTAAATAATGCAGAACTCATCCCTGCTTTTGCTGCAAAATTTCCCATTAATAAAAATAAAGGTATTACACTAAGAGAATAATTAGAAAACAAGTGCCAAGCACTAGTTTTAAGCTGAGATATTATTGGTAACCATCCTGCTATTAAGGAAGTTCCAAATGCACCTACTATGAACATCGATAATCCTATAGGTATTCTTAATACTAGTAAAAAAAATAATACTGGGAATAAATAAATACCTAAACTAATTCGCTCAGTATCATAACTCTCTAAAAAAAAAGATTTCATTTAATTATATTGAATTCTAATTTTGTGATTAGTTTTAATAAAATATGAAAACAAACCAAAGCAAGTAAAAAAAAAGAAAAAATACCTGGAAAGAATGCAACCCATACAGGGAGTTTTAATAACATAGTTTGTTCTTTGTATTTAATCATATCAATTAATCCATAAATCATTCGGTATGTAAAGAAACTAGAAACCAGGAAAAATATAAAATTACTAGATATATCTAGTAGCTGTTGAATATATAAAGGAAATTTTGCACTAAAAAAATCAACGATTACATTACCATTTTTCAAGTGACAAAAAGGTAAAAAAGAAAAAATTGCAATAGCACAGCCCATCTCTACTAATTCAAAGTCACCAAGTAGTGGTGAAGAAAATAAAACTCGTCCAAATATTGAAAAAACATTAACTATAACAATAAAAATTAATACACAACCACCTGCAATAGATAAAAGGGTTGATAAATAAAGTAAAATACGCCCAAACTTATCATTTGAGCGTATTAAATTTTCATGCAAAAAATTATTTTTCATATTTGGAAATTAATTTACGAGCAGTATCTACTAACATCTCTCCATCTAAACCATTCCCATTTGCATCTTTAATCCATTGTGAAATTAACTTATTTCCTGCATCTTTCATTTCATTTAATGCATCTCCAGATAATTCGTGAAATTCGCCTCCTGCATCAACGGCTAGCTTTCTTGCAGGACCTTCAAAACCATCCCAAAGTTCACCTGCCAATTTAGCTAGTGCCATACCAGAGTTTTCGGTAATGATTTGCTTTAAATCATCACTAAGAGATTCATATTTAGCTTTATTCATCAAAAAAAGGAATGGAGTAGTATACAAACCCCTATCTCCACTGACTTCAGTATGAGCTTTTGTTAATTCATGGAGTTTAAATGATGGCATAATTTCCCATGGGACAACCATTCCATCAATAACACCTTTAGATAATGATGGAGCAACTTTAGGTACAGGCATTCCAACTGGTGTAGCCCCCAATCCCTCAAGCATTTTACTAATCACCCGAGTTGGACCGCGCATTTTAAGTCCTTCTAAATCTTCAACAGATTTGATTAATTTATCTTTAGTATGTATTTTTCCTGGTGCATGCACATGTACAGCTAAAATTTTATAATCTTTTAGATCTTCTGAACCTACAGTTTCTACAAACTCTTGTGCAGCTTGTGATGTAGCTAAAGAAGATGCAGCCATAAATGGCAAGTCAAAAACTTCTAATCTAGGGAATCTTCCTGGAGTATAACCTGCAACAGTCCATATTAAATCTACAACACCATCTCTTACTTGATCAACAAGTTGTGGAGGGGCGCCTCCCAATTGCATAGCTGGATAAATTTCTACTTTAATTTTTCCACCAGAATCTTTTGCAATTTTATCTCCCCATGGTTTAACAAATTTAGCATTTGAATTTGCCGGCATTGGTGGAAATGAATGAAATTTTAAAACTACTGTTTCAGCAATCAAAGAATTTGAAAAAACAGAAGAAAAAAAACAAATAAGAAAATATATTTTTATTTTTTTTAACAATTTTACCTCCCAAAATAATAAATAAAGATATTTAAACTTTTTAAAGTTAAATTAATCAAGCTTTATTTTAAATTCATCAATCAAATAATAAATACTTTCAAAGTTTTGTGCTTTGGTAATAGTAGCAATATATTTATCAGGACGAATAAAAAATGCTTTATTTAAACATTTACTATATTGTTTATTAGATAAGGTTTTAGACGAATCTCTTACAATGTTAAAATTTGTTTTTATTGGATTAATCCACTCTGGTGTAATACCAACAATATTAATATTTTTAGTTTTAAATTTTTTAATGAGTCTATCAGAAATAAAGTTCTCTGGTGAAGAAGAATAGATTATTATATAAAAATTATTTCCTAGAATATCATCTAGCAAATATTGATTGCCTTTGAAATCATCCACAAATGGTTGCGGAAATAATTGTCCAATTAATTGATTTTCTTCATTTTTGTATGTCTTCCATAAAAACCCATCATTAAATGACGGTTTAGGCTTGAATTTCATTTGGGTAACATAATCTTTAGCTGGCTTATAATAAGAAATAATATAAAAAAGAAATCTTGTTAAAAAACCAAGTATTTTATTTTTTGGAGCAAGGATACTACCCATCAATAATGAAATTTTTATCATTTCTGAAATATGATTTTTTCTTTCTTGCTCATAAGTCTCTAAGATTTTAGAATTACAATTAATTATAGCAAAAGCCAACTTCCAACCTAAGTTAAGAGCATCCCTAACCCCACTATTCATACCTTGACCTGCAAAAGGTGGTGTTTGATGAGCAGAATCTCCTGCTAAAAAAATCTTATTCTTATACCAACAATTTGCAATTAGAGCGTTAAAAGTATAAATACATTTCCTTCTGATGATTGAATTATTACTTTCACCCTTTGCATTTAATAATTTCTTAATAAAGCCTGATTTATAACAATCTTTTTTAGATTCTAATTGATCTAATTTGAATTCATATCGTCTTATTCCACGTGGACCAGGTAGAGTAATACAGGGCCTTCTAGCATCACAAAAAACCTGAGTATGTCTGAATTTATTATTAGAATTAAATAAATCAACTACAAGCCAATTTTCCTTAAAACTTGAACCATTAAGCTTTACATTCAAAAGCTTTCTAATAGTAGAGTTAGCCCCATCACAACCAACAATATATTTTGAAGTAATTTGAAATTTCTTCTTATCAGTAATCACATTTGAACAAACATATTCTTGTTTTTGAGAAAAATTTAAAAATTCTGTATTAAAAAAAACATTTAACCTGTACTTTATAATTAAATTTTTTAATAAAAGATCCTCTAAATCTGGCTGGTCAAAACTATTTCTTTTATGAAAACCATATAATTTTGAAGTTGGTTCAATTATAGCAAAGTTTTTGCCATTTGGAGAAATATAATACGACCCATAATTTATTGATATTTTATTTAAAAATTTATTAATCAGTCCTAATGACTGAATTACTCTAAGTGACTCATCATCAATTGAAACAGCTCTTGGTTCTTTAACGGTTGATGGGTTCTTTTCAATTAATATATTCTTAATATTATAAGAAGCGAGTATATTTGATAAGAATAATCCTGTAGGACCAGCTCCAACAATTAAAACATCAGTAGATAAATTTTTCATTATTAATTAAGTTAATATTTCACTCTCATTAATTACAAAATTCCTTAAAAGTCCAACCTCAGAAATGTCTACTTCAATTATATCACCTTTTTTTAAATATAATGGTGGCTCTCTTCTATCTCCAACTCCTCCAGGAGTACCGGTAACAATAACATCACCAACATTTAAACAATTGAATGATGAACAATAAGAGACGATACTTGGTATATCAAAAATAAGCTGATCTAAAACAGCATCCTGAACTATGACATCATTTAATCGAGTTTGAATTTTTAATTTTTTATAATTTTTAATTGTTTCTTTTAAGGTTAAAAAAGGACCAAATGCTCCTGTTTGAGGAAAGTTTTTTCCAGGTGTAAATTGGCTTGTATGTCGTTGCCAATCTCTTATACTTCCGTCATTATAACAAGAATATCCAGCGATATGATTCATTGCAATTTTTTTAGGAATGTTTCTACCACCCTTTCCTATTATAATCGCTAATTCACCTTCAAAATCAAACCTCTCTGAAGCATTTGGTTTCACTAAATATTGGTTATGTGCAACTTGAGTATCTGCAAATCTTGTAAAAATTGTTGGATAACCAGCAACATCCCTTTTTGTTTCAATTCTGTGTTTTTCATAATTCAAACCAATACAAAGTATTTTATTAGGATTTGGGATAACTGGTAGGAAAATAATATCAGAATAAAAATAATCAACAGAAAGATTAGCAAACCTTTCTAAATATTGAAAATCAAAAATTGACAAAAAATCAGATATAGTTTTGTCAGGTAACTTATTTTTTAATCTCAGTCCTAAATCAATTACCCCATCTTTTTTACCAATACCAAAGCTTGTTTCGCCCATTCTACAATAACTTAAAAGTTTCATTTTATCCTCATAAACAATTTAACTAAATTCTCAGAAAGCTTTTGCCCCATAAATTTAAAGTTCGTGCCTCATGTGGCCAATCTATGTATTTTCTATTTTTTATTAATTCTAATTCTGCTGATAGTTCAATTTTATTTCCATCACAATCTTCAAAAAAAACAAAAAGATTATTACCTGGACCATGTCTTCCAGGACCCCAGAATAAAGTTAATCCATTTCTAGAAATATGATCACACCAATCTTTTATTAAATTCCACTCTCCTACTTCATAACTATGATGATCGATACCAATATTCTGAGCTTTAAAACAGGCAATAGTATGATGTTGCTTATTTGACCTCAAGAAACAAGTTGTAATTTCTCCATTTTCATCAACAACACGATCAGAAATAACAAATCCTAATTTTTTATTATAAAAATTAATGAATTTTTTTATATCTAAAGATTGAAGAGTTAAATGCTGTAAAGGAGCATGATATCCTTTTTTTTTAAAATTTCTTTTTAGAGGAACTCCAAAAACGATTTTATTTTTATCAGGATCATAAATAGAAAATGAGCCTTTTTTTAAGTATATCGAATTAAATTCTTTAATTTCTATATCGTTTAATAAAACTCTTTCTTTAATTTTATTTAATTTTATTTGAGATTTACAACCAAAAGCAGCAAATGATAATTTTTTATTAGCACCTTTTTGAAAAATTAATAGCCTGTTTGATCCAATACAGTGCCATTCATTTTTTGAAATAGAAATCGTATCCATCATCATATTTTTTGAATAAAATTGGGCAATTTTTTTTGGATTAGTACTCTCGATTGATAGATGATCAAGAAAAACTTCAGAGTATAAAATGTTATAATGCATAGATTGAAATTTTAAATTTGTTAAATATTATAAATACTATTAAAACTATTATTGAAAAAAAGAAATGAAAATAAAAAAACTTCATACGCAAGTGGCAATAATTGGAGGTGGTCCATCTGGTTTGCTCTTATCTCAAATTTTAATGAGACAAAATATTGAGACAATTATAATTGAAGCACAGTCAAGGGAATATGTTTTAAAAAGAATAAGAGCTGGTGTACTTGAGCATGGCTCTGTAGAACTACTTAAAAAAGCAGGTGTTGGAGAAAGAATAATAATTGATGGTATAAAACATGATGGTTTTTTAATTTCATCAGAAAATGAAAGCTTTAGAATTGATCTTTCCACAGCAACAGGAAAATCCGTTTATGTATATGGTCAAACAGAAGTAACGATTGATCTCTATAAAGCGCAAGATAAAATGAATGCAACTATATTTCACTGTGTAAAAGATGTTAATATATCTGATCTCAATTCTACCAAATCAAAAGTACAATTTAATTGCTCAAAAGAAAATTATGAAATTACATGTGATTATATTGCAGGTTGTGATGGATCAATGGGAGTAAGTAAAAATTATATTCCAAAGAAAATTCAAAAAAGTCATATTATTAATTATCCATTTTCCTGGCTTGGTATATTATCAAATACTAGACCTGTAAACGACGAACTTATTTATGCTAGTCATGCAAGAGGATTTGCATTGGCATCAATGCGAAATGAAAATTTATCTCGATATTATATACAAACACCCCATACAGACAAAATTGAAAATTGGCCAGACGAATTATTCTGGGAAGAATTATGTATAAGATTACCTAAACCTTATTGCAGGAAATTAGAAAGGGGTAAATCTATAGAAAAATCAGTCACTAAGTTAAGAAGCTTAATCTTAGAACCAATGCAGTGGAAAAATTTATTCCTAGCTGGTGATGCGGCACATATTATGCCTCCTACAGGAGCAAAAGGTTTAAATCTAGCTTTTTCTGATATTTTTTACCTTTCGCAAGGTTTTATTAGTTATTATAAAAAAGGTTCATCTACAAAATTAAATAATTATAGTAAAATTGCTCTAAAAAGAGTTTGGAAAACTGTTGGATTTAGCAAATGGATGACAAGTATTTTGCATAATAGTAATGAAAGTAACTTGATAGAAAGAAACTTAAATAAATTAGAACTTGCAGAACTCAAAAAATCTGAAAAAGCACAAAAATTAGTTGCTGAACAATATGTTGGAGTACCCTACTAGCATTCATTTTTTATTATTTATGTTTTTTTTTATATTTGAATAGAAAATTTTTACTATTTCTTTTGATAGACCAATATTCATCTCATTCTTAATTATTTTATCTATATTTATATTTGTTGGAATTTTTTTCTTCAATTCATGAAAAAAAGTTGATTTGTTTTTTTTAGCTAGATGGCACGCTGTGGAAACATATTTTTCTGCTTTATTTTTATTCATAAATTTCGAAAGAAAGTAAACTGCTGTTTCAGAATAAATGACACCGTTTGTATCTTTAATTATTTTTTTAATATTCACTTTATTGGGAATTATAACTTTAAATAGTTTAAATGCTAATATGGACGATAATCCACTACAGTACATTATTTGTTGAAAAGTAATTATTTCTTTTGTAAGTGCTATCCCATCCCTTTCGCTCCTGTGAATCATAGAAGAAGATATTATAGAATTTAAGGCTAAATTAATTTCTGAAAATGCAATTAGTTTCTCTGCAATAATTGGATTATTTTTGTGTGGCATAGCAGATGAAGTACCAGAATTTAAAATTTTAATTTCACTAACTTCACTCTGTGACATAGTCATAACATCATGACCAAATTTTGCTAAAATTGATGTAATAGAAGTTAATACAGAAGCTAATTCCACAATATTTTCTCTATTATTATGCCAAGGCATTTCAGCTATTGAAAGATTTAATTCCTTAGATAGTTCTTTATTAAGATCTAATGAAAATCTGTGGAGTATATTTAAAGTTCCAGAAGAACCACCCAAGCTAATATTTAATTGAGTATTTTTAATTATAGAAATCTTTATTAAGGTTTTCAATAAAGGAGAAAATATTCTTGCATACCGAGCTCCTAAAGTCGTTAAAGTTGAGATTTGTCCTCTTGTTCTAGCAACAATTAATAAATTCTTAAAAGAATTTGATTGATTAGCAGCGTAAATTAATAGTTCATCAAGTCTTTTTTCTAAATAGGTTAAAAACCTGTATATTTGTAAATTTCTTGCTGTATCAATTGCATCCTGTGAAGTAACTCCATAATGGAGGTATTGCCCATCTTCAGAATTTAAACACTTTGATTTTATTTCTTTTAATAAATATGGGATAATTACACCATCGCTAGTTGAGACTTTTTTTATTTTAATCTTTTTAAGAACATTTGCATCAAGGTTTCTTTTTATAGATTGAGAGCTTTTTAATGGTATGATGCCTAATTTTCCCTGAACTTCTGCCAGTTTTTTTTCAAAAAGAATTACTGCATTTAAAGAAGATTTTATAGAAAATATTTCTTTTAGTTCTGTATCTGTATGGAGGTCACCTGTATAAAAATTTTCAAAAATACTATTCATAGCTAATTATCTATTTTTAAAGGAATATTTAAAATCTTTCTGGCTTCTTTCCAATTAGCAACTGGTCTTTCATATGCAGAACAAAGTTGCTTAGTTAATAAAACAAGTTCTGCATTAGAGCTAGCTAAATGATTTTTGCTTATTCTTATATTATCTTCCATTCCAGTTCTAGTGTGACCTCCTAGTTCTATTGACCATTCGTTAATAATTTTTTGATACTTACCAATACCTGCTGCACACCAGTTAGCAGAAGGCATTAATCGTTTTACAGTTTCAATATAAAACTCAAAAACTTTACGATCAACTGGCATAGCGTTTTTAACACCCATTACAAACTGAATATACGGTTTGCCTTTTAATTTAAATTCTTTAAATAATTGAGAAGCTTGAAAAATATGTGATAAATCAAAAGCTTCAATTTCAGGTGTTATATTATATTTCAGCATCTCTGATGATAACCAATTAATTAATTCAGGAGAATTTTCATAAACTCTATTTGGAAAATTATTTGAACCCACTGTCAAAGATGCCATATCTGGTGAACTAGAAAGCATGTGTCCTCTTTCTTTACCAATACCAGATCTACCTCCAGTAGAAAATTGAATTATCATTCCTGGACAAAATTTAGTTATACCATCTTGAAGATTTTTAAATTTCATTGGGTCGGAAGATACGCTACCATCGTCATTTCTAACATGACAGTGCACAATACTAGCACCAGATTCAAAAGCTTCTTGAGTACTCTCAATTTGTTCATTAATCGTAATAGGTATGTTAGGATTATTTTCTTTTGTTGGAACTGAACCAGTAATTGCAACACAAATAATACAAGGGTTTTTATTTTTTAGATTATTCATTTTTTAAATATCAAAAAAAATTGTTTCTTTGTCCCCCTGAAGATAAATATTAAATTCATACTTATCATCCTCAACTTTATCAGCAATTAGTGACTTTATATTAGTGCTATTATTTATTTTTTTTAAATTACAATCCAATATATTGTTATTTTTTTCATCACAAAAATACATACAAGTAAATAACCCTATATTTATTCCTCTTGCTGCCACCCATAACCAAATATGAGGAGCTAAAATTTTTTGATTAGCTAATTTAATTATGCCTGGTTTAATAGTATGAAATTGCCATAATCCTGTTTCTAAATCACAACTTGTCCTCCCCCAATTATTAAAATTTGGATCTGATTTATTATTATTGTTGACTCTAGATTTATAATATCCATTTGAATCTACTTGCCAAATCTCTACTAGTGCATCTTTTATAACATCATGCTTACCATCATAAATTTTTCCAAATATTTCTATACGGGAACCTTTTGTTTCATTCGAAAGAACCAAATTATTTAAATATTTTGAAAATGAAGAATTTATTCCAATTTGGTAAGGAATACATCCAATGTGCAAATAGGGTCCAGCAGTCTGACTAGGTGTTTGTTTTAAAATTTTTGTATTACTCATTAAAAACTATTTTCTATTCTCAAATGGAATAGATTTCTCTCCTCTTAAAATTATATCAAATTTATACGCCCTGTAATCCATATGTACAGATTTGCTTAAATCAAGTTTTGAAATGAGGGATTCAAGTGCATTTTTATTATTTATAGATTGGGCAATTGGACATATTGAAATAAGTGGATCTCCTTCAAAATACATTTGTGTGATTAGACGCTGTAAAAAACTTAATCCAAAAACTGAAAAATGAATGTGTGCTGGTCTCCAATTATTTCCACCATTTGGCCATGGATAGGCTCCTGGTTTTATAGTTTTGAAAACATAATTCCCATTATCATCAGTTAAACATCGTCCCCATCCTCCAAAACTAGGATCTAAAGGTGCATTATAATTATCTCCATTATGCCTATACCTCCCACTTGAATTGGCCTGCCATATTTCTAAAAGGGAATTAGGTATGGGTTTTGAATTTTCATCCAATACTTTGCCAAAAATAATAATTCTTTCTCCTATAGGCTCACTATTTTTACAATAATTTTTTGTTAAATCATTATCTAGAGAACCTAAATCATTTTTTTTAAATATATGTCCGGAAAGATCGCTTATAATATTTTCAATTGATAATGGAGTTTTTTTGGGTGATCTTAATATTGAAGATTTATAATCGGGTGTAAATGATTTTGGATGTATATTTTTGTCACTAGGATAAATGGAATAATTTAAATCTTTATTCTTTTTATCCACTTTTACTTCCAGTCCTTTAATTCTTCTTTAATTAATTTAATAGCAGTATTTGCTTTTGGAATACCAGAATATATTGCAACATGCATCATAACTTCGATAAGATCATCTGGTGAGGTGTTAGTATTTTTACATGCTTGAAGATGTAATTTTAATTCGTCTAAGTTTCCTTGAGAAGCTAATATTGCAATTGTTAACATAGATCTTTCTCTTTTTGAAATATTATCATTTGACCAAATTGAACCCCAGACATATTCAGTAATAAGTTCTTGAAAATTTTTATCAAATTTTGAAATATTTTCTTTTACTTTATCTAAATAATCTGTACCTAAAACTGCTTCTCTTGTTTTCATTCCTTTATCAAATTTAGTACTCATAAAATACCTACAAATTTATTTAAGAAAATTCTTTAAAAGATATGAAAATTCAACTGGATTATCAATACATGGTAGATGTCCAGAATTATTGATAATCTTAAAAATACAATTTTTAATTAGCTTGGAAGTAGCCTCAACTAAAATTGGAGGAGTAGATTTATCATCTGATCCTACAATTACTAAAGTTGGTTTATTTATTAAATGAGTAGTATTAGTTAAATCTGTATCTTTAATAGCTTCACAACATGCAATATAACCGTCTAGTGAAGTAACATTTAACATATTTTTATAAATTTGGATTTCATCAAAATTCATAGAAATAAAATCTTCAGAAAACCACCTAGAAATTATAGAATCTGAAATTCCTGTTATACCCAGTTTTTTTACCAAATTTATTCTATCATTCCAAATAGCTGAATTTCCAATTTTTACAGCTGTATCGCATAAAATTAATTTTTTTATCAAATTTGGTTTTATAGAAACTAGTTTTTGGGCTATCATCCCGCCAATTGATATTCCTACTAAATTAACCTCTTTTATTCTCAAATGATCTAGAAGATCTGATATGTCTAGAGCTAAATCTTCTATGCTTATATTTCCATTAGGTTTACTAGAAAGTCCATGCCCCCTTTTGTCATAAGTAATAATACGATAATCACTTTTAAAGGAATCTATTATTTTATACCAAAGTCTATTATCCGTTCCTAAAGAATTAGAAAAACAAATAACTTCATTATTCTGACAACCATAATCTTCGTAATTTATAATAGTTTTTCCATTATTAAAAAATTTCATGAATATAATTTTACATGTAAATCATTAAATTTAATATTAAATTATTTATTTTTTTTTATTTTTATTTAAAAATTAAAAAATGACAAAAAAACTTTTACTTTTAAGGCATGCAAAATCTTATTGGGGAGAAAGTGGTCGCTTGCAATTTAAGGGAAATGATCATGACAGACCATTAAATGAAAGAGGAAGAAAAACAAATAAATTAATGTCTCAATATTTTTTAGATAAGAATATAAATGTAGACTTTATTTTTTCATCTACTGCAAAAAGAGCTACAGAAACATTATTACCGTTTAAAAATAAATTAATATCGAATTTTGGGTATGAAACTAAAAAAAAATTATACACTTTTAATTATTATGACTTATTAACATTTACAAAAAGAATTAATGATAAGTATCAAAAGGTAATGTTAATTAGTCATAATCCAGGCATCCAGGATTTTTGTTTAGAATATGTAATAAATAAACATAATAATCCAGATTTTGAAAAATTGAAGCAAAAATTCCCTACTTGTGCAGTAGCTATTCTATTAACAAATGCTAAAAATTGGAGTTCGGTTGATAAAAAAGGTTTTGAACTAAAAAAATTGATTATACCAAAATCAATTAGTGACTAAATTATACAAGTAATATATCTTTAAATATGTTTTCATTATGTGTTAAAATTTAAATTTATGATTGATAATTTATATATTAAAAATTTCATTATAAAATGTCTTTATAAATTTATACAAGTTTTTAAATTTTACTTATTAGGTATTATTTTTTTATTTTTATTTTCTAATACATTTGTTTTTAGTTTTGACACTACTGCTAAATCAGCAATTGTATATGATGAAACTACTAATTCTATTCTTTTTGAAAAATTAGCAGATAAACCCCTACCCCCAGCATCAATGTCAAAATTGATGACACTTCTATTAACTTTTGAAGCATTAGAGGAAAAAAGAATTTCACTCTCTACTAAATTTAGGGTCTCAGAAAAAGCTTCAAAAAAAGGTGGTTCCACTATGTTTTTGGAAAAAAATCAATTAGTAAGCGTAGAAGATTTGATAAAAGGAATAAGTGTTGTTTCTGGCAATGATGCATGTATTGTGCTTGCTGAGGGTTTAAATGGAACAGAGGAAAGTTTTGTTCAAAGGATGAATTTAAAAGTTAAGGATCTTGGCTTAAAAAATTCAAACTTTAATAATTCAACAGGTTGGCCATCACCAGGACATGTGATGAGTGTAAGGGATCTTTTAAAAATTGCTATTATTATAAAAAATGAATATCCTAACTTTTACAAATATTTTTTAGATACTGAATTTACTTGGAATGAAATCACTCAACCTAATAGAAACCCATTATTAAATCTAAATCTTGGTGTAGATGGGTTAAAAACTGGTCATACAAACGAAGCTGGGTATGGGTTAGTAGCTTCTAGTAAATTAGGAAAAAGAAGAGTAACTTTAGTTATTGCTGGAACAAAATCTAAGGAGGAAAGAAAATTAGAAGGCGAAAAATTACTTCAATGGGCTTACAGAGATTTTAAAATTGTTGAAATTTTTCCAAAAGATCATTTTTTAGGAAAAGCTCCCATTTGGATTGGAGCTGAAGATTATGTAGAATTAAAGACTAATGAAAAAATCGAAGAACTTCTTCCATATGGTAAATTAAATGAAATTAAAGCTGAAGTACATGTAAATAGTCCAATTGCTGCTCCAATCGATAACAATCAAGAGATAGGAACTCTAAAAATTTTTATACCAAGTTTTATAGAAGGTGAGAAAGATAGAGTAGTAGAGCACCCTATTGTAAGTAAATCTAATATTTCCAAAGGAGGATTTGCTAAAAAATTCATAGCAGCATTAAAAGTAAGCTTTTTCCAAATTTCTCAATTATTTAATTTAAAAAAATTATTGAATTAGTATTGGTTGAAATTTTGTTAGGTAAATTTATAACTTTAGAAGGTATTGATGGTTCAGGAAAAACTACTCAGGGAAAAATTTTAAAAGAAAAATTAAATAAAATTGGCAAAGAAGTACTTTTTACAAGAGAACCTGGTGGAGTTAAAGGTGCTGAGGAAATACGAGAACTTCTTGTTCAAGGAGATAAAGATCGATGGTCAAATATCACTGAAATATTACTTTTTTTTGCATCAAGAAGACACCATTTAGAGAAAACCCTACTTCCTGCAATCAATGAAGGAAAAATTGTAATTTGTGATAGATTTACAGATAGTACTATTATATATCAAGGAAGAGATAATTTGCATTTAAAAGAATTGATAATCAAATTAAATAATTCTGTTATTGGGATAATACCTGATTTAACTTTAATTATAGATGTAGATCCTAATAAAGCTTTAAATAGAGGCTTAAAAAGAAGGTCAAAAGAGTTGCGATTTGAGACATTTGGTTTAGAATTTCAAACAAAAGCTAGAAATGGGTATATTTCCTTGTCCAAAACAGATAAGAGATATATTTTAATTGATGGAAACAATACCGAAGAAAAAGTTCATCAATTAATTTGGCAAAAAGTATGTAATTTTTTAAATTTTTAATTTAAAGTTTGATTTAAAAAAATGGAAGAATTAGAAGTAGATAAAATTCCTAATGTTCCTCATCCACGCACAAACAAAAAAATTTATGGTCATAATAAAGCTAAAAATTTATTTTTAAAAAGTTTAAAAATAGGAAAGTTACACCATGCATGGTTAATTCACGGACCAAAAGGTGTAGGGAAAGCTACACTAGCATGGAAAATAGCAAAACTTTTACAAAATGGTTTTAAAGACTTTGATAAAATAGAAGAAGAAAGTGAACTTTCTTTGATATCTAGAAGAATTGAAGCTTTATCTGAACAAAGTATATTACTATGTAGAAGGCAATTTGATAAGACAAAAAAAAGATTTCTTCAAGAAATTTCAGTTGATGAAATAAGAAAAATTAATCATTTTTTTTCTTTATCTAATACTTCATCTAACTATAGAATAGTTATTATTGATAATATTAATGAATTAAGTATTGCAGCTTCAAACGCTTTACTTAAAATATTAGAAGAACCGCCTTCAAATGGAGTTTTTATTTTAATATCAGAAAACAAAAGATCTATTTTACCAACAATACTTTCCCGCTGCAGAATTTTAGAGTGCAATTCTCTTAAATTTGTTACCTTTCAAAAAGTAATGTTATCTTTAAATAAAAATAATTTTCCGATCGATCAATTAAAAAAATTATACAATATATCAGGAGGATCAATTGGTAAAGCATTAGAAATAGATAGTAATAATGGATTAAAAATTTTTGATAAATTAGTAAAAATTTTAATTTCTGAGGATGAACCAACTGATGAAAATATCTGGGAATTATTAATGATGAACCATTCTTTTGAAACTACAAAAGAATACCACAAATTTTTATTCGACTTATTATTATCTGCTATTAGACAAATTACTATATCTTTAGTTACTAATCAAAAAACTTCTTTAATCGAGTACGATATAAAGGAAAATAAAAAAAATGAGAAAAATGATTGTGAAAAGTATTTTCCTTATTCACTTATTTACTCAAAAATAATAGAAGATCTAAATGATGCATTAAAAGTTAACCTAAATTTATCAGATATTTTATTTACTACGTTTTTAAAAATTAAAAAAATAAATAAAATTTTCAGATCAATTTAATTATTTTATAAAAATAAGAAGGTAATAATTGAAAATAATAGATAGTCATTGTCACTTAGATTTTGATAAGTTCGATTCTGATTTAGATGAAGTAATAAATAGAGCAAAAAATACCGGAATTTCTAAAATATTGACTATTTGTACGCAAAAAGAAAAATTAGCAAAGACCCTTAGTATTTGTGAAAACAATGAATTTATTTTTTTTGCTTATGGTTTGCATCCTTTAAATGTTGGAAAAGAAAAAATAGAAACAAAAGAAATACTAAAAATTTCTGGTCATAATAAGATGATTGCAATTGGGGAATCTGGACTTGACTACTATTATAGTAAAGATACGATAAAGTTACAAAAAAAGAGCTTTATTGAACATATAAAAATATCACAAAAAACAAAATTACCTCTTGTTATTCATTCTAGAGATGCAGATGAAGATATGCGAACCATTTTAAGTGAAGAGTATGAAAAAAATCCTTTTATTGCAGTTATGCATTGTTTTTCAGCTGGTAAATCTTTAGCAAATACTGCAATTGAATTAGGTTTTTATTTATCGATGTCTGGTATTGTAACATTCCCCAAGAGTAATGATTTATGTGATATTTTTTCTAGAGTCCCAATTGAGCAAGTCTTAGTTGAAACAGATTCTCCATATCTTTCGCCAGTACCATTTAGGGGAAAAAGAAACGAACCGTCTTATATTGTTAATACTGTAAAAAAAGGTGCCGAAATATTTTCAATAAGTCCAAATAGTTTTAGTGAAATAACTTCAAAAAATTTTAATCGTTTATTTAAGAAAGCAAGTGTTTGAATAAAGATAATGTAGATAATTTATCATTTACAATTTTAGGATGTGGATCATCTGGAGGAGTGCCTAGATTAAGTGATGGATGGGGTTTATGTGATCCAAATAATATAAAAAATAATAGACTTAGATGTTCACTACTATTAACTCACGAAACTATGCTAGGAAAATCTTGGTACTTAATTGATACTAGTCCTGATCTTCGACAGCAACTTTTAAATACAAAAATAAATTATTTAGATGGAGTTATCTTTACACATTCTCATGCTGATCATATGCACGGAATAGATGATTTGAGAATGATATTTTTTAAAAGGAAAAGCCGAATACCCATATGGGGTAACTACGAAACTTTAAATCGAATTAATTTATCTTTTAAATATCTTTTAGAACAAGAATCGGGAACTAAATACCCTCCTATTTTAATTTCTAATACAATAAATGATAATTTTAACTTAAATGGAACAAGTGGAAAAATTTTAGTGGAACCTTTACTGGTAAAGCATGGTGACATTGATGCATTAGGATTTAAAATAAATAAAATGGCATACATACCAGATATCTCAGATTTTTATAATGATACTTTCTCTAAATTATATAATCTAGATATTCTAATTATCGACGCATTGAGAAGAAATCCTCACCCAGCTCATGCTCATTTGGAAAAAACATTAAATTGGATAGAAGAATTAAAACCTAAAAAAGCTATCTTAACGAATATGCATAATGATCTTGACTATGAAACAATAAAAAAAGAAACTCCTACTAATGTAAATCCAGCATATGATGGTCTCATAATAAATTTATAAATATTTATAATGATACAAACAATTGCTACAATTATAATACCAGTATTTATTATAATTGCTTTAGGATATTTATCTACTTTATTTAAGTTTTTAAAGATTTCTGAAATTCAAATATTAACTAAATTTGCACAAAATATTGCATTACCATGTTTATTGTTTGTAAATATTTATCAATTAGATTTAGCTTCAGTATTTAGTTTAAATCTTTTATTAACGTTTTATATATCTGCAAGTATTTCTTTCATTATTGGTATTTTAGGTGGTTATTACTTTTTTTTAAAAAGCTTAACTAACTCTATACCAATAGGTTTTTGTTGTTTATTTTCAAATTCTCTTTTACTTGGGTTACCCATTACAGAATTAGCATTCGGTGAAGAAGCACTAAAAGCAAATTTTATAATTTTAGCCTTTCATGCACCATTTTGTTATTTAATTGGAATTTCAGCTATGGAGATATCAATTAATGGTAATCAGAATTTATTGATTGCGTATAAAAAAATATTAAAATCAATTTTATCAAATGCATTAACAGTAGGTATTATTTTAGGCTTTTTATTTAATGTTTCTCATCTGACTATGCCATATTTTCTAATTGATGCATTAAACCTTCTTTCTACAGCTGGTATTCCAATAGCTCTTTTTGCATTAGGTGGTGTATTAACTCAATATAAAGAGGAAGTAATTAATAGCTTACCACATTCAATAATGGTTGCTGTTATTTCATTATTCATTCAACCTTTACTAACAATTTATTTTGGAAGAAATGTTTTTATTATTACAGAAGAAGAACTTAGGAGTGTGATTATCACAGCAGCCATGGCTCCTGGAGTAAATGCCTTCATATTTTCAAACATGTACCAAAGGTCAATCGAAATAGCCGCAAGTTCAATTATTTTATGTACAGCAATATCAATATTTTCTAGTGCAGCTTGGATTACATTCATAAATTAGCTTCAAAAGACAGTTGAGTCTTTTGAAGCTTTTTTTATAATTTTGCACTAAGTAAGGCCTAAATTATTTCTTAAGAATGTCTTCCCTTTGTTAAGGGACGAGCCAACACCTTACAAATTGCTAAATTAATACCAGACATTGGACCACCTCCTTTCGTTGTTAGAATCAACTTATCATAGAATAAATAAGTAAAGCTGAAAATGATTCTTGTTATTATTTAAAATTTTTCTAACCAAGGTCTAAGTTCTATTTCCCATGTCCAACAATTTTTTTCTTGTAAATATACATTATGATAATTTTTGGCAATTTCATCAGGATCTAATTTATTGTTATCATGATTAAAATTTTCAGAAGTACCTTTTTTTGAAATTATTCCATCAATTATAAAGTGACAAATATGTATATTTTTTGGATGTAATTCTCTTGCTAATGACTGAGCTAAACCTCTCAATCCAAATTTACCCATGGCAAATACAGAAGAATTTGCAAAACCTTTAGTAGATGCTGATGCACCAGTAAAAAAAATACTTCCTTTTCCTAATTGAAGCATTCGTTTTGTTGCCTGTTGAGCAACTAAAAAACCAGCATAGCAAGTAATATCTAAAGCTTCTTTTACTTGATTAGCATTTAATTCTTCTATTGCACCCGCAAAACGTTTTGAAGGATTAAAAATTACAAGATCTAAATTTCCTAAATCTTTATCAACATCTTTAAATAACTTATGAACAAAATCTGGTTTTGAAACATCAAATTGAAATAATGATACATTAATTTCTTCTGATAAATGTTTAATTTTATTTATATTTCTTGCAACTAATCCAACTCTATAACCATGAGAATGAAATAGTCTGGCTAGTGAAGAGCTTAAACCTTTGCCTGCTCCAACTATAAGTACAGAATTTTTCATAATTTATCCTCTTTTATGAAGTTTTTCATATGAAATTTTGATTGATCTATTTTTCTTAATGATTGACCTATAGGACATGATCTTCTCACTAAACACCCACTAATACAAAGATTTTCTTTTGTACTCCGAATAAAATCAATACAGGATTCTACATCATATTTATTATTTCCAAATGCGCTTACAGGACAAGTGCTTTTACACGGAGCACTGCAAGAAACACATGGACTGGTAGCTTTTATTATTTTTTTTATCATATCTTTATTTTTAAAAGCAATGGCTCCCCTAAATGAAACCATCAAGCCTCTAGTCTCATGAACTAACAATTTCACGGGACTTTCCCAAAACTTATCTGTCATCAATGCCCAATCGTAAAAAGGGATCACTGGATTTATTTGAAATGGATAAAATGCTTTTCCTGAAAATTTTTTTGAAATCTCATCTATTATTCTTTTTGACCACTTATTAAGAGGATTTTTCCTTGATAACTTGAATTCTCTAGACTTTTTAAACATATCCCAAAAAAATGGTTCATTTGGTCCAATAAGCATAGCAACTTCATATTTTTGAAGAAATTTTTTTTTAAAAACTGTTATTCCTAAATTAGTCAATCCATTTTTTTTTAATGCTAATTCAATTTCTAAAATCTTATTTGTAGTCATTTTTATAAAAATTTTTTAAAAGTTGATAATATTTAAATGAAACTATACTAACTTAATTTATAATAATTAAAATGATTATAATTATTATTATAAATAGGCTCTAATAATTTTAGATTAACAATTTTTTACATCCAAAATGAGTAAAATTAATATTATCATTTTATCTGCTAGTTTAATGGCACTTGGAGCTTTTAGCATTGATACAATACTACCTAGCATATCTTATTTAAAGAAAGATTTTAATTTTTTAACTCAAAACTCTCATTGGATAATAACTTCAGTTTTTATAGGTATAGCAATTGGACAGTTGGTCTTTGGACCTGTTTCAGATAGCATTGGTAGAAAAAAAACTGCACTCATAGGTTTAATTATTTTTAGCATTGGATGTCTATTATCTATTATATCAAAAGATTATGTTTTATTTCTAATTACAAGATTTTTACAAGGCTTAGGTTCAGGTGCAGCTGTAGTAGTCTCTAGGGCAATAGCCAGAGATTTTTTTGAAGGTAGAAAATTAGCTCAAATAATGTCTTTAGTTACAACTATTTTTATACTAGTTCCAGTATTTGCACCTAGTATTGGACAAATTATAATTTCAATTTCTAATTGGAAGGTCATTTTTGTATTTATGTTATTTTTATCAATTGTATTAAAATTATTAATATTATTTAAATATTTAGAGGCAGAGAAAGTAATGAATGATCTGCGTTTTAATTCGACCTTAAGAGGTTTTGTGGAGGTATTTAGCTCTAAAACCAGTAGAACTTATACTATTGCTGCTGGTTTAATTTTTGGAATTTTAGTAAGTTTTTTAAATATAGCACAACCACTTTTTCAAGAGTTCCTGATGGTTGATAAAAGCTTTGCACTATATTTTGGTTTAGGAGCTTTATCAGTTGGAATTGGGGCTATAATTAATGCCAGAATAGTTACTATTATTAATCCCCAAAAAATAGTTCTCATCGCACTTTATTTAACTGCTATTTGGGCAATATTTTTTTACTCCTTAATTTTCTTTAATTTAAAAACAAATATAGTTAATGTCATGATATTTTTAATACCTGTTTTTTTTCTTTTTGGATTATTATTTGGAAATATGAATGCACTTGCACTGACTCCGATGGGTCATATCGCAGGAACTGCATCAGCAGTTATTGGAACAACAAGTATAATTATTGCGATACCAATAGGGTTCATTATTGCTCATTACTACACAGGTCCTATAGATATGTTTGTACAATTAATAATCATTATATCGTTGATTAATATTTTGTTAGTAAGAAAAGTTAAATATTAATATGTTTTTTTTTAATTTCATTAATATCCGAAGGTAAAATAAAAGCACCTAAAATTACAAGTAAAGGAAAGAAACTTAATAAGAAAAATAAAAAATTTAATTCAAAACCAATTTTCAACAAAAAACCAGTAATTGGTAAAATTAATGCACCTATGCATAAATTTAATACGTACTTTATGCTCAAAAACTCACTTCTGTTCTCATCTGGAATATATGCAGATATTATGATATCACTAATTGGTATCTGGCTAAAAACAAAGGCCATACCTAATAACATAAAAATAAATAAATATAAATTTTCTGATTGAGATGTTAAGAAAATAAACAAAATTTGAAAAATACCAATATAAATCAAAACTGTTCTATAGCCTTTTTTATCAACTAACCAACCTGATACTATTTGTGCGAATGAGGCTATAGCATAAACTGCAGAGGCTAGCAATCCAGTTATAAATATATTTTTTGTCATTTCAGACATATAAATATCAAAATATCTAGGGATTAAAAAAGTTAAAGAACCAAAAGTAAAACCACCTGCAATTGTAATAAGTATTAGTGAAATCATTGCATTTTTCCATCTTGGAGCAAAATTATTTTTAGATTTATGATTCAGAAAAGTTTTATTGATATCTTCATCAAAATTTGTCCAAACCAACCATAGTCCAAAAACTAGATACAACACTCCGGGTAAAATAAATGAAATTCTCCAGTTAAAATAAAATATCAATAACCCAGTAATTAAGGGAGCAAATGCAACACCCATATTGCCCCATACACCATTAATCCCCAACCTTAAACCTAATTTATCTTTATTTTTCATAAGCATAGCTATTCCTACAGGATGATAAATCGAAGCAAAAATACCAATAAATGTAAGTGTTACACCTAAGTGAATTAGATTCTGTGAAAACCCCGCAGAAATTGAAGAAAACCCTGCACCTATAGGGAATACTATTAACAAGATTTTTCTTGAAAAAACTTTTGATAAATAAGATGCGAGAGGGGCAAAAGCACCAAAAAGAATTAGTCCTAAAGTGGCATAGATAATAATTTCGCCGTAGGAGGTATTAAAATATATAGCACAATCATATGCCGCCTTAGCAAAAATAAGCATACAAAAGTGATCAATAAAATGTGCAATGTTTAAAGGAATATCACTTTTTAAAAAAAAAGTTCTAATATTTAACATTAATTCATCTTGATAAGAGGCTGTTTCCCATTAAGTATTCGTCAACTGATCTAGCACATTGTCTACCTTCTCGAATTGCCCAAACTACTAGAGATTGACCTCTTCGCATATCGCCTGCTGTCCAAACCTTTTTAAGATTAGTTTTATAATCTGAGGTATTAGCTAAAACATTTTTTCTAGAATCAAGATTAACATTTAAATCTTTCAATAAACCATCAAATTTAGGAGAAACAAATCCCATGGCCAAAAGAACTAAATCAGCCTTTATGTGAAATTCAGATCCATTTATAGGTTTAAAATTATTATCTACTTTTATACAGTGAAGTTTATTTACATTACCATTTGTGTCACCTTCAAAACTCTGTGTCATCACAGAAAATTCTCTATTAGCTCCTTCTTCCTGACTAGAGGATGTTCTCATCTTTAAAGGCCAGTTTGGCCAAGTTGATAACTTATCTTCTTTTTCAGGTGGTGCAGGCATAATTTCTAATTGAGTAACTGATACAGCCCCTTGTCTTATAGAAGTTCCAATGCAGTCAGAACCAGTATCACCACCACCAATAACAACAACATTTTTTGAAGTAGCAAGTATCTCTTCAGGGTTTTTATAACTTTCGTTGCTTACTCTTCTATTTTGTTGAGGTAAAAAGTCCATTGCATAATGTATACCTTTAAAATTTCTTCCTTGAATTGAAAGATCTCTGGGCATTTCAGCTCCACCAGCTAATACAACAGCATCGTGCAAATTAATTATTTCATCTGTCGAAATATCAACTCCAACATTAATATTTGTATGGAAAATAACACCTTCTTCTGATATTTGATTAATTCTTCTATCTATATGTGACTTATCAAGTTTAAAATCAGGAATTCCATAACGAAGTAGGCCTCCTAGTTTACTATTTTTCTCGTATAAATTTACTTCATGACCAGCTCTAGCTAATTGCTGTGATGCAGCTAATCCAGCTGGTCCAGAACCTATTACGGCTATTTTTTTTCCTGTTTTATTATCGGGTATTTGAGGTTTGATCCAGCCATTTTTCCAAGCTTTATCTACAATAGCACATTCAATTGATTTTATAGTTACAGGATTATCTATGATGTTAAGAGTACAGGAAGCTTCACACGGTGCAGGACAAATTCTTCCAGTAAATTCAGGGAAATTATTGGTAGAATGCAAATCTGCAATAGCATTTTCCCATTCACCTCTATATACCAAATCATTCCAATCAGGGATTTGATTGTTTACAGGGCAACCTTTTAGGCCTTTGACATCATGACAAAAAGGAATACCACAATCCATACACCTACTTGCTTGAGCTTGAAGAGTTTGCTCAGGTAATTCAATAAAAAACTCCTTAAAGTTTCTTACTCTGTCCGCAGCGGGTCTGTATTTTCTATCTTGTCTATCTAACTCTAAAAATCCAGTAACTTTTCCCATTTTTAATTCCTACTCAAATTACTAAGTTTAGCTACTCTGCAGCAACAACTGATGAGTTTTGTTCGGCTTTAATTTCTTCAAGTGCTCTTCGATATTCTGTTGGCATTACTTTTATAAATTTTGGGCGAAAATTTTCCCATTGATCTAGAATTAATTTTGCTTTTTCAGAGTTAGTATACTCATAATGTTTTTCTACTAAAAATCTTAATCTCTCATCATCATACTTTGTCATATCACTAGAAAGATGTACTCGACCATGATGTTCAATATCTCCAGATTGATGACCTTCAGATTCCATAAGATCATCTTCTTCTGGAATAGGTTCTAATTCAACCATCGATAAATTACATCTTTCTGAAAAAGTTCCATCTTCATCAAGAACATACGCAATACCTCCAGACATACCAGCAGCAAAGTTTCTACCTGTTGCACCTAAAACCACCACTATTCCTCCAGTCATATATTCGCATCCGTGATCTCCAACTCCTTCGACTACTGCAATAGCTCCAGAGTTTCTAACAGCAAATCTTTCTCCTGCAAAACCTCTAAAAAAGCATTTTCCTGAAATTGCACCGTACAACACTGTATTTCCGACAATGATTGAACGATTCTTATCAAGAAGTTCTGCGTCATTCGGTGGATAAACTACGATATTTCCACCAGATAGCCCTTTGCCAACATAATCATTAGCTTCACCTTCAACTTCAAATAAAATACCTTTGCAAAGCCAGGCGCCAAATGCTTGACCGGTAGTACCTTTAAATTTTACATGAATAGAATTTTCTTTTAAACCCTCAAAACCATATTTTTTTGAAATATATCCAGAAAGCATAGCTCCAGTCGAACGATTGAAGTTTGAAATTGGTAAATTAATTCTTATTCTCTCTCTTTTTTCGATGGAATTTTTTGTAAGTTTTATAAGGTTTCTATCAATAACTTTTTCTAAATAATGATCTTGATTTTCACAACAAAATTTCGGATGTTTATTCTTTGGATCTGGATCATAAAATAATTTAGTAAAGTCTAAACCATTTGCTTTCCAATGGTTTACGACATCTTTTTGATCTAAAAAATTAATTTGACCAATCATATCATTAAAGTTTGAAAAACCAAGATTAGCCATTAGCTCTCTAACTTCTTCAGCTACAAAAAAGAAGAAATTTATTACATGCTCAGGTTGTCCATTAAATCTCTTTCTTAAAACTGGGTCCTGTGTTGCTACTCCTACTGGACAAGTATTCAAATGACATTTTCTCATCATTATACAACCTGAAGCTACAAGAGGAGCAGTAGAAAAGCCAAACTCGTCAGCTCCAAGAAGAGCACCTATAACTACATCTCTTCCGGTTCTTAATCCCCCATCTACCTGAACTTTTATTCTAGATCTCAACTTGTTTTTAAGTAAAGTCTGGTGAGTTTCTGCCAACCCCATTTCCCATGGAGATCCTGCATGTTTAACAGAGGTCAAAGGACTAGCACCAGTCCCCCCTTCCATTCCTGATATAGTAACGTGATCTGCATGTGCTTTAGCAACGCCTGCTGCAACTGTACCTACCCCAACCTCTGATACTAATTTAACCGAAATATCTGCATCAGGGTTAACATTTTTTAAATCATAAATTAATTGAGCTAAATCCTCTATAGAGTAAATATCATGATGAGGTGGAGGAGATATAAGGCCGACTCCTTTTGTTGAATGCCTTACTTTTGCTATAACTGCATCAACTTTATGACCAGGCAATTGACCACCCTCACCAGGTTTTGCACCTTGTGCCATTTTTATTTGTATCATATCAGAGTTAACAAGATACTCAGTAGTTACACCAAATCTACCAGAAGCTACTTGTTTAATTGAAGATCTTTTACTGTCTCCATTTTCCATCGGGGTAAAACGCTCTACTTCTTCACCACCTTCTCCAGTATTAGACTTGCCTCCTATTCGATTCATTGCAATTGCAAGGTTTTCATGAGCTTCTGCAGAAATAGAACCGTATGACATTGCTCCTGTTGCAAATCTCTTAACAATTTCAGTTGCTGGTTCAACTTCATTGATTGGGATACTTGTTTTACTACATTCTTTAGCCTCTCTAAGTCTAAAAAGACCTCTAATTGTCAATAATCTCTTATCATGATCATTTATTAACTTTGCATATTCTTTGTAATCATTGACATTACCCAATCTAGTTGCGTGCTGAAGATAGGTAACCTCATCAGATGTCCATGCGTGGGCTTCACCTCTATGTCTTACTGCATATTCTCCACCAACATCTAAAGAATGTCGTAGAATTGGTATGTCATTATATGCCATGTCGTGCCTTATAAATGCTTCTTTAGAAATCTGGTCAATACCAACTCCTTCTATTTTACTTGCTGTACCTGAAAAATATTGATCAATAAACTCGGTTGACAAACCAACTGCATCAAAAATTTGAGCACCACAATATGACTGATAAGTTGATATACCCATTTTTGACATGACCTTCAAAAGACCTTTATCAATTGATTTTATATACCTTTTAATTAACTCTTTTTCATCTACTTCCTTTGGAAATAAACCATTTTGATGCATTTGAATCAAAGTTTCAAAAGCAAGATAAGGATTTATAGCTTCTGCACCATAACCAGCAAGTACTGCAAAATGATGAACTTCTCTTGGTTCTGCAGACTCTACAACAAGTCCAACTGAAGTCCTAAGACCTTTTCTAATCAAGTGATGATGTACAGCTGAAGTAGCTAATAACATAGGTATTGGAACTCTTTTAGGACCAAATTGACGATCAGATAAGATTATAATGTTTTCACCAGCTAAAACAGATTTTTCTGCTCTCTCACATAATTTATCGATGCAATCTTTCATTCCTTCTGGACCAATTTTTTTATCAAAAGTAACATCGAGTACTCTAGAAAAAAATTGGTTATCACCAATTTCACAAATGTCCCTGATTTTTTGCAAATCGGAATTTTTTAAAATAGGTTGTCTTACTTCTAATCTTTTTGTGGTAGCTAGATTTTTTAAATCAAATAGATTTGGTCTAGGACCAATTAATGAAACAAGACTCATTACTGATTCCTCACGAATTGGATCAATTGGTGGATTAGTAACTTGAGCAAAATTTTGTTTAAAGTAAGTATATAAAAGTTTAGGTTTATTTGAGATTGCAGAAATA
>JBJLFR010000021.1:0-81906 GCA_045565285.1 Paracoccaceae bacterium
CACTTATAATCGATTAAATATTGATTATCTCGATTTTGAAAAAAATTATAATTAAAATATTTCAAAGATTAATTTTCATATTTAATTTTAGTTGATCTACAATATTAAATATTAGGTTTAATTCCTTGAGCAAACTTTTGCTGTCGTCAATAAAGTCCTCAGGTTCAAAAATTGAACCAGGTTCAAACATGTTTTCTTTAATAGGTATCATCAAAAATAATTCCTTATTATAAAAACAACATTGTATAGACTTTCCACCAAAAGTTTCAGCAAGTTCTTTTAATCTCTCCATAAAACTTACAGTCAGCAGGTATCTTGCTTCTACTTGGTCATCTGAATAAACCTCAAATAATTTTTCAAAATTCGGATCTTCTAGTTTTACATTTTTTAAAGAGGAAAATGTTTTTTTAAACCAATTTCCTATCATTCCACTATCTTTTCTAACAACTGTTTTACCAGTGAATTTTTTGTTCATACTCAAAGAAATTAAAATACCTTTAAAAACAGTCACATAATAAGAACTCTTTTTAGTCCTTCTTTTTTGCTCTAATTCTGTTTCAAACAAATCAATTGAAACTCCCTTATATTTCCCTGATATGTGATCTTCACTTGTTTCTCTATTGAAATGGGGTATTAGCCCACTATACTCGTATAAACCGGCACTTTTCTGTGTTTCATGATTATATTTGAAGTCTCCAAAAAAATTTAAAATATTTGGAAATATTTCCTTTTTGATGCTTTCCTGATATAATGTCATTGAGCTAGTAATAAACCAGAACAGTAAAGCATAAATTATTAAAATCCCAAAAAATAAAAATTCCAAATATTGATCACCAATATTAGCTATCCAAATTAAAAATAAATAAGGAACTCCAAAAGGAAGTATTAACATCAAAGGAATAGCTATGAATGCATTTCTTCTTGCTATTTTAAGAGCTTTTATTCTTTCTTCTTCAAATTTGACTACTTTATCTTTTAAGTATTTTTTATAGTGACTTTTGAAGCCTACTTCATAAGTTGCAATTTCTTCAAAAGAGTTTTCCATAGGCCTAGATTTAAGAAGATATGGGTTAAACAATCTCAAAATTGAAAAAAATAAACCTATTAATGAAAAAAAAGAAGACATTTTTATTATACTATAAAAATTTTTCAGCTGAAATAGGTTGCCTTGATGCCTCATCAGTTTCGTAAAATGGCATAATTTGGGCATTAGCATATTTTGCTAAAATGATCCCTGGAAAGATTTCTATTGAATTATTTAGTTGCGAAACTGCCGAGTTATAGAAACGTCTAGCAGCTGCAATTTTTGCTTCTGTTTCATTATATGTTAATTGAGCTTGTATCATGGTTTCATTTGATTTTAATTCAGGATATGCTTCGACTGAAATCATTACTTTACCTAATTCTGAACCAAGAGCTGTTGCCGCAGTAATATGATCTTTAATAGATGAAGGATCAGTTTGGTCATAGCTTTGACTTTCTTTTGTTCTTAGTTTTGTAACATTTTCAAGCAATTCTTTTTCATGTTTCATAAACTTTTTTGCAATAGTGAGTACATTTGGTATTAGATTACTCCTGTTCTTAAGTTGTACGTCTATACCAGATAAAGCTTCAAAAACATTATTTTTATTTCTTATAATTCTTGCATACAAGTAATAAAGAATAATCAAAATCAAAAATATTATTACTATAAAAATTTCCATTTTTAACTCATTTCTTAATTTTTAAAAATATTAATGCAACTTATTATATTATTTGTATGCATAATACTATTAAATTTAAAATTTAAGAAAAATTAATAATTTATATTATTTGATTTTTTGTAAATAATTGAATAGTTTAAAAATAATACATAATGTGAACTTTTTAATAAACTAAATTTGTTTTAACTAATTTGTTGGAATTAAAAAATTTGTATTAGTATTGTATTCATAAATATTTTTAAAAAAACCACATATTAACTATAAATTAGAAATGCTTAAATTATCTACTTTTTTAACTTTGATAAAATGCTCGTTACTCTTATCTGTTTTTCCTTTACAATCAGATCAGAATATCAAAGATCAGTTTCCCAAAAGCTTATTGTACTCAAAACCACTTGAGTTTATTCCAAATATTTGGTCTGCAATTGGTGCAACTGGCCCTCCTACTTATGAAAATACAGGTCATAATAATAATTTAACTTTTATAACTTCAGATGAAGGTGTGATAGTAATTAATGCTGGTGCATCAAGCGCTCTAGCAAAAGCTTTACATGATGAAATTAAAAAAATAACAAGTAAACCTGTAAAACTTGTAATTAATGAAAATGGGCAAGGTCATGCTATGCTAGGTAATTCTTATTGGATAGACTTGGGAGTGCCAATTTTAGCTCATGAAGATGCAATCAAAGAGTTTGAGGAAAATGGAACACAAATATTGAATAGAATGATTAGTTATAATCGTGAAAAAGCTGATGGTACTAGATTAGTTCTTCCTACAATCTCTTTTAAAGATAAATATGTTATTAATTTAGGTAATATTTCTATAGAAGTTTTATACTTAGGTCCAGCTCATTCCCCAGGAGATATTTCGGTTTGGGTCCCTTCCAAAAAACTTATTATTGCTGGCGATATGGCATTTCACGAAAGGTTATTACCAATTTTTCCTGAAACAAATACTAGAGAATGGATTAATACTTGGGATAATAAATTTGAAAAACTAAATGCCACTTATGTTATACCAGGACATGGTCATCCAACGAATATGAGTCAAGTTAGAAGATATACAAGGGATTATTTAGTTTATATAAGGGAAAAAATTGGTACTTTTTTAGAAAAGGGAGGAGAATTAAAAGATGCTTATTATGTTGATCAAACTCCATTTTCTCATCTGCAAACTTTTAAAGAATTAGCAACAAGGAATGCTGGTAGAGTATATGAAGAAATGGAATTTGAATAATTTTTTGTAATTATTATTTAGCAAAAAAATTATTAAAGAGGTTATTTTTGTTTAATATTAAAAAATTTAGTTTGAAAGAACTACAAGAAAATTTAGAGATGATTTCTGTAAATTTAAATAAAAGAAATTATAAAGAGCGAAAAATTATTCACATTGGATTAATCAATCAACTTATAAATTTTTTTAAGTCAGAATATCCTGATATCAATAGATACCCTCTTAAAGATTTACTTTCTTTTTTGATTGAAATTGATACTAAAGCGAAAGGAGTTAATTCTTCTAACAATGAAACTAAGACAATTGCACAATTCTCCAGAAAGAAAAAAACAGATACTTTAATAGTTGCTGGTTTACAACTTCTTATAGATAATGGATTTGATGAAAATGAAGCTATTATTAAAGCAAGGCATATTATTAATACAAAGAATGAAATATTTTTTCAAAAATTATTAAAACTCTATAAATCAAACCTTTTACATCCAAATATGAAAAAGTTGTTAAATGATCTTAAGGAAGAAGCAAAAAAAAGAGCTAATATAGAGGATGCTGCTAATGTATATTTTGAAAAAGCATTTCAAAACACCAAATAACAGAAGGATAACTTAATTTAATTTAATTCTTAATTTATCTCTACCAACTATTATTTTGTTTTTTATCCTATTCTTTACTTTTGATAACCATTTTTTTCTTTGATTTATTTTATTATCATTCGGAATTAAATGGTTAATAACTAATTTTACAATTTGATAGTTTTGCAATATTTATAACTTCATCTACTGTGGTGTGTGAAGACTTTAAGTGTTTTTCAAGTTTGGAACTCAAACCAGTTTTTTTTACAATTTTATCGATATATTCTGGAAGTATAGCTTCGTGTACTAAAATATCTGATTTTTTTGCAAAAGAAGCTAACGGAGGGTAGTATCTAGTATCTCCAGAAAAAACTATTTTTTTTGAGCCAATAAATTTATAAGCATAACAATCTTTTATAGGTGGGTGATGAACTTTTATAAACTTCACTCTAATTTTTCCAATTTTAAATAATTTCTTTTTAATTGGGATAATTCTTACAATTTTTTTTAAAGCAATTCTTCCTTCATTATTGATTCTATTTTTGATGTCGAAATGCATAGATAGTAAAAAATTTTTCCAATAGTCCAAAAGACCTTTAGGACCATAGATTTTGATTTTATTATTAAGACCTGTCGTCCAAGCCGTATGAATTAGGGGTCCTAACTCTAAATAATGATCAGAATGTAGATGTGTTATAAAAATTTTTGATAGTTTATTTAAATTAAAACCGACATCCGTAAGTGATTTAGAAACCCCCAATCCTGCATCTATAAGTATTTTTTCGTCATCTAACATTAATAAAGACGAAGAAGGCATTGAACCTTTGGGTCTTACTGCAGGACCGCCCTTTGTTCCTAATAGAATAAGTTCATTTTTTATCGATTTTAACAACTTAATATTCTTTATTTAAGTATATTTTTTTTATTTAAAATTTAATTTTTACCATCTAACTCTTTTTGTATTTTACATTTAGCTTGTACGGCAGTAATTCCTTCATAAGTGAATAAAATATTATGAAACAGTCCGTTGTCATACAAAATTGTTTGGGCTGGTTTATACGAGTAAAATTTATTTTCATTTATTTTTTTGATAGCTACTTCTTCATCTGTTAAGTATCCTAGTTTTCCAAAAATAAGTGTATTTTTGTTGATTTTGAAATATATTTTTCCAGGTAAAAATTGCTTTAATTGTCCTTCTTTATCAACTGACAATACTATTGAGGTATTACATTCAAATGATTTAATATCTGAAGATTGAGCATAGCTATGAGTAACAGCTAAAAGTATAAAAAAATTAAATAAAATAATTTTTACCAAACGAGAGAATTCCTTTATTATTAAATTTTAATTAGCTAATATATTTAATTTTTTTGTCCATACATTTTTATTTTCTAACATAGAACCTAATTCATTTGAAATCTCTATAAGATAATTCCCTATTGTAGCACGAAATGTATTAGAAAAAATTCTTAATGGGCCGGTTGCTCCTAAGCTAAGAAAAATATTTGTATCTTTTATTATAACTGGTGCAGCTACAGAACAAATACCAATATCAATTTCTTCAATACATTCAGCATAGCCCTTAGCCCTTATTTTTTTAAATTCAGTTTTTATAAGTGATGGATTTACTCTTGTGTTTCGTGTGTAAGATTTAAGTCTACTATGTATGATATTTAATTGGAAATCATTACTTGCATGTGCAGCAATCACTTTTGCGCAAGAACAAGCATGTAAAGGCCTAAATCCATGACCAGGGTGTAAATAAGATATTTGGCCTTTGTTTGGGGTCTCTACATAAATTATCTCAACTCCTTGATCTCTTAATCTAGAGAGAAAAAATGTAACCCCAAAATTATCAGCTGCATTTTGCAGTAAAGGTTTTGATATAAATTTCACATCTATGTCTTGAAGATCTAATCTTACAATTTGTTTTAGACGTTCACCTAAAATGAATTTATTTTTATTTTGCTTAATTAATAAATTATTTTTAATCAAATCATTTATTAGTTTATAACAACTGGGTTTAGGAATATTAGTAATTTCACTAATATTTGTAACTGTTAATCCATTCCCAGATTTAACAACACATTCTAGTATATTAAATAATTTATCTAAATACATATTGTAAAATAATTATCATATTGTAATATTTAATTTTTATATTATGATAAAAAATACTTAATTTCAATCTGTTTTAATTTTTTGGTGTAACATGGAAAAAAAAATTTGCTGTGGACCTGGTTTTTCTTCTCCAATAGAAGCCATGAAAGCTCCTGAAGAAAAAATTTTATATACTATTGCAATTTATACTGGAACTGGAATTCAAAAGCCTGATTATTTAGCTACTATTGATTGTGATCCAGAAAGTTCAGATTATGGCAAAGTAATTCATAGACTTGAGATGCCTGGCATAGGTGATGAACTGCATCACATGGGTTGGAATGCTTGTTCGTCTTGCCATGGAGATTCATCTTTAGAAAGAAGATATTTGATTGTGCCTGGAGTTAGAACTTCAAATCTTCATATAGTTGATTGTAAAAATCAAAAAAAACCTAAACTTCATAGTGTAATTAGCGGTGATGAAATTAAAAAAACTACTAATCTTTCTGCACCGCATACTGTGCATTGTCTTGGTTCACAAATTATTATTTCTATGCTTGGTGATGCTAAGGGAAATGCTCCTGGTGGTTATTTACAATTAAATGAAAATTTTGAAATTGTTGGTAGATGGGAAAACTCTATGGGCAATATTAAGTTTGGATATGATTTTTGGTATCAACCTAGGCATAATATAATGGTTAGTTCTGAATGGGCAGCCCCAAATACTTTTATGCCAGGTTTTGATCTAGAAGAAGTTGGGAATTTAAAGTATGGCAGAGAAATTCATTTGTGGGATTTTGAAAAACGAAAACCAGTTGAAACTTTTTATTTAGGTGAAGATGGATTAATACCACTTGAAGTTCGATTTCATCATAATCCTGAAAGTTCACATGGGTTTGTAGGAGCAGCTCTTTCGGCGAATATAATTCATTGGTGGAAAAATGAATTAGGTAAATGGGAATGGGAAAAAATAATTGATGTTGATAATCAACCCCATCCTGAGTGGCCAATACCAATACCTGGAGTAATTTCAGTTATTCTACTTTCTATGGACGATAAATATCTTTATTTTTGTAATTGGCTCCACGGTGATGTTAGGCAATATGACATTTCCGACCCTCATAAACCTAAATTAACGGGACAGGTTTGGCTTGGTGGACTTTTGGGGAAAGCTCCTTTTGTTAATGGTCAAAAAATTACTGGAGGTCCCCAAATGATCCAATTATCTTTGGATGGAAAAAGACTGTATTTGACTACTTCTCTATTTTCTACTTGGGATAACCAGTTTTATCCAGAAATAAGAGAAAATGGGGGAGTTTTATTAAAAATTAATTGTGATACGGAAAATGGTGGTATGGAAATTGATGAAAAATTTATAGTTGATTTTGGTAATGAACCAAATGGTCCTGCTCGATGCCATGAAACTCGTTATCCTGGAGGGGATTGTACTAGTGATATCTGGATATAGTATTAAAAATTTAAATTCTTGGAGTTTAAGATGGGTGTATTAAATGTCAAAAATTAATCATGACGAACCATATGACGATAATTATATTGCAGATATTTTACAAAATGTAAAAACCATCGCTATGGTTGGAGCCAGTAATGATAAAACAAAGTTTTCATATGGAGTGTTGAGAGTTTTACATGAAACAGGTTATGAAATGATACCAGTAAATCCGATGCTCGCAGGTTCAGAAATTAGAAGTTTAAAGGTATTTCCAAGTTTGATCTCAATAAATAAAAAAGTAGACATGGTGCAAGTTTTTAGAAAAGCTGAAGATTTACCAGGTGTTGCGATGGAGGCAGTTGAAATAGGAGCTAAGGTGCTTTGGGGTCAAATAGGTGTAAAACATCCTGAAGCTGCTAAAATTGCTGAAAATGCTGGTATGAAAGTTGTAATGGATAGATGCCCTAAAATTGAACTCTTTAGACCCTTTTGGAAACCAAAGCTTAATTTGAAAATTTAGTTTTATTCCATGATAATCTTTTCTAGAGCAATTTTTAATTTAATCGGTACTGGAACAGATTTTCTATTTTTTAGATCAATTGCTACAATAACTGAATTAGCAATCGCTAAAATTTTTTCATTATCAATATCTATTAACCAATGAGACCATGTGTAAGTTTTATTTTTGATATTTCTTAAGCCACTTAATAGTTTAATACATGAATCTTGTTTAACAAAATCATAAAATCGAAATTCATATTCTACAGCCGCTCCTCCTATATTAGTCTCATAAATCGAATGATTACTCATTTGTAATAAATTTGGTACCGCAGCCGAAACTATCCCCATATAATCTGAAGCATCTAAAAAAAAGTCAGAACTACCATTTTTTTTATATGCTAAACCACAAAAAGAATCAAAAATATTTGGATAATTATGAAGTTTAATATAATCTAATTTTAAGTCTTTAATATTTAACAGACCTTTTTTTTTTGCATAAAATGGAGCTGTTTTATATTTATTAGGATATTCTAATAGAAAATTTTCAACTTCTTTTTTAATCTTTTTTCTCTGTAGGTTAAATTTATAAATTGATAAGGCAGTTGCACTTATTTTTTTTGTTTCAAGATTTTTCATTTCTTGAAAAACTTCTATTTTTTCATCTTCAATTTTAGATATGTAAAAATCTATAAGAAATGGAGTTCCTAACCTTTGTTCATTTAAATATCGTATAGTTATATTTTCTAAAAAAAGATCTTCTTTTAAATTTCTAAATTTCGACGTTAAATTATTTATTTTAAAGTTATAAGTGCATGAATCTATAAAGTGTTTTACGTAGTATTGAACATTCATATGACCTAAATTGTCAATCTCTTGAGTTTGAACAGAGTTTTTATACATATTTGAATTTACCAATAAATTATTCCCTAACTAAGAAAAAGTTATTTTTATAAAATTATCGATTAAGTAATACCAATGTAGTTGCTTTTTCAATAGTTTTAAAATGTAATTAAAAACCAATTTGGGCAGCAGGCGTATCCTTATGAGCTTCTATTTTTGAATTTAATCCGTAGATTATAAAAAAATATCTATGCAGATGATCATTTTCAGGTGGGCAAGGGCTACCATAGCTATATGAACCAGAATCATTTTGTATTTGAAGAGAAGTAGATATACATTCATCGGTTCATTCATTAAATTTATTATCAATTCCAACTAATATCCAATGCCAAAATCCACACCTTGACGGAGCATCTGGATCAAAAATTGTTATTGCTAACTGAACAACTTTATCACTAATATTCTCCCATTTAAGATCGGTTCTAATTTTTTTACCTGAGCACCCAAATCCATAATCGGTGCAATGAAAACTTTTTATCCAAAAAACCTTCATCTTTAAAATCTGGACTAAGTAATATCAATGTTTTAACTAGTTTGTGAAAATATTTTAATTTAATAAGTTTTAGTGTATAACAATAACTTGATAATTGCTCTATTGCAAAATCTAAATAATAAAAGTTAGATGGATGTTAAAATGCCTCAAATACCACAAATAAAAAGACACTTTAATGCAGAAGAAACAATTTATACTATAGGAGATAAGGCAGAAAGTGTTTATTTAATACACAGTGGCAAAGTAAGTATTTTATCCCCACATGGTTTAGAAATAGGAACTTTAGCAGATGGTGAAATGTTTGGAGAAGTTGGTAGAGTAATTGCTTCACCCAGAACTGTTACAGCTAAAGCAAAAACGAGTTGTATTATATATGAAATAGATTGGGAAATTGTTCAAAATAAATTAGCAGAGGCCGATCCTATTTTAGTTGCTATCATCAGAGGGTTAGCCCTACGTATTGGTGATGCTAATGATTTAACAGAAAAATATTGGAGAGAATTAAGTATATATAAATCATTAGAAGATTTGGAAAAAAATCAATAAGAAAATTTCCTTTTTTAATTGGGGTAACAAGTTATTTTTTGACTTATATTTTCTTGATATTTTCCAATAGCACGTCTTGTTTTAAAACCAATTAAACCATCTAATTTTCCTACATCAAAGCCTTTTTCAGAAAGTAAATTTTGCAATTTTAGTATTTTATTATAGTTCAATTTTGTAGTCTTTTTCCATTTGCTATGGAATATTTTTTTACCTTCTATAAGATTAGCTAAAGTTCCCACATAAAGGGCATAAAAGTCTGAAAAATTATATTTTTTTAATACATAAAAATTATTGGTAACTAAAAATTTAGGTCCATATTCTCCTTTTGGCATTAGTAATGATGTTTGAATTGATAATGGCAAATTTTTAAGAGATTTTTTATCTGCTAACTCGATACCGGATAATTTCCATTTTTTTATAGTTTTTTTATTTTTTACTCCCTCTATATAACAAGGGTGATTCGATGATTCAATTACTTCAATTCCCCATATCAAATTCTTTTTCCAGCCATTTAAATTTAAAAAGTTTGCTATTGATGCGAGTATATCTCCTTCATTATTCCATAAATTAACTTTTCCATCATTATCAAAATCAAATCCATATTTATTATAACTTGATGGCATAAATTGGGGTTGTCCCATGGCTCCATATGAGGATCCTAAAATTTTATCGATATCAATTTTGTTTTCTTTTATAATTTTTAAAATATTGTGTAGTTCATTTTTATAATATTTCTTTCTTTTCCCATTATAAATATGAAAAATAATGGCTTTCAATGAAGAAAATTCTAGCTTTGCATTACCAAAGTCACTTTCTATAGCCCAAATTGATAAAATTATACTTATGGGAATTCCAAATTTTCTTTCTATTTTTAATAGCTCAGAATTGAAGGTTTTACTTAACTTTTTTGCTTTTTTTGATCTTTTTCTAATTCTGTCTTCATCAAAATAATTTTCAGGATTAATAAAATCTTTATCATAAATTTCATTAACTATTTTGTCTATTTTATAGAATTCATCTTTATTTAGTTTACTTGCTTTAATTAATTTCCTAATAAATTTTATATTATAAGTTTCTTTAAAACTTTGAATTAAAAAATTATCTATCCAAGTATTATAATTTTCATAATTTAATGATATTGCAGGTTTAGAAGAAGTAAGGCAAATTAATGCAATTATGAGAGTATATTTAACATAATTTATTTTTAATTTTTTCATAATCATGATTTATTGTTAAATATAATATTTTTAATTAAAAGCTTATATAAAACTATTCTATCATTTTATTTAATTATAACTTAAAAATGAAACCATTAATCGGAATAACAATGGGTGACCCTGCTGGAATAGGGCCTGAATTAATTGTAAAACTTTTAAAAAACAAAAGTTTTGATTTTACTAAATTTCTTTTTTTTGGTTCTTCTAAAGTTTTAAAACACGAACTTGAGAAAAATAATATCAAACTTCCAATAAAAAATTTTTCAAATGCGAAATTGGTTGAAACTGATTTTGAATCTATTTTAAATTTTGAAACAAAAAAATTAGATTTTGATTTTAAAATGGGAGAAATAAACCCTCTTTGTGGTAAACTTGCATATGAATCCATTATCAATGCAATTGAATTTGCTAATAAGGGATTAATAAAAGCTATAGTAACTGGACCAATAAATAAAGAATCGCTAAAACAAGCATCAATAAATTTAATAGGTCATACAGAGATATTATCAAAAAAATCAAATTCTAAAGATGTTTTTATGCTTATGGTCAATGATGATATAAAAGTTATTCTATGTACTATTCATGTTCCACTTCTAAGGGCTATATTATTACTTGATCAAAAGCTAATTTCTAAAACTATTAATGCAGCAAATCAAGCTTGCAAGAAATTTGGTATAGAAAATCCTAGAATAGGAGTAGCAGGATTAAATCCACATGCAGGTGAAAATGGGACGATGGGCGATGAGGAACAAATTTTTATTAAACCTGCAATTGAAGAAGCTATAAATTCTGGCTTAGACGTGAGAGGACCCATTTCTCCAGATATCATTTATTTAATGGCAAGAGAAAAAAAAATTGATATTGTTGTATCACTTTATCATGACCAAGGTTTAATACCTTTCAAATATTTAGGTGTTGGAAATGGTGTTAACATAACCATAGGGCTTCCTTTTGTAAGGATAAGTCCAGATCATGGTACTGCTTTCGATATAGCTGGTAAAGGTATTGCTAATCCAGATAGCTTTTTTAAAGCAGTAAGTTATGCTGAGAAATGGGTTTCTTAAACTGTTTTAATTAAATAGTTTAATATTAAACCAAATTTATTTAATAAGATTTTTGAATTTTTATCTTGATATTTTGCGTTTCGTTTATCATGTATATAGAAATTTATTATTTTAAACATGAGGTTTCTACGATGAGCAAGCAACCCTTTGAAGCTGATACAGGGCGTGTATTAAATATAGTTATTAATTCTTTATATTCAGATAAAGAAATATTTTTAAGAGAATTAATATCTAATAGTTCTGATGCTATAGATAAGCGAAGATTTCAAAGATTATCAAATAAATCTGCGTCTAAAGAGAAACTTGATTACGAAATAAAAATAGAAGTCTCTTCTAAAGATAATGTTCTTTGTATCAGTGATAATGGCATTGGTATGGATGATGAAGATCTTATTAATTCATTAGGTACCATAGCAAAATCAGGTACTACAGAATTTTTATCACAACTTGAGTCTGCAAAAAAAGATGATAAATCAGAATCATTAAACTTGATTGGCCAATTTGGAGTTGGGTTTTATGCTGCATTCATGGTATCTGAAAAAGTTGAAGTAATTTCAAAAAAAGATGGATCTGATAAAGCTTTTTCTTGGACTTCTGATGGTATTAGTGGGTTTGAAATTAAAGATTCAAATCGTGAAGATATAGGAACTACTGTTAAGCTTAGTCTTAAGAAGAGTGAGAAAGACTATACAAAGAGAGATAAGTTAGTTGAAATTATTAAGAAATATTCAGATCATATACAGTTTCCTATTAGGTTTGTGGGTGGTAAATCTGATGAAAAAGATACATTAAATGATGCTTCTGCAATTTGGATGAAACCCAAGAGTGAAATTACTAAGGAACAATATAATGAATTTTTCTCACAATCAGGTGGAGGTTTTGGTCAACCTCTAATTACTATGCATAATAAAGCTGAGGGGATGATTAGTTATACCAGCCTTTTATTTATTCCGGAGATGAAACCTTTTGATTTGTTTCATGTAGATAGATCACCCAAAGTAAAATTGTATGCCAACAGAGTTTTTATAACTGATACCTTAGATAATGTTCTTCCCAGGTGGTTAAGGTTTATAAATGGCGTATTAGATACATCTGATTTAAATCTAAATGTTAGCAGAGAAATGTTGCAACATAGTCCTGCTCTTAGGAGAATATCCAAAGCTTTAAAGAAAAAAATAATTAATGAATTAAAAAAGTTAAAAGATAAAGATACTGATAATTATAAAAAATTCTGGAGTGAGTTTGGTGCAGTTTTAAAAGAAGGGATATATGAAGATACAGACCATAAAATGGATATTTTGAATCTTTCAAAATTTAAATCAAGCAATAATGCTGATGAAATTTATCTTTCTGAATATGTTGAAAGTATGCATAAAAAACAAGAAAATATCTTCTACATTGCAGTTGATACCATTGAACAAGCAATAAATAGCCCACATCTTGAGGCTTTTAAATCCAAAAAAATAAATGTTTTATTTTTAATAGATCCTATTGATACCTTTTGGCTTTCCAATCAAGATAATTTTGAGGGGAAAAAATTTGTTTCAATTACTCAGGGATCATTAGATTTATCAAAATTTGATGAAAAAAAGGATGATGCAAATAAAGAAAGTAATGCAATAAAATATAAAGATTTAATTGAAGGTATTAAGAAATCATTAGGTGAATCTATATCTGATGTTAGAGTCTCTGATAAATTAATTGATAGCGCATGCTGTTTAGTTGCCTCTGATAGTGGCATGGATGTACAAATGGAAAAAATAATGAAAATGCAAAATAAAGACTTTAAGGGGATGCCTAGAATTCTTGAAGTAAATCCTAATCATTCATTGATGAACTATATGTCAAAAGTTTTGAAATCAAATCCCAAGGAGTTTGATGATCTGTCTAAAATTGTGTTGGATCAAGCTAGACTTTTAGAAGGTCATTTACCCAGTGATGTAAGTTTTTATTGTAAAAAAATTAATGAGCTTATTACTGTAAACTCGTAGTTTAAATTAATTAATTAATTTACACCTTAATTTTAATAAAACTATAAATCCCAAGCTTTTTGCAAAGTAGATCTAGAAAGTAAACGGTCAGCATATGAAGAAAGATTATTTTTTTCAGAAAAATCAATGCCTAATTCTCTTGACATGATCACTGCATGTCCTGTCATCATGTCAGCAGCAGAGAAATCACTTATTAAATAATCTTTATTTTCAATGTATTTTTCTACCACATCCAGCATTTTAGATAATAGTTTAGTTGCTCTTGCTAAATTAACCTCATTTCGTTTTTCTTGAGGAAGTAAAATTGTTTCTACAACAATAATATTCATCTGAGGCATTATCATACCTTCAGCGTAATGAAACCATTGTAAATAATAAGGAAAATCATTGCTTCCAATATCAGGAACGAATTGGTTTTTACCGTATTTACTGAGTAGATATTGGATTATAGCCCCAGACTCAGAAATAACAAATTCATTATCTTCTAAAACCGGAACTCTACCCAAGGGATTTATTTTTTTATACTCACTATCTCTCAGTTGCTTGTCACCAAGTGCGTATTTTTTAATATTATATTCTATATTAAGTTCTTCAAGCAACCAGGCAACCCTTACAGCCCTACTATTTTTTGCATAATGTAATAGCATTATCATAGCTCCAATAAAATTTTAAGTTTCTAGTTATTGCAAGGCCAATGTTTGTTTAAAACACCCCATAGATGGTCAATAGCATTCCCATTTTCTATAGTCGAGAATTTTTGATCATAAATATCCAAAGCCTTTAAAATTTGTTCAAATTTTATTTTGGTTGTATCTAATTTGTGCAATTTATCTTCAAATAAATCAAATTTACAATTATGATTTGCAACTTCCAAATACCCATTGATATAATAAAAACAATATAATTTTTTAGCTTTTGAGCTTTCATTGGTTTGTTTGTTTTTAAAATTCGGGCTTTCATTAATAGCACAAATATTTTTCAAATCGGTATAAAGTAAATTATTTGCAGAGCAAACATGTGCAAATAAAAAGAAAATTAAAAAAAGTAATATACCAGAGTGATTAATAAAAATCATATTCTTGAATTAGATAATAATTAACCTTTAAAATTCTTTAGTTTTTTCATAAGTTTTTCATCTTCAGGTTTAGGTTGAAAATACTTGCCCATAACTTTAATTCTTTTTTTTAGGACATGAAGTTTAGCTATTTCAACATAGTACTCAATTATATCATCCAAATTTTTTCTAGCTTTTCCTGCTTCAGCAACTTCAATATATTCATTTTCTAATCCTGCTTTAAGTCTTTGACTTGAATTAGCTTTTACTTTTGTAAGACTGGAGACAGCACTTCTTGCAACTCTGTCTAAATCATCTTCTATTCTTTCTAAATCTTCTAATGTAGGGGCAGGAACTATGATTGTCACTCTTTGAAGCTCTAAATCGCTTGTTACGTTCTTGAAACCTGCAACTTTAATTTCTTCAACAACAAGTGGTATTAATTCTCTACTATATACCATAAGATCTAAAGACCTTGGTTTTAAGCCAGGCTCTACATTAGCAACATCTGTAATTCTTCGTGGTTTCTTATCTACCATAATTTTCAAACCAAACAAAGCATTTTTGTAAGCATCTGATGAGCCTACTTGAGTAAGGCTTGTTACTAAGTTTTCTATAGTGACCTTCATATTTTGATTGGCTTCTTGAGAATATGAATCAGTTAAGTCTTCTTCATTCATAACGATAACCTGTAAATTCATTCCTAGTAGTTAATTTTATTTAATTATAATGCAAAATAAAGCTTTAGTCTACTTTCTTAATAAATTAAAAAAAGCTTTTTAAAATTACAGCTTTATTTTTGCTTAATAAGTTTTATATTCAAAATTGTTTAAATTAAATTCTTATTAAAATGTTTGGATTGATAGGTTACGCACTACTTTCATTAATAACAGCTGTTGTTCTTAGTCCAGTGATAAAATTTGGCAAAGGATTTTCAACCTATTTATGTGTATTTGGAATGGTGTATTTTGTACTTCTTGTTATTTCGCCTACTTCTTATTTTGAACCAAGTTGGTTTAAGTATGTTGGTTATAGTATTGCTTCTTTATGTATATTTACGTTTATTTTTTTAGTTTGGATAAAGATGAAAAAGCAAAATCAGTTTGTTGATGATATAGAAGAGGAAAATAAGAACAGTTAGTTTAAATTTTTATTATCTTGGCATCAATTCATTTTTATTCTCTATAAGAAAATCTTTGAACATTAAAACGTCTGGATCAAGTTTTGTTTCTAACAAATTAACTAAAAACCATTGCCTTACTATAGGTAGGTTTGAGAGATTTATAGATTTAATTTTGCCTTCTTTTATTTCATTTAGTGCTGTTGAAGCTGAAATCATTGCAATACCTAAACCTGCTAAAACACCCTGTTTTATTGCCTCATTAGAAGTAAGTTCTTTTTTCTCATATTCTCTTCCTTGACCTATGGAGTCTAGATAGCGTTCTAATAAAATTCTTGTTCCTGACCCTTCTTCTCTTACAAGAAAGGTCTCATTACTTAAAATATTAAAAATCTCTTCTTTTTTAAGTCTTTTATAATTTTTTAATGATTTTAGTATTTGATGGTCTTTTTTGGTTATTAGGATATGTGGATTATCACCTAAGATTTTTGCTTCAACTATAGGAACTCTTGGTGGCCTTCCAGTTATAGCTAAATCTACATTTCCTTCTCTAAGAGATCTAATTATTTCATTGCGGTTTCCTATTATTAAATCTATTAACAAATCAGGAAATTTTTTTTTTGCTTTAGCAATTACCCAGGGGCAGAAATACTGTGCAGTTGTAACAGCTCCTAGTTTTACATATCCTGTCTTACCAATTTTCAATTGTTCTATTCTTTGAAAACTTCTTAATATTTGATTGTCTATTTGTTTATGAAGTTTAAGTAATTCATGTCCAATATTTGAAATTTTTATAAATCCATTAGGTCCTCTTTCTAATATTCTTACACTTAAATACTCTTCTAATTGATTTAATTGTATTGTTACTGCTGGAGGAGATAAATTAAGTATATCAGCGGCATTCGCTAATGAACCTGCCTCTGAAATTGCATTTAAAGTTCGCAGATGTTTTATAGTTATAAGCTTTTTCCAATCCATTAAATTATTTTTAACATATATTAATAATAATTCAATTCTATTTAATGAAAATATATATTATGAGAATTTACAATTTATTGGAGAATCAATATGCGATATAATGTTAATAAGTTTGATAAATTGCCAAATGATTTAAGTTTAGACTTAGCAGAGGCAGTTGATAAAATAGCTGAAGTTGCAAGCCACTTATCTTTCTTTATTTCAATTGGGTCTTTATCTTCTTTAAATTTAAACATGGAAACTTCAACAAACTCTGATGGTGATGAGCAAAAAGAATTAGATGTATATGCAGACGAGGCTTATTTAGCTGCAGTCAAGGATACTCAAATAAAATTTTATGCTTCTGAAGAGCAAGATGAAGTAATTGATCTAGGAGGCGATGGTAGTCTTGCATTAGCTATAGACCCATTGGATGGATCATCTAATATTGATACCAATGTTTCTATAGGATCAATTTTCTCTATTCGCAGTTTATCAAAAAATAGTTTACAAAATAATAAAAAAAATGAAATTTTTTTAGCACCTGGTTCTGTACAAATTGCTGCTGGTTACGTAATTTTTGGTCCACAAACTATGTTCATCGTAACTTTTGGGAATGGTGTAAAGTCTTATATCCTTGATAGGGAAAGAAATATTTTTATTGATTCAAAAATAGATGCCACTATACCTGCAGACACTAGGGAGTATGCAGTTAATGCTTCCAATGCTCGACATTGGGATAAAAGAATGAAAAATTATATAGATGATAGTATTGCAGGAAAGTCTGGACCAAGGGGAATTGACTTTAATATGAGATGGGTTGCATCTCTTGTTGCTGAAACACATAGAATTTTATCTAGAGGTGGTATTTTTATTTATCCAGCTGATTCAAGAAAAGGATATGAAAAAGGTAGATTAAGAATGGTATATGAGTGTGCACCTATTGCTTTTTTAATAGAGCAGGCAGGAGGTGCTGCTACTGACAGTTTCAATAGAATACTTGATTTAGAAGTTAGTGAACTTCATCAACGGACTCCTTTTGCTTTTGGATCAAGAAACGAAATTGCAAGATTACAAGCCTATAATGATTTACCTGAAGCAGAAGTTTCACCTTTATTCGGCAAACGTGGCTTGTTTAGCAATTAATTAAAGGAATATTTTATGAGTACTAAACATCCTATAATTTCAGTAGTTGGCTCTTCAGGAGCAGGTACTTCAACAGTAAAAGATACCTTTGAAAAAATCTTTTTGAGAGAAAATGTTTCAGTAGCAATGATTGAGGGAGATGCATTCCATAAATACAATAGAGTTGAAATGAAAAAAGAACTAGAGCGAAGATATTCGCTTGGTGATCAGACTTTTTCTCATTTCTCATATGATGCTAACTTATTGGAAGAATTACAAAATACTTTTAAAAATTATGGTGAAACTGGAACTGCAAAAACACGTACTTATATCCATAATTCACACGAAAGTGATTTATATGACATTCCACCCGGAGAGTTTACCGATTGGCGTGATTTACCAAATGACACTGATCTTTTATTCTATGAAGGATTACATGGTGCTGCTAAATATGAAAATATAAATATACCGCAACATGCAGACCTAAAAATTGGAGTAGTTCCGGTGATAAATCTGGAATGGATACAAAAAATTCACAGGGATACAGACTCTAGAGGCTATACTACTGAAGCTGTTACTGATACAATTTTAAGAAGAATGCATGATTATGTGCATTGCATTTGCCCTCAATTTACTGAAACGGATATAAATTTTCAAAGAGTTCCTGTTGTAGATACTTCAAATCCATTTATTGCTAGATGGATTCCAACTGCTGATGAAAGTATAGTAGTTATAAGATTTAGAGATCCTAGTGGTATTGATTTTCCTTACCTTGTTTCTATGATTCACGATAGTTGGATGAGTAGGGCTAATTCTATAGTTATTCCTGGTGGAAAATTAGATCTGGCAATGCAACTTATTCTTACACCTCTTATAAAAAGATTAATAGAGAGATCAAAAAAGTCAGTTTAATAATATTTGTTTAATTTATGGGTAATTTAGGAGAATTATATGGCTTTAATAACTTTGCGGCAACTTTTGGATCATGCTGCTGAAAATTCTTATGCTGTTCCAGCATTTAATATAAACAACATGGAACAAGGGCTATCAATTTTAAAGCGGCTTACTCGGTCGACGCTCCTGTAATTATTCAGGCAAGTAGAGGAGCTAGATCTTATGCCGGTGATATTATGTTAAGTCATATGGTGAAAGCTCTTTCAGAAATGTATCCATCAATACCTATATGTATGCATCAAGATCATGGTAATAATGAAGCAACATGCTTTTCTGCTATAAAATATGGTTTTACCTCAGTCATGATGGATGGATCTTTATTAGCTGATATGAAAACTCCATCTACTTATGAATATAATGTTGAAATAACTTCTAAAGTTACTGAATCAGCCCATTATGTAGGAGCTTCAGTTGAAGGAGAGTTAGGAGTTTTAGGTAGTTTGGAAACAGGGGAAGCTGGTGAAGAAGATGGATCAGGCGCAGAAGGCAAACTTGATAATGATCAACTATTGACAGATCCAGACCAAGCGGCTGACTTTGTATCCAAAACAAAAGTTGATGCTTTAGCTATTGCTTGTGGAACAAGCCATGGAGCTTATAAGTTTAGCAGAAAGCCAGATGGTGATATTTTAGCAATGAGTGTTATAGAAAAAATACATTCAAAAATTCCAAGCACTCATTTGGTAATGCATGGTTCATCCTCAGTCCCACAATATTTACAGGATTTAATCAATCAAAATGGAGGTGATATGTCACAAACATATGGTGTTCCTGTAGAAGAAATTGAAAGAGGTATAAAATCTGGAGTACGTAAAGTTAACATAGATACAGATTGTAGAATGGCAATGACTGGGCAATTTAGAAAGATTGCAAGCGAGACACCAAAAGAATTTGACCCTAGAAAATTTTTAATACCTGCCATGAAAGAAATGGAAGATTTGTGTAGAGATCGTTTTGAACGTTTTGGAACTAGTGGTAATGCTTCAAAAATTATAGTAAAGCCAATGGATGAAATGTCTCGACAGTATAATTCTGGGGAATTAAACCCTAAAACTCATAACTAATTAACTTAAAAAATATAGGAGAAAAATAATGCCAGACGGATCTGAAAAGCTTACTGCGAAAGCAAGATATTCAGCAGGAGTTCTTGAATATAAAAAAATGGGTTATTGGGAGCCCGACTATGAACCAAAAGATACAGATATTATATCTCTTTTCAGAATAACTCCTCAAGATGGTGTTGATCCGATTGAGGCTGCTGCTGCAGTAGCTGGTGAAAGTTCTACAGCGACTTGGACAGTAGTTTGGACTGATAGATTGACTGCTTGTGAGAAATATAGAGCGAAAGCATATAGAGTAGATCCAGTACCAAACTCACCTGGTCAGTATTTTGCATATATTGCTTATGATCTAGATCTTTTTGAGCCAGGATCAATAGCAAACTTAACAGCTTCTATTATCGGTAATGTATTTGGTTTTAAACCTTTAAAAGCCTTGAGATTAGAAGACATGAGGTTACCCGTGGCTTATATAAAAACATTTAATGGACCTGCAACAGGTATAGTTGTGGAAAGAGAAAGATTAAATTGTTTTGGTAGGCCACTTCTTGGTGCTACAGTCAAACCAAAACTTGGATTGTCAGGGAGAAATTATGGACGTGTTGTTTATGAAGCTTTAAAAGGTGGATTAGATTTTACAAAAGATGATGAAAATATTAACTCTCAACCATTTATGCATTGGCGAGATAGATTTCTATATTGTATGGAAGCAGTAAATAGAGCTTCTGCGGCAAGTGGTGAAGTTAAAGGTACATATTTAAATGTAACTGCCGGTACCATGGAGGAAATGTATAAAAGGGCGGAATTTGCTAAAGATTTAGGTTCTGTTATAATTATGATAGATCTTGTAATAGGTTATACTGCAATTCAATCAATGGCCAATTGGGCAAGAGATAATGACATGATATTGCATTTGCATAGAGCAGGGCATTCAACATATACCAGACAAAGGTCGCATGGAGTTTCCTTCAGGGTTATAGCTAAGTGGATGCGTTTGGCTGGTGTAGACCATATTCACGCTGGTACAGTTGTTGGTAAGCTAGAGGGTGATCCAGCAACCACTAAAGGTTTCTATGATGTAATGAGAGAAGAATTTAATCCTCAATCATTAGAAACTGGAATATTCTTTGATCAACATTGGGCTTCAATAAATAAAATGATGCCTGTTGCTTCCGGTGGTATACATGCAGGACAAATGCATGAGTTGATACATTATCTTGGTGAAGATGTAGTGCTACAATTTGGTGGAGGCACAATTGGTCATCCCCAAGGTATACAAGCAGGAGCTGAAGCAAATAGAGTAGCTCTTGAAGCCATGATCTTTGCTAGAAATGCTGGAGACGATTACTTGCAAAATGGACCTGAAATACTTGCAAGAGCAGCAAAAAATTGTACACCACTAAAACAAGCTTTAGACGTGTGGAAAGGAGTATCATTTAATTATGAATCTACTGATGCTCCTGATTTTGTCGTAACCCCAACTACATCTTAAGGAGAATTAATTATGAAATTAAGACAAGGAGCATTTTCTTTTTTGCCTGATTTAACAGATGCAGAAATTCATACTCAAGTTCAATACTGTATTGATAACGGTTGGGCAGTTAGTGTTGAATATACTGATGACCCACACCCAAGAAATACTTATTGGGAAATGTGGGGCCACCCAATGTTTGATAATCCTGATGCAGCAGCAGCTGTTTTTGAAGTGAATGAATGTAGAAAACAATTTGGAGACTATTATATCAGGGTAATTGCATTTGACTCTACCCATGGTTGGGAGAGCATTAAATTATCTTTTATAGTTAATAGGCCAAAACATGAACCTGGGTTTCATGTTTCTAGAGAGGAAGTTAAAGGCCGATCTATGAGATATTCTATTAAATCTTATGCAACAGATAAACCTGAAGGTAGTCGTTATTAAGCTGATATATGATTTTTATATTTTAAGGTAAAGAAAATTGACAAATAATAGTATACCTGAAGAAAAAAAAATGAATGTAGATAAAATTGATCTCCACGCTGAGTTAGTAGAAACTGGCGTGGAGCAAGTTTTATTAGAATTAGATAAGAGCTTAATTGGTCTAAACCCTGTAAAAACTAGAATAAGAGAAACTGCATCTTTACTATTAGTAGAAAAAGCAAGGGAAAAACTTGGTCTTGCTCATGAGTCCCCTACTTTACACATGAGTTTTTCAGGAAATCCTGGAACGGGTAAAACTACTGTTGCACTTAGAATGGCTGAGTTGTTACATAAACTTGGATATGTTAGAAAAGGACATTTAGTTACCGTTACAAGAGATGATTTAGTTGGTCAATACATTGGTCATACAGCTCCTAAAACTAAAGAAGTATTAAAGAAAGCAATGGGTGGCGTTCTTTTTATTGACGAAGCTTATTATTTGTATAGACCTGAAAATGAGAGGGATTATGGGCAAGAAGCAATTGAAATTTTACTTCAGGTAATGGAAAATAATAGAGATGATTTAGTTGTAATTCTGGCTGGTTATAAAAATAGGATGAATACGTTTTTTGAGAGCAACCCTGGATTCAGATCAAGAATAGCTCATCATATTGAATTTCCAGATTATTCAACAACAGAACTCCTAGATATAGGATCGTCAATGTTGGATCAATTAAATTATTGTTTAACAAAAGATGCTAAAGATGCTTTTATTGAGTATATTAATTTGAGAAAGGCACAACCTCATTTTGCAAACGCCAGATCAATTAGAAATGCTCTAGATAGAGTAAGATTGAGGCAAGCGAATAGATTATTCAAGGAAAATAATGGGCCTGTAAATGCAGAAAAGCTTAGTACTCTAGAAGAAGAAGATATAAGAGAAAGTAGAGTGTTCAGCGGTGGTATTGATAACTAAATTTGTTAAAATTTATTTTTATTTTAAAAATCTTCATAGGGGTCGAACAATTCTAAATTATCTTCCATTGGTTCTGGTGGTTCGTTAATTCTAGTTTGTAAATATGTTGACCTAGCAGAATAATAGCTATCCAAGCTATTATATAGAATTGTATCAACCATTGTTCCAAATTCATGTCTTTTATTTAAAATATCAAAAGCACTAAATGTTACTAAACTAACTCCTTCTGCTGGACCAGACAATAAACTCATTGGATTTAAAGTATAATCTACAAGCATTGATAAAGATCCTCTTGCAGAGCTAGGTCCTACAAAAGGTAATTCAAGGTAAGGCCCTACCGGGAATCCCCAATAAGCAGATGTTTCGTCAAATTCTGTATCATCTGAGAACAAACTTATTCTTGAAGCAATATCAAATATTCCAAATACACCGATAGAAGAGTTTATAGCAAAACGAGTAACATCAGTAGTAGCTTTTATAAATTCTGCTTGTCCTAGGTGATTTACAAATCTTTTGGGCTCTTGCAAATTTTCATAAAAATTTGCTGCACCTAATCTTACAGGTCTTGGAACAAAATTACCATATATATTAGAAGCTGGTTTTAAAGTAGTTTCATCAATGTGTTTATTAAAAGTATGAATTTTTCTATTTGTTTTTTCAAAAGGATCATTTGGATTTGAGCTGTAATTTTTTAAGTCAGTAGTATTACATGCACAAAGTGTGATAATAAAAACAGTAGTAATTATATTCCTGAGAAACAATTTTTGTGAGTAAAAATTAAAATTAAATAATTTAAAATTCATTTTAGTCTATAAAAAATTTAAAAAAATATTATAACTCTTAACTTAAGTAATAGATTACCCTTTAGCAATGGTATTATTCATTTGCTTAATTTTTTAAGTTTTTTGATAATTATCATTTTAAATTGTAATTTTTTTATTTTTTCTTATCTATGGTACCTAATATATCTAAATCAAAACATTAGTTGGTAAAAAATTGAAACTAAAAATTTATAATACTAAATCAAAGTATAAAGAGATTTTTAATCCTATAGATCCAAGTAATGTTAGAATGTATGTTTGCGGTCCCACCGTTTATGATAGAGCTCATATAGGCAATGCTAGGCCTGTCGTTGTTTTTGATGTTTTATATAGATTACTTAGATTTATTTACAATAAAAAATCAGTAACTTACGTAAGAAATATAACTGATGTTGATGATAAGATAATTAATAAGTCATTTAATGAAAATAAACCAACTAATGAAATCACATTAGAAACTATAAAATGGTTTAATGAGGATAATGATTATTTAAATGTTATTAAACCAACCCATGAACCAAAGGCCACTCAATATATTCCACAGATGATTTCTATGATTGAGACACTTATTTCAAAAAATAATGCATATGTATTAGAGGATAAGGAGGTTCTTTTTTCAGTAAGTTCATTTGATAATTATGGTTATCTTTCACGTCAAAATCTTAAAGCAATGAATATTGGTAATAGAATTAATATAGATAAAAGAAAAAGGAATCCTTTAGATTTTGTTCTTTGGAAACCATCAGAAAGAAATAATATTGGTTGGGATAGCCCTTGGGGTTATGGTCGACCTGGGTGGCATATTGAATGTTCGGCAATGTGTAAAGAATTACTTGGTGAATGTTTTGATATTCATGGTGGAGGCATTGATCTTTTATTTCCTCATCATGAAAATGAAGTTGCTCAAAGTATGTGTGCTAATAATACAAAGCAATTAGCTAACTATTGGATCCATAACGGGTTTGTGAATATTGAAGGGCAAAAAATGTCAAAATCTTTAGGCAATTATTTAACTGTGGAGGATTTAAGGAAAAAAGATATTGATGGAGCAGTAATACGCTTTGTTTTATTATCAACGCATTATAGACAGCCATTAGATTGGACAAATCGTAAGGTTTCTGAAGCTGAAAATATATTGAATAAGTGGTTTAATATAATAGAAAAAAAAGATGTTGAAATTCATGGAACTCCAACAAAAAAAATTTTGAAAGCATTATATGACGATTTAAATTTACCTCTGGTTTTAACAGAAATGCATAACTTGTTAAAAATCAAGGATCTAGATGGTTTTGTTAATTCAATGGTTTTTTTAGGATTCAATAATATTAGAGCAAAAAACATTATTAGTACAAATAGTAACCTTGGTGATCATTTTAGTCATAAATTGATAAATGATTTAATCTCTGCGAGACAAACTGCTAGAGTTAATAAAGATTATAAAAAGTCTGATGAAATAAGAATTAGACTTGAAAAAGCAGGAGTAAGTATTAATGATCTTGGAAAAGAAACAAAATGGATATTAAAACCATCTTTTAATCCTAAAAAACTTCTCGAGGAAAATTAATGGATCGAATTTTTTTATATGATACGACTTTGAGAGATGGTCAGCAAACTCAAGGAGTTAAGTTTTCTTATGAAGATAAGGTTCGAATTGTAAAAGCACTAGATCATCTTGGTTTGGATTATATAGAAGGAGGGTGGCCTGGAGCAAATCCAACTGATACAGAATTTTTTCAAAATCCACCCAAAATTTATAACTCAATTTTTACTGCATTTGGAATGACTAAAAGAAAAGGAATATCTGCTAATAATGATAGTATTTTAGCCTCAGTTGTAAACTCAAGGACTGATGCTGTATGTTTAGTTGGTAAATCTAATGATTATCATGTTAAAAAAGTTCTTGCTATTTCTAATAATGACAATTTAAGCAATATAGAAGAGTCTATAAAACATCTTGTAAGTTCAGGTAAGGAAGCCATTTTCGATGCAGAACATTTTTTTGATGGTTTTAAATCTAATCCAGAATACTCTTATGAATGTTTATTAGCAGCCTATCAATCAAAAGCAGATTGGATTGTATTATGTGATACAAATGGAGGTACTCTTCCAAATGAAATTTATGAAATTGTTAAAAATATTATAAAAATGGGTATACCAGGTAATAAATTAGGTATTCACTCGCATAATGACACTGAAAATGCAGTTGCTAACTCTTTTGCTGCAATAGATGCTGGAGTTAGACAAATACAGGGAACAATAAATGGTTTGGGAGAAAGATGTGGTAACGCAAATTTGGTATCAATTATTCCGACGCTTATTCTAAAAAAACATTTTAATGAGAGGTTTTATGTAAATTTAGATAAAACTAAATTAAATTATATTACCAAATTATCTAGGACTCTAGATGAAATTTTAAATAGAGTACCAAATAAGGCCTCTCCTTATGTTGGTGCTGCTGCTTTTTCTCATAAGGCAGGCTTACATGCTAGTGCAATCATTAAAGATCCCAAAACTTATGAACACATAAATCCTAATGATGTTGGAAATGTAAGAGTTATACCTGTTTCAAATCAAGCTGGTAAATCAAACCTTCTGAAAATTCTTAATGAGTCGGGTATTGAAATTGAAAAAAATGACGATCGCCTTTACAGAATTCTTGAAGAAATAAAAGAAAAAGAGGATAATGGATACACTTTTGATGTTGCTGGAGCTTCGTTTGAAATTTTTGCAAGGAAGAAATTAGGATTAATGCCTCACTTTTTTTCAGTTAATCGTTATAAGGTCACTATGGAAAAAAAAGATAATGTAGAGCATAAGTTTCAAATAATTTCTGAAGCGGTAGTTTCAATTAATTTAGGCAATCAAGAGCGTATTTCCATTGCAGAAAGTTTGGATAATAATGGTCAAGATCAGGGTCCAGTTCATGCTTTATCTGCTGCACTTAGAAAAGATCTTGGACCATATCAATCTTTTATTAAAGATATGAAGTTAGTTGATTTTAAAGTACGAATTATGAATGGTGGAACTGAGGCAATTACTAGAGTATTAATTGATAGTGAAGATAAAAACGGTCTTAGATGGTCAACTATTGGTGTTTCTGCAAATATCATTGATGCAAGTTATGATGCTATCATTGATTCCATAAATTGGAAGCTTTTAAAAGAAAAAGCAACACCAGTTCAATAAATATTTTATATGATCGAAAATACCCTAAATTCTCAAAAAAATATAAATAAAGGATTAGATTTTTTATCAAAAAAAGATCCTAATTTAGCGAATTTAATTAGATCAATTCATGATTTTTCGTTTCCAAAAAGAAATACAGGTTTTGAAGCTTTATTAAAAATTATTATTAGTCAGCAGCTCTCTACTATTGCCGCAAACAGTATATGGAATAGGTTAATTGATAATGATCTAATATCTAAAATTAATATTTTAGGTGCTAGTGAACAAATCCTTTTATCTAATGGATTATCTAGACAAAAATGCACTTATGTAAAGGCTTTGGCGAATGAAGATATAAATTATGATGATTTAGCAAAAAAATCTTCTGAGGAGGTTATTAGTCGACTGACCCAAATAAAAGGTATAGGAAAATGGACTGCCCAAATTTACTGTTTATTTTCTCTAGGACAAGCCAATATTTTTCCATCTGGAGACTTAGCTTTACAAGAATCAATTAAAATTGTTTTTGGTCTTGAAGTAAGACCTAGTGAACAAGAAGTAATCAAAATGTCTGAAAACTGGCACCCATGGAAATCATTAGCTGCACATTTACTTTGGGTTTACTATAATAAAATAAAGAAAAAGGAATGAAATGAGTAAAATTTTATCAGGTCCTGTAAAAAACTCTATTACAGACAAAACAAATAAAGTTGTAATTTTTTTCCATGGGTATGGAGCTGATGGTAATGATTTAATTTCGTTGTCTGATGTATTTGAAAAAATATTACCCGATGCAATTTTTTATTCTCCTAATGCACCAGAAAAATGTGAAATGGGTGGATTTGGTTATCAATGGTTTCCAATTAAACAAAATAATGATGGAAGCCTAGATTTAAATGCTGAAAAAGAAATTAAGAGTTCTGTGGAATTAATTAATAATTATATTGACGAAGTAGAAAAAGTATCAGGAGTTAATAGTGAAAATTTTATTTTGGTGGGTTTTTCTCAGGGTACGATGATGATTTTAGAGACATTATTTTCAAGAAAGAAAAAATTTAGTGCTTTAATTGGTTTTTCAGGAGGACTAATAAGTATACCTAAAGATATTTCAAAAGAGAATTTATATACCCCAATTTTACTAATTCATGGTGATAATGATCAAGTTGTTCCAATGGAAATGACTAACATTGCTTACAAAAGCCTTGAAGGGTTAGGTTTTAAAGTTGAGAAATATTTTTCTAAAGGATTAGGTCACGGAATTTCTTTAGATGGACTTACAGAAGCCACTAAATTTTTAAAAAAATAATAACTTCGAATTAATTTTTTAAATTTCATACTATTTTTTATTTAAAAGGCAAAATTTACTTTAAATTTTTTTTTAAGAAATTATTGTATTAGTATGTCTACTGGTTCACATAGTTATTATTTTAAATCAGCTGGGAAAAATCCCTCCCTTGTTTTAAATGCTGATTACAGGCCTTTATCATATTTACCTCTATCTATATGGTCTTGGAAAGATACAATAAAGGGTGTATTTATGGATAGAATAAATGTAGTTGCAGAATATGATAGATACGTTAATTCTCCATCAATAAAGATTAAAATACCTTCTGTAGTAGTCTTGAAAGAATATATAAAACCAGTTAAATCCAATGCTTTTACAAGATTTAACCTTTTTTTGAGGGATGAATTCAAGTGCCAATATTGTGGGTCAAAGGATGAACTTACCTTTGACCACGTGTTGCCTCGTGCGCAAGGCGGAAAGACAACATGGGAGAATGTTGTAGCTGCATGTAGTGATTGTAATTTAAAAAAAGGTTCAAAATCAATAAGTAAATCTAGTCTAAAACTATTAAAAAAGGCTATTAGACCTACAACTGAGGAATTATTGAATAAGGGAAGAAAATTTCCTCCAAATTATTTGCATCATAGTTGGACTGATTTTCTTTACTGGGATGCGGAATTAGTTTCATAATTATATCTTTTTGATTTGATTAAAAAAAACCATGCTATGATCATAAATATAGTTAAGATCATATTCCATCCAGAAAGTGAAAGATTTAAAAAATTCCAGGCCTCTATTTCACAGTTTGTTATGGGTGTATTATTTATTTTTTTTAAGAGCTCTTCTGTGCTTAAATCTTTTAAGTCAAGGGTTCCACCACAAGAAAAAACATTATTCCATAATTTTTGTTCTAAGCCGTAATGATATAAAGCTAATAAAAATGCAAAAATCATGTTTAAAAGTCCCAAAATACTTAAATAATTAGAAAAAAAAGTAGAAGAAAGAATTTTTAAAATTATTATTATATTTATGAAATGGGGTAAACGCTGCCAAATACAAAGTTTGCAGGGTATTATTCCATATTCGTATTGTAGTATAAAAACAAATAGTAGTGAAAATATAGAAAGGAATAAAATTGTATTGATTATGTAACTTGATTTCATTTTAAATAAAAACCTATAATTATTAATAAAAAAATTACAGTAATAATGGTTACAACTGCAATGAAATATTTGTTAATAATTTGTTTGGAGGTATTTCTAAAAAAATAAATTAAAAAAGCTAATAAAAAAAACCGTAATCCTCTTGAAATAAATGAAGCCCATAGAAAATCATAAAATGGCAAAGACGTAGTTCCTGAAATAATTGCTATAAGCTTATATGGAACAGGTGAAAAGCCACCTAATAAAACTGCAAGGATTCCATTTTTATTATAGCTGGTAGAAAAAATTGAAAATTGTTTAGTCAAATCTAACCAATTCAAAATCTGGATGCCAATTTGATCAAAAAATAAGTTTCCGATTAAATATCCAATACAGCCGCCTAAAACAGAAAAAAAGGTTGTAAGAAAAGCAAGTAAAAATACTTTTTTATGATTTATTATTGCTAAGGGTATTAGCAATAAATCAGGAGGAATTGGAAAGAAAATTGCTTCAATAAAAGCTAGTGAACACAAAAAATATGTTGCATATTTGGATTTTAAGAAACTTAAGATCAAAAGTTGTATATTTTTTAAAACCATAATTATAATCCAAATAAACCTATGATTTAATATTTTAATTAAATAATATAAACATTTTTAAGTTATTAATTTTTTTAATGATGTTATTTTAATTTATTAGCTAGATAAAAAATGGGGAATCATGAAAATATTATGGGGACTATATATATATTCTTTGTTAAATGGTATAGGGTTTGATACTTCTCATTCCATAACTAGTTTAGAAATCGATTTTATTTCAAAAAATGAATGTGTTAATGCCGCTAGATTCATGAATTCTGGATCTGCTAAAAATCGTGAAATTGGTTTGGACCCTGGAATAAAAATAAGATACATTTGTATCGCTAAACCAAAAATTGGATTAAATACTTGAAATAAAAATAATAATATTGGTATGTTAAATTACTTGCCCGAGTGGCGGAATGGTAGACGCAGCGGATTCAAAATCCGCCGCCTTTACGGGTGTGAGAGTTCGAGTCTCTCCTCGGGCACCAAGAAACAGGTTTAACACATTGATTTAGCTACGTAATTTTAACTCAAAGAGAAAACCGTAGTAAAAATCGTTGTACAAATCTATCCCGCATACATTCCTTAAAAAGGGTACATATTACTTTAATCGTTGGGTGCCAAAAGATATTAGGTCTCATTATAACACTAATAGAATATCCTTCTCTTTAAAAACTAAGTCTAAAGTTGAGGCATACAATTCTTCTTTATTAATATCTAAAAATTTAGAAAATCACTGGTTCTCCATACGATTAAAGAGTGATCATCTTCAAATAGATCGTTTTATAAGTAAAAAAAGTCAAATTCCACTATCTATTTCACCAGATCAGGATGAAATAAAGTTCAGCAATGCTGTCAATCGCAAGAAGCTATTGATAATTTTTCACGTTCTCTTGATGAAGTGCCCTCTTTGTTAACTGAAAGTGAAAAGAACAAAAGTACTCTTTTAGCCGATATTAACAAAGATGGTATCAAAGAAATTTTGATGCAAAGAGAAAGTGGTGGAAACTGCTGTGCCCCTGAACTTTCAATCATCATATTTGATAAGAATTGTAAAATTTCAAAATTAAACTTTCTAAAATGGAATTGGGTTTGGGGTGGATGGGATGATATAGTATTTCAGTTATCTAATAATAAAGTTGATCTTATTGCTCTCAATGATCATCAAGGAATGGGAGTTAATGAACTAAACCAACAAAAAGTAACTTATAGATATGATGGGGGTTCAATTTCTTTTGTATCATTATATGAAACAATACAAATTGAGGCGTTGGTAAATTTAAAATCTTCATTTTTTTCTTCAGATTTAATGCAGGAAGATCAGTATATTGATTTTGATTTAAATGGTGATCAAATAAAAGAAGAGATTAGTTGTAATTATTGGTATCGTTGGGGATTAATGACAGATTGCAAAGTAATAATACAAGATGGTACTAATATTTTAGACGTAAACCGCTCAACTTTTAATCCAAAAAGATTAGGGATTTTATCAGAAAAAAAGAATGGATGGAATGTATTGGTAGTCGATTATAATGAACGATTAATATATGATCCTATTGAGAGGATTTATAAAGAAACAAAGTAAAATTGATTAAATTATTTATTTAGTTTGGATTTTCACAATAAAAAAAATTATGAAATTTTATTCATTTTTGTTACATAACTTTTTACTACTTATTTCTTTACTTTTAGTAACTCAAGTTATTTCCGAAGTAAGAGTGATAGATGGTGATACATTAATTATTGAGCAAAAAAAAATTAGACTTTCGGGTATCGATGCCCCTGAAAAATCACAACTATGCTTAAATTTAAATAAAGTAATATACTCATGTGGAGTTATCGCCTACGAGAAATTAAATCAATTGATAATAGATTCAGATTTTCAATTAATTAAATGCAAAGATTTTAGTAAAGATCATTACGGAAGATTTATTAGTAATTGCTGGATAGGCAATATTTTTATAAATTCCTGGATGGTTAGGAATGGTTGGGCTATGGCTTATCAAAAATATAGCATGGAATTTGTGAAAGAAGAAAATGACGCAAAAAAAGAAAAATTAGGTATTTGGAATGGTCAATTTGTCGAACCTTGGAATTGGCGAAAAGGTATTAGAATAGTAAAAGAAGATGTAGAGGCATTTCAAGAGTGTCTCATTAAAGGTAATATATCTTCAAGTGGAGAAAAAATTTATCATATTCCTGAAGGTCAATATTATAGTAGAACAAAAATTACAAAAAATAAGGGGGAAAAATGGTTTTGCTCAGAAGAAGATGCAAAAAACATGGGGTGGAGAAAATCAAAGAGATAGAAATAAGTAATTTTTGAAGACAAAGATAATTTATAGAAAAGGAATTCCAAAATGATAATTCCAAAATATTGGGCAGAAGAGAAGATAACAAAAAAATTTGGTGGATCAAACAAAGATACAGTTGAGAGATTTAAAAAAGTATATACAAGACAACACAAAGAAAAACATAATTTTGATGAATCTGATCCCAAATAAGTTATTAATTATGCTCAGAAATTAATTGAGGGCGTTTCAGAAATAAAAAGTGCTATAAAATCAACAAAAGCAAAACAAATTACAATTTCTTGTTTCGAGTAGCCATTTTTACTCCCACTCGATTCTTCTCTACCCTTATAAAAAAAGGTCTCTGGTGCCCACAGAGAGACTCGAACTCCCGACCCACTGATTACAAATCAGTTGTCACTTGGCCACTTGCAATAGTGGTCAAGTGACCTTAACAGCCTTAAATATAAGCCTTTTCTCAAAATTGTTTCTAAATGCTCTCAAATGCTTGGGGGTCATTTTTGAAGTCAGGTGTTGTAATAGTCCTTATTTTACTAGTGGTAATGATTAGACACAGTAGTTTCCTTGAGAGTACCACCACCTAATATGCGTACCCCCAAGAAATCACAGATAACTTCCTGAGAAATAATGATTTTTTGCTACAACATGCCAAAAACTTGCAGTTATTCGAATAGTTATACAGATAATTTCTTTTGGCTGCTATAAAGTAGTGAAGCTATGCTTTTAGTTCCGTAACGTAAGCTATTGACAAATTTAAAAAATCATTATTTTAAGTATTTTTAAATTAAAAATGGAGTAGTAAATGTTTGTATCTTTTACCGATTGGGAATTTGACGGAAATGTTGAAAATGCAGTTGAAGGCATCAAAGGATTTTGGCCTGAGATGCAAAAGTATGGTGCAGTCAATACACGATGTACGGTCACTGGGGACAATACACTTAGAACTATGACGCTCTGGAGTAGCAAAGAATTGCTAGAAGAAAACGTAGACAAAGTAAGAGCCGCAGCTGGTTCGGCCGCAGGTATGACAGTAACAAGTGGTATGACTGGTCCACTCGCAGTCGAACTTGACTAATTAATAAATGAGCGGATTGAGCAATCAACCCACTTAATATCAACATCAAACAAAGCTCAAGACTAAGCAAATCTTGATGAGTGTTGTTACATACTAGATAATGGTGGTGCTGTAAGTAAGGATTTAAAAGGTTCTTTTTGGGAAAAATGAAAGAGCATTTGGGCATCATCGACCCAGAGTTTGCGTTGCATGCACTTAGAAATACAAGTGCTACAAGATTAATATCACTTGGAAGAGACATCAGAGTTATCCAAGTTTTCATGGGTCATTCCAGAATAGAAACTACCCTAAGATACGCACATGTGAGTGCGAAAAACATATCATCATGTGTAATGTAATGACTACTTTGGGTTTTTTATGTACAACTGGAGTCAATTATCCCCAAATTACCCCCAAAAAGCTGGGTGTGTTTTGTGTAGCCATTTTAACCCCCAATCGATTCTTCTCTACGCTTATAAACAAGGGTCTCTGGTGCCTCCAGAGAGACTCGAACTACCGATCCACTGATTACAAATCAGTTGAGAAATCTTTAATTGAACTTGTGGTCTTCAGAAAAGCAAAAGTAAAATAACATTAAGATAACATCAGGTCGCTTTGGCAAGCCATCTATCCAAGAGTGGGCCAACATAGTCTTCTCCAAGCATATGACCCTTACCACTTATAGTTTTCACTGGAATGGATGTAGCCTCACCAAATGCAGTAATAGCTTCTGGATTGCTCACACTATCATTTGAGCCAACATGGATTTCTGCGTGTTTCAGACTAGGAAACTGCTGCTCCTCAACTACTTGTCTTAGCTTATTTGCTGTTGAATCAATGTAACCAATACTAACCGTAGGTGAAAAGGCTCCATAAAGAACTGGCGAAAGTAGCAAAACTTTTCCTGGAAAGGCAGACGATGATAGTTGTGTATGAAGGAACAAGTAACAACCATAGGAAACTGCTACTAGTTTAGAATCCTTGTGCCAAAATTGTTCAAGCAAGTCCGTCTTTATAGTATCAAGCTGTTGCTGGAAGCTAAGCTTGAGAAATGTATCTCGTGTCTCTCTTCCTACAACAGAAAACACCTCGAGCTAGCAACCCTTTACCTAATCCAGTAGTAAGCTTTCCACCACGTCCTGGTAGATAATATACTGTCGTATTTACATCTTCATCCATTTTTTAAGTTTGAACTTTTTTAATCCATTCTGTTAATCTTTTGATATAGTAAGCAAAAGTAGGTCATAAGTTGGAATAATTTGAATCAAGTTATTAGGGCACAAAACCTCCATAGTTTTTTAAAATATTCGATAGTTTTATTGGAATTTGTGAATGAATATGCTTTATCAAACGAAAGTTCTTTTTCAGATATTAAAATACCATTTTCCCAAATTTGCCCATATAATTTCCCACTACCAACTCTGCCACCCCAAAAATTTCCAGAAATATCCTCCAATATGCTAAAAAATTTATTTACCAACCATTTCCCTTCTTTCTTTCCATTTTTTATGAGGCCTTCATTATATGATTCAAGTTCGTAAATCGACCAATACCCATCTTCCGGACTTCCTTCTTCATAAATTACTTCTGATGCAATCTTACCATTTCGATGGCTATATATCCACAATCCTTCTTTCTTTCCATTCTTGTAATCACCAACAGCACGATTTCTTCCATTTGAATGCACAATTCTCCAGTACCCATTTTTGATACCGCCTTGGTATTGACCCATCATTTCAAATAAATGAGTTTTAGCAGTTTTAATTAAATCTTCCCTTACGGAACACCAGGATAAATACATTTCATAAATCCAAACGCCTTCCTTTAACCCATTTTCCATATAACCTGATGCTCCATCAAAATTTTGATGCCCCGAAAGTATGCCTTTATCATATGTTTTTTTTATTAATCCAATCAGGCGCACATTGACAAGTTCCTGAATACCAAGGCCTACATTTTAACTCCCATACACCATCTTTTTTATCATTATAAAATGAACCATAATCTACTGTTTCACTTATTGCTGGGGTAAAATCTATATCTTTATAAAAAATCAGTACTGTAATTAGCTCTACCAAATGAGTTTACAAATGGTCCATGTTTTTTTTTCCATCTTTATAACTTATAATCGCAGGGTCCCAATAGGATGGATTATGCCACCAACGAATTGGGAATTCAAACCAAATACCTTCTCTCTTACCATCTTTGTAAAAACCAAATGATTGAAATTCTCCATCTTTATAATAATATTCCCAGTATCCGTTTTTTTTTACCATTATTGAATTCACCACGATAAGATAATAAGATACCATCTTCATTATAACCAGGAATAAAAATATTCTATTTGATCTTCAGAATATTTAAATATACCAGTATTTTCGATATTTTTTCCATTGAAAAAAGTAGTAATGCATAAATCCAACTTTTTATTATCTGCTAAAGTATTTGGCATTAAATAAAAGTAAACATCGGGATTTTCCCAATTTTTATTTCTGTCCAAACCTACATTGTGTGCTGCAAAATCAACAAAACTAAAATCAGGATCATTCAAAAAACTTTTGAGATATAAAATAGAATTTTTTTTTGAAACTAATTTCCCCATTCTGATTAGGACACTCAGGAAAAGTATCTGCAGAAGCGAACTGAGCTAATGTGATTGATATTACAATAATAAAATATTAAAAGTATTTCATATAGAAATAATGTCCTATTTAGTACTTTTAGAAAAGATAAAAGGTTCATTGTGAAGGTACCCCTTATATAGGGAGGGAGGGGTGATACATATTATTGATACCTTAAATATGCCTAAATTATTGTTTTTATTCAATAATCATTATAAATAATTTTCTATAGTTACCCTCTCTATTTTCTCTTGTAATTAAAACTTATCAAGGATTATCCAACGACTAATAAGGATGGGATTTGATGATAAAAATGAACTCAAAGGGGATGTAACCTAAAACAGTAGTTTTTATTGATGATAGACTTAAAGGTAGGTTCCCTATAAAGGTATACTCTCTCCTCGGGCACCACAATTTAACTCTAACATGCTTTTTTATTAGATTATTTGAATAATTCTAACAAAGGGTAGACCAAAAAGTAGACGAGCATGGCTCTTAAATGTTATTAATACGTTGTGTTTGTTATTATTTAAAGGCGTATTCTATCCGATTTAAGGTCTTACTATAAGACTGTACGAATATCAATTTCAAACTCTTTTAATGAGCATTTATAAATCCTGAAATATTATATTATAGTGGAGAATTTAGATATTTATGATTTAATTTTTTAAAAAATTAATTTGTATATATATCACTGTATTAACTTAATAATTCGATGGGTTGATAATTTTACCGATTGCAAACATATATAGTAAAAGCACTAAACTAATCTAGTGCCACCTTTAAGTTAAATATTAATTATTCTCGTATATTTTGTTTAATGCTAAATTTTGAAATATTTTAATATATTTTTGATGTTTTTTTGTTTTTTTTGATTCACATTTTTTTTAATTATGTTTATATATTGAAATTTTAGGGGGGAAAATTACTTGGTAAGATCTCATTTTTTGTCAAATGTATCAAGAGATCCAAGTCTTCCAAAAGGTAGACAAACCGATGAGATATCGGAAAAAGAGGTCAAAGAGATTTTGGGTGACTTGCCCATTGAGCGTTCTCAGTTAATTGAAGCTTTTACATCTAATACAAGATGAACTTAACTGTTTAAGTCAAAAGCATTTAAAGGCATTATCTGAATTATTCAAAATTAGCCAAGCGGAAGTGTTTGAAGTTGCTTCTTTTTTATCATCATTTTGATATAATTAAAGATGATGAAACATTAAATCATGAATTAACAATAAGAATTTGTGACGGACTTTCTTGTGAAATGTTTGGTGCTAAAAAATTTAATAAAAAATGTCGGTGATCTAATTGATAAAAATAAGATAAGAATTCAAAAAGTTCCATGCATAGGTCGCTGTGCTAATGCACCAGCAGCGCAAGTTGGAAAAAGGGCTGTGAATAATGCTACTCCTTTGAAACTGGTAAAATTTTCAAAAGGTAATTTGTTACCAGAAAATCCCAAAATATCAAAATTTAAATGATTATACAAAATTAGGAGGCTATGATTGTTTAAAAAAAGTAATAACTAATAAATTAAATTTAAAAACAGCTATTTCAATTTTATCTAATTCTGGACTAAGAGGATTAGGAGGAGCAGGATTTCCAGTAAATAAAAAATGGGAAATAGTAAACTCTTATAATGGTGTTAGGTACATGACAATTAATGGGGATGAAGGGGAACCTGGTACCTTTAAAGATAGATTTTGGTTAGAGAGTAATCCACATAAAATGCTAGAAGGTGCGCAAATAGCAGCCCTTTTAGTTGGTTGTAGCAAAATTTTATTTATATATGAGAGATGAATACCCTGCAGTTTTAGAAATACTAAAATTAGAAATTGAGAAATTAAAAAAAACTAGTTTTTGGTTAATTCCAATGGAAATAAGAAGGGGTGCTGGAGCATATATATGTGGTGAAGAAAGTGCTATGATAGAGTCAATTGAAGGAAAAAGAGGATTACCTAGACATAGACCTCCTTATATTGCTGAAAAAGGATTATTTGGTAGGCCCACCTTGAATCATAATATAGAGACTTTATTTTGGGTGCCAGAAATTTTATCAAAAGGAGCAGAATGGTTTGCAAATTTAGGTTTTAATCAAAATCATAAGGGAGTACGTTCTTACAGTGTTTCAGGTAGAGTATTAAAACCTGGTGTTAAAGTTGCACCATCAGGTATACCTGTAAAAAAATTAATAGATGATTATTGTGGTGGAATGTTGCCTGGACATGAATTAAAAGCATTCTTTCCGGGAGGAGCTTCAGGAGGTATTTTTCCTGCTCATATGTCTAATCTAGGTCTGGATTTTGGGATTTTTGAACCACATGGAGGATTTGTTGGTTCTCATGCGGTTGTTATATTATCTCAAAATGATAGTATTTTAGATGCAGTAATAAATACAATCAATTTTTTTAAACATGAGAGTTGCGGTCAGTGTACTCCTTGTAGAAATGGAACAGAAAAATTAAGCGCATTGCTTTCTGGATGTAGTAAAGATACTAAAATTTATGAAGACTTAATTGTTGTTATGAGAGATAGTTCTATATGTGGTTTAGGTCAAGCCGCTACAAATTGTTTAAATCATTTATTAAAATATTTTCCAGAGGAATTAAATGGCACTTGATGATAAAAAAGTAATTAATAAATCAATAGATTTTACTCTGAATGGAAAAATTGTTTCTGCATGTGAAGACGAAACAATTTGGCAAGTAGCTCAGCGTTTAAGTATTGAAATTCCTTACCTATGTTGGAAAGATAGCCCTGGTTATCGTCCTGATGGTAATTGCAGGGCTTGTATGGTTGAAATTGAAGGTGAAAGAGTATTAGCTGCCTCATGTTTGCGAAAGCCTTCAACTGGAATGAAAGTTGTCACTTCTAATCCGAGAGTTGAGAAAAATAGAGAGTTAGTTTTTGAACTTTTAAAATCTGATATGCCAAAGCGTGAGGAAAGTCCTGATCCAGATTCGCACTTTTGGGATCAATCAGTTAAAGTTTTGGGTGATAAAGTATCTCGTTTTCCAAGTTCAAGACCTGGTGCTTCAAAAGAAATTCCTGTAGACAGTATTTTTCATGATGCTTCGCACCCTTCTATTGCTGTTAATTTAGATTCTTGTATTTCTTGTGGCTTGTGCGAGAGGGCTTGTAAAGAAGTTCAAGTTAACGACGTAATTGGAATGGGTAGTAGAGGAGAAGATGCAAAACCTGTCTTTGATTTAGAAGACCCAATGGGATTAAGTTCGTGTGTAGCTTGTGGTGAGTGTATACAAGCTTGTCCAACTGGTGCCTTAATGGAAAAAAGTTTACTAAATTCAAATTCTACAAAAAGAGAAATTTATCCAGATAAAGTAGTAGATAGTGTTTGCCCATTTTGTGGAGTTGGGTGTCAAACTTCAGTAAGCGTTAAAGGAAATGATATAGTTAAAGTCGATGGAAGACAGGGACCTGCTAATCGTGGAAAACTTTGTGTAAAAGGTCGTTTTGGCATGGATTATGTTATGTCTTCAGAAAGATTAACTAAGCCTCTAATTAGATTAAAATCTGCCAAAAAATATCCTGAAGTAAATTTAAACTTTGAAGATATCCCTAAGAATTTTAGAGAAGCTACTTGGGATGAAGCTTTAGAGGTTGCCGCTCAAGGTTTTTTAAAAATTCTAAAGACTAGTGGTGGTAATTTTTTATGTGGATTTGGTTCTGCAAAAGGTACAAATGAAGAAGCATACTTATTTCAAAAATTTATAAGACAAGCTTTTGGAACAAATAACGTAGATCATTGTACTAGGTTGTGCCATGCATCATCTGTTGCAGCTCTTATGGAAGGAATTGGGAGTGGTGCTGTATCTGCTCCATTTACTTCAGCGGAAGACAGTGATTGTATAATGGTTATAGGTGCAAGACCTGAGCAAAATCACCCAGTAGCTGCTACTTATCTTAAACAAGCAGCTAAAAGAGGTGCAAAACTTTTAGTTTTTGACCCCAGAAAACAAAATTTAATGAGATATGCTTCTCATCCAGTAATTTTTAAGCCAGGTTGTGATGTTGCTCTTCTAAATTCTATGTTACATGTCATTATTGACGAGCGGTTATATGATGAGCAGTACATACAAGCTAATGTAGAAGGTTTTGAGGCTCTTCAAAAGAAAGTCAAGGATTTTTCACCAGAAAAAATGGAAGAGATATCTGGGGTACCTGCTGATTACGTTCGAGAATTTTCTAGGATTTATGCTAATTCTGAAAAATCGATTATTTTTTGGGGTATGGGCGTTTCTCAGCATGTCCATGGCACAGATAATTCTAGATGTTTAATAGCATTATCTTTAATAACTGGTCATGTGGGAAGATCAGGTACAGGTCTACACCCATTAAGAGGTCAGAATAATGTGCAAGGAGCTTCAGATGCAGGATTAATTCCAATGGTTTATCCAAATTATCAATCAGTTGAGGACGAAACTATTCGAAACTATTTTGAAGATAAGTGGGGCCGTTCTTTAGATCCTTCAAAAGGTTTGACTGTTGTTGAGATAATGAATCGTATAGTAAATAGTCAAATGTTTGGAATGTATGTTATGGGAGAAAACCCTGCCATGTCTGATCCAGATCAAAAACACGCTAGGTTAGCTTTGTCAAAGTTGCAACATTTGGTGGTACAAGATATTTTCTTCACGGAAACAGCTTGGTTTGCTGATGTTATTTTTCCAGCTTCTGCCCAACCTGAAAAAACAGGAACTTACACAAACTCAAATCGACAAGTTCAGATCGGTTTTCCCGTTAGAAAAACACCGGGGGAAGCTAAACAAGATTGGAAACTCATAGTTGAATTAGCAAACAAATGTGAACTTGAATGGCAATATAAAAGTATTTCCTCTGTATATAAAGAAATGGCTTCAACAATGTCTAGTTTAAATAATATTACTTGGGAGAGATTGGAAAAAGAAGGTGCAGTGTGTTATCCCGTTGATGATAAAAAAAGTTTTGGGAACGAAATATTGTTTTCTGATGGGTTTCCTACTCCTAGTGGTAAGGCCAAAGTTGTTCCTTCTGGTTTACTCCCACCAGATGAAGTACCCAATAAAAAGTATCCATTTATTTTAACAACTGGAAGGTTATTAGAGCATTGGCATACTGGAGCTATGACAAGAAGGTCAGCTATGTTAGAAGCACAGGAACCTATTCCTACTGTTTCAATGAATCCTAATGATATCAGAAAATTAGGTTTGAAAAGAGGAGAAAAAGTTTTGGTAGAGACCAAAAGAGGTATAATAGAAATTTTTTTAAGAGAAGACAGAGATGTAAGTAAAGGCATGCTTTTTATTCCTTTTTGTTTTACAGAATCTCCTGCAAATAAACTTACTAATCCAAATTTAGATCCATTTGGTAAAATTCCAGAATTCAAATATGCAGCTGCTAGGATTTATAAATCTAATTGACAGAACTTTCTTTATTAGAAAATCCTCGTTCATTAAAGGGTGTTATATTAAATTGTAATTTATAACATTTTGAAAAATGTGAAGAAGAAGTGAAACCTGTTGCCATTGCTATTTGTAATACATTCATTTCGGTTTGTAAAAGTAGATGTCTAGCTTTTTGAAGCCTAATTTTCATATAATAGTTTTTTGGAGATAATTTAAAAAAACGCTGAAAAAGTCTTTCTAGTTGCCTTAAAGAAATTCCTAGGTCAATAGCTATATCAGATGGTTTCAATGGTTCTTCTATATTTATTTCCATGATTTGAATAGCATTTAATATCCTTGGGTTTCTTACACCTACTCTGTTAGGTATAAGTGGGAGCTGTCTGTCAAATTCTGTTCTTATTGAATCATGTAAAACTTGATCTGCAATTTTTTTTGCAAAATTTACTCCATAATCTTGGGAGATAATATTAAGCATAAGATCTATTGATGCTGTACCTCCAGCAGCAGAAAATCTTTTTTTATCAATTGTATATATTGAGTCAGTTATATTTAAGTATTCAAATTCTTCTTTTAAGGATTCCCTATTTTCCCAATGTATTGTTGAGGAAACATCGTTAATTATACCAGCTTTGGCTAAGATATATGTTCCAGTACATATAGATCCTATATATATTTGTTTTCGAGATTCTTTTCTAATCCAATTAAGTATTGTTTTTGTGATATTTTTCTTAATATTCTCACCGCTGCAAAATATTAAATAATCATTATTTCTAATTTGATGAATAGAACTATCTACATCAAAATAAAAACCAGAAGAACATTTCACTCTTTCACCTGTTTCAGAAGCTATTTTCCAAGAATATAATTCCTTTTGAGCTAGTCGATTTGCTAATCTTAATGGTTCTATAGCATTACTAAATGCTATAAGAGAAAAGTCGTTTATAAGAACAAAAACAAAACTTTTAAGCTCTAATTTTTTTTGAAAATTCATAGTTTATCAATCAAGCTTCTTGCATAATTTAATCATAAATGTTTAAAACGATTCATATATTTTGATATTTCATTGAAGAAATATTTACGTCAATAACTAAATAGCATTATTATATTAATATTAAATGTAGTGAAAATTAAATTTTGGTAAGATAAATATGGTTCAATTGTGGGATAAATCCTCTTGGAGAATTAAAAAAAGGCATCAAATGCCTGATTATAATGATAAAGAAAAGCTTAAGTTGGTTGAAAACTCATTAAAAAATCTTCCTCCTTTGGTATTTGCGGGTGAAGTCAGGAATTTAAAAAAAGATTTAGCCAAGGTAGAATCTGGAAATGCTTTTTTATTGCAGGGTGGAGACTGTGCTGAAAGTTTTGAAGAATTTTCTGCAGATTTAATAAGAGATACTTTTAAAGTTTTATTAAAAATGGCGGTAGTTTTAACTTTTGGCGGCAAAAAACCAGTTGTTAAGATAGGAAGAATGGCCGGTCAATTTGCTAAACCTAGATCTTCTGATTTTGAAATTGTAAATGGTCATAAATTACCATCTTATAGAGGTGATATTATAAATAATATTACGCCTACAATAGAAAACAGAGTGCCGAATCCCCAGCGGATGTTAACAGCATATACACAGTCTTCTGCTACGCTCAATCTTCTTAGAGCCTTTAGTCAAGGTGGTTTTGCTGACATTAGCCGAGTACACTCTTGGGTTCTTGAAAGCACTAAAGGAAATGATGGATATAAAAGGTTCTTTGAATTGGCTACAAAAATTACTAACTCATTAGAATTTATGAGAGCTGCTGGTGTAAATTCTGAAAATTCAGATTCATTAAGAAAAGTTGATTTTTATACCAGTCATGAAGCACTATTGCTAGAATATGAGGAGGCTCTATGTAGATTAGATAGTACTACTGATTTACCTGTTGCAGGATCTGGACATATGATTTGGATTGGTGATAGAACTAGGCAGATTGATGGTGCTCATGTGGAATTTTGCAAAGGAGTGCAAAATCCAATTGGTCTTAAATGTGGCCCATCTACAGATCCAGATGAGCTTATTCAACTTTGCAAAATTTTAAACCCAGAAAACGAACCTGGGCGCTTGACATTAATTACTCGATTTGGCTCTGAATTAATTAATATTCATTTGCCTCAAATTATAAGATCGATAGAGAATGCTAAATTGAGGGTAGTATGGTGTTGTGATCCAATGCATGGGAATACAATAAAATCTTCTAATGGTTTTAAAACTAGACCTTTTGACAAAATATTAACTGAGGTAAAAGCTTTTTTTAAAATTCATATGTCTGAGGGAACATATCCAGGTGGTATACACGTAGAAATGACTGGAAAAGATGTCACTGAATGTACTGGTGGAATAAAACCTATTGATGATAAGGATTTACATTCAAGATATCATACAGCATGTGATCCAAGATTAAATGCTAGCCAATCTTTAGAATTGGCTTTTTTAATAGCTGAAGAAATGGAATCATTTACCCAAAATTCTTGATTATGGATGAATTAATAGGGATTATTACTAAAGAAGATTTTTTAGATGACGATCTCATTAAAGATGTTTTATTTATTCTTGGAGGGAGGTATCCTTTAAGGCTGGGAGAAGCAGGGTGCCAATTTTCAATTTGTAATAAATTTAGTTTTTCTGATTTAAATATTGTAAGAACTATGAAAGTTGATGTTAATATCCTATCTAAAATTAATCGAGAAAAACAAATACTAGTTGCTGATATGGATAGTACTTTAATAAAGGAAGAGTGCATTGATGAACTCGCTAAATTTACTGGAGTCTCAGAAAAAATTTTAGAAATTACAAATAGATCAATGAATGGAAAAATACTTTTTTCAGACTCATTTATTAAAAGAACTGAATTATTTAAAGGAGTTAAAACAGATATTTTAGAAGATTGTTTTAATCAATGTATTAATATTTCTAGAGGTGCGAAAACTCTAATAAATACTATGAATACAAGAAATGCCAGAACCTATATTATTTCTGGAGGTTATAATTTTTTTGTAGGTAGAGTTGCTAAATTACTTAAAGTTTCAGGTTATTATTCAAATGATGCCATAATTCAAAATAATATGTTTTCTGGAAAAGTAAAACAACCCATTATTGATGAAAAAGCTAAGTTAGATTTAGTAAAAAAAATTTGTAAAAAAAGTAATCTTAACTTAAAAAACGTTATTGCTGTTGGTGATGGGGCTAATGATATAAAAATGTTGGAATCTGTTGGACACGGTATTGCTTTTAAAAGTAAGAAAATTGTAAAATCATATACAGATATTCATATTGACTATTCAGATTTAACTTCACTTTTATTTTTACAAGGAATAAATCAGAAATATTTTGTTAGAAAATAGGAAATGGTAAATAAACTTAATTTTGATAGTATATTAGTTGTTATTTCTTCTCCCTCTGGAGCAGGGAAAACCTCTCTAGCAAATTCTATAGTAGAAGAATATCAAAGTATTTCTTTTTCTACTTCCGTGACTACACGACCACCCAGGGATGGTGAAAAAAATGGAAGAGAATATTATTTCACTACTAAAGAAAAGTTTGATTTAATGATAAAAAGAGGGGAATTTATTGAGTATGCTGAAGTTTTTGGAAATTTTTATGGAACTCAAAAAGGTAAAACTGAAGAATTGTTAAATAATGGACAAGATATCATATTTGACGTAGATTGGCAGGGAGGAACTAAGATTAGAAATTCATATTTAGCTCCCTCAGTGATTTCAATATTTATTTTACCACCAAGCATAAAAACTTTACAAGAAAGACTATTAACTAGAAACAAAGATGACAACAAAACAGTTAAACTCAGAATGAAAGAAGCTCGTTCTGAAATAAGCCATTGGTCTGAGTATGACTATATTTTGGTTAATAATAATTTTGAAAAAGTTAAAAAAAATATAATCAAAATTATTGAAATAGAAAAAATCAAAAGGAATAGGCAAAATTACTTACCAGATTTTATATCAAAATTGAATAATGAATTTGATGATTTTATAAATAAAACTTAATTTTATGAATATTTATAATTTGGATAAATTAGAACCTAAATTAATTGATCCTGAAAATACTTGGATAGCTCCAGGGGCGCATATAATTGGATCTGTTGAAATAAACTCAGGTGTGTCTGTTTGGTTTGGTTCAGTTATACGTGGTGATAATGAAAATATAATATTAAAAAAAAATACTAATATTCAGGAGAATTCAATCTTACATACTGATAAAGGATTTCAACTAATAATAGGTGAAGGCTGTACTGTAGGACATTCTTCTATACTTCATGGATGTATAATTTCTTCTAATACTCTTATTGGTATGGGCTCAGTATTATTGAACGGTTCTTCAATTGGAGAAAATTGTATAATTGGGGCTGGTTCTTTAGTCGTGCAAAATCAAGTAATACCAAATGGAAGTTTGGCACTAGGCAGACCAGCTAAAATAGTTAGAAAAATTAACAAAAAAGAAATAAAATCGATAGAAAAATCAGCAATTACATATACTAAAAAAATTAAAATTTATCAAGATAAATTACGAAAAATTTCACTAAAATAATAGCCTAAGATGAATTTATATCAGAAAAGATTTGAAATTCGGTTCACTTTAAATAAAAATGAGATTATTGAATCCCAGAAACTTAGGCACAAAGTTTTTATAGAAGAAATGGGGAATGGTGATAAAAAAGTACAAAATTTTTCTAATTTAGAAAAAGATGAATTTGACGATCATTGTAGACATTTAATTATTATTGACCATAAAAATTCAAAAAAAAATTCAAAAAGTAAAATTATTGGTGTTACCCGATTAATGCTTAGTGAGGATTCCAAAAATGGTATTGGATTCTATTGTTCGCAAGAGTTTAATTTAAGCCCAATAATATCATCAAAAAAAAATTGTTTAGAAATAGGAAGAACATGTATTGATTATCATTATAGAAACACTTTGATCTTACATTATTTATGGATAGAACTAGGTGGTTTTTGTTCTAAAAATAATGTTGAACTTTTATTTGGTGTTGCTTCTTTTAATGGTAATAATGTTAAAAAAATTGAAATGGCACTTAGTCACATTCATAACAAATATCTTTTACCTCCTAAAATTAGACCAATGGCGCTAAAACATGGTTTTATTGAAATGAACATTATTCCAAAAGCAGAAATAAATAAATTTAGTGCTCTAAAACAAATACCGAATTTATTAAAAAGTTATTTAAGATTAGGAGCAAGAGTTGGAGAGGGAGCATTTATGGATAAAGAATTAAATACAATAGATATACTTATAATGGTAGATATCTCGAGTATGACCAACAAATATAAAACGTATTATGAAAAATCATGAAGAAAAATATACTTGGCAAAAGGAAAATATAGAAGATTTACCACCTATTAATTTTTTTCAAATTTTAATTGGTTTATTAAGGCTAACATGTTTTCTACCAGTAACAATTTTTATTGTAGTATTATTTTTATTATCTAAAGCTATTTTTAAGCCTTTAAATTTGAATTATCCAATTTTTTTAATAAGAAAATCATGGTCACTTTTTATTTTACGATTGTTTGGCTTAAAGTTGGAAGTTGTTGGCAAGCTGTCTTACACTTCTACAATATTTGTAAGCAATCACATTTCATGGACAGATATTTTAGTTATACAAAGTATAATAGATATTATATTTATTGCAAAATCAGATGTTAAAAAGATGCCTGGTTTAGGATTTCTTGCAAGTATTGCAAATACTGTTTTTATTGACAGAAATCCTCAAAAAATTTCAAAAGATTCTAATATTTTGAGAAAAATTATTAAAAAAGGTGAATTAATTTGTTTTTTTCCTGAAGGTACTAGTACTGATGGGCTCCGAGTATTAAAATTTAAATCTGGATTTTTTCAATTATTATTTGATAGTAATAATGTCGAGAATCGACAGTTTAAGAAAGTTCAACCTATTTCTCTTATTTATAAAGTTAATAATAAAAATTTATCCAAAGATTTTTATGGGTGGTGGGGAGATATGAGTATTATTTCACATATTACAAAAATTTTATGCCTATCTACTGGTTCAGTAGTTATAAAATTCCATGAACCTTTAGATAGCAGAGAGTTTAATAATAGGAAAGATATAGCATTAGCTGCCGAAAATATAATTGCAAAAGAGATTTCATTTCAATTATCAACTATAAATTAATTACTATATCTAGCTAAATCTTTAGAGATATAACAGTTTTCTCCAAGTTCTTGTTCTATCCTTATTAGTTGGTTATATTTGGCAATCCTATCAGTTCTACTAAGAGAACCAGTTTTAATTTGTCCAACCTCTGTAGCAACTGATAGATCTGAAATTGAAACATCTTCAGTTTCGCCTGATCTATGAGAAAAAATTTGGAGAAAATTATTTTCTTTAGCTATTTTAATTACTTTAAGAGTTTCCGATAGAGTTCCAATTTGATTGTATTTTATAAGTATAGCATTTCCAGCATTATCATTTATACCCTTTATTAATCTGTCTGGGTTAGTAGCAAATAAATCATCACCTACTAATTGACATTTTTTTCCTAGCTCAATGGAGATTTCTTTCCATCCTTCCCAATCATCTTCAGACATTCCGTCCTCAATTGAAATTATAGGATATTTTTCTACTAATGTTTTTAAAAAATCAACTTTTTCTTTTAAATTTAATTTAAGTTTTTCTCCATCCATAAAATAATATTTATCTTTAAAATATTCACTTGAGGCACAATCTAATGCTAATAAAAAATCTCTACCTGGTTTATAACCAGATTTTTCAATTGCCATTAAAATCAGGTCAAGAGCTGTATTTGTATTTGATAACGGTGGAGCAAAACCACCTTCATCACCAACTGCAGTAATAAAGTTTTTTTTATATAATATATCTTTAAGAGTATGAAAAACTTCACACCCCATTTGAATTGCTTTAAAAATTGAATTAGCAGAAATTGGAATTATCATAAATTCTTGTATATCTAGATTATTATTTGCATGCATACCGCCATTTAAGATATTCATCATGGGCATTGGTAACTTGAACTTAGTTTTGTTAGAGAAAATATTACGATATAGGGGTTTTTTATTAAATGATGAACTAGCTTGAGCAACTGCAATAGAAACTCCTAAAATAGCGTTAGCACCTAGATTTGATTTATTATGAGTCCCATCAGCTTCAATCATAGATTGATCAATTAGTAGCTGGTCATTTACATTTTTCCCAATTAATAATGAATTTATTTCATTATTTACTGCACTTACAGCTTTAGAAACGCCTTTGCCATGAAATCTTTCTAAATTATTATCCCTTAACTCTAGAGCTTCGTGTTTTCCAGTCGATGCACCAGAAGGGACTGATGCCCTTCCAAAATCACCGCTCTTTAAATAAACATCAACTTCTAGTGTTGGATTACCTCTACTATCAATTATTTCTCGTGCATTTAATTTTTTAATTATGCTCATTTTTAACTTTCGACTTTGTTAGTTGCCATAATTTATGCTCTTGTTCTTTTGTTAAAGGAATTTCTTTTTTTTCTTTAAGCGAAAAATAGACTGTACTTCTTTTTGCAAATTTTTTATTGGCTTCATGAATGCAATGTTCTGGGTCAAAATTTAATAATCTTGTCAAATTAATTAATGAAAAAAACAAATCCCCTATTTCTTCTTTTTTTTCATTATATTTTATATTTTTTAAAGCCTCTTTAACTTCTTTTGTTTCTTCTTCAATCTTTAAAATAACTTGCTTAATATTCGAAAAATCAAGTCCAAGTGTACTAGCTGTTTTTTGTAATTTAATTGCTTGATTTATAGGTGGCATAAATTTATTGAATTTAGCAAATGGAGAAGCTTTTTCTCCTTTCTCCTTTCTTTCCTTTCTTTTGATTTCCTCCCAAAAAATTTTTTGTTCCTTAATACTTTTTTTTTCTTTATTTTCACCAAAAATATGTGGATGTCGTCTAATCATTTTTTTTGAAGCCTTATCGACTACTTCTTCAAAGTTAAATTGTTTTTTTTCATTAGCAATTTGGCTTTGAAATATAACTTGAAGTAGGAGATCTCCAAGTTCGTCTATTATATTTTCATTATTTTCAGACTCTATAGCTTCAACTAATTCATAAGCTTCCTCTATTATATGAGAACTTAAGGTCTTTGCAGTTTGCTTAATATCCCACTCACATCCCTTTTTAGGATCTCTTAAATGGTTTATAATATTTAAAAGGTCTTTTAAAGAATGGGTTCTTTCTATTTTTAAAGATTTGTTCATCAATAAGTTAAATTTTTAAGATTTTTATTAATCAGTTTATTTTTATAATTAGCCATCGCCACGAAATGGAGCAACATATTGTAATGCCATATCCCATGGAAAAAAAATCCAAGTATCTTTACTGACTTCTGTTATAAATGTATCTACAACTTTACGGCCATTTGGTTTTGCATAAACTGACGCATAATGGGCTTTTGGATACATTTCTTTAACCAATTGCATAGTTTTTCCACTGTCGACCAAATCATCAATAATTACAATTCCCAAACCATCAGAGATTAAATTTGCATTTGGATGTTTTAGAATTTTTGCTTCAGACTGATTTTTATGATCATAAGATTTGATGGAGATTGTTTCTACAAGTCTTATATCTAATTCTCTTGCTATGATCATTGCGGGCACCATTCCACCTCGTGTGATTGCAATCAATCCTCGCCAGTGACCATTTTCAGGTCCTTTATTTTCTAATCGCCATGCGAGTGCACGACTATCTCTATGGATTTGATCCCATGAGACGTGAAAACCTTTTTCATAGGGCAGCTTATCTTTCAATGCTCATTTTCCTTTCTTCCTGTTACTACATCAATATCAGGGGCATCTTCTGCTTTCATGCCTATAACGTGGTAGCCAGCATCTACATGTAAATTTTCACCTGTAACACCAGATGACATTTCCGATAATAAAAAAAGTGCTGCTTTACCAACTTCATTTTGCGTTACATTTCTTTTTAACGGAGAGTTTAACTCGTTCCATTTCATAATATATCTGAAATCTCCTATTCCTGATGAAGCAAGTGTCTTTATAGTACCAGCTGATAAAGAATTAACCCTTATTTTTTTTTTTCCTAAATCCACTGCTAAATATCTTACTGAAGACTCAAGTGCTGCTTTAGCAACTCCCATCACATTATAATGTGGAAGTACTTTTTCTGAACCATAGTAAGTTAAAGTAAGAATTGAACCACCTTTGTTTAGCATTATTTCAGCATTTTTAGCAACTTCAGTTAAGGAAAAAGTGGATATGGCAAGTGTATTTGTAAAGTTTTCCTTACTAGTCTCAATATATCGTCCTCTTAATTCCTCTTTATTAGAAAATCCAATTGCATGTACTAAGAAATCAAAACTATCCCAATGTTCTTTTAATTTTTTAAAAGTTTGGTCAATAGATTTAGGATCACTAACATCGCATTCAATTAATATATCGCTATCTATGCCTTGAGCTAATGGTTGCAATCTTTTTAACAAAGAATCAGATTGATAGGTAAATGCAAGTTCAGCTCCAGCTAGGCTACAAGTTTCTGCTATACCCCAAGCAATAGATTTATTATTTGCTACGCCCATAATAAGGCCTCTTTTATCTTTTAATAAATTTTCAAACATTATTATTCCAAGTAGTTAGTTCTAGAAAAATTAATCCTTTTAATAAAATTATCCATAATTATATCATGTTGTATATTTATATGAATTTTATTTTTTTATCAAAGATAATATTTAATGGAGATGTTATGGATAAAAACCCTATTGTAAAGATTATAGACTGGTATAATGAAGCAAAAAAAACAGAGATCAATGATCCTGATGCTATAACACTTGCAACAGTTGATGATACTGGTTTTCCAAATGTAAGAACAGTCTTACTTAGAAAAATTGATACGGATTCATTTGTTTTTTTTACAAATTATTATTCACAGAAAGGAAGGGAAATAGAGCATAATAATAAGATCGCCTTTTCTTTTCATTGGAAGACTTTGGCAAGACAAGTACGAATCAGGGGTATAGCAGAAAAAGAAAATAGTAAAGTTGCCGACGATTATTATAATTCAAGGGCATTAGGTTCTCGAATTGGAGCATGGGCTTCAAAACAAAGTTCAGTACTGAAAAATAGAGAGGAACTTCTTGAAAGAATTACCTTTATGGAAAATAAATTCAAATCTAATCCTCCTAGACCAGATTTTTGGGGTGGGATAAGAATACGTCCGTTGTCTATAGAATTTTGGAAGGAAGGTGAATTTCGACTGCATGAAAGAGAACTATGGAAAAGATTAGAATTAAATCAAGAGTGGTCTATTCAAAAGTTGTACCCATGAATTTAATATTTAATGAGTAGTTTTTAATTCTAAAACATTTGCTTATTTCTTATTTTTTCATTACTATTTAAATGGTTCAAGATATTTATATAGGGATTCTTGGACGATGGGTAAAGTTTACGGCCATGTAAAATGGTTTGATATAGATAAAGGCTTTGGCTTCCTTATTGTTGAGGATGATGGAGGTGATGTCCTCCTGCATTCTAACGTTTTAAAAAATTTCGGTAGGACTTCAGTATCTGAAGGAACAAAACTTGAGTTTGAATTTCAGAAAACTGATAAAGGAAGACAAGTATCAATAATTCATAACATATTCAATTCTAACAATATAGTAAATCCTGATAAGAATGAAATTTTAGTAGAGACAAAAAATACAATTAATTTTTTTCCTGCGAGAGTAAAATGGTTTAATAAATCTAAAGGTTTTGGTTTTGCTAACATTTTTAGATCTAATGAAGATATTTTTTTACATATAGAGATTTTAAAAAAATCTGGATTATCTGATTTAGAAACAGGTGAAGCAATAGTTATATCTGTAGCCGAAAGTACTCGTGGAAAAATGGCAGATACTATTTTAACGTGGGATGATGAAAGTTTTTTTGAAGAAAAAGAGAAATGATAGAATTATAAAATTATTATATTATAATAAATTTAATTTTTAGAATAAACATGGAATTTAAAAAATTAAAAAAAAGCTTTTCATTCTGGTATTAAAATAATAATAACGTTTCAACGGGGTGTAGCGCAGTCTGGTAGCGCATCTGGTTTGGGACCAGAGGGTCGGGAGTTCGAATCTCTCCACCCCGACCATTATAAAAGTTAATATCTTTAGGAATAATTCCTAATATTTTTAAATATAAATAAATTAAAAGAATATTTTAAACAATAATTTCTTAATATTGTTAATTTACTTCAACCATACTCATAACAGTTTTACATGAATCTATATTTTCTACTTCCATACCCATGTCGTGCCCATTTTGACATTCTGTAGATAGCAAGTTAATTTTATTCTTTGTTTCATTAGTGAGATTGGTTGTTTCTAAAAAGTTCATGACTTTAGTATTAAAGGCTGCCATTTCTGAACAGCCAGATGCTAAAATTTGAGTACTCATGAGAGTTAAAGAAAATATTAAAATTAAACCTGATTTCATTTTTTTACCTCTTTAGTTGTGTTATGTTTAAATGTTATTTTTTTTTTAATTTAAAATGCGATAAAATGTCCATTCTATTTTTTATTCACAAATATTTATACATGAATTAAAAGTTACTTTATATTTTAATGTCAAAAAATATTGATTTACTAGTTATCGGTTCAGGAATTTCAGGTTTAACAGCTGGCTTGGAAGCAAAGAAACATTTTTCTAATGTATTAATTATTGATAAAGGTTTTCATACTGGTGGAAGAATATGTTCTAAAAATCTAAAAAACTGCTATTTCAACCATGGGGCTCCATTTATAAATCGTAGTAAAATAAAAAAAAGTTTTTCTTTTTATAATTTATTATATCAAAATAATAGCATTTCAAAAACTGTAATTAGAGATATTCATAATAAACCCCAATTGGTTTATTATACAAATCCAACAATGAGAATGTTTTTTGAAGAATTAAAAAATAAAATAACCATAAAACAAAAAGTAAAGGCATTAAATATTTTTAGAGATGGGAATTTCTATGTAGTAATTTGTAATGATAATAATACGATAGTTTCAAAAAAAGTAATCTTATCTGTTCCTGCCCCTCAAGCATCTGATTTGATAAAAGATATTGAACCTAAAATGTCTCAAGACATAAATAAAATAAAATTTTCTAAATGTTTGACGGTTTTATTGAGCTTTGATCGTAAAGTTATTTTACCAACTTTCTCTTTTTTTGAAGATGGAACTGGGGATTTAAGTTCGTTATTTTATAATATAAATTTTAATAACAATCCAAATTATTCACTAGTGGTAAGAATGTCTAACAAATGGAGTGAATTTAATTTTGAATATTCCAATGAGCAAATTATAAATAAGTGTCTATTAGAACTATTTAAAAAAAACGCTCATTTAAAAAACTATAATATTAACAAAACTTATTGTCATAAATGGCGTTACTCACAAGTCCTTAATAGCTTGGCACCTTCTATAGCCACTGTAAACAAAAATAAATCATTTGGTGTTGCTGGTGATTGGACAATTGGTCCAACAGTAGAAGATGCATTTATTTCAGGAGAGAAAGTAATAAAATGTCTTCTATAAATAATTTGATTGGATTTCATCTAAAATATTAGGAATATTCTTTTTAAAATTAAAAAAACCTTTTAAACAATATTTCCAAGAATAAAGATCAATCTCTCTATAGAGGAAATTAGTTTTTAAATTGGTCTCTTTGCTCAATTGAGAAATAAAATCTAAATTTTCTCCAATATTTGGGTATATGATATCAATACCTTTAAGTTTATTAATTTCTTGTTTAAAATTTTTGCTAGATAATAACTGAGAATTTGGAAGATATTTATTAATATCGCTCATTATTTCTTTTTTAAAATCAAAGACATTTTTACTTATTTGAATTTTTCTATCCTTTTTATCCAAAAAAATGAAAAAAATTTTATTATAATCTTTTAGTAATTGTAATCGATCAAAGATAAAAAGATCTGTATCAAAGATAACTAAATCAGAATATTTTTTATAATTATGGTGCATGGGCAATTTTTCAATTTCAGGTATAAAATTATCAATTTTTGGTAAAGCAGTGTTAATTAATGTAATATTAGAATATCGATTATTTGTATATTTTTCTATATTTTTTGTATTAGCTAAATAATTTTTACCTTTAGTTTGCAGTCCGGCAACCCATTTCCAACTTAAAGTATTAGAAGATGCATCTCCATCTTTTAAATGCTCTAAAAAAAATTTGGCTCCTAATTGCCAAGGAAGTTTAAGTGTAAATATCCATATGCTAGCAAACCACATCCTAGTATGATTATGGAGGTAATTAAATTTTTTTAGTTCATAAACCCAATCATTAAAACAAGAAATTTCTGTTTTAGCATTAATTGCATTTTCATAGGTAACTTTATTAAATTGAATAGTATTCAAATCATAAAGAAAATTACTCCATACAGTGGGCCTAATTTCCAACCAACCTTTCCAATAGATCCTCCAAAAAACTTCTTGAATAAATTTTTCAACTTTTGAATAAGGATGCTTTTTAAGAACATCATTAATTAAGTTATATTCTAGCAAAATTCTATGGCTTAAAAATGGCGACAGGCAAGAAACATTATTCCTTTTATTAGTTCCGAAATCATAATTTCTGAGTTGGTTGTATTTGAGTATATTTTCTTTAATAAAAAAATAACTTTGTTTTTTTGCTTGTTCATAGATATTCATAGTTTGACTTGCTTTGAAATTAATATATTTAATCTGAAGAATTAAATTAATTATTGAATAAATATAGATTAATTTAAAAAAATCGAGAATTTAAGTTGGGTTTATAATGTCGCAACAGTTACTCCTTTCTATTAAGGATGCAATGGTCATCTATAAAGAAACCCCAATTTTTGAGAATTTAGACTTAAACATACATCAGGGATTAAGAACTGCATTAATTGGAAAAAATGGTGCGGGTAAATCAACGATAATGAAAATCATTTCTGGAGCTAAGTCATTGGATGACGGAGAGCAATGGGTTGAACCAGGTGTATCTATTGGTTATTTAGGGCAGGAGATTAATTTTGATGAAGAAATAACTGTATTTGATTTTATCTTTGATAATATTTTAGGTGAGGAGAGAGATTTATATAGATATAAGGTTGATATTATTGCAGAATCTTTGAATTTGAATGTTTGTTCAAAAATGAAAATGCTTTCTGGTGGACAAATAAGAAGGACAGGTTTAGCAAGAGCTTTAGTAGAGGAGCCCGAAATATTATTATTGGATGAACCTACTAACCATTTAGATCTTGATGCTATCAGTTGGTTGGAAAACTATCTAAATAATTATAGAGGCTCTTTAATTTGTATTTCACATGATAAAAGATTTCTTGAAAATATTTCTAACCAAATATTTTGGATTGACCGAGGAAAGTTAAGAGTTTGTTCGCGTGGATTTAATTTTTTTGATGAATGGTCATCTATGCTTTTAGAACAAGAAGCAAGAGAACTAGCAAGAAGAAAACAAATACTAGCTCAAGAAGTCGAATGGGCCTCTAGAGGAGTAAAAGCCCGTGTTAAAAGAAATATTAGAAGACTTAATAAAGTTAAGGAAATGCGAGATAAGCTCAAAAAGGACGAAAGTTCTTTTAGGTATACAACGAAAAAAATTCATATTGATCCAATAAATGATTTTGATAGTCATTCGAAAATTATTGCTGAATTTTATAATGTTTATAAAGAATTTTATAGTGATGGAGTTAAGCTTAAAATTCTTAATGGTTTTAATTTGCGTATTAAAAAGGGAGATCGAATTGGAATCATTGGTAAAAATGGTTCTGGTAAAACAACCTTCTTAAAACTTTTATTAAAAGAACTGAAAGCTGATATTGGAAGTATAAAAATTAAAAAAGATTTTGAATGTTCTTATTTTGATCAAAATAGAAGTGACTTAAATGATAACTATAGTCTAAAGGATATATTAGCTCCAAATGGAGGTGATTATGTTAATGTTAGAGGCAAGATGCGTCATATCTATGGTTATCTTAAAGATTTTATGTTTGAATCAAACGTTATCTTAGATAAAGTTTCTACTTTATCAGGAGGACAAAAAAATCGACTTAAGCTTGCTAAAATACTAGCTAATCCTAAATCATGTCTTATTTTGGATGAACCAACAAATGACCTTGATATGGAAACATTGGATATGTTGGAAGAAATTCTTATAAATTATGAAGGAACTTTATTATTAGTTTCTCATGATAGAGACTTTCTTGATCAAACAGTTACTAAAATTCTTTCTTTTGAAGGAAATGGAGATATTCAACTACATATAGGTGGATATTCAGATTATACCGCCTATTATCAAAAGTTAAAAAAGAAAAACTTAGGTTCTAATCATACCCCAATTCAAAAGTTATCATCTAATAAAAAACAAGAAACAAATTATGACAAAAAAGTTGATAAGAAACTTTCTTTCAAATTAGAATTTGAATTAAAAAATCTTCCCCCAAAAATTAATGAAAAAGAAAAAGAAATTAAAAATCTTTCTTTGATTCTTTCCGATCCTGATTTTTATTTAAACGATCCTGATAGTTTTCTCTTAACTTCTAAAAATCTTGATAATGCAAGATCTGAATTAGAGAAGTATGAGTTGAGATGGCTAGAATTAGAGGAATTAAAGTCAGGTTGATAATCTTTTATTAATTTTTTTTTTAAGACTATATTCTTCTATTTTTTGCTAGTACGCTTTCACTAATTCTTTCCACTGCGTTGTATATCGTTGAGACCTTTTATTACACCGCATTCTCCAATTTCTTTTTACACCTTGGGAGGCATAGAATATACTTTCGTTCCCAGTACTTTGGTTGATCGCATCGATTACACTTGATAAGTACTCTTTTTTTTGAGTAGGTGCTTTTTCAAATAAATGGTTTTGTAGGTAATCAGAAGGAGTAAGATCTAGAAGCATTATACCACATTTTTGATATTTGAACCCTTGTCGATAAATTTCTCGCAGTAATAATTTTGCTGTTTTAATAATTAGACTTGTATCTGAGGAGGGGTGGGAGAATTCTTTTGTTGTTGAATTTCGGTATTGGGGATCATTGATCCTATATTTATTAGTTTTAACAAAAACGTAAATTCCTTGAGCTTTACTATTTTGTTTTCTTAACTTTTGGCAAGCACGAAAAGCATAATTAGCTAAAGCTTCTTCTACTTCTTCTAATTTAGTTACTAATCTTCCAAATGATTTTGAGGATAAAATATTTTTCTTAGGTGCTACTTGCTCTAAGCTAATACAAGAAATACCACGAAGTTCATATACAATTCTTTCTCCTATTACGCTTAAATGGTTACGTACAAAGCTAGGGTCAGTTTCTCTCAATTGTAACGCATTTTTAATCCCAATATTATTTAGTTTTTTACTCCAGCCACTTGATATTCCCCAAATATTTTCTACTGGTAATTTTGCTAGAATTTTAGTTTGGATATCAATATCAGTTAGATCAAATACATTTTGGCTGCTAGATTTTTTTGCAATTTTATTTGCAACTTTGGCTAATGTTTTTGTTGTTGCTATTCCGTGTGATGTTGGAATTCCTGTCCATTTAAGGATTTTTAATCTCATATCTAAAGCAAAAGCGTAGGGATCCTTCCTACATAACTCATCTAATCTTAAAAAAGCTTCATCAATTGAATACACTTCCATTTCTGGTACGAACATAGAAAGACTGCTCATTACTCTTCTAGAGATATCACCATATAATTGATAGTTTGACGAAAATACTGATACCTTGTTTTTTTTAATTAAATATTCGTTTTGATGATAAGGTGCACCCATAGCTATTCCTAGTTTTTTTGCCTCATTTGAGCGTGCAATAATACAACCATCATTATTAGACAGAACAACTATTGGTTTATTGGATAAGCTAGGCTTAAAGATTCTTTCACATGAGGCATAAAAATTATTGCAGTCAACTAATGAAAAAATTGTGGACATTAATTAACTTTCAAACCTTATGAACTACACTAGTAACCACACCCCAGATGATTAGATCACTGATTTCATTTACTTTTATTGGTTTATATTGGTCATTTTCTGCTTTTAAGTATAACCCCTTAGATGTTTGAGACAACCGTTTTACCGTTAGTTGACCATCTATTGCTGCAATTACAACTTTACCTGGTTTTGCTTCCAAACTTCTATCAACAACTAATATATCTCCAGAGTGAATTCCTGCTCCTACCATAGAATCTCCAGCTGCTCGAACGAAAAAAGTTGCTGTTGGATGTTTAATTAGGTGTTTGTTTAAATCAAGTTGTTCTTCAATATAGTCATCTGCGGGAGATGGAAATCCTGCTTGTACTGTTGAAGCATATAGTGGTAGCTTATAGCTTTTAACAGATATGTATTCTATTACCTCGGCAATCATACTTTCAGGTATTCTAATGGGTTTTGTTGATTCTCTATATTTCCCTTGCCCTTTGGGTCTTCCTGCTCCTTTTCTTGCACCACCACTTCCCAATATTAATTCCCCTTATTGATCCCTTAAGAATAATGTACATTATTCAAAAAAACAAGAGAAATCTGAATTTTTTAAGAGTTTCAGAATATAATATGATATAAAAAATTGTTTAACATATTGATAAACAAGTATGAATCGAATTATAGTGATTACTAATTTCAACTAATGTGATACTGGAGAAAAAGTTGAAAAAAAAAGAAAACATAATCAAAAAAATAGTAAAATTTACTAAATCACAAGACCTAGATGTTATACCAAAAAAGACAAAAAAAATTTTGAATTTATTAATATTGGACTGGCTAGCAGTAGCATTGGCAGGTCAAAAAGAACCAGTATCAAAAATTGTAAGGCAATTGGAAAAAAATAATGGAGGGAAAAAAGAATCATTTGTAATAGGATTATTAAATCGTTTACCCAGTAAATCAGCAACATTCATAAATGCAGTGACTGGTCATGCATTAGATTATGATGATACACATTTTGAATCTTTAGGCCATACATCTACAGTAGTAATTTCTTCAGCATTAGCTGTATCAGATAGGAATAAAAGTGATGTAAAAGTATTTAAAGAGGGTGTTTTGGTTGGAATAGAAACTGCAATCAGAATAGGTATTTGGTTAGGCAGAAAACATTACCATCAAGGATTCCATGTAACAGCAACGGCCGGTATTTTTGGATCAGCTGTTGCTGCTGCACATATTTTAGGATTATCAAAAAGGAAAACAATTAATGCGATTGGAATTGCTTCATCGAGTTCAAGTGGAATAAAGGCTCAATTTGGGTCTATGGCAAAACCAATACAAGTAGGTTTTGCTGCAAGTAGAGGAGTAGAATCTGCCTTTTTGGCACAAAAAGGAATTAAACCAGATTCTAAGATTCTCGACAAAGCAGATGGGTATGGTGCAACTTATTCAGCTGAATTTAAAAAAAGTGCTTTTTTAAATTTAGGAAAAAAATATTTTATTAATGATGTTAAGTTTAAATTTCATGCCTGTTGTCATGGGACACATTCTTCAATAGAGGCTTTGATTTACTTGAGAGATAATTATCAATTAAAAGAAAGTATAATTGATATGATACAAATATTTATAAATCCTCAATATTTAAAGATTTGTAATATAGAAAAACCAAAAAGTGGGCTTGAAATTAAATTTAGCTACAAAATGATTGCAGCATTAATAATAAATAAATTTAATACTACTAGACTTGATACATTCTCAGATAGGAACTGCAACAGGAAAAAACTTTTATCATTTTGTAAAAAAGTAAAAATCATAGCAAATAATAAAATTTTAGAGACTCAATCAAAAGTTATTATAACACTTGTTAATGGTAAAACTCTAAAAAAGAAATATGATATTTTAGATAAAGTAAGTTTTGAAACTCTAGAGAATAAGTTATTTTTAAAGGCTAAAAGTCTACTAGGTGAACAAATTTCCTCTAAATTATGGTGTGATAAATTATTTGAGAATTCATTACCTAGTAATTGGATAGAAAATAATTTAAAATATTTTAGCTAACTTTGTGCTAATTTTTTATGATAAAAGGATTCATTTTGATAAAATCCAAAAATGTCCGTTCTATTAATAGTCAATTAATTCCAAATCATTTAGTTAAAGAATTAAATGTTAGCAAAATTTCTGATGATTTGAAAAAAAATTTATTAAAAGATGGTTATTTATTCATTCGAAATGTTTATAAAAAAGATGATATTAAAAATGCTAAGAATAGAATTTTGAAACACTTATATGAGGTAGGTGAAGTAAAAAAACCCTATTCTGATGGCATTTTTTCGGGTGTATCTAAGCGTAAGGAACTTTATCCTAATATAGTAGAATTAGGAAAATTTTGGCGAAAAATTAGTGAATCAAATCAACTGCGAAAAGTAATAAATGGAAAAGAAATTATAAATGTGTTCGAAAATATCTTTAAAGAAAAGGTTAATCATTTTTCTTTCGCTTGGTTGAGAGCAGTTATAAAAGGAAAAGCTAGCCCTTTACATATAGATCATCCTTACATGAATAGAGGAACAGATAAACTGTTAACTTGTTGGACACCATTAAGTAGTATTAAAAAAAACGAAGGTACTTTGTTTGTTTTGAAAAATTCACATAAGTGGATTGATATTAAAAAAAAATTTTTAAACCATGATATTGATCTTAATCCTAGTATACCTGGCCATATTACTGAAAATACTCTGGATTTGGTATCTAGAAAAAAATCATACTTTTTGACTAGTGATTTTGAACCAGGAGATTGTTTGATTTTTGGTATGTTTATGATTCATGGTTCTTTTGATAACAATACTTCTATTGGAAAAATTAGATTATCATGCGATACTCGTTTTCAACCATATTCTGAACCAATGGATCATAGATTTTCTGGAATAAATCCTAGTGCTCACAAAGGTTTGGGGTATTCTTGTTTATCTTCTTCTGCTCCTTTAACTGAAAATGTAATAAATAAATAAATAAATTACTAATATTCTTTAAATTCAGTCGTTATATCTATTAGCAAGTTGGAGGAAAAGCTTTCTTTATAGAAAGCTTTTTTTATTTCTACTATTTTTTTTTATATAGACTAATATTGTTTATATAAAACGGAATATGTTTCCACTATTTAATGCATTGGCATATTTATTGCTTACTATTTAATGAGAAGAAGATGAGGGTTTCACATCATCATACCTTACATCTATTCTCCCATCTTAGCCAGTAATGCTATAGTGTTACTGGCTTATTATTTTATCATTAAATTTTAAACTACTCCTGCCTTAAGTAAGTCTTGTATATGTGTTATACCGACTGGTTCATTTTTATTATTTGTAATTACAAGTACACCAATTTTATGATCATTCATTATCTTAATTGCTTCAGCAACAAATATATCTTCTTTTACTGTAACTGGATTTTTCGTAGCTATTTCGCCAGCTTTTTTATCAAATAATTGGTTTATATGCCTTCTTAAATCTCCATCAGATATTACGCCCTTAACTTTGTTTTCTTTTACTACTACTGCATATCCAAAACCTTTAGATGTCATCTTTAACAAGGCTTCTTGCATAGACATTTCTGGATCAACTACAGGTATTTTATTTCTACCATGCATTAAATCCTTAACTTTCATCATCTGTGCACCTAAATTTCCGCCAGGATGAAATACCTTAAATTGATTAACATCAAAATTTCTTTTATGCATCAAACTTACTGCAATTGCATCGCCAAGAGCTAGCATCATGGTTGTAGACGTGGTAGGAGCCATACCAATTGGACAAACTTCTGGTTGAGGTGGAAGATTAAGAGGAAAATTAGAAGATTGCATTAATGTGCTATCTAAATTTGATGAAATCACAGCGAAAGGAATAGAGAACCTTTTAAGATGATTTAATATATCTTTTAATTCAATTGTTTCTCCTGAATTTGAAATCAAAATACATATATCACCTTCTACTATCATTCCTAGGTCTCCATGACTTGCTTCTGCGGCATGAATAAAATAGGAAGGAGTACCTGTACTAGCTAAAGTTGCAGAAATTTTTTTTGCAATATGACCTGATTTACCAATTCCTGAAATTACTAATCTACCTGGAGAATCGTATACTGAATTAATAAATGCCTCGAAACAACTTGGTAAATTATTTGATAAAGCTTTAAGGGCTTCAGATTCAACCTTAAGTACTTTTTTCGCTATATCTGTTATTTTTTTTTTTGTGAATTTCATTTCAAAACGTTAATTTCTTATAAAAAATAAAATTAATATTCTCTATTATTCTTAGTTAAAAAAGCTAATAATTCTTCTGATAAAGGATTATTACACTCAAGTGATAGGATATATGCTTGTGTAGCGAAAAAACAAGCAGTATCTAAATCCTTAATTTTTTTTGATTTTTCTGCAAATATTTGAACTAGATTATTATATTTTTTTCTCTTAAAATAATATTTAATTTTTTGATTTTTCTTCATTCACGTTATTTCATTTATTTAACAAATTTGAAGCAACCCATTTATGAAAACAATGAGTAGCTCCATCCATAATAGGAGAAAACTTTCCACCATCAAAATGAAGACCATTTCTACCTTTTTGCATACCCTCAACTACTGAAATATCTTCCTTAAATACTTTTTGCCATTGGTTTTTATTCTTTTTTCTAAGGTAAGTATCTGTATTTCCCATTGAATAATATATATTAATTTTTTCTAAAGTTTTTCTAGGTCCCTTTGGAATTAAAATTATTGAATAGGTATGATCTTTGTGAACTCCTAACAAGACATTAGGATAAATAGCTAAATATTCTGCCGAATTTTTCCATTTGGTTGATATATTTTTAAAATTTGGGAATTTAATGTTATTAGGACCTTTTATCTGCCTATATAAAATAGTACCTTGTCCAGAGTAAAAACCAGGATTTTCAATATTATAATGATCTTGTAATCTGGAGTATGAATTTAGGTCGGGGTGAACCCAAGGCAAGTGATAACTTTCACAATAGTTCTCAACTGCTAATTTCCAGTTACATTTTATTTTCAATTCAAATCTACTATCTTTTCCCCCATGAAACTGTTTTTGATTAAAATCAGACCATCGGTTCATTACATCTGACATTTGGGTTTCAAAATTTGGAGCATTTCCATTAACATTTATCCAAATTATATTTTGCCATATATAGCTTTTAATTTCTAATAGACCTAATTTATCTTTATTAATACCCTTATGTATATTGTTCCCAGGACCACCAACATGTGGTGTGCTTATTAAATTTCCATTTTTAGAATAACACCAACTATGGTATGGGCATCTTATAGCACCTTCAATTTTTTTTGCTTTTTTTATTAATATCATTCCCCGATGTCTACAAACATTTAAAAATACTTTTATTTCTTTTTTTTCGGTTCTCAAAAGTAAAAGTGGAATACCAACAAAAGTTACAGGTATTGCATCTCCTGGATCTGGAATATCGTCTGATACTGCAACCCCAGCCCATTTATCAAAAATTAAAACTTTTTTTTCAATTTGATATTGTATATTATCAATATAATTTCTATTTGGTAATCCATTTGATTGATCAATTTTTTTTAGAACTGATTTTAATTCTTGATTAATCATGGTTAGATCAATAGATAAATTTAATTTAAATCATATAAAATTATAGTATATTTTTTTAAAAATAGATATTCTTAATTCAATTTTTTAATTTCCAATATTTATAAAGGGTTTCATTAAAAATGAGTAAAAAATTAAAAGATGCTTACGGACTTAATTCAATAGACGATACAATTGATTTATATAAAGGATGGTCTAAGACCTATGATCGAGATTTTGCTTTAAATAATAATTATCAATCACCACAAAAAGTTGTTAAATATTTTTTAAAGTATTTTAGAAATAGTGATTGTCCTATACTTGATGTAGGTGCTGGTACCGGTTTGATAGCTGAACATTTGAAAAAATATTTTTCATTAAAAATACATGCAATTGATATTTCTAAACAAATGTTGTCTCAAGCTAAAAAAAAAAATGTTATGAAAAGATTTTTATTGCTGACTTGAATAAGAAACTAACAATTGCTGATAGTACTTATGGTGCAATTTTAAGCGCTGGAACATTTACACACGGCCATGTTGGACCAAATGTTTTAGGAGAATTATTAAGAATTGTTAAGCCAGAAGGACTATTTGTTATTTCAATTCATAAAAACATTTTTGTTAAAAAAGGATTTAAAAAAACATTTGAAAATTTAGGTAAAAAAATTACAAACTTAAATTTTCACAAAGTCGATATATATGGAAAAAAAAAAGATCATGAAAAAATCAAGGATCAAGTACTTATTACAATTTTTAGGAAAAGTAATTAGTTCTGGCCATCAATAATAGTAGCAGCTCCTGTAACTGCAGCACCTGCTTTACAGTCGTCAAAAAATATCTCGCCAAAAACACAACCTGCTGCAACATTTTTAGCTAATCTTTCACCCTCAGGTGTAATATATTTTGTTTGGCAAGATGCTAAAACAAATAACAAGACAGGTAATATAAAAATTTTTTTCATTTTAATTTGATATCCTTAATTTTTTTATTTAATAATAATTTCTATTTTTTATTAATATATTTTAAAATAGTGTTGTCTAATAAATAAAATTACACTTATGGATTAATTTTTCAAGTAAAATGAGAAAATTTAAGTATTAAAAATAATAATTCTTGTGTTGATTAATTTTTTTACTAATTTTGAGGAATAACTTATGAATTTAAAGTTTCACCATATTAATTTGGTTTCAAAAAATTTGGATGAATTAAGTGATTTTTACCAAAATATCCTTGGTTTAGAACCTTTATCTCAGGATAATTTTAAACGAACGGAACCTTCTGATAATGAAGGCTATTCAGGGAAAATTCAGTTTGTAAGCGATGGAAATATCCAAATGCATCTTGCAGAAAAAGACTTAAGTGTTGCTGCAAAAAATAAACACTTTTTAAATCCTGTTGAAAGTGGTCATATTGCATTTAGAACAGATAACATTGAAAACATAAAAAAGGTTTTACAAAAAAATAATATCTATTTTGCTGATTATGGTAATGCTTTTTCGAAAGAGTGGTATCAGATTTTTTTTCAGGATCCTGAAGGTAACGTTGTTGAAGTACATCAGGAAATTTCAAAATAAAACTTTTAAAAACTACTTTTCCAATTTTAATGCTTATAAAAAACTTGAGTAACATTTTTTCAGAATAAAAAGCAATAGCTTGATTTAGACAGATTAGGAATTACCACCCATTAAATGTAGTCAATTAAAAATACAAGTATTGCTTTTATATTTTATGATCGGTAAGGACAATTATTTTTCGGCTGTAATGACCATATTAGTAGAATTCTTTTTTATTATTTTGCATTTGCTGAACCCAGCATCTTCTAAAATTTTGAAAAGTTTCTTTGGCCCTGCTTGCGCTCCAAGTGCTAATCCTTTTTTCTGTGATTTAGAAGTTGGGATACACCCCATTGTAGAAAATGAATAATACATTTGGCCAACTGTATTAAAATTATCCTCTGGTAGGTCTGAGGCAAATGGTTCTATTAAAATTAATGTTCCAGAATTATTTAAATGATTAAAAGCATATTTGGAAGCACCTAAAGGATCTCCCATATCATGTAAACAATCAAAAAATGTTATAATATCAAATTTTCCATTATAATTTTCTGCGTCCGCTACTTTAAATTGGGCATTATTTAAATTCTTTTTTTTAGCCTCTTTAATGGCTGTTTCAATTGATGGTTTATGTATATCGAAACCAAATACTTTGGAGTTTTGAAAAGCTTGAGCAATCATCATAGAAGAAACACCAAAACCGCAACCGATATCGGCAAAATTACACCCTTTTTTTAATTTTTTTTCTACATTCGGAATAGCCGGTATCCATTTTTTAAGTAAATTGGAAGAATATGAAGGTCTAAAAAATCTTGCAGTACCTGAGAAAATACATGGGTGAGTACTTTCATAATTGATACCTTCACCTGTTTTAAAAGCATCTTTTACTTTATCAATATTATGAATATTACCACTCAAAATATCAAACGCTCCCAACATAAAAGCAGAACTGTCTTCAAATGAAAAAACTGCTTTTTGTTCTTCTGACATATAAAATCTTGAGACACTTTCTGTATGAGATATATAACCTGAAGCACACATAGCAAGTAACCATTCTCTGGCATATCTTTGATCGATTTTAGCATAATTAGAAAACTCACTTTCTGTACATGGTCCTTGTTTTCCTAAAACAATAAAAAGTCCAAGCTCATCTCCTATTCTCATGAGGGGTATTAAAGCGGAGGCTGAAATGTCTTGCATGATTTTCCATTGAAGTCTTTTTAGTTTTTCTATCGAAAGCTCTTGTTCTATCATATAAACCTTTTTCTTTAATAAATTAATAATACTGGTATTAAACTTGCAAGAAAAAATATGGTTGAAAGCTCAGCCCTGTTTGTAAAAGGTATGTCTGCTTTCCTCCAACTTGCCTTTAGAAGCTCCATTTGATCAATGGGGCTTCTTTATTTTAAACTTCAAAATATAAAGTATTATTTTAAAAATTTCTATTAACTTTTAAATTTTTTAGTTAAATAATATTTTTGTGCATTTGAATATGTTCTTAAATAATCTTTTCTTACCAATATGAAGTTATTATGTTATTTGGTTTAATCTTAAATTGACGATTTATTAGAAATATATTGATGAAAACTTTACTGTTAATTAAATGAAAGTTTGAGAAGTTTATTGAATACAAAAAAAATTAATTTCGGATATTTTTATGCCATTTTTTGTATGATAGCATGGAGTTTTATTCCAATAATATCAAGACTTGGACAATTAACATTAAATTTTTATCAATTGCTTTTTTGGTCTAATATTATTTCTTTAATTTGTTTAGGATTAATATTCTATCTATCTAAAGTTTGGAAATCCAGCTCCTTATCTAAAACTCATTATTTATATAACTTATTTTTAGGGTCTCTTGGTTGTTCATTATACTATTTATTTTTGTATTACGGTTACCATGAAGGTAATAGTATTGAAGTACTAATTATTCAATATTCTTGGCCTCTCCAGATGATTATTTTAAGTTCTTTATTGATGAAAGAGAAATTAAATTTTTCCAAACTCTTAGCAGTATTTATTGGATTTTTGGGAATTATCATTATTGTAACAAAAGGTAATTTTGAGGATATAAATTTTTCTGGAATAAATATAAGTCTTTCAGTTTTATTAGGCGCTTTTTGTTTTGCTTTATTTTCTATTTTAAGTAAAAAATCTAAAGTAGATCTTATTCATTTTTCCTTTCTTATATTCTTAGGAGGGACTATTACTTCAACATTAGCTTTAGTATTTTTTTCCACTTTTCAGTATCCCACTTTCAAAGAATTACTACCAATTATAATTAATGGAATTTTCATAAATGGTGTCTCTTACATTTTTTGGTTTAAGGCTTTAAAATCAATACCAATTACGAATTCTGCAATTTTAGTTTTTCTAACACCTATTTTGTCATTAATTTGGATTATAATACTATTTAAAGAACAGATTTACATATCATATATATTTGGAGGATCTATAGTATTAATTTCTAGTCTGTATTGTTTAAAAGAAAAAAGTAGTTAAATCAAAAAAATGAATGAAAACTTATTTATAAGTCCCTGTATAGGCATATGCACTCTTGATCAAGATTCTCAAAATTGTTTAGGATGTGGTAGAACTAAAGATGAAATTTCAAAATGGATTCAATTAAGCCATGATGAAAGAATGGTAATTATGAAAAGATTGGGTTATGGACAAAGAAAAAATAAAAAAAGGCCTATAAAAAAATAAAATTAAATATTAATTTTTTTCAATCCAACAAATACTCTAAAAATATTCTTCTGTTATTCCTATTTATTTTTTCAAAAGTGTTACCTTCCTAAAGTTAAATTAAAAATGAAGAATTTAAGAAATAGATTATAGGGGTATTTATTATGTAAATAGAAGATTTCTAACTTTTTCTAACATTTCTTTATTTATTTTCCTTGAATCAGTATTCAATCTATTTTTGTGGCGTCTTTCTCCGGGTATTCGTATGCCCTCTAATTTAGTTAACTTTTCTAAAAATTCTGATGTATGATCTTCCCAATTAATACCTGCAACTAATTTAGGATTAATGGCAATGATTAGTTCACCACCTTTGGGTGGTCCTCCATCATTGTTATCTTTTTTTCCAGCTTCATAGGAAAAATTATCTCCAGTAAGTCCTGCTGATAGTAACTCTACCATTAAAGAAATTAAAGATCCCTTATAACCCCCGAATGGTAAAAGAACACCTTTAATAACTTCTTTTGGGTCATTTGTAGCTTTGCCGTTAGGACCTAAACCTGTTCCCTCAGGTAATTGATGTCCGTCTCTAGCTGCAATTTGTACATCTCCCATGGCAAGTCTTGAGGTAGCCATGTCAAATACAATAGGTGTTTTAGCAGTTCTTGGCCATGCAAAAGAAATTGGATTAGTACCAAAAAAAGCTTTTTTTGCACCCGCAGGTGCAACCATTGGTTTTGCAGCAGTACAAGCTATCCCTACTAAATTTCTATTTGCTAAAAATTCGGTTTCAGGCCATAGAGCGGCAAAATGGAATGTATTTGTAATTTTCATAATGGCAATACCAAGTTTTTCAGCAGCATCTGATAAAATAGGTAATCCTTTTTCAAGAGAATAGGGAGTAAAACCAAAATTTCCATCAATAGAAATTATGGAAGGTAAGCTTTTATCTATTTTAGGTTCTGCATCGCCCTTTACTTTGCCAGATTTTAATGAAGCTATATATCCAGGTATTCTAAATAACCCATGAGATAATGAACCATCTCTTTCAGCATCATGCACAGTTTTAGAAAGAGCAATTGCGTTATTTTTATTACATCCATTTTTAGTAAAGACTTCAAATGCTAAGTCATAAATTTCTTTCAAACTTATTTCCTCAGTTTTAATTTCTGACATTTTTAATACCTATTTTTTAAATTCTAAACAATATTAACATTTTTAAGTTTTAATTTTTTTCTTTTATACATAAATAATGAATTAGTCATTATCTAATAAACCTGCTCCTGCACCAGAGTTTCTTGATATTATTGTTTCAGGAACGTAGGTTTTATTTGCTTTTAATTCTAAATATTCCCAGTTTTTTATAGTAACACCATGAACTCTTTTTTTTATTTTTATGGTTTTTAAAAATTTATTTGATTTATACCATTTTATTATAAAAAACCCTTTTAATTTATTTATTTTAAAAAATTTAAAATTTACGTCTATTTTATATAGAATTTGTTCTTTTTTATTTGATATATTAAAGGTACCCCCATAGTTTTTACATGTATTTGCTAATAATGAGAAAAATATAAGTGGTGATATAATTTGGTTGGAAATAATGGTTGTTTTGTTATTTCCTGAGATTAACCAATCGATAATAGGTATGGCATTTCTAATAGGATCCAAATTTTTAATAATTAATTGATTTTTTTCTTTTTTGATAGCAAGGTTTCTATCTAATCTTAAAACACTTATTAATTTCACGAATTCGTTACAGCCATCAATATTATTTTTATGTAAGAATGCAATAGCCTTACCTATGTCATCAGCCCAATCTTCATAAATTTTTTCTGAAATGCATGATTTTTTTACAATCTGGTATACTTCATTTTGCGAAACTATCATTTTATAATTAAGTTTAATTTGGCACAGTTGCAAATGACCAATCATCATAATTTTTATTGCTTGAAATAAATTCTGAAGCAATTGGTGCTCCTTGAAATAAAGTAATTCTTGTCCACCTATCTGACTTTGGATCAAATTTACTAGCTCCAAAAAAAGACAGTTTGCATCTCAGCATATCAATAGGTCTACAATTTTTATCAACTAAATTATCTCTAATTTCTGAATAGGGATACTTAAAAGTATTTTGGATTCTTCTTATAATAAATCTCTGCGATGGTTCTTTAAGTAAAAATTTGGCTATTGTTTCATTTTTATTAGGATACGAATCTAATATTTTTTTTAGTTTTTTTACATAGAGTGGTATATTAAAAGGCATTTCTAATTCAGCTCCCTTTTCTTCATACCTATTTCCTAATCTTGGTTCTAACTTTTCCTGTGAAACATACCAAAAATAGGTATCAGCACCTTCTTTTTTTAGATCCAATTTGAAAACCCAATCATAATTTTTTTTGATAATTTCAGCTAGCTCTGAAATTAACATAGAACTAATTATTTTGGGTTCATTTGCATTTGCTAGACATTCTTCTATTCCATAAAAATGATTTGGGGCAAATTCAATAATTATTGAAGCTATCAATTCTTGTGTTTCCACTGATAAATTACTTGTTTTATCAAAAATTAATCGAAAAGGATATTCATTTGAAAATTTTTCTTTATTTAATTTTTTAATTATTAAATTAATTTCAGATTGTAAAATTTTTATTCTTCTTGACTGAATTTTATCTTCTACAACCCATTCATTAATATGCTTGTTTGCTCTAGTTAATAATTGAAAAAATCTTTGATATTGGGAATCATTTATTTTTTTAAAATTCAATACGTTAGCTAGAATTAGTTCTTTAGCCATTATCCAACTGTGTAATAATGAGGGATGATTTACCAAGAAAGGAGCCATACCAAGACCAGTGGAATTCCCAATTCCTAAGTATCTTTTTAAATCATAATTGAGAGTAACTGCATTTTCCCCTCCTTTTATTTTTGCGCAATGCTCAATATAAAAAAAAGAGAACTCTCTAATTAAAAACACTGTTAACATTTCCACCTGGAAAGGGGGGGTTAATTCTTTGAAATTTGAAAATAAATTCCTATCTGCAATTCCAAATTTCCCATTACCATAAACAGCAGTAGTTCTCATTAAATAACTTGTTTTTATAATCTTATTTTTTGATGGTTGTTTACCATTTGCTAAGCAATTTAATACATGCTCAAAGAGAGTAACTGATTTATTAGCTCTTGACAAAACTAGAACATTTTCATCAAAACGACCTTTCTCTTGGATTTTAACTTGTGTTTTTAGTTTCTTTATTTTGTGATCACTTGGAATACCCCAATAAAGGCAGAAACTGGCATCCCATTTTGTTGCAATAACCCTATCTGATCTATCTTGAGAACTTAATTTATCAGTAAAACATATTAAGGAGAATATTTGATTTCCTAATTCTATTGAAAGAACACAATAACTATCTTCATCAGAATTTAATTTATTTTTTCTTATTTGAAAGTTTGGATTTTTTTTAAATAGGTTTCTAATTAATATTCTCATGAAACTAAATTTTTGAGGAAATAATGATCCTAGTCTTTCCAAATTCATAACTGTTTCTGGATTTCTAATATTTTGGGGTATATTACCGCATTGAAACGCATTTTTCGATTTTGTATTATTCACCATGAAAATTCTTATCATAAAAATTTAACCAATTTAGTCCCATTATTTTCAAGGCTTCTTGATTGTTAAAACCAATTTTTTTAAGTCCGTCTAGAATGTTGGGAAAGTCACTTGTTTTTTTAAACCATGTCGGTTGATTAGGGAATCCAGCATCATCCTTAGCACCTTCACCATAATCTATTTCTTTTGACCATGTTCCATTTCTCATCCATTCTACTACACTATCAGGTTGATTTTGACAAATATCTGATCCAATCCCAATGTTATCAACTCCGTATTTATCAGCTGATTGAGCTATCATAGTTGAAAAACTTTCCAGTGTACAATTTGATCCATCCTTTAAGTGATGGGGATATATAGAAAAACCAATCATTCCTCCAGCTGAAGTTACCTCTTTTATTAATATATCTGATTTATTTCTTTTGGAGGGATGCCACCAAATTGGATTAGCATGTGAAATAACAATAGGCCTTTCAGAGTATTTAATAGCATCAAAGCTTGATTTTTCTGATGTATGACTGACATCAATTACTAAACCAATTCTATTCATTTCTTTTATGGCTTGTTTGCCAAATCTAGTTATACCAGGATCGGTTTCTTCATAGCAGCCTGTTGCAAGTAGGGATTGGTTATTATAACTTAGCTGCATAAATCTTGCTCCTAGTTTATGTAAAACTTCAATTAGTCCAATATTTTCTTCTATTGGTGAGCAATTTTGAAATCCAAAAATGATTGCAGTCTTATCTGTATTATAGGCATTTTTTACATCATCTGCAGATTTTGCTAAAGTTAGACGATTAGGATAGAGTTCGATATATTTATTCCATTTTATAATATTTTCAATTGTTTGTCTGAAGTTTTCATGATAGCTAATGGTCACGTGGACTGCAGATAGATTTCCTTCTTTCATTTCTTTGAATACTTTTGGTGACCAGTTAGAATATTGAAGGTTATCGATAAATAATGGTTTTGCAGACATCTTTTTTTTACTAATAATGAACGATATGAGATTTATAAATTAAAATAACAAAAATATTATATAATTTCTATGCATTTTACTTAAAATGTAAATATGGGAGGAATTCAAGTGAACTTAACAAAATTTTATATTAATGGTGAATTTGTAGATCCGGTATCTTCTAAGACTTTAGAAATAATTAATCCCGCAACTGAAGAAAAAATTGGGACTGTTGCTCTTGGTTCAGTCGAAGATCTAGATAAAGCAGTTTTTGCTGCTAGAAAAGCATTTAGTATTTCCTCTCAATTATCTAAGAATAGTCGTTTAGATATTATTGAAACAATTAGAGAAAATTATAAAAAACGCTTTAAAGATATTTCCGAAGCTATAAGACTTGAAATGGGAGCCCCCATTAAACTTGCGGAAGGAGCACAAGCAGCAACTGGCTTAGGACATTTAAAAACAGCTATGAGTGTATTGAAGAATCATGAATTTGAATATAAAAAAGGAGATTATATAGTTCGAGAAGAACCAATAGGTGTTTGCGGTTTAATAACACCTTGGAATTGGCCAATAAATCAAATTGTTTCAAAATTTGCACCCGCTTTTGCTGCTGGTTGTACTGTTATTTTAAAACCTAGTGAAATTGCACCTCTTTCTGCAATGATAATTGCTGAAATAATTAATGAATCCAAAATTCCACCTGGCATGTTCAATCTTGTTAATGGATTAGGGAATGTTGTTGGAGAGGCAATGTCTGCACACAAGGATATTGACATGATGTCATTTACTGGTTCTACAAGAGGCGGTATAGCAGTAGCCACCGCAGCTGCAACCACAGTAAAGAGAGTTTCACAGGAATTAGGGGGTAAATCTGCAAATCTTATACTTGATGATGACTTATTTTCTAAATCTATTACTAATGGCATAGCTCATGTTATGAGCAATACTGGTCAATCATGTAATGCTCCTACTAGAATGTTAGTTCCTCAATCCCGACATGATGAGGCATTAGAAATTGCAAAAAATGCAGTACAAAGGATTAAAGTTGGTAATCCTGATGATATTAATTCTGATTTAGGACCATTAGTAAGTATTGATCAATTTAACAAAGTTCAAAATTTAATTGAAAAAGGAATAGAAGAGGGAGCAAAGTTGGTTTCAGGTGGTAAAGGAAAACCTGATGGTTTAGATAAGGGTTATTACGTAAAACCAACAATTTTTGGTAACGTGTCAAATGATATGGTTATTGCTAAAGAAGAAATCTTTGGACCTGTCCTATCTATTATTCCTTATAATGATATTGAGCAGGGTGTTTCTATAGCAAATAATACGATATATGGATTAGCTGCCTATGTAACAGGTGAAGATCAAAACAAATGTATGGAAGTTGCAAGAAAATTAAGAGCTGGACAAGTAAGTATAAATTATGGATCAAGTGGTCCTGCAGCACCATTTGGTGGATATAAGCAATCAGGAAACGGTAGAGAAAAAGCTGAATGGGGATTAGATGAGTTTCTTGAGGTAAAAGCCATTATGGGTGTTTAAATCATCAACTATTCTAAAATAACTCTATACATTTTTATTATTCACTTAGTTTTGTTATTTTGCATGCTTTTTGCATTCATAGTAAAAAGAGTTAATTTATTATGCTTAATGCTGAAGATACAAAAGAAAGAATTAGGAAACTAAGACTAAAAGTTATTTCTGAACCAACAGATTCAACTTTTGCAGATAATTTAAATCAAGACATTGGCAAAAGCGCAGAAATTATACAAGAATGGAAAGACATATCAGGTTCGGACATTAATGATAAAAATATTATAGAAAATAAAGATAATTTTAAAAAAAATGTAAAAAGTGTACTTGCTTCAAATAGTCAAGACACTAAAAATAAAATTGTAGATCAAAATATTAATTTTGAAAATTTAAACACAAATATTTTTTCACAGTCCAATATTCAAAATGAAATTGACAAAAGAATAAAAGATAATTCAAAAATACTAATTGAGTTATTTAATCAAAGAGTTGAAGATCTAAAAAATAAAATTGTTAATATAGAAAATTTTGAAAGCTTTAAAAGCAATATTTTTGAACAGTTAGGAACTAGCATTAACAATTTGACAGAAAACTTTAATGAGAAAATTAAAGAAGCTCGTCAACAAAATGTTGAGAAAGATATAGAAATAGATAACTTAATTAATGATAAATCTTTAGAATTAAAAAAAATAACGCAAGAAAAAATCAATCATTTTTCTGGAAAATTAGCTTCATATGATCACAAAATCCCAAATATTGTTAAAAACTTAGAAGAAAAAATTTACTCAGACATCAATCATTTAGTAGATGAATTTAAATCGAAAATTAAAGTAGAAACTGATAAATTCAATTTAACTAATGAAATTTTCAAAAATGATTTCACTAAAATCAATGGGAATTTAGAAGAACTCGATATAAAAATAGAAGATACATTAAATACTTTAAGCAGTAATATTGATAATGAGAAATCTGAAAACTATGATCAGTTTATTTTTTTTAAGGATTCATATAATTCATTAAAAAGAGATTTCGATGATTTTAAAGACTCTACTAGTTTAAAAAGTACTGCTTTAGCATCAGAAATTTCATTTCAAATAGATGATTTAAACTCAGATTTTAGAAAGAAAACAGATTATTTTAATAGAGAAATAGAAAATACAAAAAATACTATTAGCAAAGATAACGATGATATAATTAAAAACTATAATGAAAAATTTGAAAATTTACAAACAACTATTTCCTCAATTACTTCACAAATTCATAAAGACTATAAGGATTTAAAATCTAACTTTGATCAAAAGGTTGTTAATCTAGAAGATATCTCAATTAAACAAATAAACTCTATTAAAAAAGAAATAAATGAAAATAAAAATAACAATAGCACAATAATTGAGTCTATTAAAGTTGATTTAGAAAAAATAATTAATCAAAAAAACCAAAGCTCTTTTGATAAAATCCATCAGGTGGATCAAAACATTCAAGATAAATTTGACATTTTTAGTAAAGAATTAGAATCTTACAGCCTATCATTATTTGCAGAACTCAAATCAGATTTAGAAAATTCTAAGATTAACTCAGATGACATAAACGAGAAAACAAATTCCTCAATTCAAAATTTAAAAAAAGAAATAAATGATAGTAAAAAAAATCTTTTTTCAGAAGTTTTTAAAAGAAATGATGAGTTGAGGGATGCTTTTACTAAAAATCTTGAAGAGATGAATATAAAATTCACTAAATCATTTTCTGAAATAAAAAATACATACGAATTAAAGATTAATCATTTTATTAATAAACTTGATGCAAAAATTTTAAAGAATAGTGAATCTAATGAGCAAAAAATTCATAAATTATTTCAAAGCATTTCAGAATTAAAAATTTCTATAGATGACAAGTTTTCAGTAATAAATAATAGCATATCTAACACAAATAATAATATCAGAGATTATAAAAAAGAATTTATTGATAACCAAAAAGTACTAGAGAATAAATTTTCAGAAGAGCAAAAAAATATTATTGGAGTTCTCAAAGATAAATATAAGATATTAAAAAGTAAAATTTGGGAAGAATTTTCATCATTTAAAGATTCTGATAATAAAAATTTAGAACAAATTAGTAAAATAGAAAAATTAATGGTCACTTTACCAATACTTCAAAAAAATATTAAAACTCAATTAAATAATGAAAATAATGGTTTAAGTCTAAAACTTAATAAGGAAATATCTAAACTAAACAATTTAATAAATAATTTGGACAGTAGAATACTTAGTGAATCAGAATTAATTGAAATATTTCAGAATCATAATCTCAATGTTAATATTTCACAAAACAAGAAACTTTTATCAAAAGTAAAGAAGGAGTATGAAACTCAAAAATTAAATAATAAAAAAAGTTTCAGTTTATCAAGAATAGTGTCATCGATGATTCTAATAATTTCAGTGGTTTCAATTTTTAAAATTTTTTCTTAATTTAGTTGCTCTAATATTAATATATGAGATTAATGATTAGTTTTTTTTAATATCAGTAGTGTAATATTTTTGTACTATTATAAATTTTATAATTATTTTTAATTCTCATATTTTAAAAAAATATTTTTATAAAAACTTTTTTTATATTTTAGGAAATCTGGATAACAATCTAATATTAAATGAACTTTTCTTTTTTTTATTTGTTTTTAATTTAAGATTATAAAAAATACAATTATTAGTGAATCATTAATTTTTTTCAATTTCAAAAAAATTAAAAAAGGTCAATTAAAAAAAATTAAAAAATTATAAAAATTTTTATTGACCTTTAGATTGAAAAATCATCAATTGGTGTTCTGTCAATTTATAAATAACAAAATGTTGTGTTCCTCCAAAACTTATTTGGTATCAATATATTTTGTAAAATAATTAAATATATAAAGGTAATCGAGCAAAAAAATAAGGTATTATAATGAAAATCGATAGATTTAATACAATAAAAAATAATGATCCATATTCACTTATGAAATTTAAAACTACTGCTTCGGAAATAAGAAATCCTGATGGCAGTATTGTTTTTTCTCAAACTAACGTTGAAGTTCCCGAAAATTGGAGTCAAGTTGCGGCGGATGTGCTTGCGCAAAAATATTTTAGAAAAGCAGGTGTAGCAAAATATTTAAAAAAGGTACCCGAAGAGAGTTTACCTGAATTTTTATGGAGATCTGTCCCCGATGAGAAGAAATTGTCGAATATAAATTTAGAAGATAGATTTGCTGGTGAGAAGTCTTGTAAGGAAGTTTTTAATAGAATTGCTGGTGCTTGGGCATATTGGGGTTGGAAAGGTGGATATTTTGATTCTGAAAAAGATGCTAAGGCTTATTATGATGAAATGAGATTTATCTTGGCAAATCAACAAGGTGCTCCAAATTCACCCCAATGGTTTAATACAGGGTTACATTGGGCTTACGGTATTGATGGGCCAAGTCAAGGACATTATTACGTAAATTTTCAAGATGAGAAGCTTGTAAAATCAGAATCGGCTTACGAACATCCTCAACCTCACGCTTGTTTTATTCAATCAGTTAAAGATGACTTAGTTAATGAAAATGGAATTATGGATCTTTGGACTAGAGAAGCTAGATTATTTAAGTACGGGTCAGGGACAGGAACAAACTTTTCTAATTTAAGGGGATTTAATGAACCTTTAGCGGGTGGGGGATTTTCTTCAGGAATGATGTCATTTTTAAAAATTGGAGATAGGGCAGCTGGTGCAATAAAATCAGGTGGTACAACAAGACGTGCTGCCAAGATGGTTATTTGTGATATGGATCACCCTGATATTGAAGGGTTTATCAATTGGAAAGTTGTCGAAGAACAAAAAGTAGCTGCTCTAGTGGCAGGTTCTAAACTACACGAAGAAAAATTAAATAACATTTTTAATGCAATCAATAATTGGGATGGCTTAGAGCAAGATGCACATGATACAAAGAAAAATATAAATCTTCATAAAAGTATAGCTGATGCAAAAAAATCTATGATACCTGAAAGTTATATCCAAAGAACTTTGCAGTATTCAAAACAAGGTTACAATTCTATTGAGTTCCCAACTTATGATGTGGATTGGGATTCAGAAGCTTATTTAACTGTTTCAGGTCAGAACTCAAATAATTCCGTAAGGGTTACAAATGATTTTTTAGAAGCTGTAAAAAATAATCAAGATTGGAGTTTAATTAATAGAACAAATGGCGAAGTCTCTAAAACTATTAAGGCCTAGTGATTTGTGGGAAAACGTAGGTCATGCTGCATGGGCATGTGCAGATCCTGGAATACAATTTCATGATACAATTAACTCGTGGCATACATGTCCAAATAATGGTGAAATAAGAGCATCAAATCCTTGCTCAGAGTATATGTTTCTAGACGACACAGCATGTAACTTGGCCTCAATGAATTTACTTACGTTCCTAGAAGATGGGAAATTCAATGCGTCTTCATTTTGCTTTGCGACAAGGCTATGGACAATTACCCTAGAAATTTCAGTAATGATGGCCCAATTCCCCTCTAAGGAAATAGCTCAGAGATCATATGATTATAGAACCTTAGGGTTAGGTTATGCTAATATTGGAGGCCTTTTTATGAATATGGGCTTGGGTTATGATAGTATTGAGGCGAGGGCCCTGTGTGGTGCAATAACATCAATAATGACTGGTATATCTTATAAAACTTCTGCAGAAATGGCTAAAGAATTAGGAACTTTCCCAGGATATAAAAATAATAGTAAGGAAATGTTGCGTGTAATTAGGAACCACAAAATTGCAGCAAATGGTCAGGATGTCGGTTATGAGAATCTCCCAGTTAAACCAATTCCACTAGACTTGAAGAATTGTCCAGACAAAAATTTAATTACTTTATCTAAAAAAGTTTGGGATGATACTCTTAAAATTGGTGAAAAATTTGGATTTAGAAATGCACAAGTTACAGTCATAGCACCAACTGGGACAATAGGTTTGATAATGGATTGCGATACCACTGGTATAGAGCCAGATTTTGCACTTGTTAAATTCAAGAAATTAGCTGGTGGTGGTTATTTTAAAATTATAAACCAATCGGTACCAAACGCATTGAAGAAACTTGGTTATAATAACAATGAAAGGCAGGAAATAATTGGATATGCTGTTGGGCATGGAACCCTAGGAAATGCTCCACATATCAATCATAGTTCACTAATTGGCCATGGTTTTGGTAAAGAAGAAATTAGTAAAATTGAAAATGCTTTACCTAGTAGTTTTGATATAAGATATGTTTTTAATCAATGGACACTAGGTGAAACCTTCTGTAAAGAGACGCTTGGTATACCTACAAAAAAACTGAATGACCCTACTTTTTGTCTTCTTCAACATCTTGGATTTAGTTCTGATGAAATCGAAGAAGCAAATACTTATGCTTGTGGGACCATGACAATTGAGGGTGCTCCATTGCTGTTAGAAGATCACTATGCAGTTTTTGATTGCGCAAACCCTTGTGGTAAAACTGGTAAAAGATTTCTATCAGTTGAAAGTCATATTTATATGATGGCTGCAGCACAAAGTTTTATATCTGGAGCAATTTCTAAGACTATTAATATGCCGGCCTCTGCAAGTATAGAAGACTGTAAAAAAGCTTATGAATTAAGTTGGTCTTTAGGAGTGAAAGCAAATGCCTTGTATAGAGATGGATCAAAACTTTCACAACCACTTTCATCAAGTTTAATTGATGAAGATGACAATAATTACATTGAAAATGACCTCTCTAAAAGCGAAATAATAGCGGAAAAAATAATTGAAAAGATAGTTTATAAAGAAGCACTTAAACAAAGAAATAAACTTCCTGAGAGAAGAAAGGGGTATACTCAAAAAGCTATTGTTGGCGGTCATAAAGTTTATTTGAGAACTGGTGAATATACTGACGGTAAGTTGGGTGAAATATTTATTGATATGCATAAAGAGGGTGCTGCTTTTAGAGCAATGATGAATAACTTTGCAATAGCGGTTTCTGTAGGCTTGCAATACGGTGTTCCACTTGAAGAATATGTAGAAGCGTTTACATTCACGAGATTCGAGCCGGCTGGAATGGTGCAAGGTAATGATAGTATTAAAAGCGCCACCTCAATTATTGATTATATATTTAGGGAATTAGCTATATCTTATCTAGATAGGACTGATTTAGCACATGTAAAACCTATTGGAGAAGTGTTTGATGATCTAGTTGGATCTGAGACTAGTAATGATAATTTAGGTATTGAAAAAGAACAAATTAAACCTTCTAGTGCTGATGAAAACATTGAATTCATAAAGAAGGTTACTTCAACGGGGTATCTTAGGAAAAGATTGCCAAAAGAGTTAATTGATGAACCTAGAGGTTTAATTCCACAAGAAAATACAAATAGGACTGATGTTTTTTCTAAAGAGATGCCAGATATAAACGCAAAAGACAATTTTGATGAAAAAATACAAAATTTAGAGATGAAGGTAGATGAGAGAAAAATTGCAAAACTGAAAGGTTTTGAAGGAGATCCTTGTAATGAGTGTGGAAGCTTCACACTAGTAAGAAATGGCACATGTTTAAAATGTAACAACTGTGGAAGTACCACTGGTTGCAGTTAGTAAATTAAATTAATATCCAGAAATTGCTTGGGATAAGATTTTATAAAATTCTTATCCCCTTGAAAGTGCTGCCACACCTGTTCTAGCGATTTCTTCAAGACCTAAAGGAACCATAAGATCTGCAAATGCATCAATTTTTTGAGGTGTGCCTGTTAGTTCGAATGTAAAACTAACTAACGTACTATCAACTACTTTAGCTCTAAAAACATCTGCTAATCTTAATGATTCAACTCTTTGCTCACCTTTGGCAAATACTTTAAAAAGTGCAAGCTCTCTTTCGACAGAAGCACCTTCAACTGTTAAGTCATGAACGTCATGAACAGGTATCATTCTATCTAGTTGAGCTTTAATTTGTTCTATAACAGAGGGAGTGCCTAAAGTGACTATTGTTATACGCGATAAATTACCAGTGTGGTCAACTTCAGCAACTGTTAGACTATCAATATTATAACCTCTTCCAGAAAAAAGACCAATAACCCTTGCTAAAACACCAGATTCATTATCAACTAAGATTGCAAGTGTATGTCTTTCAAATTTATCATCTTTTGGATTTCTTAAGTTATAAGCGCTTTTTCTGGAAACACCCTTTTTTAAAAATAATTTTTGCACCACTCGTTCTTTCTTTTTTTAAACTAATACAGCACCAGATTTACTAATTTCTTGTTCTGGTTCTTCAGCATTTAATATCATTTCATTATGTGCTTTCCCAGAAGGAATCATTGGAAAACAATTTTCGTGTTTTTCAACTAAACAATCAAAAATTACAGGCCCGTCATAATCTATCATTTCTTGAATTGCATCATCAAGTTTGTTTGGATCATTACAACATATTCCTTTTATTCCGTATGCTTCTGCAAGCTTAACAAAATCTGGTAAAGCATCAGACCAACTGTGTGAATATCTTCCACCATGTAATAATTCCTGCCATTGCCTAACCATACCTAATCTTTCATTATTTAAAATAAATTGTTTAACAGGTAGATTATACTGTACAGCAGTTCCTAATTCTTGCATGTTCATT